>DATBKP010000051.1:0-10313 GCA_036555785.1 Steroidobacteraceae bacterium
AGCGCTGGCCGCGCGTCAGTCGCTCGTCGGAATGCGAGAACAGCGCTCGCGCGTGTGCGCGAAGAATCTGCACTGCGCCGTACGCCCAGCGGAATCGCTGCTTCTTGTAGTCGGTGAAGGTCTCCGGCATCAGCCCGCGGCCATAGCTGCGCGGCACGTACTGCGCTTCGTAGCCGTGCTCGAACAAACGCAGGCCGAGCTCCGCGTCCTCGGTGATGCACCACTGCGCCCAGCCGCCGGCCTGCGCGAGCGCCTCGCGTCGCACGAGCGTCATGGTGCCGTGCTGGATGATGGCGTTGCGCTCGTTGCGCGTGATCATGCCGATCAGGAAGAAGCCGCGATACTCGGCGTAGCACATCGCTTTGAAGACACTCTCGCCGCCGTCGCGGTAGTCCTGCGGCGCCTGCACGATCGCGACCTGCGGCTCGGCGAAACCCGGCACGAGGTCGCGCAGCCACGCGGGCTCGACCTGGTAGTCGCTGTCGATCACGGCGATGATCGGCGCGTCCGCGGCGCTGTGGCCGAGGGCAAAATTCAGCGCGCCCGCCTTGAAGCCGGGCAACGGATCGACGTGGAAAAAGCGGAAGCGCTCGCCGAGGCGCGCACAGTGCTGCTCGACCGGCCGCCAGACCGCGGGATCGCGGGTGTTGTTGTCGACGACGATCACTTCGTAGTCGGGATAGTCGAGGCGCGCGAGCGCGTCGAGCGTCTCGATCAGCATCTGCGGCGGCTCGTTGTAGGCGGGCACGTGAATCGACACCTTGGGCAAGGCAGCCGCGGCGCCGGCGATCGCGAACGAGCGGCGGCGCGGCAGCGCCCAGTGCGCTTCCGCCCACTCGTGCGCCTCGGCGATGAGCACCGCGATCACGACGAACATGCCCAGCAGCAGCGGTCCGCCGATCAATACGCTGCGCAGCGTGATGTACTGCTGCGAGTAGTCGTAGATGATCCAGACCGCGGCTGCAGTGACGGCATAGACGACTATCGCGAGCAGGCTGCGGCCGCGCGCGTCGAGCGTGCGGCTGTGAACGAACAGCAGGGCGACCAGGAGCGACGCGAGCACGACCGAGATCGCGGCGAGCGTCTGCCATTGCGGGATGCGCACGATGGGCTCGACGAATGCGAACTTCGGCTCGCGGTCCACGTCGTACACGCCCCAGTACGCGCCGACGGCGCCTTCGTAGCGCGCCTTCCATGGCTGATCGAACGCTTCCATGATGTAGTAGATGTAGCCTTCTTCGCGCGCCCGCTGCAGGAAGCGCCGCAGGAACATCGCTTCGTTACTCGTCGACGCGACAGCCCCCTCGCGCGTGCGCCCGTCGGACGGCCAGCCGACCTCGGCGATGACGACTTGCTTGTCGGGATAGGCGCGCTGCAGCTCCGCGACTCGCATCGCGATGTAGTCGACTGCTTGCTGGACCGGAATTCCTTCCCAGTACGGCAACATGTGCACGGCAAGATAATCGACGTGCTCGACCAGCTCCGGGTGCGACAGCCACACGTGCCAGGGCTCCGCCGTGCTCACCGGCTGCTTGACGGCGGCGCGCACGCGATCGAGCTGGCGCGTCAGCTCGGCGACGCTCAGGTCATCGCGCAGGATCACTTCGTTGCCGATCACCAGCCGTATGACGTTCGCATGCGCGTTGGCGATGTCGATCGCCGCGGCGACCTCGGCGTCGTTGGTCTCGAGATTGCGATCCAGCCAGGCGCCGAGCGCGACCTTGAGCTGGTGGCGGGCGGCGAGGTCGGCGATCTGCCCGAGGCTCTTCAGCGAGGAGTAAGTACGCACCGCCGTGACCTTGCCGGCGAGCAGTCGCAAATCGGCGTCGAGCTGCGCGGGTGTGGGCAGCACCTGCGGCACCGGATCCTGGCCGAAGCCGAACGGCGAGAACGCCATCCCCTGCACGTGGTCGGGCCAGGGGGGCTCCGGGTTGGGCCGGTTCAGCCAGGCCCACAACGCGAACGTCAACGCCGCGAAAACGGCGGCGACGACAATGCTGGACGCTCTCATCGTGTTAACGTACGGCCTCGTGGCGAGGAGTATACGATCATGCGAAACCGGATTTTTTCGAGATCTGCAATCGCGGCGGCGGCGCTGGCGTGCCTGGCCTCGCCCGCGCGGGCCGAGGAGCCGAGGAAGTACAACGATTGGGAGTTCACGCCGTTCGTCGGCTACATGGCCGGCGGCGAGTTCGAGGATCCGAGCGACGACAGCGATCGCAATCTCGACGAGGACAACAACTACGGGCTGATGATCGACGCGGCCGCCGACTACTGGCGGCATTACGAGCTGCTGTTCACCACCCAGAGCACGCGCGTCAAGGGCGCCACGCCTTTCGACCTGGACATTCAGTACCTGCAGGTCGGCGGCACGGTCAGCTACCCGGACGCGGAGCACGTCATTCCGTATTTCGGCATGACCGTCGGCGCCGTGCGCTTCAGCCCGGACCAGGCCGGCCTCGACGACGAGACCAAGCCGGCGCTGTCGATCGCCGGCGGCGTGCGCGTGCCGATCAACGATCATTTCGGCGTGCGCTTCGACGTGCGCGCTTTCGTAACCGTGCTCGACACCAACGGCAATCTCTTCTGCGTGTCGGATGGCGGCTTGACCTGCAACATCCGCGCGAAGTCCGACACCTTCATCCAGTACTCCGCGAACCTCGGCGTCACGATAGGGTTTTAGAAATGGGGACATTCCTCATTTCCGTCGGCAGCGAACCCGGCTGCAGCGCTCACCTGGAAATGAGGAATGTCCCCATTTCTAGCAGTCGAACGGGTCAGTAAGTCCTTTGCTGGCGCGCGGGCGCGCGTCGTTCTGCACGAGGTCGCGTTGCAGCTCGCCGCCGGCGAGTACATCGCCGTGATGGGCGAGTCGGGCGCCGGCAAATCGACCCTGCTCAACCTCATTGCCGGTCTCGACGTGCCGGACGCCGGCCGCATCGTGGTCGGCGGGCAGGATCTGGCGGCGCTCGACGATGCCGGACGCACGCGGCTGCGCCGCGCCCGCATGGGTTTCATCTTCCAGGCGTTCCATCTGCTGCCGCACCTGACGGTCGCGCGCAACGTCGGATTGCCGCTGGCGCTGAACGGCGCTGCAAGCTCGAGTATTGCTGCGCGCGTCGAGGAGATGCTCGCGGCGGTCGGCATGCTCGATCGCGAGGCCGATCTGCCGAATCAGTTGTCGGGCGGCGAAATGCAGCGCGTCGCGATCGCGCGCGCACTGGCGCATCGACCGAGCCTGGTGCTGGCCGACGAGCCCACCGGCAATCTCGATGCCGATTCGGCAGCGGAGGTGCTGGCGCTGCTGCGCGCACAGCTCGAGCGCGACAATGCGGCCGGCATTCTCGTCACACATTCCGAGGTCGCCGCCGCGACCGCGCAACGCACCTACCGGCTCACGCACCAGGGACTGCGCGAGCGCGGGACCTGAGTCATGGCAGCCTGGCCGCTCATCGATGCTGCTCTCGCCGGACCGCTGCGGCGCTCGCCGGGCCGCAACGCGTTACTCGTGATCGCCATCGCGCTCGGCGTGGCGCTGGGATTCGCGATCTACCTGATCAACCGTTCGGCAGCCGACGAGGTTTCGCTCGCCGCGCGCAGCCTGTACGGCCTGGCGGACCTGTCGATCGAGAGCGCCGCGGGGCTCGATGAGAATCTCTATCCGCGCATCGCCGCCGTTCCCGGCGTCGCGGTCGCGAGTCCGGTGGTGGAAGTGGAAGCGAAGCTCGCGCAGCGCCGTGCTTCGCTCACGCTGCTCGGCGTCGATGCGTTCCGCTCGCGTCAATTGCAGGCGTCGCTGGCCGCGCTCGCCGGCACGATGGCGACGGATTCCGCCGCATTCGATCCGCACGCGGTGTTCCTGAGCGCCAGCGCGGCGCGCGACCTGCAACTGGGTACGGGCGGCGTGCTCGAAATCCAGGTCGGCGAAAAGACCGAACAGCTGCGCGTCGCCGGCGTCCTGCCCCAGGCCGGACTGGAGGATCGCGCCGGCGTGCTGGACATCGCCGCCGCCCAGTGGCGATTCGGTCGCCTGGGAAAGCTGTCGCGGATCAACGTGCGACTGGCGGGCGGCGCGCGCGCAGAACGCGTGCGCGCTGACATTGCGGCGTTGTTGCCGCCCGAAGCGAGAGTGACGACGCCGGGAGAAGCGAGCAGCGAGGCGCTGCGCCTGTCGCGCGCGTATCGATCAAACCTCACGGCACTCGCGCTGGTCGCGCTCTTCACCGGTGGCTTCTTCGTGTACTCGACGCAATCGCTCGCGACGTTGCGCCGGCGGCGCGAGTTCGCGGTCCTGCATGCGCTCGGCGTCACGCGCGCACAGCAACTGGCGCTGGTGCTTGCGGGCAGCGCGATCATCGGGACCTGCGGCGCGCTGCTTGGCGTAGCGCTGGGAATCGCCGCTGCGCGGATCGGCCTCGGTGCGATCGGCGGCGACCTGGGCGCCGGTTACTTTCGCGGGCTGGCAGCCGAGCTGGAAGTCCATGGCACCGAGATCGTCATCTTCTGCGTGCTCGGCGTGATGGTTGCGATCGTCGGCGCACTGCGACCCGCCATCGAAGCGGCGCGCGTGCCGACCGCCAGTGCTTTGAAAGCCGGCGACGTCGCGAGTCGCGAGCTGCGCACGCATGGACGAGTCGTCGCAGCGTTCCTGACGCTCGCCGCGATGGTCCTGCTGCTGCCGCCGATCGCTGGCCTGCCGCTGCCGGGGTTCATTGCGATCGCGTTGCTGATGATCGGCGCGGTGATCGCGATGCCGTCGATCGTCCGCCTCGCGCTGCGCCACGCGCCTTTCGTGCGGGCCGTTCCATACCAGGTCGCAATTGCACAGATCGCCGGCACTGCGCGCTACGCGACGCTCAGCGTGTCGGCGATTCTCGTGAGCTTCAGCCTGATGGTGTCGATGGCGATCATGGTGACGTCGTTCCGCACTTCGCTCGACCAATGGGCGCAGCGCCTGCTGCCTGCGGACATCTATGTGCGCCTCGGCTACGTCGGGCAATCGGCGCACTTCGACGCGAGCACCGTGCAGCGGCTTGCTCGGTTGCCGGGCGTCGCTTACTTCGAGACGGGCCGGTTCGCCCGCGCGCAGCTCGCGCCGGACAAGCCGCCACTGACGCTCGTCGCGCGCAGCTCCAACCACATGGCGATTGCGGATGCGCTATGGACGACTGCTACTGCTGCAGCGAAAGCGCCGCAGGATGCCGTGCCGACCTGGGTCAGCGAAGCTGCAGGTGACCTCTATGGCATTCGCGCCGGCGATTCGTTCGAGGTGTCCGTGGCAGGCCAGCGTCTGCATGCTTTCGCCGCCGGCATCTGGCGCGACTACGAGCATCAGAACGGTGCGATCGTCATCGACAGCGTGGCGTACGTCCGACTGACGGGCGATACCGGCATCAATACGGTCAGCCTGTGGGTGCAGCCGGGCGCCGACTCGCACGCGCTGGAAAGTCGGATCCGCGATCTGTTGCCGGCGACGCAGTTCGATCTGCGCACGCCGCCGGAGCTGCGCCGGCTGTCGTTGCAGGCGTTCGATCGCACCTTTGCGATCACTTACCTGCTCGAGCTCGTTGCCGTGCTCATTGGTTTGTTCGGCATCGCTGCCGGGATCAGCGCGCAGGTCCTGGCGCGGCGCGGCGAGTTCGGCGTGTTGCGGCATCTTGGATTCACACGCGCGCAGATTGCGACGATGCTCGCGATCGAAGGTGCGGTGCTCGGCGCGACGGGCGTGCTCGTCGGATTGCTCACCGGCGCAGTCGTGAGCCTGATCCTCATCTACGTCGTGAATCGGCAATCGTTTCACTGGAGCATGGATCTCGCGGCGCCCGGCGTGTTGCTCACGTCGCTGAGCGCAGTGCTCGTCGCGGCGGCGGCCGGCATCGCAATCGTCAGTGGGCGCCAGGCGATGAGCACCGACGTCGTCAAGGCCGTGAAGGAGGATTGGTGAGTCGACTCGCGAGCGCCGCACTGCTGCTGCTCGTCGCGAGCACGGCGATCTGTGCCGCGGCGGTCGAATATCCGGCGGTCGTGCCCGGCTATGCGATCGAGCTGCCGCGCGACGAAGGCAGTCATCCGCAGTTCCGCACCGAATGGTGGTATCTCACGGGCTGGGTCGAAACGCCGGGCGGCGAGCCGCTGGGCTTTCAGATCACGTTCTTTCGCAACCGCCCCGGCGTCGACGAGCAGAACCCTTCGCGCTTCGTCGCGCGCCAGGTGTTGTTCGCGCACGCGGCGCTCAGCGATCCGCGGCGCGGGGCGCTGCTGCGCGGCGAGAAGTCGGCGCGCGCCGGCTTCGGTCTTGCCGAAGCGGCCGGAGGATCGCTCGCCGTCAAGATCGACGACTGGTCGCTGCGCCAGGACGGCGAGCGCTACACAGCGGTCGCAGCGACCAGCGAGTTCTCATTGCAGCTGGAGTGCGTTCGCAGCCAGGCGCCGCTGTTGAACGGCAGGAACGGCTTCAGTCAGAAGGGTCCGCAGCCGCAATTCGCCAGCTACTACTACAGCCTGCCGCAGCTGCAAACGAGCGGTCGCATAGCAATCGGCGGTCGCGAGTATCGGGTGCGGGGCATCGCCTGGTTCGACCACGAATGGTCGAGCGGCATGTTCGACGACCAGGCACGGGGCTGGGACTGGATCGGCCTCAACCTCGACGACGGCGGCGCGCTGATGGTCCAGCGCATCCGCGACGCTGCCGGCAATCCGTACTGGGCCGGCGCGACGCTGCGCGAGCCGGGTCAGCCCGACCGCGTCTTTGCAGCCAGCGAAGTTGCGTGGTCGCCGCTGCGTCGCTGGCGCTCAGCGCGCACCGGCGTTGCCTATCCGGTCGAATGGAAAATCGCGGTAGGCGGGCGCACGATACTGCTGCGCCCCTTGCTGGACGATCAGGAGAACGACGCGCGCGCGAGCACCGGGACGCTCTATTGGGAAGGCGCAGTGCGCGCATTCGACGAGAGCGGTCGCGCCATCGGCCGCGGCTATCTCGAGCTGACCGGATATGGCGAGCGTCTGAGGTTATAGGAGCGCACTGCATGTCACGCCTCTACCAGGAAGGACACCGCGAGCTGCAGCGGCAGTTCGACACCGAGCGGCTGGCGGACCGGCTGGAGCAGGTGACCTATCACACGCTCATCACGCCGGAGGATCGCGAGTTCATCGAGCGCCGCGACATGTTCTTTCTCGCGACCGCGGATGCCGAGGGCCGGCCGAACTGCTCGTACAAGGGCGGCGATCCGGGCTTCGTGCGCGTGCTCGACGAGAGCACGCTGGTGTTTCCGAACTACGACGGCAACGGCATGTTCCTGTCGTTCGGCAACACGCGCATGAATCCGCACGTCGGGATGCTGTTCATCGATTTCGAAGCGGGCAAGCGCATTCGCGTGAACGGCACGGCTGCGCTCGAGCCGGCGTCGGCAGTCGAGCCTGCATACCTCGGCGCGCAGTTCGTCGTCAAAGTACGCGTACGGGAAGTGTTTCCGAACTGCCCGCGCTACATCCACAAGTATCAGCTGGTGGAGCGCTCGAAGTTCGTGCCGCGCGCCGCCGTTCCCACGCCGGTGCCGGCGTGGAAACGCTACGAGTGGGCCAAAGACGTGCTGCCGGAGGGCGATCCGGCGAACGAATGACAGCGCTCAGCCGACCTTCGCGCCGGGCTTCGCCGCCCAGACCTTGCACCAGCCGTTCGCATTGACGAGCTTGCCGGGGAACAGGTTGCAGGGACGCCATTCGTCGCCTTCCTTGCCCTGCAGCTGGATGCAGTTCGCGCAGTGCGCGCCGGGCTTGTACTGCGGCACCTTGTTCGCGTCGACTTTCTTCGCGTCGTGCACGTAACCGAGCGAGACTGCGAGCTGCTCTTTCTCGTCCAGGTGCGGCGGCGAGCCCGCTGCATCCGCGGCCAGGCCGGCGGCGGGCAAGGCCGCAAGTCCTGCCAGGGCGGTCTTAAGAACTGTACGACGATCGTAGCGGCGGTCGGTCATGATCGGTCCTCGTTCTCGCAGTCGTGATGGGAGGGGAAGTTACCGCGCGCATCATACGAATAATGCGGGCCGACTGAAAACGCCGTAACGGGTCGCAGGGTTTCATGTCAGCGCGCGCGGCGCGACGATCAGGCCATCCTCGTCTGCATACCGCCAGTCACCCTGACGAAAATTCACGCCGAGCGGCAACTTCGCAATCGCGAATGCGTCGCGAATGCATCCGTACACCACGACGCCGCTCCAGCCGTTGTCGATGGCCTGCTGTGCGAGCACCGCGCGCCGCATCGATCCGCCGTAGTCGCGCAAGACCGGCTCGGCGATCTGCAGCTCGGCTGCGAAGCGATCGCACAGATCGGCAGTCTGGAATTCCACGCAGCGTGGAGCGGGCGCTACTTCGTCAGCTTGCCGAGCATGCGCGACAGCAGCGAATCGTTCTTCGGCAGCTTGCGGATGCCGCTCTCCGACAGCTCGACTTCGCGCGCCTCATCGAGCAGCTGCTCGGCGAGACTCTTCTTCTCGATCGGCGGCAGCGTCTTGTGCTTGCCGGTGTTACCGGTCCTGCTGTGGGCACGCGCAGTCTTGCTACTGCCTGCGGACTTCGCGGCATTCTTCAGTGCCTTGTGCTTGCCGCTCGCGCTCGTCCTGAATGAGCCGGTGTCGAGCGGGCGGAACGAGCCGGTGGCCGCGGTATCGACGCCGGGCGCGACTTCCATCGTCACGGTCGGAATGACCGGACGCCCGGAGCGCGCGTTGTTGAGCTCGACCACCTTCGCTTCCTGCACCGGCGCCGGCGCCGGCTTCTTCGTCGACGGCGCATCCTTGAAGCGCGCGTGCTCGGCGACGCTCACGCGCATGACGCTCGGCGAGCCGAAGAACGTGTTCAGGTAACCCATGACGGCTTCGGCCGACACCGCTTCCTTGAAGAACCCCAGGCGCAGCGAGTGCACGATCTTGCCGCTGCCGGCCGTCGCGACCGAGTACAGGCGATAAGCCTCGAAGATGTCGAGGCGCGGCATGGCGTCGAGGTTCACCGGCTGATCGGAAACAGCCAGCTGCACGGCGAACCACTTCTCCTGCGCGGCATCCTCCATCTCCGCGCTCGTCAGCGCGCGAATCGTCTGCGTGCTGTCGAGTTCCGGCGGCGCAACGTTCGACCCGCCGCTGATGCGAATCGGCGGCAGCATCGGCGCAGCGGGCTTCGCGGCCGCTGCGATCGGCGCAGGCGTCGACTTGGCCGCCGCCCTCTCGGGAACCTTCGGCGCCGCGATCGGCTTGGCAGGCGCGTTGGCCTTCTCCGTCTTCGCCTTGACGGGCGCGGCCGGCTTCGCCGGCATCGCAGGCTTGGCGTTCGCTGCCGGCCCAGCGGGCTTCGCGGGCTCGGACTCGAGGCTGATGCCGACGTCCTTGAACTCGACGCCTTTGCCAACATGGAACGGCCCAGCCGGAGCTGCGCGCGACGTCATAGCCGGCGCGGGCGGCGGCTCGGAGAACGTGAGGTCGAGCGCACGCACGCGCATGCTGCTCGCGGGATCCGGTTTGGCAGCGGGCTTCGCTGCAACCGCAGTGGCGGGCTTCGCGACCGGAGCTGCCGGCTTCGCGGCAACCGGCGGCTTGCTGGCGGGCTGCTTCGGCGCGATCTTGAGCGCCGGATGTTTCGCGGTGTCGGAGGTGTTCTTCTCGACACTCAGCTTCGCTTTCATCACGCCGGTCGCTTCCGTCTTCGCGATCGCTGCATCCGCCGCCGGTGTGAGCGAGGGCGGCTCCCAGCTGAAATCATCGAGACCGTCGTTCGGATTGACCACCGGTTTCGCCGGCGCCGTCGGCGAGGAGCTTGCTGCTTTGGCTTGCGGCTGCGGGGCTTCGGGTTCCCAGGTGAGCTCGATCACTTCGGGCGCCGCCGGTGCGAGCGTCTTTGCGGCGGCGGGTGTCGGTTTCGCAGGAGCGGCGGGCGGCGTCTGCTTTGCAGCCGTCGCGACCGGCCGCGGCACGGCGCCGGCCGGTTCCGGCAGGAAGCCGCGCGCGAACCGGCGATCTTCTTCGCACAGGCACGCGGTGAACGCTGTTGGATATTGCTGGCGCACGACCGTGAGCACGCTCTCGGCGTGCGACTCGCTCGTGAAGAAACCGAGACGCAGGCGATGACGCGTGCGGCCGTCTTCGTTGCGCGCAACTTGATAGAGGCGATAGTTCTCGAGCCCGGGGATGTTGTTGCCGTCGAGTCGCACCGGCGCAATCGACGCACACAGATTGATGACGAACAGGGCAGAACCGGTGCCGGCTGCTGCTGCGATAGGCGCGAGCGGCGGCGTCACGGCCTGAGCGTTGCTGGTGCTCTTTTCCACG
>DATBKP010000052.1:0-16154 GCA_036555785.1 Steroidobacteraceae bacterium
GACCGGATGGCCGTCGGGGCCTTTGACCTTCTTGATCTCGACGCCGTCCGGATTGTTCGAGCCGACTTCGTGCAGCGCCAGGATGTGCGCGATGACCAGGAAGATCAGCACGATCGGCAGCGCTACCACGTGCAGCGCGAAGAAGCGGTTCAGCGTGATGTCGGAGATGTAGTAGTCGCCGCGGATCCATTCGACCAGCGACTCGCCGATGCCGGGTATCGCGCCGAACAGCGACACGATCACCTGCGCGCCCCAGTACGACATGTTGCCCCACGGCAGCAGGTAGCCGAAGAACGCTTCCGCCATCAGGCACAGGTAAATCAGCATCCCGAAGATCCAGATCAGCTCGCGCGGATTCTTGAAGGAGCCGTACATCAGGCCGCGGAACATGTGCAGGTAGACGACGATGAAGAACGCGGAGGCGCCGGTGGAGTGCATGTAGCGGATCAGCCAGCCCCACGACACGTCGCGCATGATGTACTCGACCGACGCGAACGCGTCCGCCGCCGAGGGCTTGTAGTTCATCGTCAGGAAGATGCCGGTGACGATCTGCAGCACCAGCACCACCGACGCGATCACGCCGAAGTAGTACCAGAAGTTGAGGTTCTTCGGCGCGTAGTACTCGCTCGCGTGCTCTTTCCACAGGCGCGTCATCGGGAAGCGCGCGTCGATCCAGTCGGCGAGCTGACCGAGCCGCGAGCGTTCGCCCGGCTGCGGGCTGGTCGGCAGCGTGGCGCTCATCAGGTCACCTCCGCGTCGACGCCGATCTGCAGCAGGCCTTCGTTGACGAAGCGATACGGCGGCACCCTGAGATTGAGCGGCGCCGGCACGTCCTTGAATACGCGGCCCGCGAGATCGAATTTCGAGCCGTGGCAGGGGCAGTAGAAGCCGCCCGGCCAGTCGGCGCCGAGCTCCGCGTCAGCGGGCTCGAAGCGCTGCATCGGCGCACAGCCCAGGTGCGTGCACACGCCGATCAGCACCAGGAATTCGGGCTTGAGCGCGCGCACGCTGTTCTGCGCGTACTTCGGCTGCTCGGAATCCTTCGACTCGGGATCGCGCAGCCGCGAGGTCAGCTCGGGCTTGGTGAGCCCGGCGCTCATCTGCGGCGTGCGGTGGACGATATAGATCGCCATGCCGCGCCACATGACCTTCATCATCGCGCCCAGCTCGAGCTTGCTGACGTCGGCTTCAACGGGAGCGCCCAGCGCCTGGGCGCGTGCGCTCGGTTTCCACGAGGCCAGGAACGGCACGGCTGTCATCACCGCTCCCGCCACCCCAGTCACCGTGGTAGCGACGACCAGGAAGTGCCGTCGGCCGTTGTCGATGCTCTCCACTTTTCCCGCTTCGCTCATTCACGACCTCCGCGAGTAGCCGCCCGTGCCCCGCGCGCAGACGCGCAGTCGAAGTTCGCGGCAGACGCGTAGTTTCAAAGTTCCAAGGAATTCCGCATTATACACACTTCGCTCGCCGCACCTCGACGCGCGGCACCGCACCGGACGGGATGTCCCGCCCACCGAACGCTCCGCACCGTGCCAACACTGCGACAAACTGCTGTCTTTCTGCTGCGCTGGACCGTCGTCGGTCTCGCCGGCGCCGGCGTGCTGCTGCTGATCCGTCCTGGACTGCTCGGCACGGCCACGACAGCGGCGTCGAGCAACGCGGCGCCGACCGCTGACGCCATCGAGCCGCGGCGCTCGTTCGCCGACGCCGTCGGGCGTGCCGGACCGGCAGTCGTCAACATCTACACAGCGCGGGTGGTCGATGCGCCCGGCCGCCCGTCGGGCGGTAATCCGCTCCTCCAGCAGCACCTTCCAGCTGTGCGTCAGCGGGTCGAGGGGAGCCTGGGCTCCGGAGTCATCGTCGATCAGGCCGGTCACATCGTCACCAACTACCACGTCGTGCAGGGCGCGGACGAAATCCGGGTGCAGCTCGCGGACGGCCGGATCGCCACGCCCGAGATCGTCGGCAAGGACCCGGATACCGATCTGGCGGTGCTGCGCGTACCAATCAAGGACCCGCCGGTGATGCCGATGGGCCGCTCGGACGAACTGCGCGCCGGCGACGTCGTGCTGGCGATCGGCAATCCGTTCGGCCTGAGCCAGACCGTCACGCAGGGCATCGTCAGCGCGACCGGGCGCGGCCGGCTCGGCGTCACGGATTTCGAGGATTTCATTCAGACCGATGCCGCCATCAATTTCGGCAATTCCGGCGGCGCGCTCATCAATACGCAGGGCGAGCTGATCGGCATCAACACGGCAGTGCTGGCGCAGAACCTCGGCACCGACGGCATCAGCTTCGCGATCCCGGTGAACATGGTGCGCGGTGTGATGGACGAGATCCTCGCGCACGGCCGGGTGCGGCGCGGCTGGCTGGGTGTCTCATCCGAAGAGGTGCCGCGCGCGACCGCAGCGGCGCTCGGCATCGATCCGCCGGCGGCGCTGCGCATCAGCAGGGTCGATCCGAATGGGCCGGCCGCGCTCGTCGGCCTGCGGCCCGACGATCTCGTCACGCATCTGAACGGCCGGCCGATTCTCAACGGACAGGAAGCGCTGAACCGGGTCGCGGCGATGCAGCCCGGCTCGCTGCTGAACATCCAGGCGCGCCGCGGTTCGCAGCGGCTGACTTTCAAAGCAACCCTGGAAGAGCGGCCGCCGCGCACCGAGCGGGAGGCCGGCGGCTGAAGACCTAGCTCGCGAGGCGCCGGATGCGCGCCCCGAGCTGCTCGAGCTTTTCCTCGATGCACTCGTAGCCGCGGTCGATGTGATAGATGCGATGGATTTCCGTCGCACCCTCCGCGATCAATCCCGCCAGCACCAGACTCGCAGACGCACGCAGATCCGTCGCCATCACCGGCGCCGCCGTCAGCTTCGGCACTCCGCGGATGATCGCCGTACTCCCTTCGATGCGGATATCCGCGCCGAGCCGCCGCATCTCCAGCATGTGCATGAAGCGGTTCTCGAAGATCGTCTCGGTCACTGCGCCGACGCCGTCGGCGACGGTGTTCAGCGCGGCGAACTGCGCCTGCATATCGGTGGGGAACGCCGGGTAAGGCGCCGTACGGATATCGACCGCTTGCGGACGCTGGCCGCGCATATCGAGCGCGATCCAGGAGTCGCCGACCTCGACCAAGGCGCCCGCCTCGCGCAGCTTTGCCACCACGGCGTCGAGATGGTCGGGCCGCGTGCCCTTCACGCGCACGCGTCCGCCGGTGATCGCGCCGGCGACGAGGTAGGTGCCGGTCTCGATCCGATCCGGCAGCACATCGTAGCTGGCGCCGCGCAGGCGCTCGACTCCCTGGATCACGATCGTGTCGGTGCCCGCGCCGCGGATGTTCGCGCCCATCGCAGTGAGGAAGTCCGCGAGGTCGACGACTTCCGGCTCACGCGCCGCGTTCTCGATCACGGTCTCGCCCTCGGCGAGCGCTGCCGCCATCAGCAGGTTCTCGGTACCGGTCACCGTGACGGTTTCGAGTACGAGCCGTGCGCCGCGCAGACGCGAGGCGCGCGCGCGGATGTAGCCGTTCTCGATCAGGATGTCCGCGCCGAGTTGCTGCAGGCCGTCGACGTGAATGTTCACCGGGCGCGCGCCGATGGCGCAGCCGCCGGGCAACGAGACATCCGCCTTGCCGAAGCGCGCCAGCAGCGGCCCGAGCACGAGGATCGAAGCGCGCATCGTGCGCACCAGCTCGTAGGGCGCGACGTGCTCGCGGATCGTGCCGGCGTCGACCTCGACGCGCATCTTGTCGTCGATCGTGACGCTGACGCCCATGCGGCCGAGCAGCTCGATCATGGTCGTGACGTCCTGCAGGTGCGGCACGTTGCCGACCGACACCGTGCCCTCCGCCAGCAGCGTCGCAGCGAGGATCGGCAGCGCAGCGTTCTTGGCGCCCGAGATCCGCACCTCGCCTTCGAGCGGGACGCCGCCCTGGATCTGCAGCTTATCCACGACCCGGGTTCCCGCCAGCGGGCGCGACCGCGGCTTCCTGCGGAGTCAGCACCTGCATGGTGAGAGCGTGGATCTCGCGGCCCATGCGCGCGCCCAGCGTGCCGTAGACGAGCTGGTGGCGCTGGATGGTGCGCTTGCCTTCGAACTGCGGGGCGACGATGACGGCCTCGAAATGAGTGTCGTCCGGCGAGCTGACGCGCACCTGCGCGCCGGGCAGGCCGGCCTCGATCAGCGACTGAACTTGGGCGGCATTCATGGAGGGCGCGATATTAGCTCAAGTGCCCGCGGCGTCGCTGCCGAACGACGCGGCGCGCTATGATTCGCAGCATGCAGTCCCGCCCCCGGCCCGCTCCGCTCGATCCCGACCAGCTGCTGGAGCGCGGGCGGCGCGTCCTGGAAACCGAAGTCGCCGCGGTCGCGGCGCTGCAAGGACGCCTCGGCACGGCGTTCGTCGAGGCTTGTCGGTTGTTGCACGACTGCACCGGCCGCGTCGTCGTCACCGGCATGGGCAAGTCGGGCCACATCGGCAACAAGATCGCCGCCACCCTGGCGAGCACCGGGACGCCGGCATTCTTCCTCCATCCGGCCGAGGCGAGCCACGGCGACATCGGCATGATCACGCACGGCGACGTCGTGATCGCGATCTCGAACTCGGGCGAGACCGGGGAGCTGCTCACGATCCTGCCGGTCATCAAGCGGCTCGGCGTGCCGCTGATCGCCATGACCGGTCGTCTGCAATCGACGCTCGGCAAAGCAGCCGCAGCGGTGCTCGACGTCAGCGTCGCGGAAGAAGCGTGTCCGCACAATCTCGCGCCGACGGCCAGCACCACTGCGACGCTCGCGATGGGCGACGCTCTCGCGGTCGCAGTGCTCGAAGCGCGCGGCTTCAGCGAGCACGACTTCGCGCGCTCGCATCCAGGTGGCAGTCTCGGTCGGCGCCTGCTGCTGCACGTCGAAGATGTAATGCGCACCGGCGAGCAGCTGCCGATGGTCAGTCCCGATGCCTCGCTTCGCGATGGCCTGCTGGAGATCACGCGCAAAGGATTGGGGATGACAGCCATCGTCGATGCAGAGCGACACGTACTCGGCATCTACACCGACGGGGACCTGCGCCGCGCGCTCGACCAACCCGGCGATTTCCGCACTCGCCGCATGGGCGAGCTGATGACCAGGAGCCCCAAGACGATCGCGCCGCGGCGCCTCGCCGCCGAGGCCGTGCACTTGATGGAAACCCACAAGATCACGCAACTGCTGGTCGTCGATGAGCACAACGTGCTGGTCGGCGCGCTCAACGTTCATGATCTGTTCCGCGCCGGCGTGATGTGATGGACACGCTGGTCGAACGCGCCAACGACATCCGCCTGCTGGTGCTCGACGTGGATGGCGTCCTCACGGACGGCCGGCTGTATTTCTCCGCACGCGGCGAGGAGTTGAAATGTTTTCACGTCCGCGACGGCGCGGGCATCGTGCAGGTCCTGCGCGCCGGGTTGCAGGTGGCCGTGATCTCCGGCCGCCAGTCGCGCGCCGTGGAGCGACGCATGAGCGAGCTCGGCGTCACCTGGATCCGCCAGGGAGTGCAGGACAAGCTGGCGGCCTTGCGCGAGCTGCTCGACATCCTGGCACTCGGTCCGCAAGCGGTCGCGAGCATGGGCGACGACACTGCCGACCTGCCGATCTTCGAGCTCGCGCGACTCGCGATCGCAGTTGCGGATGCGCATCCGAGCGTGAAATCGCACGCGCATTTCATCACGCAGGCGCATGGCGGCGCCGGCGCCGTGCGCGAGGTCTGCGACCTGATCCTGGAAGCCCAGCGGCGCAGCCAGCCATGAGGGCGCAATGAACTGGCGCTGGATTTCCCTCGCTGCCCTGCTCGCCGCGCTCGTGATCGGCTATGGCGCATTGGTCGAGCGCAACCCGGCGCCCGCCGCGAACACCGGCGAGGCCGAGCGGCCCAGCTACTACCTGCAGGACGCAGTGATCACGCAGACCGCGCAGGACGGTTCCGTCAGTCTGCGGCTGGTCGCGAATCGCATCGAGCAACAGGAGCACGATGACAGCATCACGCTCGACACCGTGCGCGTGGACTACTTTCAGTCGCCGCAACACGAGTGGCTGCTCACGGCGCAGCGCGGCCTGGTGCCGCCGACGTTCCGGGTCGTGCAATTGTTCGGCAACGTCGAGCTGCGCCCGGCTGACGCTCAACCGACGGCTTTCCTGCGGGCCGATGCGATGGCGATCGACACGCAGACGAACGTCGCGTACAGCCTGTCCTCGCCGGTGCGCCTGCGCTTCGGCGGACACGCGATGACGGTGAAGCATTTCCGCGCCGATCTGACCAACGAGAAACTACAGCTGGAGTCGGTGAATGGCCGCTTCGATTCGCACTGACGGCGCGCGGGTCGGTGCGCTGCTCGCGCTGGCTTTGCTCGGTCCGGGGATCGCTACCGCGGCGGAACTGGTGCGCCCGGGCGAGGCTTTCAGCTACGAAGCAGACAACGTCACGACTGAATTGCGTAGCCAAACACTGGAAATCTCGGGCAACGTGCGCGTGACCCAGGGCGCCAGCTCGATCCAGTCCGCCTCCGCCAAAGCCACCGGCCCCACCGAGAACAGCCGCTGGAGTTTTCAGAAGGGCGTGCGCATCGTCACCAGCGAGGCGGAGCTCGATTCGGATTCCGCCGATGCTGCCGTCGTCGGCGGACAGATTTCACGAGCACGCGCCCAGGGGTCGCCAGCCCAGTTCCAGCAGCGAGGCGCCAGCGCCGATCGGCAGATCCGCGGGCGTGCGGGCGTCATCGAGTACGATTTCGCCGCCGGCGTCGTCACGCTCACGAACCAGGTCTGGTTCAGCAACGGCAAGGACGAGTTCCGCGGCGAGGTCGTGATCTACAACCTGCGCGACGAGCGCTTGCAGATCAATCCGGGCGGTCAGGGACGGGTGCAAGGCATCATCCGGCCGCAAGGCAAGACCACCGTATCTCCGCCGCCAGCGCCGCAGCCCGAGAGCGGCGCATGAGCCTGTTGCGCGTCGAAGGACTCGCCAAGAAATATCGCTCGCGCCAGGTCGTCAAGGATCTGTCGCTGGAAGTGGCGCGCGGTGAAGTCGTCGGGCTGCTCGGTCCGAACGGCGCCGGCAAGACCACTGCGTTCTACATGATCGTCGGGCTGGTGCCGACGGACGCGGGGCGCATCGTCATCGACGGCCAGGATGTTTCCAGGCTGCCCGTGCACCGGCGCGCGCGCCTCGGCCTCGGTTACCTGCCGCAGGAGCCGTCGGTGTTCCGCAAGCTCAGCGTCCGCGACAACATCAACGCGATTCTCGAGACGCGCCCGGAGCTGGACGCCCAGCGCCGCGAGGCGTTACTGGAATCGCTGCTGGACGAGCTGCACATCGGGCACATCCGCGACAGCCTCGGGCAGAGCCTGTCGGGCGGCGAGCGGCGGCGCGTGGAGATCGCGCGGGCGCTTGCGGCGGAGCCGCAATTCATGCTGCTCGACGAGCCCTTCGCGGGCGTGGACCCGATCTCGGTGCTGGATATCCAGCGCATCGTGCGCCACCTCAGCGCACGCAATATCGGCGTTTTGATCACCGATCATAACGTTCGAGAAACGTTGGGAATTTGTGCCCGCGCCTACATCGTCAGCGGTGGTTCGGTAATTGCGGCGGGAACTGCGGAAGAGATCCTTGCAAACCGGCAGGTCCGTGAGGTGTACTTGGGCCAGGATTTCCGATTGTAGATTTTCGAGAACATTTTTGGGAAATGGGGACATTCCTCATTTCTGCTGCTGTCGTTAGCACGCATGCACGGTGGCGGAAATGAGGAATGTCCCCATTTCCCGAAGTTGCGAGACGAATGCTCAAGCCAGCCCTGCAGCTCAAACTTGGCCAGCAGCTCACGATGACCCCGCAGCTGCAACAGGCCATCCGCCTGCTGCAGTTGCCGGTGCTCGAGCTCCAGGCCCAGATCCGCGAGGCGCTCGAGAGCAACGTCATGCTCGAGGCCGAGGAGGAGACCGGGAGCCTCGAGACCGGCGAAGTCGAAGCCGGTCAGCAGTTCGAAACGACCGCGCCCAGTCCCGAGACGCCTGAAGTCCCGAACACCACCAGCGAGCGCGCCGAGCGCGAGCCGGAGCTCGACATCGCCGACGAGCAGGACTGGAGCGATGCGCAGGTCACCGGCCCGTCGGAAGCGCCGTGGTCCGGCGATGACGAGCACTCCCAGGATTTCTCGGCCGCGCGCGGCGAGACGCTGCAGGAACATCTGACCTGGCAGCTCGAGATGTCGCGGCTCTCCGAGCGCGACATGCGCATCGGCGCGGCGATCATCGATGCGATCAACGACGACGGCTACGTCATCGAGTCGCTGGAAGAGATCGCGCGCAACCTGCAACCCGAGATCGTCGCCGCAACGGCCGAAGTCGAGCGCGTGCTGACGCACGTGCAGGCGATGGACCCGGCGGGTGTGGGCGCGCGTTCCGTCAGCGAATGCATCGAGCTGCAATTGCGGCAATTGGACCCGCAGACCCCGGGACGGGACACGGCGCTGATCATCGCCGCCAGCTATCTCGACCAGGTCGCCGACCAGCAGTACGCGCTGCTGCGCCGGCAGTTGCGGGTCACCGAGGAAGAAATGGAGCATGCGCTCGTGCTGGTGCGCGCATGCCAGCCGCGGCCCGGCTCCAGCGTGCATTCCGTGCCTGCCGAGTACATCGTGCCGGACGTGTTCGTCCGCCGCACCGAGCGTGGCTGGGCCGTCGACATCAACCCGGCGAGCCTGCCGCGTATTCGCGTCAACCAGAGCTACGCCGGGCTCATCGGCCGCTCCGCCGACCACGCGATGCTGCGCACCCAGCTGCAGGAAGCGCGCTGGCTGATCCGCAGCCTGGAAATCCGCAACGAGACGCTGCTGAAAGTCGCGCGCTGCATCGTGCAGCGTCAGTCCGCGTTCCTCGAGAACGGCGATGAGTACATGCAGCCGATGATCCTCAAGGACGTCGCCGAGGCCGTGCAGATGCACGAGTCGACGATCTCGCGCGTCACCACCAACAAGTACATGCACACGCATCGCGGCGTGTTCGAATTCCGTTACTTCTTCTCCAGCCACGTGGCTGCGAGCGACGGCACCGAGATGTCGTCCACGGCGATCCGCGCCAAGATCCGCAAGCTGGTGTCGGCGGAAGAGCCCGACAAGCCGCTGTCGGACAGCCGCATCGCCGAGATCCTGTCGCGCGAGGGCGTGCTGGTGGCGCGGCGCACGGTCGCCAAATATCGCGAGGCGCTCGGCATCCCGCCGTCGAGCGAGCGCAAAAAGGTTCCTGTCAGATGAAAAGTGCGTAGGAGGCTCCATGCAACTGAACGTCACCGGCCATCACGTCGATGTCACCACCTCGCTGAAAGGTTACGTCGAAAAAAAACTGGACCGCATCGTGAGGCACTCGGACCACGTGATAGACGTTCATTGCATCCTGACTGTCGAGAAGCTGCGTCATAAGGCAGAAGCGACCGTGCTGCTGCGGGGTGGCACCGTCTATGCGGACGCCGTGGAGCAGGACATGTACGCGGCGATCGACACGCTCGCCGACAAGCTCGACCGGCGCGTCAAGAAGCACAAGGAAAAGCTCGCCGACCATCACGCCATCGAGGCGCAGAAACCCCGCCCCTCCTAGTAAGCGGTTGGTGGGTGCGGCGGATAGGCTATTCTGTCCGCCATGCGGCTCGTCATCGTCAGTGGTCTGTCCGGCTCCGGCAAGAGCGTGGCGCTGCACATGCTCGAAGACCTCGACTATTACTGCGTCGACAACATTCCGGCCGGACTGCTGCCGATGTTCATCTCGCACACGGTGCGCTCGAACGAGGCCACCTACGGCTACACCGCCGTCGGCGTCGACGCCCGCAACCGCCCCGCCGAGATCGCCTCGGTGCCGCGGCTGGTCGCGGAGCTCAAGCGCAGCGGCGTGAACTGCGAGGTGCTGTTCCTGCGCGCCGACCAGGAGTCGCTGCTCAAGCGCTACAGCGAGACCCGCCGGCGCCATCCGCTGAGCCGCGAAGGGCTCGGCCTGGCTGAATCGCTGCGCCAGGAGCGTGAGCTGCTCGAGCCGATCGCGGATGCTGCGGACCTGATCATAGACACCACGCGCACCACCGTGCACGAGCTGCGCGAGCTCATCCGCCAGCGCGTCGGCGGCCGCAGCGAAGGCCGCATGTCGATCCTGTTCGAATCGTTCGCGTACCGCCACGGCGTGCCGGGCGACGCGGACTTCGTCTTCGACGTGCGCAGCCTGCCGAACCCGTACTGGGAACCGGGCCTGGCGGCGCTGACCGGCCGCGACCCCGCGGTGGTCGAGTACCTCGAGCGCCACCCGATCGTCGCCAAGATGTTCGCCGACATCGTCGGCTTCCTCGAGCACTGGATTCCCGAGCTGAGCCGCACCAACCGCAGCTATCTCACGATCGCGATCGGCTGCACCGGCGGCCAGCATCGCTCCGTCTACCTGGTCGAGCGTCTCGCGCAGCACTTCGCCACGAAGTACGCGCAGGTGCATGCGCGTCACCAGGTCGTCGAGAAGAAGTGACCAGCGCAGCTCCGGCCGCCAAGACCAGCCGCCTCGCGGCGCTGCGCAGCGCACTCGAGCAGGGCTCCATGCGCCACGGCCAGCGCATGATCAA
This sequence comes from Steroidobacteraceae bacterium, assembly GCA_036555785.1. Lineage (GTDB taxonomy): Bacteria > Pseudomonadota > Gammaproteobacteria > Steroidobacterales > Steroidobacteraceae > Steroidobacter. The sequence goes on from DATBKP010000052.1 coordinate 10,613, forward strand.
CTCGATGCACCCGGCGGAGATCGCCTCGCTGATCGAGTCGCTGCCGCCGGCGCGGCGCGAGATCGTGTGGGAGTTCGTCGATCCGGAGCTCGAGGGCGACGTGCTGATCGAGCTCAACGAGGAGGTGCGCGCCGAGCTGATCGGCGGCATGGACGCGGAAGAGCTGATCGCGGCCACCGAGGGCATGGAAGTCGACGACCTGGCCGACCTGATCGGCGACCTGCCGGAGACGCTGAACGAGCGCGTGCTGCGCTCGATGGACGCCCAGGACCGCGAGCGCCTCAGCGCCGTGCTGCGTTTCGAGGAGGACAGCGCCGGCGGCCTCATGAACCTCGACACCGTCACGGTGCGCCCCGACGTCACGCTCGAAGTAGTGATGCGCTACATGCGCATGCGCGGCGAGCTGCCGGAGCGCACCGATCGCCTGTTCGTCGTCAACCGCCACGACAAGTATCTCGGCGGCGTCGACATCACGCGGCTGCTGACCGAGGAGCCCGAGCGAACGGTCGGCGAGCTCATGTCCGGCCTGGACGGCATCGCGCCGGAAACGCCGGCGCGCGAAGTCGCGAAGCTGTTCGAGGACCGCGACCTGGTATCGGCGCCGGTCGTCAGCCGCGACGGCAAGCTGCTCGGCCGCATCACGATCGACGACGTGGTCGACGTCATCCGCGAGGAAGCCGATCACACCGTGATGGGCATGGCCGGCCTGACCGAGGACGAGGACATGTTCGCCGGCGTGCGCACCACCGCGCGGCGCCGGGCGATCTGGCTCGGCATCAATCTCGCGACGGCGGTGTTCGCGGCGAATGTCGTCGGCCTGTTCGAAGCGACGATCGAGAAAGTCGTGGCGCTGGCGGTGCTCATGCCGATCGTCGCTAGCATGGGCGGCATCGCCGGTAGCCAGACGCTGGTGCTGATCATCCGCGGCCTGGCGCTCGGCCAGGTCGAGCATTCCAATACGCGCTGGCTGCTGGCACGGGAGGTGGCCGTCGGACTGTTGAACGGCCTGCTGCTCGCGGGGCTGGTCGGTGTCGCGGCCGGCCTGTATTTCCACGAGTGGACGATCGGCGCGATCATCTTCGCGGCGCTGCTCATCAACCTGTTCGCCGCGGCGCTGGCCGGGGTGTTCGTGCCGCTGGTGCTGCGGCGTCTCGGCATCGATCCGGCGCTGGCCGGCGGCGTCGTGCTGACGACCGTGACGGATACGGTGGGATTCGCCTCGCTACTGGGCCTCGGCACGCTGTTCCTGACGTAGGTGAAAACGACGCATCATCTGCGTCGCGCCGGTCCGGTCGACGGTGAAGCCGCCGAGGAACGCCAGCAGGTCGTCGGAACGTTTCATCGCGTCCTGGTAGCCGAGCGCGATCAGCTCGCGCGTGTAGCTGTCCTGGAACAGCAGGTAGCTCATCAGCTGGCCGCCGCCGGCGTTCAAGGCGCCCATCGTTCGCAGCAGGACGCGCAGGGCGCGCGGCAGCGCCGCCGTATGGTGCCGCGCAATCTCCGAAAGATCGCGGCTCGGCATGATCACCATGATGTCGATGCGGCGCAGCTGCACGCTGTTCTCGCCGACGCTTGCCAGCGGCCCGACGCGCTCGACGATGTGATTGATCTGGGTGAGACGCTCGAGATCCGCATACAGGCCGTCCGAGAACAGCGCGTCGAGCATGTAGCCGAAGATCTGCCCGAACGTCGGCGACAGCGGCGGCGCGGGTGTCTGCACCCCACCCTCGTTGCGCGTGCCGACCACCAGCAGGCGATGCGCGCCGAGGTGGATCGCGGCGCTGAACGGATTCGCTTCGCGCATCGCGCCGTCGCCGTAGAACTCGTCGCCGAGACAGACCGGCGGGAACAGGAACGGCACCGCGACGCTGGCCATCACGTGATCGAGCGACAGCGCCGCCGGCTCGCCGGTGCGGCGCGTGCGGCTCCACGGCTCGCACCCCGGCCTGGATTCGTAGAAGGAGACCGAGCGGCCGGTGATGTAGCCGGCCGCGGACATCGCGAGCGCGTCGAGATGACCGGCTTCGATCGCGCGGCGGATGCCGGCGAAATCGAACTGGTTGCGCAGCAGCTCGCGCAGCGGCGAGTTGTCGAACAACGAACGCGGCGGCGGCAGCAGCCAGCCGCCGGACATCATGGCCAGCGCCCAGTGCACGCCGGAACGCAGCACCGTGCCGGTATCGGCGCGGAACACCTGCCCGACCTGGAAATTGCGCCAGACGCGTTCCAGGTTGCCGACTGCGACCCGGAACCGGTCGGCGTGCACGGCGATGGCGGTCGCATTCACGGCGCCGGCGGAGGTGCCCGTGACGACCGGGAACGGGTTGGCCGATCGTGCCGGCAGCAGGTCGGCGACGGCCCGCAGCACACCGACCTGGTAGGCTGCCCGCGCACCCCCGCCCGGCAGCACCAGCCCGACCTTAGGCGGCATGGGGGGTTGCGATTCGAGCTCGGTGCTCATGAAGTTTCGTGAAGCGTGAACTCGCGGCGGTCAGTACCGCGTCTAATGTCCCAAGGATTAGTATCTCACAGTGCTCCAGATCCTCCCTTGGGCACCATTCTCAATCGAGGGACCCCCATGTACCGCATACGCAGTCTCAGATTCCTGCTGCTTCCGCTGCTGCTCGCCTGGCTGGCGGGCGCCTACGCCGATGGCGCGCCGCCGGCGCTCGGCGCGGTCGCTCCGGACTTCAAGCTGCAGGACCAGAACGGCAAGTGGCACGAGCTGAAGGACTATCGCGGCAAGTGGGTCGCGCTGTACTTCTATCCGAAGGACCAGACGCCGGGCTGCACCACCCAGGCCTGCGAGTTCCGCGACAACATCTTTGCGTTCCGCGACGCCGGCGCGCAGATCCTCGGCATCAGCGTCGATGACGTCGAGTCGCACAAGGCGTTCTCCGAGAAGCACGGCCTGCCGTTCCCGATCCTCGCCGACTCCACCAAGGCGACGGCCAAGAAGTACGGCGTGCTCAAGACCTTCCTCGGCACGATGGAGCTGGCGAAGCGCGACACGTTCCTGATCGACCCGCAGGGCAAGATCGTCAAGCACTACCCCGACGTCGACCCGAAGGGTCACTCGCAGATCGTGCTGAACGACATCAAGGCGCTGCAGGCGCAGCAGAAGAAGAGCTGAGGATGGCGGGCCGAAGCCCGACCTACAGGATCGCTGTAGGTCGGGCTTTGGCCCGACTCAATGTAGCGCCTTGATCGCCTGATCGAGGCCGCCGAGCGTCAGCGGGAACATCCGGTCCTCGATCAGCTCGCGCGTGATCTGCACCGAGGGCGTGTAGTCCCAGCGTTGCTGCGGCTCGGGATTGAGCCATACGTGATGCGGCCAGGTGTGCACCAGCCGCTGCATCCACGCCGCTCCCGCCTCCTCGTTCCAGTGCTCGATGCTACCGCCCGGCTGCACGATCTCGTACGGGCTCATGGTCGCGTCGCCGACGAAGATCAGCTTGTAGTCGTGGCCGTAAGTGCGCATCACCTCGAGCGTCGGGATCTTCTCGACGTGGCGGCGCCGGTTGTCCTTCCACAGGCTCTCGTACACGAAGTTGTGGAAGTAGAAATACTCCAGGTGCTTGAACTCGCTGCGCGCCGCCGAGAACAGCTCCTCGCAGACCCGCACGTGATCGTCCATCGAGCCGCCGACGTCCAGGAACAGCAGCACCTTGATCGCGTTGTGCCGCTCCGGCTGGAATTTCAGGTCGAGCAGCCCCGCGTTGCGCGCGGTCGAATCGATCGTGCCGTCGAGGTCGAGCTGGTCGGCCGCGCCTTCGCGCGCGAAGCGGCGCAGCTTGCGCAGCGCGATCTTGATGTTGCGCGTGCCGAGCTCGATCTGGTCGTCGAGATTGCGGTACTCACGGGCGTCCCACACTTTCACCGCGCGCCGGTTGCGCGATTCATCCTGGCCGATGCGGATGCCTTCGGGGTTGTAGCCGTAGGCGCCGAACGGCGAGGTGCCGCCGGTGCCGATCCATTTGCTGCCGCCCTGGTGCCGCGCCTTCTGCTCCTCCAGCCGCTTCTTCAGCGTCTCGATCAGCTTGTCCCAGCCGCCGAGCGCTTCGATCTTCGCCTTCTCCTCCTCCGACAGCGTGCGCTCGCCCATGCGCCTGAGCCACTCCTCGGGAATGCGTGCGAGCAGCGCTTCGAACAGCTCCTCCGCGCCCTTGAAGTGCGCGGCGAACGCGCGATCGAAGCGGTCGAAGTGGCGCTCGTCCTTCACCAGGCAGGCGCGCGACAGGTAGTAGAAGTCCTCGGCGCTCGACTGCGCGAGGTGCGCCTCGAGCGCCTCCAGCAGCGCCAGGAACTCGGTGATCGAAACCGGCACGCCGCCTTCGCGCAGCTTGAAGAAGAACGGGATGAGCATGGGATGAGCGATGGAGGTGATGGCGTGATGAACGTGATGGGGCGCGCATCACCTCATCACGTTCATCACCCTCATCACCTTCCCTGTCTCCTGTGCAAGAACACCAGCTGCTCGAACAAATGCACGTCCTGCTCGTTCTTCAGCAGCGCGCCGTACAACGGCGGGATCGCCCTCTTCGGATCCTGGTCGCGCAGCACTTCCGGCGGAATGTCCTCGGCGAGCAGCAGCTTGATCCAGTCGAGCAGCTCGGACGTCGAAGGCTTCTTCTTCAGGCCGGGCATCTCGCGCACCTTGAAGAACGAGGTGAGCGCTTCGGCGAGCAGCTCCTTTTTCAGGTTCGGGAAGTGCACGCCGACGATGCGCTCCATGGTCGCGGTGTCCGGGAAGCGGATGTAGTGGAAGAAGCAGCGTCGCAGGAACGCGTCCGGCAGCTCCTTCTCGTTGTTGCTGGTGATGACGATGATCGGGCGGTGCGTCGCCTTGATCCACTGCCGCGTCTCGTACACGTAGAACTCCATGCGGTCGAGCTCGTGCAGCAGGTCGTTCGGGAATTCGATGTCGGCCTTGTCGATCTCGTCGACCAGCAGCACGGGCTGCACTTCGCTCTCGAACGCCTCCCACAGCCGGCCCTTGATGATGTAGTTGCCGACGTCGTGCACCTTCTCCTCGCCCAGCTGCGAATCGCGCAGCCGCGAGACGGCGTCGTACTCGTACAGACCTTGCTGCGCCTTCGTCGTCGACTTGATGTGCCAGCGGTACAGCGGCCGCTGCAACGCACCCGCGATCTCCTCGGCGAGCTGAGTCTTGCCCGTACCGGGCTCGCCTTTCACGAGCAGTGGGCGACCGAGGGTCACGGCCGCGTTCACGGCCATCATCAGGTCTTCGGTGGCGACGTAACTGTCGGTGCCGTTGAAACGTGCGGACATTAGAACCCCGGGAAAAGCAGATAGGGCTACAGCGTAGCAGCTGGGCGCAGCGTGAGCGTGTGCTTCGCGGCGCCAGGGAGCAGCGGTGTCGGCTCGCCACGGGCCCACGCCTCGTGGCCCGCACCGTAGAACGGCGAAAGCGGATGATCGACGGGGCCGCCGGGCACCTGCAGAGAGCCTTCGGCTTCGCGGCCGGGCGACACCACCAGTCGCTGCGACGCGCCGAACGCCCCGCCCTGCACTCTCGGCA
>DATBKP010000053.1:0-25628 GCA_036555785.1 Steroidobacteraceae bacterium
CGCCCAGCGCGCGGGAACGATGAGCGGCGGTCAGAAGCAGCGACTCGCGCTCGCAGCGGCCACGCTCCACGAACCCGAGCTGCTGCTGCTCGACGAGCCGACCAGCGCGGTCGATCCGCAGAGCCGGCGCGATTTCTGGGAGAGCCTGTTCGAGCTGGTCGATCGCGGCACCACGATCCTCGTCTCGACGCACTACATGGACGAAGCGGAACGCTGCCACGGCCTCGCGATTCTCGACCAGGGCCGTCTCGTGGCCGAAGGCGCCCCGCGCAAGCTCATGGATGCCATCGACGCGACGGTGATCGAGATCGAAGCCGACGACGTGCGCGGCGCGCGTCATGCGCTCGACGACCAGCATTTCGTGAAGAGCGTGGCGCAGCTCGGCAACCGTCTGCACGCCTTGCTGGACAAAGCCCGGGCGGATCCCGAAGGCAGCATCCGCAAGCTGCTCGAGCAGAAGGGCGTGCACGGCAAGGTGGAGCGGGTGCACGCGAGCCTGGAAGACGTGTTCGTCGCCGCGACGCGCTTCAACGAAGAGGAGGAGAGTCGGGCGCAAGCCTGACCTACAGCCATGTCGCGCATCCTCGCAATAGCCAGCAAGGAAATCCGCCAGCTGCGGCGCGATCGCCTGACGTTCGGCATGATCGTCGGCATTCCGCTGCTGCAGATGCTGCTGTTCGGTTATGCCATCAACTTCGACGTGCGCGGCCTGAGCGCCGCGGTGGTCGACGAAGCGCGGACGTCGATGTCGCGCGCGCTCGTTGCCGACATGGAAGCCAGCGGTGTGGTACACGTGCGCGAGTACGCCTCCTCCGTCGGCGAGCTGCGCAGCCGCCTGCGGTCCGGTGAAATCTCGATCGGGGTCTACATCCCGGCGGATTTCGAGCGGCGCCGTCTCGACAGCAACCGGCCGCTGGCGCAGCTGCTCGTCGACGGCAGCGAGCCGACCATCGAGAACATCGCGCGCGCGTTCGTGGCCATGCCGCTGCCGCAGCGCGCGGGCGTGTATCGCAGCGACCGGCAGGTGTTCGAGGTGCGCACCGAGTACAACCCGGAGAAGCGGACGTCCGTGCAGATCGTGCCGGCGCTGATCGGCGTGATCCTGACCATGACCATGACGATGTTCACGGCCGTCGCGATCGTGCGCGAGCGCGAGCGCGGCAACCTGGAGCTGCTGATCACCACACCGGCGAGCTCGCTCGAGCTGATGCTCGGCAAGCTCGTGCCGTACGTATTCATCGGTCTGATCCAGACGACGCTGGTGCTGCTGCTCGGCGTGCTGCTGTTTCACGTACCGATCAACGGCAGCCTGCTGGCGTTCTACCTCGCCGCGCTGCTGTTCATCGCCGCCACGCTGACGCTCGGGCTGATCTGCTCGACGTTCGCCGAAACGCAGATGCAGGCATTCCAGATGTCGATCTTCGTGCTGCTGCCCTCGATCCTGCTGTCGGGTTTCGTGTTCCCGTTCGACGGGATGCCGCAGGCCGCGCGCTGGATCGCGCAGGTCCTGCCGCTCACGCATTTCGTCGAGCTGGTGCGCGGCATCGTCCTGCGCGGCGCCGGCCTGGCGGAGCTGCAGGTTCCGATCTACAAGCTGCTGGCGTTCACGGCCGTCGCGCTCACGGTCGTCACCTTGCGCTTCCACAAGCGACTCGACTGACGCACTAAAGACGCGCGCCGCGAGCGCGCCAGCGCGCTAAACTGGTGCAACGCGAGCCGGCAGTTGCCGCTCGCGGGTCGCTTTCGCCCACGGCATAAAACGTGCATTTGCGGTTCGAGGCACTTCGAGACAGGAGCCCAGGGGAATGAAACTCATCAGCGCAATCATCAAGCCCTTCAAACTCGACGACGTCCGTGCCGCGCTGTCGGAGATCGGCGTGTCGGGAATGACCGTCACGGAGGTCAAAGGCTTCGGCCGGCAACGCGGCCACACCGAGCTGTATCGCGGCGCCGAGTACGTGGTCGACTTCGTCCCGAAGACCCGCATCGAGGTCGCCGTCAAGGACGCGCTGGTCGACCAGGTGGTGGAGGCGATCATCGGCGCGGCCAAGACCGGCAAGGTCGGCGACGGCAAGATCTTCATAACCGATCTCGAGCGCGTGCTGCGAATTCGTACTGGCGAAACGGACGATCAAGCGTTGTAGTCGGGCTGAAGCCCGACCTACCATGCGTGCATGGCGCACGCAGTTCGCATTCATTCCTACGGCGGTCCGGAAGTCCTGCGCTGGGAGACGATCGAAGTTCCCGAGCCCGGTCCCGGCCAGGTGCGCATCCGGCACACCGCCATCGGCCTAAACTTCATCGATACCTACGAGCGCACCGGCCTGTATCCGCTGACGCTGCCCGCGGTGCTCGGCCGCGAGGCCGCGGGCGTCGTCGAAGCTGTCGGGCCGCGTGTCTCGCAGATCAAGGTCGGCGACCGCGTGGCCTATGCTTTCAACTCGTCAGGTGCGTACAGCGAAGAGCGCGTCCTGCCTGCGGAGCGGCTGATCCGCATCCCCAGCGGCGTCGACGATCGACAGGCGGCGGCCTTGATGTTGAAGGGCATGACTGCGCAAATGCTGTTGCGCCAGGTCTATCGCGTGCGCAAGGGCAATACGCTGCTGATCCACGCCGCGGTGGGCGGCGTCGGCTCGATCCTCGTGCAATGGGCCAAGCATCTCGGCGCAACCACCATCGCGGTCGTCGGCTCGACGGCAAAAGCGCAGCGGGCGCGCGAGCTCGGCGCGGATCAGGTGCTGTTGTCCGGCGAGGACTGGGTGGCGCAAACCCGGGCGGCAACGGGCGGGCGCGGCGTCGACGTGGTCTACGATTCCGTGGGCAAGGACACGTTCGTCGGCTCGCTGGACTCACTGCGGCCGCGCGGCCTGATGGTGACCTACGGCAACGCTTCGGGCCCGGTACCGCCGATGGCGCCGCTGGAGCTGAGCAAGCGCGGCTCGCTGTTCCTCACGCGGCCGACGCTGTTCCACTACATTCCGACGCGCGCCACGCTCGTGCGCGCGGCGACCGAGATGTTCGACCTGGTCGCGAAGTCAGTGATCGGCGTGCAGATCGGCCAGGACTATCCGCTGCAGGATGCCGCGCGAGCGCACGTCGACCTGGAAGCCAGAAAAACGATCGGCGCCACCGTACTGGTGCCGTGAAGAGGAGGCCGCATGAAAAGCACCGGATTCCTGCGCGTCGCAGCGCTCGCGCTTTCCTTGTGTCTCACGTTCGCAGCTGCGCGAGCTGAGAAAATCGACCCTGCCTTGCAGGGAATCTGGAATCTCGATGTCGCCCACAGCAAGTTCGGACCTGACGGGAAACCGAGATCAGGTCAGGTCAACTGGGGCGCGCATGGGTTCTCTTTCGCTCTGGTGTTCGCCAACGGCGAGCTGTTCACGGATGCGGTCGCCACCGACAACGGCTGCGCTTACGTGGGCGCGTCGCCGCTGACTTGCGTCTACAGCGTCATCAATCCTCGTCACGTGCGCTTGACGATCAAAGAGGGCGACCAGGTCACCCGGGTCGGCGATATCGAGCTTCTGCCCGACGGCACGACCCGGACGACGCATCGCGTCACTCCGACCGATAGGCCGGCTTACGTGGAAACGACCGTCTGGATCCGACAGAAGGAATGAAAGTCAGCGCTCGGTAATCGGCGCCCAGGAAGGCTGCTTCTCCACGCGCTCGCACCAAGCGCGAATTGCGGGATACGGCGCGAGGTCGAAGCCGCCCTCGTGCGCGACGTGCGTGTACGCGTAGAGCGAGATGTCGGCGAGCGAGTACTGATTGCCGACCAGGTATTCGCGGTCGCGCAGCGTTTCCTCGAGCACGTCCAGCGCCGCGTAGCCGTTCTTCTTCTTCTCCACCAGCTTCTCGCCGAGCTCCGCGCGCGTGCGGCCGAGCTTCAGCCAGAACCGCAGCGTGCCGATGTTCGGCTCGAGGTTGTACTGCTCGAAGCACATCCACTGCCACATGCGTGCGCGCTCGAACGGATCCGCGGGAATCAGCCGCGTGCCGTCGGCGAGATACGCAATGATCGCGTGACTTTCCGGCAGGTAGCCCTTGCCGGGTATTTCCAGCAGCGGGATGCGACCGTTGGGATTCTTCGCCAGGAACTGCGCGGTGCGGGTCGCGCCGGTGCGGATGTCGAGCTCGATCAGCTCGTACGGCTGCGCCAGCTGCTTGAGCACCAGGCGACACTTGTAGCCGTTTCCGGAGGGCAGGTAATCGTATAGCCGGTACATCGTCTCTCCGCTGTCCATGAGCGTCCACGGCAGCGTCGCCGCCGGACACCCTGCCCGATGTCCGGAAGTCGCAGAGTCCCGCAGTGCTAGGCGCGCAGCGTCGTTGCTCCCCGCAACATCGCCAGCGCACCGCTGCGCACGACCTCGAGTACTTCGCCGAGATTCCCCGCTTCGGCAATGAACTTGTTGATCTGGGACTCGCTGTCCGTAAGCTCGACGGTAAAGCTTTCCGCTGCATCCGACAATACTTTGCCGCCTGCTTTGTGCACGCACGCCTGCAGCGCCGCGAATTGCGCAGCCGGCGCGCGCAACTTGATCAGCAGCAGCTCGCGCTCGACGTGCTGGTCGCGCGTTACGTCGTCGACGTTCACGACGTCGATGAGCTTCAGCGACTGGTTGACGATCTGCTGGATCACCGCGTCGGTGCCGGTGGTCACCAGCGTCAGGCGCGACACGGTCGGGTCGTCGGTCGGCGCGACGCTGAGCGATTCGATGTTGTAGCCGCGCGTGGCGAACAGGCTCGCGACCCGCGTCAGCGCGCCGACTTCGTTCTGCAACAGGATCGAAATGATGTGGCGCTTGCGGGTGCTCATGGCGGCCGGAGCATACGGGAAGCCTGCGAGCCTCGTATACATCCCCCGGGGAATACTGTTAGGCTCGAAACGCACCCTTGGGTCAGTCGTTTGGAATCCGGGACGTGAAAGAGCCTCACGCCGCGCCTGCGCACGCGGTCAAACCCGCCGGCCAGCAGATGTCGGGCGCGGAAATCATCATCCAGGTCCTCGCGGACGAGGGCGTCGAGACCGTATTCGGTTACAGCGGCGGCGCCATCCTGCCGACCTACGACGCCATATTCGTATACAACCAGGCCGCTGCCGCGCGGGGCGCGCGACCAATGCCGCTGGTCGTTCCGGCCAACGAGCAGGGCGCCGGTTTCATGGCGGCCGGCTATGCGCGTGCGACGGGCAAGGTCGGCGTCTGCGTGGTCACGTCCGGTCCGGGCGCCACCAACACCGTCACGCCGGTCCGCGACTGTATGGCGGATTCGGTGCCGATCGTGGTGATCTGCGGCCAGGTGCCGACGGCCGCGATCGGCAGCGACGCGTTCCAGGAAGCACCGGTCGCCAGCATCATGGGCTCGGTCGCCAAGCACGTATTCCTGGTCACCGACCCATCCAGGCTCGAAGCTACGCTGCGCACTGCGTTCGAGATCGCGCGCACCGGACGCCCCGGGCCCGTCGTCATCGACATCCCGAAGGATGTGCAGAACTGGCGCGGCGAGTTCCACGGCTCGGGCCGCCTGCCGGTGAGCGGCTATCGCCATCGCATGAACCGGCTGATGCGCAGCGTCGTCGCAGACGCGCAGTGCGCCGAGTTCTTCGCAATGCTCGGCGAGGCGCGCCGGCCGCTCATCTATGCGGGCGGCGGCGTGGTCCGTTCCGACGGCGCAACCGCGCTGCGCGAGTTCGCGCTCGAATTCGGCGTGCCGGTGGTTACGACCCTGATGGGGCTCGGCGCGTTCGACACCACGCAGCCGCTGTCGATGAGCATGCTCGGCATGCACGGCGCCGCTTTTGCCAACTACGCCGTCGACGATTGCGATTTCCTGTTCACGCTCGGCGCGCGCTTCGACGACCGCGTCGCCGGCAATCCGCCGAAGTTCGCGCCGAACGCACGCCGCATCGCGCAGATCGACATCGACGCCTCGGAGATCAACAAGGTCAAGCCGGTGAGCTGGAGTCACATCGGCATGCTGCCGGAGGCGCTGCGCGCGCTGCTCGCCTACGGACGGCGCAGCGGCTTCAAGCGCGATTGGTCGGCGTGGCACGCGCACTGCGCGGAGCTGAAGCGCGCGCATCCGATGAACTACGATCGCGGCAGCCCGCTGATCCAGCCGTATCACGTCATCGAAGAGATCAACAAGCTGACGCGCGGCGAGGCGATCATCACCACCGGCGTCGGCCAGCACCAGATGTGGGCGGCCCAGTACTTCGACTTCCGCGCGCCGCGGCTGTGGCTGACCTCGGGCAGCATGGGCACGATGGGCTTCGGCCTGCCGGCCGCGATCGGCGCGCAGGTGGCGCATCCCGACAAGCTCGTGATCGACATCGACGGCGACGCCAGCATCCGCATGAATCTCGGCGAGCTCGAAACCGTCACCACCTACGAGCTGCCGGTGAAGATCGTGGTGCTCAACAACTTCGGCGACGGCATGGTCAAGCAGTGGCAGAAGCTGTTCTTCAAGGGCCGCCTCTCGGCGAGCGACAAGTCGCTGCACAAGAAAGACTTCGTCAAGGCCGCGCAGGCCGACGGCTTCCGCTATGCCGTACGGCTCGAGCGCAAGGAGGACCTGCCGCGCGTCATCACCGAGTTCGTCGCGTTCCGCGGCCCGGCGTTCCTGGAAGTGATCATCGATCCCGACGCGGGCGTCTATCCGATGGTCGGACCCGGCCAGGCCTACGACGAGATGATCACCGGCGAGCACATCGCCACGCGGCACGCGAGCGCAATCCGTCCGCCCGACGCTTCGGAAATGTTCTGATGAGCGGCCCGCGGGAAGGCCCGTTCTGGGACGTCATGCAAGGGCGCAAGCCGCCGCCGCCCGCGGCGGTGACGCTCGGCTTCAAGCTGCTGGAGATCGATCCGGAGCGCGGCACCATCCGCGTGCAGTTCGAGGCGAAGCCGCAGTTCGTCAACCCGATGGGCGTCGTGCAGGGCGGGTTCGTCGCGGCGATGCTCGACGATACGCTCGGCCCGGCGCTCGTCTGCACGCTGCCGCCCGGTCATTTCGCGCCGACCATCGAGCTCAAGGTGAATTTCATCCGCCCGGCGCCGCTCGGCGCGCTCATCGGCGAGGGCCGCGTCGTCGCGCGCGGCGGCACTATTGCATTTCTGGCGGGGGAGTTGCGGACGCAGCAGGGCGAGCTGGTCGCTACTGCGACGGCGACAGCGAGGATAGTGGGAGCAAGGTGATAGAGTGATGGAGGTGATGAACGTGATGCAACGCCATCACCTCATCACGTTCATCACCTCGTCACGTTGAAAATATTCCCGTCAGCACCGGCTTCGCGTACAGCGCCGGCGCCTGCGCACGATCGACGTCGGGGATCCACCAGCGAATCTCCGCCGACGCGTTCAAGGTAGCGGTCAGCATCTGCGCCGCGATGTACGGATCGACGGCGCGCACGGAGCCGGACGCGATACCGTCGGCGATCAGCGAGGCGAAGCGGTCGCTGACCCGGTTGGAGGCCTCGACCATCTGCAAACAGATCGGCTCCGGCAACGCCGTCAGCGCCGAGGTCCGCAGCAGCGGTCCGCGTCCGGACAGCTGGTAGTCGACGAGCGCAGAGGCCGCGGTCGCGAGCTTCACCAGCTCGTCCTGCTCGCCGCCGCCGACTGCGCGTTGCACGCGGCGCATGACCTCGAAGCTGCGTTTGAAGCAGTCCACCACCAGGTCGTCTTTCGCTTCATGATGGTGGTAGAACGAGCCCTTGGTCACGTTCAGGCGCGAGGAGATCTTCTCCACGGAAGCGCCGCGGTAGCCCTGCTCGTTGATGAGGCGCGTGGCCGCGATCAGGAACGTCTCGCGCGGCGCCAGCTCCTGCGACGAAGAATCCAGCACGGTGTCGAGCGACAACGGTTGCGGCTGCCAATTGCGGCCACGCGCCGCGAGCCCGTGCACGAAGATGTCGTACATGCGCTCGCGGATGCGGTCGTAGTCCTCCAGGTCATAGCGCGGCAGCCAGGCGACCGCCCAGAAGAGCTGCTCGGTGAGAATCTGTGCGCGTGCCGTGCGGGACTGCGCGTCGAGCAAGGCGAGCTCCGGCGCGACGAAGATCTCGCGAACCTTGTGGAAGAAGCGCATGTAGGCCTGCAGCACGACGCCGCGCTGCGGCTTCTGCAACGCGCGGATGTCATTGAACACGGCGATGGCGGGCGCGTCGCCGGCGGCGATGCGACGTCGCAGATCGAGCCAGGCTTCGAGCAGGCGATGCACGCGCGCGTGCGGCCCATGCGCTCGCAGGGCGTCCGTGGCCAGCTCGTCGAATCTCGCGATGCCGTCCAGGAAACAGGCGACGGCGAGGTCTTCCTTCTTCTTGAAGTAGTAAGTGACGCTGGTGGTGATGAGCCCGACCCGGCTCGCCACGCCGGCGAGCGTCATGCCCTTCACGCCCTGGTGGTTCAGGATGTCGCTGGCCGCGGCGACGATCGCTTCCTTCTTGCGTGCATAGCGGGCAGTCGCGCGGATGCCGCGCGCTGCCGTTTGCGGTGTGGCAGTCATGCCTTTAGAAGATTTCGAACAATCCCGCTGCGCCCATGCCGCCGCCGACGCACATCGTGACGACGCCGTATTTCGCGCCGCGCCGCTTGCCTTCGATCAGCAGGTGGCCGGTCATGCGCGCGCCGGACATGCCGTACGGGTGGCCGATCGAGATCGCGCCGCCCGAGACGTTGAGCCTGTCGTTGGGAATGCCGAGCTTGTCGCGGATGTAGAGCACCTGGCTGGCGAACGCTTCGTTGAGCTCCCAGATGCCGATGTCATCCATCGACAGGCCGTGCTTCTTCAGGAGCTTCGGCACCGCGAACACCGGGCCGATGCCCATCTCGTCCGGATCGCACGCCGCGACCATCATGCCGCGATAGGCGCCGAGCGGCTTGAGCCCGCGCTTCTGCGCTTCCTTCGCTTCCATCAGCAGCGACGCCGCGGCGCCGTCCGAAAGCTGCGAGGCGTTGCCGGCGGTGATGAAGCGCCCTTCCTTGATGCGCTGGCCGTTCTTGAACACCGGTTGCAGCGCCTGCAGGTCGGCGAGCGTGGTCTTCGGCCGGTTGCCTTCGTCGAGCTTGAGCGTGACTTCTTTTTCGGAAGTCGCGCCGGTCTCCTTGTCGGTGACGGTCATCAGCGAAGTGAGCGGCGCGATCTCGGCGTCGTAGCGCCCTTCGGCCTGCGCCGTCGCGGTGCGCTGCTGCGACTGCAGCGAGTACTGATCCTGCGCCTCGCGGCTCACGCCGTAGCGCTCGGCGACGATCTCAGCGGTCTCGATCATCGTCATGTAGATCTGCGGCAGGTTCTTCACCAGCCACGGATCGGCGGCGCGGAAGCGATTCATCTTGTCGTTCTGCACCAGCGAGATCGACTCGACGCCGGCGCCGATCGTGACCTGCATGCCGTCGTCGACGATCTGTTTCGCGGCGGTCGCGATCGCCATCAGGCCGGACGAGCACTGCCGGTCGATCGACATGCCGGGCACCGTCACCGGAAACCCGGCGCGCAGCAGGCCCTGGCGCGCGACGTTGCCGCCGGTCGAGCCCTGCTGCATGGCGCAGCCGACCACGATGTCCTCGATTTCGGCGGGCTGGATGCCAGCCCGCTTTACGGCCTGCGCCAGAGCATGGCCGATCAGTTCCTGGCCCTGAGTGTTGTTGAATGCGCCCCGATAGGCCTTGCCGATCGGCGTGCGCGCGGTGGAGACGATGACTGCTTCACGCATGAGATACCCCGGTCAAAGATGTCGGGCTGCAGCCCGACCTACTTCAGATCCTGAAAACGTTTGCCGTCCGCCGCCATCTGCTCCAGCAGCGGCGACAGCTTGAAGCCGGCGCCGAGCTTCGGCCCGTACTCCTTGAGTTTCGCGACCACGTTTTTCAAGCCCACGGTATCGCCGTAGAACATCGGGCCGCCGCGGTACACCGGCCAGCCGTAGCCGTTGATCCACACGATGTCGATGTCGGAGGGCCGGATCGCGATCTTCTCCTCGAGAATCTTCGCGCCCTCGTTGATCATCGGGTAGACGCAGCGCTCGAGGATCTCCTGGTCGGAAATCTTGCGCGCCGTGGCGCCGGTCATTGATGTATTTCGGGCCATGAAGTCCTTGATGATCTTTTCGGTGACGGGCGAGGGCCTGGCGTTGCGCTCGGCGTCGTAATCGTAGAAGCCGGCGCCGGTCTTCTGGCCGCGCCGATCCATCTCGCACAACACTTCGCGCACGGTCGAGCTCTGCGACTTCTCCTTGCTCCAGCCGATGTCGAGACCCGCGAGATCGGACATGGCGAACGGACCCATCGGCAGGCCGAAGTCGTACAGCACCTTGTCGACGTCCCACGGCATCGCGCCTTCCATCAGCATCGCCTGCGCTTGCGCCTGGCGCGCGTACAGGATGCGGTTGCCGACGAAGCCCGGGCACACGCCGACCAGCGCGGCGATCTTGCCGATCTTCTTCGCCAGCTGCATGGACGTGGCGATGACCGGCTTGGCGGTCTTCTGCGCGCGCACGATTTCCAGCAGGCGCATCACGTTCGCTGGAGAGAAGAAGTGCAGGCCGATGACCGCTTCGGGACGCTGGGTGACGCTCGCGATCTCGTTGACGTCGAGGCCCGAGGTGTTGGTCGCGAGGATCGCGCCCTGCTTGACGATGCGGTCGAGTTTGCCGAACACCTCTTTCTTGACGTCCATGTTCTCGAACACGGCCTCGATGACCAGGTCGCAGTCGGCGAGCGACTCGAGCTGCAGCGTGCCGGTCAGCAGCGCCATGCGCTTGTCGACGTCCTCGGGCTTGAGCTTGCCGCGCTTCGCAGTGGTCTCGTAGTTCTTGCGGATCACGCCGAAGCCGCGATCGAGCGCATCCTGCTTCGCCTCGACCAGCGTCACGGGCACGCCGATGTTCGCGAAGTTCATGGCGATGCCGCCGCCCATCGTGCCCGCACCGATGATGCCGACTTTCTTGACCGGGATGATCGCAGTGTCGTCCGGCACGTCCGGCACTTTCCACACCTGGCGCTCGGCAAAGAACACGTAGCGCTGCGCGGCCGACTGCACGCCGGTCATCAGCTCCATGAACAGCTTGCGCTCGGTCGCGATGCCTTGCTCGAACGGCAGGTTCACGGCCGCTTCGATGCAGCGGATGTTGTACTCGGGCGCGAGGAAGCCGCGGAACTTGCGCGCGTTGGCCTTGCGGAACTCGGCGAAGATCTCCGGCTTGCCGCGCGCGGCTGCCACCTTCTCGTTCATCTCGCGCACTTTGCGCAGCGGCCGCTGCTCCGCGATCACCTTCTTGGCGAAGGCGAGAGCGCCGGCGCGCAGCTCGCCTTCCGGCACGATCTCATCGAGCAGGCCTGCAGCGAGACAGGTCTTCGCATCGACATGCGCGCCCGAAGTGACCATCTGCAACGCCTGTTCCGGACCGACGATACGCGGCAAGCGCTGCGTGCCGCCCGCGCCGGGCAGCAGGCCGAGATGCACTTCGGGCAAGCCGCACTTCGCCGACGGCACGGCGACGCGATAGTGGCAGCACAGCGCAGTCTCGAGGCCGCCGCCGAGAGCGGTGCCGTGAATCGCCGCGACCACGGGCTTGCTGGAATTCTCGATGGTGTCGCACACGTCGTGCAGGCTGGGCGCCTGCGGCGGCTTGCCGAACTCGGTGATGTCGGCACCGGCGATGAACGTCCGGCCGTCGCAGATCAGCACGATCGCTTTGACGGCGGCGTTGCCGACGGCTTGCTGCATGCCTTTGACGATGCCGTCGCGCACCTGCTGCGAGAGCGCGTTCACGGGCGGCGAATTGACGGTCAGTACGGCGATCTCGCCTTCGGTTGCGAGGTCCGTTACGGCATTGATGGCCCCCATCTCTATCCCCCTAAAAAATAACGTCGCTAAAAAGCGCTCGGGAAAAATTCGAAAACGCGGTGTGCTCGGCGGGCGGGCATTATAGGCGCAACTGCGCGCCCGTGACCGCAGCGGGGAGAGTGAAGGAATGTCGGACTGTCGGACCGGACCGCTCTGCGGTCAGGGCTCGCGCGCCTGCGCCTGGGCGCCGGTCGTCCGCGTCTTGCAGCCGTAGGTCTTGGGCTCGGCGATGCACGTGTCCGGCGTGCCGTATTCCTGCCAGAAGGAGGGCAGGCCGGCGGTGCCGACGATTTGCTCGAAGCGCGCGTGGTGGCGCAGGAAGGCGGTCTGCGGCAGCCAGAGCATCCGCAACGGCACCGGTTCATGCTCGCGCTGCAAGCGCGCCATGCGGTTGAACACGAATTCCGCGCGGCGCAACGCAACGCCGCAAAGGATCTCCGTCGCCGGGTCGATGCGCTTCTCGCTCGCAGCGCGCGTGATCGACTGCAACGCATCCGGCACGCGCGCGCGATCCGTCACGGCCTGCAGCAGCGGCTCGGCCCATTCGCGAAAGTCTTCGTCGCTCGATGAGTCGCGCAGCGCGCGTTGCGCGCTCTCGACGTCGCCTCCGAGGATCGAAGCGAGCGCCTCCACGCGGGCCACGGCGCCCGGAGGCTTGTCGCTGTGCTCGGGCTCGGGTTTCACTTTGACTTGTCCGGCATCGAGATAAGCGCGGCATTCGAGTGCGCCGACATTTCGTGGCTGCAAGCGGACTGCATGCTCGAGCAGCGGTCGCGCGGCTGCGTAGCGTCCAGCGTCCGCGAGTAGACAGCCCGATCCTTCGAGCGCGGCTGCACTGTTGGCGTCCAGTGCGAGTGCACGATCGAACTGTTCGCGCGCCGCAGTCCAGTCGCCGCTGCGCAGGTGAACCAGTCCGAGCGCGGCGTGCGCTTCCGCAATTCCTTCGTCCGCAGCCAACGCGCGTTCGGCGCTCGTTTTCGCCAGCTGTGCGAGCGAGGCCTGATCCTGTCCGCCGAGACTGAGGTAGCCGAGCGCGAGCGCCGCGCGCGCGCGCGTGAAATGCGGCTGATGCCGCGCGAGCGATTCGAGTCGTTCGACGGCATGCGTGGTCTGCGGCACGGCTGGAAGAGTGAGGCCCTGGCTGTTGGGGCCTAGCAGATCGAGGGCGTCGGCGAGGTACGCGTCGTACGCCTTTGCATCGTCGGTGCCGAGCAGTCCGACCCAGTTCGGTGAGCCGGCGGGTTGCGCGCCGAGAAACTGCGGCAGGCGCTGCGCGAGCGCGCCGATCGTCGCCAGACGACTGTCGGTCGGCAGTTGCACCTGCTCCTGTCGTTCGACGACGCCGTCGGGCGCAACCAAAGCCAGCGTGGCTTCATTTGCATCCGCGTTGAGCGTCACGCGCAGAGTGAACGTGCCGGCAGCGTCATCGACGGCGGCGACGCGCATGCGCCCGCCGATGAGCAAGTGTCGCAGCTCGTAGTTGAGCCACGCGGTCTCGGCCGGCGGCTGCGACGCTACGACTTCCACGCCGAGCGGTTTCGAGCTGTGGAAGACTTCGCGCGCCGGCGGTTGCACGGGCGTGACCGGCGTCGGGGCGGGCTTCAGCCACCACACCAGCAGCGACGCCGCGAGCAGCGCGAGCACGATGAGCCCGACTATGCGCCAGCGGTTCATGCGCGAAGGTTGCCGAGGGCGCACGGACCGCGCAAGCTCCGCGGCAGTCGCACATCGCCGAGCTCACCCCATGGACCGACCGAACCTGTATCTATTGCGCGCTGCCGACATCGTCGCGCGCTCGCAGACCTTCTCGCACCCGTGGAGCGCCAACTCGCTGGTCACCGGCTACCAGATGGCGAAGGCGACCGGGCTGAAGCGCCTCGGGGTAAACCTGGGGCGCATCCCGCCCGGCAAGGAAGCATTTCCGTATCACTCGCACTGGGAGGAAGAGGAGTGGGTCTACATCCTCGAAGGCCGCGGCATCGCGCGCATCGACGGCGCGGAGTACGAAGTTGCAGCCGGCGACTTCATGGCGTTCCCGGCGCCCGGCGTCGCGCACTCGCTGCGCAACCCGTTCGAGCGCGAGCTGCTCTACCTGATGGGCGGCGAGAGCCGCGAGCTCGACATCGCCGATTTCCCCGATCTCGGCCGGCGCATGTTCCGGCACCAGCAAGGCGTGGACGTGTTCGAGCTCAGCGCAGCGAAGCCGCTGGGACCTGCCTAGCCGCTCAGCGCCACTTGTTGCCGCCCTGATCCTGCACCATTGCGAGCTCGGCTCGGCGCGGCACGCCCTGGAACGTGGAGCTGCGCACGTACAGCTTCGCGCGATCATCGGCCTGGAACGAGGCGTTGCCGCCTTCGACGTGACTGTTCGAGATGTGCACCGTGCCGTCCTGCACGACGATGCCCGTGCCCGACGCGACGATGTGACTGTTGGTGAGGAACAGCTCGCAGCCGTCGCGCACGGTGATCGCGTCGCCCTCGACGTAGATGTCGCGATTGTCGAGTTGCAGCGTGCGGCGTCCTTCGCAGATGAACGGATCGACCGCGCGACGACCGGTGCCCGCCTGATTGCCGGCGGAGGCGTTCGCGCCCGAGCTCACGATGCTCACGCCCGGACCGCTGACGCGAATCTGACCATTGGCGCGCTCGACCGTGTAGCCGCTCGGAATTGCGCCGGCCACCGGCGCGTTGCCTTCGCCGCGATCCGGCGCAGTTGCTTGCGCATTCTGCTGCGGGCCGGTTGCTGATTCATTCTGCGACGGCGCGGGCTCCGGCTCCGGCGACGGCGCGGGCTGCACGTTCAGGGTCTTCAACTGCGAAGGCGATGCTGCGGCCAGCTCGTTCGCCTTGACCGTTTCGACGTCTCCCGTGCTGCGGCGTTTGACTGTAACGACCCCCGTCTGCGGATCGGTCGCGACGACTTCGAGGTCGGGATTGCGCTCGAGCGCTGCGCGCGCCCACGCGAGCTCGGCGCTCGCGTTCGCAGCGTTCGCAGCTGACGCTGCGGACTCCGACTTCGGTGCTTCGCCGCGATTGCAAGCGGCGAGTGCGAACGCAGCGGCGAGCGCGAACGCGAAGTTGGGAGAAAGGATGCGCGTGAGCTGAGTGGACATAATTCACTCCACCGTTCGACCGGCCTCTATCCTCACCCCCTCGCGCGCGCGAGTCCACTCCAAACTCTTGCTGTCTGCCTACGCCGGCAGTTTTTTCAACAGCTCCGCTTCGCGCTCCGGCGTAAGGCCGGCGCGCAGCTTCTGCTTCTGGTCCGCAGGCCGCTGCTCGTGCCAAGCCAGCAAATCGCGCACGGTCGTTTCGACACTGCGGAAGCGCAGACCCTTGGCGACCGCGCGCGCCGAGCTCACCAGCGACGCGCCGGCGTATTCGCCGGTCGGCGGCGACCAGGTCGTCAGCTCGCCGCTCTCCAGCAGCTTGTTCTCTTCCAGAAACTTCAGCGGCGCCCAGCGGAAAGTGGTGTTGGCTTTGGTCACGCGCTTGCTGGTCTCGAGCAGCTCGCCCATCGTGACCGCGCCCGCCGGATTGCACAGGTTGTAGCGGCCTGCGATGCACTGCTCGACGCAGTGGCGCGTGAACTCCGCGAGATCGCGCACGTCGATGAACTGCATCGGATCTTGCGGCGCGCCGGGCACGAACATCACGCCGCCGCGCGCGACACGCCACGGCCAATAGGTGAAGCGATCCGTGTGGTCGCCAGGCCCGACGATGTACGTCGGCCGGATCACGGCCTGGCGCGCACCGAAGGTCTGCTCGACGATCTGCTCGCAGGCCGCCTTGAGCCCGCCGTAATTCTTCTCGGTGATCTCCTTGGCGTCCGGGTCGTCGAGCGGCGCGAGCTTGTAGTCCTCGTCGATGCCGGGCGGCGTCAGGTCCGCGTACGCGGAGATGCTGGAAACATATATGTAGTGCTGCACGTGGTCCTTCAGGACCTCGGTGCTCGCTTTGACCTGCCGCGGGAAGTAGCCGGAGTCGTCGATCACCACGTCCCACTCGCGGCCCTTCAGCAGATCGGCGGAGCCTGCGACGTTGCGATCGCCGATGAGCGTCTCGACGTCCGGGAACAGTCCGGGATTGCGCTTGCCGCGGTTGAACAGCGTGAGCTTGTGTCCGCCGTCGCGCAGCTCGCGCACGAAGTGCGGCCCGATGAAGCCAGTGCCGCCGAAGATGAGCACCTTGAGGGACTTCGGCTTCGAGTCCTGCGCGGACGCGCGTGTCTGCAGCAGCAGTCCGGCAGCAGCTGCGGTTCCGAGTCTCATCAAATCACGTCGGTTCATGGCGTCCCCTTCATTCGGCGGATTGTGCGGTCGGAGCGGCTGCCGTGGCTGTATCGACCGGCCCGGGCTTTACGTACTGCGCGAGCCACTGGCGCTTGGTCTCGTACCAGAACACCGAGTTCTGCGGCTTCAGCACCCAGTGATTCTCGTCCGGGAAGTACACGAACTTGCTCGGCACGCCGCGGTTCTGCAGCGTGTTGAACAGCTCGATGCCGTGATTCACCGGCACGCGGCGATCGAGCTGGCCGTGGATCACCAGCGTCGGCGTGTTGAAGTTCGCGGCATTGAGGTGCGGCGAGTTGCGGTTGAAGCGCTCCAGGTCTTCCCAGAATTCGCCGTAACGCTTCTTCGATGCGCCGAAGTCGGTCGCGTATTGCGTGTAGCTGTCGTAGACGCCCGCGTGCACTACCAGCGTCTTGAACGGGTGCGGCCGGCCGAGAATCGTCGCGGCCAGGTAGCCGCCGAAGCTGCCGCCGCCCGCCGCCATGCGCTCCGCGTCGAGCCACGGTTGCGCGCGAAACCACTCGGTCGCCTTGATCGTGTCCTGGTACGGCAGGTCGGCCCATTCCTGGGTGATCGAATCGGTCCAGGCCTGGCCGAAGCCGCTCGAGCCGTGGAAGTTGAACCACGCAGTAACGTAGCCCCAGTTCGCGAACACCTGCGCGTTCCAGCGCCACTGCATGCCGTCGATCACGCCGTTGTGCGGGCCGCCGTGCAGTAACAGGTACAGCGGCCATTTGCGGTCGGGCGTGAAGTTCGGCGGATAGACGATCCACATCTGCACGTCGTCGCCGTTCGCGCCCTTGTAAGTGACGCTCTCGGCGCGGCCTTGCGTGAGATCGGCGAGCGCGGCGTCGTTGAAGTCGGAGAGCTTGGTCGCTGCGCCGGTGCGCGCAATGATGCTGACCAGCGTCGGCGGCTCGGTGAAGCTCTGCCGCAGCCCGACGATCACCGGCCCGCTGCCGGCCACCGCCAGCGAGGTGAAACTGTGCTCGCGCGTAATGGCGCGCGGCACGCCGCCGGAAACGTCGAAGCGGTAGATGCGGCGCGTACCGCCGTCATCGATCGAGCCGAACAGCGCGTCCGAGTCGGGCGACCAGACCAGGCCTTCGGCCGAGCGGTCCCAGTCCTCCGTCAGGTTGCGAACCTTGGCGGCGCGCCGGTCGAACAGCATCAGGCGCACGCGGTCCGCGTAGAAGTCGCGGATCACCTGGCGCTGAAACGCCAGCAGGCGGCCGTCCGGGCTGTACTTCGGACCGGCGTCGCGCGCCGGATTGTCGGCCGTCAGGTTGCGCGGCGGCGCGCTGCGATCGACCGGCATCGCGAAGACATCGAAGTTCGGCTGCACGCCGCTGGTGTCAGTGTCCGAGGCGAACGCGAGCTCCAGGCCATCCGGCGAGATGTCGTAGGAGTTCGCGTCGGGCTCGCCGACCTCGAGCGCCAGGCCGGTGCCGAGCGTGAGCGGCTGCGGATCGCCGCCATCGATGCCGATCGCGTAGACGTGCGTCTCGCGATGATCGAGGAAATGGTCCCAGTAGCTGATCGGGGCCTTGTCCCACACCTGCGCGCTCATCTTCGGCTCGGCGCGCTCCTTCATGCGCTGCTCCATCTCCGCCCAGCTCTTCAGGTCGGGCCAGACCTGCGACAGGAAGGCGATACGCTTGGAATCCGGGAACCACTTCGGCGCGAGCACGCCAGTCGGCACATTGGTGACGCGGCGCGCTTCGCCGCCGTTCACCGGGATCACGTACAGCTGCGGCTGCTTGTCGTCGCCGCGCTTGGAAACGAACGCGATCAGCTCGCCGTCGGGGCTCCACGCCGGCGCCGAATCGCTGCCCGCGTCGCTCGTCAGCTGGCGCGCCTTGCCGGGCTTGGTCGGCACCAGCCACAGGTCGGCATCGCCCTTGTTCTTCTCCATGTCGTACTTCGTGACCGGCACCACCGCCAGGCGCCCGTCGGGAGAAATCGCCGGGTCTGCCAGCCGCTGCAGTTGCCACATCGCCTCGGCGGTGTAGGGCTGCGCAGCGTGCGCTGCCGGTGCGAGAGCGAGTCCGGCTGCGAGTGCGAGGATTGCGCGAGCCGCTGAGCGCGGCTGTGGTTTGTGCTTATGACAACGCATGCCGATCATTCCCCACCCTCCGCTCCTGGTCGACGGCGCAGCGCAGTTAGTGTAAACGAGCGGCGGCGGTCCGCTGTGCAAGCTGAGAAGTACATCCATTTCTTCGCGAGTGCCGCTCCGTAAACTGCCCGGACTACTATTCACGACCACAACAAGGGGCGCTCGAAGTGATCCAGGGTAAGCACCGCAACCGTTTGCCGTTGCCGCAGCCCGCCGTCGTCCATGTCCGTCGCTCGTATGCCGAGAGTCGTTGCGGACAGATCCATCTGTGGACCGCATACCCTTCCGGCGGCGGTTTCGACGAGCGTGTACCGATCGTCTGCCTGCATCACGCGGGCGGCTCGGGGCGAGTGTTCGCAGCGATGCTGCGGGAGCTGGGCCACGATCGCAGCATCTATGCGCCGGACCTGCCCGGTCACGGCTGCTCGGACGGGGCGGGCTCCAGGATGTCGGTCGCGGACCTCGCGGGCGCCATCGGGGATTTCCTGGACAGCCTGCGGCTGCGCTCCGTGGATCTGTTCGGCTATCAGCTTGGCGCGCTCGTCACAGCCGAGCTGGCGATCGCACGGCCGCAGCAGGTGCGGCGTGTGATGCTGTGGGCTGCTCCGTGTTATTCGCCGCAGGAGCGCGCAACCCTGCTGCAGACCACGACGACTCCGGGGACACGCGAAGATGGCAGCGACGTCGCCGAGGAATGGCAACGCGTGCTGCAGCGTCGCGGCGCGAACGTTCCGATGGGTGCGGTCGCCGAGGATTTCGGCGATCGGCTGCGCGCCGGCTCCAGCGGCACTCGCGCGCTGACTGCGGCGATCGACTATCCGACCGTCGAGCGTCTGCCGCTGGTCAAGCAGCCTGCGTTGGTTCTGCGTCTGCGCGACGAATTCTGGGAACAGGCTCCGCGAGTGCGCTCGGCACTGCCGAGCGGCTCGATGCTGGACGTGGCCGACTACGGCCAGGGATTCCTCAGCGCCGCGCCGCAGCGCTTTACCTCGATCGCGCGCGAATTCCTGGATAGATAGAGAGGCTGTGGGCTGTAGGCCGTAGGCTGTAGCCAGAAGAAGAACTCTCTTTTCCGGCCTCTGGCTACAGCCTACGGCCTACAGCCTTCAGCCGCTTCTTCTTCACACCATCCGCTCCCAGCTCCAGGCGCAAGCGAGTCCGGCGATCACGGAAGTGGTCGCCCAGCGCGAGGCGACGGTCGCGATCGTCGCGACCGGCAGGTCCCGCGACAACGCGACTCCGACGACGGTCGGTACTGCAAAGGACAGCCAGCACAGGCTGCCGAACGACAAGCCGCGCACCCACCACGAGACGTCGACGACAGCCGCGAGTCCCCAGCTCAGCCAGAACAACAGCGCGAAGCCGCAGCCGTAGAGCATGTGAAGCAGCGCGTCCGACACCTGCAGCGGCGGAATTGCCGATCCCGGGCGCACGGCCGTGCGCGCCGACGCCAGGACGGAATGGAGCAGCACGCTCACCAGTCCGCTCAGGCTGCCGGTCAGCATGAGATAGGTCAGGTCCATGTCAGCGCAGCGCGAACTGCAGGCCCTGCAGGAGTTTCTCGATGTCGTCGTGCGTCGTGAAGACGTGCGGCGAGAGGCGCAAGGCGCCGCCGGCATCGTTCGGCCAGCGCACTGCGCGGACGTGGACGCGATGCGTGCGCTCGATCGTTGCCGCGAGGTCGACGGCCTGCTTCCCTGGCACGCGCAAGGTCAGGATTCCGGCCCACAGGCCCGGCCGCGCCGGCGTCAGCATCTCGATACCCGTGAGCTGCTGCAGGCGCAGGCGCGCATAGATCGCCAGCTCGCGAATGCGCGCTTCGATCTTGGAGCGACTCACCGTCTGCTGGAATTCGAGGGCGGCTTCGACGCCGCGCAGGGCAGGCCACGCGTACGGCACGATGTTGCCGAGCTTGTGCAGGGCCGCCGGCACGTCGCTGTTGCCCTCGACGTCGGTCGGCGTGAACACCGGCGGCACACTGTCGAGGCCGCGAGGCTCGACAGGCCACAGCCGGTCCAGCACTTCCCGCCGCACGTACAGCACACCGGTGCCGTGACTGCCGCTCAGCCACTTGTGGCAGCACGTCGCATATAGATCGCAGCCGAGATCGCGCATCGCGAAGTCGACCATGCCCAGTGCCTGTGCGCCATCGATCACGCTCACGATGCCTTTCTGACGCGCGAAGGCGCATAGCTCGCGGACCGGCAACACCGCGCCGTCGTCGTACTGGACGTGCGAGAAGGCGATCACTCGGGTGCGCTCGGTGACGGCGCCGGCAAACAAGCCGAGCGGCTGCTCCGGGCCGGTCAGCGGCGTCGGCAGCTCGATCTGCTTCACTATCACTTCGCGGCGCCGCGCCTGCACGAGCCATGGGCTGAGCGCCGCCGGATGCTCGCGCGTGGTCGTAATGATCTCGTCGCCGGGCGCGAGATCCAGTCCCGCGATGGCGAGGCCGAGCGCCTCGCCGGCGCCGCGCGTGAATTGCACTTCGTCGGCTTCGCAGCCGAGAAACGTCGCGAAGCGCGCGGCCAGCCGGTTGCTTTCTGCGGTCCAGCGCGCGGCAGCGTCCGCGAGTCCGAGTGTCTGCACCTCGCGCGCCCGGTACTCGGCGGCCATGGCCGCGCGCAGTGTCGGTCCGCCGCTCGCGACATCCAGGTAGGCGACCTGGGTGTCGAGCATCGCCTGGGTGCGCACCCACTGCCAGAGCTCGCGGGACGAGGTCGGCATGTCCGGTACGGGCGTTACGGTCTGACCGGCGGCAGTCGGCAGCGCGGTCGCAGCGGCGAGTCCGGTGCCTGCGGCCAGCAGGTCGCGGCGGGTCAGCGAAGTGTTCGTGTCTGTCATCGGCGGTGCATGTTACCGTACCGGCGTCGCTCCGATCGCCCGCTTCTCACCGCATGTCACACGAGTATCTCGAACGC
The DNA here is from genome assembly GCA_036555785.1 of Steroidobacteraceae bacterium. GTDB lineage: Bacteria > Pseudomonadota > Gammaproteobacteria > Steroidobacterales > Steroidobacteraceae > Steroidobacter. The sequence goes on from DATBKP010000053.1 coordinate 21,183, forward strand.
ATCCTCAAGGCGCGCGTGTACGACGTCGCGATCGAGTCGCCGCTCGAAGACGCACCGCGTCTCAGCCGCCGCCTCGGCAACGCCGTGCTGTTCAAGCGCGAAGACCTGCAGCCGGTCTTCTCCTTCAAAGTGCGCGGCGCATACAACAAGATCGCGCATCTGTCCGAGACCATTGCCCGGCGCGGCGTGATCTGCGCCTCGGCCGGCAACCACGCGCAGGGCGTGGCCCTCGCGGCCCGCCGGCGCGGCATTCCCGCGACCATCGTCATGCCGCAGACCACGCCGCGGATCAAAGTCCAGGCGGTCATCGATCTCGGCGGCGAAGTGATCCTGCATGGCGACGAGTACGACCAGGCGTACGAGCAGGCGCTGGCGGTCGCGCGCGAGCGCCAGCTCACCTTCATCCATCCGTTCGACGATCCCGACGTGATCGCGGGGCAGGGCACGATCGGCATGGAGATCCTGCGGCAGCACCCCGGCGACACGCTCGACGCGATCTTCGTCGCGGTCGGCGGCGGCGGCCTGATCGCCGGCGTCGGCGCCTACGTGAAGTACCTGTGCCCGAAGATCCGCGTGATCGGCGTCGAGCCGGAGGACGCCGACGCGATGTACCGCTCGCTGCAGGCACGCAAGCGCGTGACGCTGGAGCGCGTAGGCATCTTCGCCGACGGCGTGGCCGTGCGCCGGGTCGGCGAGGAGCCGTTCCGGCTGGCGCAGCAGTACGTCGACGAGGTCATCACGGTGAGCACCGACGAGATCTGCGCGGCGATCCAGGACATCTTCGAGGACAACCGCTCCATCGTCGAGCCGGCCGGCGCGCTGCCGGTCGCGGGCATCAAGCGCTACGTCGCGCGCGAGCAGTGCCGCGACCGCCGGTTCGTCGCGATCAACTGCGGTGCCAACATGAACTTCGACCGGCTGCGCCACGTCGCCGAGCGGGCCGACATCGGCGGCCAGCGCGAAGCGCTGGTCGCAGTGCAGATCCCGGAGCGCAAGGGCAGCTTCCTGCGCTTCTGCGAGGTGCTGGGCAAGCGCAACGTCACCGAGTTCAACTATCGCTACAACGACGGCGCGGACGCGCAGCTGTTCGTCGGCCTGGCGCTGGCGGAAGGCCGCAAGGAGAAGGAAGGCCTGCTCGCCTCGCTGCGCGAGGCCGGCTATCCCGTGGTCGACATGAGCGACAACGAGATGGCCAAGCTGCACGTGCGCTACATGGTGGGCGGTCATGGCCGCGGCATCGCGCATGAGCGGCTGTTCCGCTTCGAGTTCCCGGAGCGGCCGGGCGCGCTGCTGAAATTCCTCAACGCGATCGGCACGCAGTGGAACATCACGCTGTTCCACTACCGCAATCACGGCTCGGACCACGGCCGGGTGCTCGCGGGCGTGCAGGTGCCGCCGCAAGAGAGCGTCGACTTCGACCTGCACGTGCGCGAGCTCAAGTACGTGTACGTCGAGGAGACGGAGAACCCGGCGTACCGGATGTTCGTGCTGTAGGGGAGAAGAAGCAATCCGTATCGCCAAGGGCGCCAAGGAAGACGCCAAGCACGCCAAGAGAAATTCAGTCTCGGAACCCTGTCATCTTGGCGCTCTTTGTTCTTCCCTTGGCGCCTTGGCGCGACTGCCTTCCTCTTCTCTCAGTGCCCCGTCGCGTCCAACTGCGCGAGCGCTTCGCGGGTGCGCTGGGTGATTGCCGCGTTCTCGCCTTGCGCTTGCAACAGGATCGGGTAGCTCTGCCGCAGCAGTTGCGCTGCTTCATCCGTGCGCCGCTGCGCCATCAACACTCGGCCCAGTGAGCTGTTCGCGGCCGCCAGTTGCGGGCTGTCGGGCGCGAAGGACTTGGCCGCAATCTCTTTCGCCCTGCGCAGCGTCTGCTCCGCTTCGGCGAGACGGTTCTGCTCGAGCATGCAGCGGCCGAGACCGGACAGCGCCGATGCCACGTAAGGGTGATCGGCCGGCAGCGCTTCGGCGTAGATGTCCAGCGCGGCGCGAAAATCCTGCTCCGCCTGCGCCTGCTCCTGCGTGTCCAGACGGACCATCCCGAGATTGACCAGATCGTGCGCGACGTAGGCGTGGCGCGGTCCGCGCGCCTGTCGATCGAGCTCGACCACGCCGCTCAACACTTCTTCGGCGCGCGCCAGCTCGCCGCGTCGCTGCAGGAAGCGACCGTAGTTGGCCATGGCGTCGATGGTCTGCGGATGATGGTCGCCGAGCACGCGCCGCAGGATCTGCATCGACTCCTGGTACAGCGGCGCGGCTTCGTCGAGCTTGCCCTGCTCGTGCAGCGCGACCGCGAGATTCTGCAGATGCATGCCGATCTGCGGATGGTCGTTGCCGAGCGCCTGACGATCGATGTCGAGCGCGGCACGATACAGGGTGGCAGCGCGGTCGTGCTGGCCGCGATACGAATACAGCCCGGCGAGCTCGTTCATCACCGAAGTCGCATCGGTCGTCCGCTCCTTGCCGTGCGTGCGATACATCTCCAGGCTGCGCTCGTACAACTTCTCCGCGGTATCGGAGTCGCCGCGCAGTTGCGCGAGCTTCGCCTGCGCCGTCAGCGTCGGCACGATCTCGAGCGAATCCGGGCCGAGCAGCTCGCGCTGCATCTGCAGCGCTGCAGTGAGTCGGGCTTCGCACTGTGCAAGGTCGCCACGATCGCACAAGGCGTCGCCGAGCTCGCGCAGCGCTTCGGCAACCGCCGGATGACGCGGACCATGAATGCTGATGCGCGATTGCAGGCCCTGCTCGAGCAGCGCGACGGAATCCGCATACAGGCCGAGGCTCTGATACACCGTGCCGATCGTGCCGAGCAGCGTCGCGCGCGTTTCGGGCTGATCGGTGAGGCCGAGGCTGACGCGGCGTGCGCCGATATCGAGCAGCTCCCGGGCCGTGACCTGGTTGCCGCGGCTGCGCGAGGGATCGGAGAGCTCGAACAGCTCGACCAGGAACGACGAGACCTGCTCCGCGCGCGTGCGCTCGGCAGTCGCGACGTCGCGCTCGAACGCGATGCGCTGCGCCTGGACGAACGTGATCGTCGCGAACACCGCGAGCGTTACGATCGCCGCGGTCGAGGCCGCGACGGCCAGCTTGTGGCGGCCGACGAACTTGCGTGTGCGATAGAACCAGGTGTCCTTGGAGGCGAGCACGGGCTTGCCGCTGAGATGACGCTCCAGGTCCGACGCCAGCTGCTCGGCCGAGCTGTAGCGCCGCTCGGCATCCTTGCGCATCGCCATGCCGACGATGCTGTCGATGTCACCGCGCAGATACTTCTGCAGCCGCGAAGGCGTCGTCGAACGGCACGCGACGATGCCGGCCAGCAACTCCGGCGATTCGCGCGCGGCGCGCGCGACCCGCTCGCTCGGCGCTGGCGCTTCCTGCTCGCAGATGATGCGCTCCATCTCCAGCAGGCTCGCGCCGACCAGGTGGAACGGGCGCTGTCCGCACAACAGCTCGTACAACAGCACGCCGAGCACGTAGATATCGCTGGCGGTGGTGATGACGTCGCCGCGCACCTGTTCGGGGCTCGCGTGCGCCGGCGTCATCACGCGGTACTCGGCGTGCGTGACGGTGAGCGTCTGCGCCGACTGACGCGTGTCGAGCAGCTTGGCGATACCGAAGTCGAGCAGCTTCGGCACGCCTTGCGGCGTGATGAGGATGTTGTTCGGTTTCAGATCGCGATGGACGATCAGGTTCTGGTGCGCGTACTGCACGGCTGCGCACACCGTGCGGACCAGCGCGATGCGCTCCTCGGGCGCGAGCCGCCGCCGGTCGCAGTAGGCGTCGATCGGCTCGCCGTCGATGTATTCCATGACGAGGTAGGGCGTACCGTCCGGCGCCCGCCCGCCATCGAGCAGCCGCGCGATGTTCGGGTGCTGCAGCGTCGCGAGGATCTGCCGCTCCGTGCGCAGCCGGGCCTGCACCTGGCGCGAGAACACGCCGCTGCGCACCAGCTTGATCGCGACCTGCTGCTGGTACTCGTCGTCGGCGCGCTCGGCGAGATACACATCGCCCATGCCGCCGCTGCCGAGCTTGCGCAGGATGCGGTAGGGACCGAGCCGCTGACCTTCGAGCGCGCTGCCGGGATCGTGCGAGTCGCTCTCGCCGGCGGCGACCTCGTCCCAGAATCCGGACTGCGAGACGTCGTCGCCGAGGCCGAGCAGCACGTTCGACAACAGCGTTTCATCCGAGCCGCACGCATGCCGCACGTACGCCGAGCGCTCGCGCGGGCCGAGGGCCCGGGCGCGCTCGACGATGGTCGCGACGTCGTCGGGGGCGTGGCTCATGGGCGGCAATCATGCATCAGGGGCTGGCCCGCGTGTAATAATCAAATCGGCGCCGAGGCACGAAAAGCGCCACACGATCCGCAACGACCTTGGGACGAAGGGAGCGATTCATGGCGATGAAGAAGAGAAAGACTGGCAAGAAGCAGGCAGCGAAGAAGAAGGCTGC
>DATBKP010000054.1:0-16621 GCA_036555785.1 Steroidobacteraceae bacterium
CCCGTCACCGGCAGCGAATACAGGTACGCGTAGGTGTGCGCCATCAGCTCGTTCGCTTTCTTGGTCGCCGCGTAGAACGACAACGGATGATCGACGTTCTGATGAACCGAGAACGGCATCTTCGTGTTCGCGCCGTAGACCGAGCTGGTCGAGGCATAGACGAGATGCTCGACGCCAGTGTGCCGGCAGCCCTCGAGCACGTTGGCGAAGCCAACCACGTTGCTGTCGACGTACGCGAGCGGATTCTGCAGCGAGTAGCGCACGCCGGCCTGTGCCGCGAGGTGAATGACGCGCTGGAACCTCTCGGCGGTGAACAGCGCCTGCATGCCGGGGCGGTCGGCCAGGTCGAGCTTGACGAAACGGAAGTTCTTACGCTGCCGCAGCTGCGCGAGTCGCGCTTCCTTCAACGACACGTCGTAGTAGTCGTTGAGATTGTCGAGTCCGACGACCTCGTCGCCGCGCTCCAGCAGCAGCTGCGCCGTGTGAAAACCGATGAAGCCGGCGGCACCTGTCACGAGGAATTTCATGGGGACTTTCTGTTCGAACTCGCAGTTAGGACGCGTCTTACGGGTTGCGGTTCAACGGCACCCTACCGGTCCCGGTTCCGCACGACGATCATCATGACGACCCGACTCCAGCACCTGGCCGCGTGGCGCCACTCGATTGCCGTGGCGGCCAAAGTTTACGCGGCGACACGTCACCTGCCCAGCGACGAGCCTTCGGGGCTGGTCCGGGAACTGCGCCGGGCGGCGTTGTCCGTACCGAGCAGCATCGCCGAAGGCGCTGGCTGCGGGCGTCGGGCCGGATTCGTGCACTGCCTGCAGGCGGCGCGCAGCGCGCTGGCACAGCTACAGACGCAGCTGGTGATCGCCGGCGCGCAGCAGCTGATCGTTGGCGAGGCCCTGCCGCCGGCCGAGGTGACGCGAGTGGCCCAAGATCTCGAAAGCCTGATTCGCCGGGTGAAGACAGCCAACCTGGCCGCGCACGCACGTGCTTGCGCGCCGCCGGGCGCGCGCTAGAGACGTCCGTCGACCTCGTCCGCGTCGAACACGTACTTGATGTCGTACAGGACGTGCGGCTTGCGGGCAAAGCCGCGGATCGCATCGATGCCCATGTCGCGAAACTGCTTGTGTGCGACGGCCAGGACGATCGCATCGTAGCGGCCCTTGGCCGGCTTGCGGATCGGCTTGATGCCGTATTCGTGCTCGGCTTCGGCGGCATTGACCCACGGGTCGTAGACGTCGACTTTGGCGCCGTACTTCGCCAGCTCGCGCACCACGTCCGCCACTTTCGAGTTGCGCACGTCCGGGCAGTTCTCCTTGAACGTCAGGCCCATGATCAGGATGCGTGAGCCCTTCACGTGGATGCGCTTGCGGATCATCAGCTGCGCGACGCGTTCAGCGACGTAGATCGCCATGTTGTCGTTGATGCGCCGGCCGGCCAGGATCATCTCCGGGTGATAGCCGATCTCCTGCGCCTTGTGCGTCAGGTAGTACGGATCGACGCCGATGCAGTGACCGCCGACCAGCCCCGGGCGGAACGGCAGGAAGTTCCACTTGGTGCCGGCCGCCTCCAGCACTTCCTCGGTGTCGATGCCGAGACGATTGAAGATCAGCGACAGCTCGTTGATGAGCGCGATGTTGACGTCGCGCTGCGTGTTCTCGATCACCTTGGCCGCCTCGGCGACGCGGATGCTCGAAGCCTTGTGCGTGCCCGCCTTGACGATGCTGGCGTACAGCGAGTCGACGAAGTCGGCGACCGCCGGCGTCGAGCCGGAGGTGATCTTCTTGATCGTCGTCAGGCGATGCGTCTTGTCGCCCGGATTGATGCGCTCCGGGCTGTAGCCGCAGAAGAAGTCGCGATTGAACGTGAGGCCCGACAGGCGCTCGAGAATCGGTACTGCGACTTCCTCGGTGCAGCCCGGGTAGACGGTCGACTCGAACACGACCACGTCCCCTTTCTTGATCACGCCGCCCAGCAGCTCGCTGGCGCGGACGATCGGTGTGAGATCGGGGCGCTTGTAGCCGTCGATCGGCGTCGGCACGGTCACGATGTAGACCTGGCAGGGCTTCAGGTCCTTCACGTCGGTCGTGTAGCTGAGCCCCTTGGCGGCGCGCAGGTCCGCCGGCTCCACCTCGAGCGTGCTGTCACGGCCCTTCTTCAGCTCGGCGACGCGCGCGGCCTTGATGTCGAAGCCGACCGTGCGGAAGTGCTTGCCGAACTCCACGGCGAGCGGCAGGCCGACGTAGCCGAGGCCGACGACGCCGACCTTGCAATTGCGCAGACTGAATTCGGGCATGGGAAGCGCGTTTTTCGGGTGATTTGGGCGGGCGAAGGATGCCACAAAGACATGGCAAAAACTCAAGACTGCGTCACTGCGCCCTACTCAGTACCCGCTCCTACAGCAGGTACGCAACGGCCCAAAGGCCAGTCAGCGTCATGGTCACGGTGTAGGGCAGCGCCATCCACATCATGCGCCCGTACGAAAGTCGGATGAGCGGCGCCAGCGCCGAGGTCAGCAGGAACAGGAACGCGGCCTGGCCGTTCGGCGTCGCGATGCTCGGGATGTTGGTGCCGGTGTTGATGGCGATCGCCAGCGCGTCGAACTGCTCGCGCGTGATCGTGCCCTCGAGCAGCGCCGCCTTCACTTCCGTGATGTAGATCGTGGCGACGAACACGTTGTCGCTGATTGCCGAGAGCGCGGCGTTGGCCAGATAGAACATCGCGGTCTGCGCCCTTCCCTGCAGCTGCAGTACCGCGCTCACGACGGGCTCGAACAGATGCTGGTCGTGCAGCACCGCGACGATCGTGAAGAACACCACCAGCAGCGCGGTGAAAGGCAATGCCGCCTCGAACGCCTTGCCGAGCCGCTGCTCCTCGGTGACGCCGGCAAATGCAGTCGCGAGCACGATCACCATGAGGCCGATGATGCCGACCTCCGCGAGATGGAAACCGAGCGCAATCACCAGCAGGACCGCCGCCAGCGCTTGCACGACCAGCACTGCCACTTCGCGCGAGGTGCGCTTGCGAGTCTGCTCGCTATCGTACGCCGCGAGCACCTGCCGCACGCTCGCCGGCAGACTCGTCCCGTAGCCGAACCAGCGCAGCCTCTCCACCACGACGCAGGTCACGAGACCGACCGCCAGCACCGGCAGCGAGACGGGCGCCATCGCCAGGAAGAATTCCACGAAGGACCAGCCGGCGTGCTTGGCGATCAACAGGTTCTGCGGTTCGCCCACCTGTGTCATGACGCCGCCGAGGGCAGTGCCGACGGACGCGTGCATCATCAGTCCGCGCAGGAACGCGCGGAACGCATCGAGATCCGAGCGATGCAGCTCCTGCACTGCCTCGTCGTGACCGACGTCGTGCTCGGCGTCGTAGTTCTTGCCGGAAGCGAAGCGATGGAACACCTGGTAGAAGCCGGCGCCGATGGTGATCAGCACCGCAATCACCGTCAGCGCATCCAGAAACGCCGACAGCAGCGCGGACGTCAGGCAGATCGCCAGAGCCAGCGCCACGCGCGAGCGGATGCCGAGCAGGATCTTGGTGAACGTGAACAGCAGCAGCTCGCGCAGGAAGTAGATGCCCGCGACCATGAACACGAGCAGCAGGATCACCGGCATCGCCGTCGCCGTCTCGTCGTAGACCGAGGCCGGCGTCGTCAGGCCCAGCAGCACGCCCTCGATCGCCAGCAGGCCGCCCGGCTGCAACGGATAGCAGCGCAGCGCCATCGCCAGGGTGAAGATGAATTCGAGGAGCAGCAGCCAGCCGGCGATGAGCGGGCCGTCCGCGCCGCCGGCGAGCAGCACCAGCGGGTTCACCGCCAGGAAGGCAACGATCGTCAGCTTGTACCAGTCGGGCGCGTGACCGAGGAAGTTGCGAGCGAAGGCTTGCGCGAGCGCCATGGAGAATCGCTAAGCAGGAACTGGTACCGGCGCGTGGCCCAGCATCTCCTCGCTCTCGGTCGGGCGAGCGCCGCTGGCGACTTCTTTGCGCCACACCGTCCTGCCGCCGCTGATCTTGTCGATCACGGCGAGGATGCGCTCGTGCGCCGCCAGCTCGTCGTCGCTCGCCCGCACTACTCGCAGCACGCCACGCGGCCGCGCGGCCGCCGGCTCGTGCGACACGCTGACGTGGATCTCGCTGACCTCGCCCAGCACCAGCGCCGTCTGGCCGCCGGTCATCGCGAGGTAGACGTCGAGCAGGATCTGCGCGTCGAGCAGCGCGCCATGCAGCTCGCGATGCGAGTTGTCGACGTCGTAGCGCTTGCAGAGCGCGTCGAGGCTGTTGCGCTGGCCGGGATGCATCTGACGCGCGAGCGGCAAGGTGTCGATCACCGTGCACAAGTCGCTCATCCGGCGCTTGGGACCGGCGAGACGCTCCAGCTCCGCGTCGAGGAATGCAATGTCGAACGCCGCATTGTGAATCACCAGCTCGGCGCCGCTGACGAACTCGATCAGCTCGTCGACGATCTCGGCGAAGCGCGGCTGCTGCGCGAGGAAGTCGTCGGTGATGCCGTGCACGTGCTGCGCGGCGCGATCGATCAGCCGATCCGGGCGCAGGTAGCGATGAAAGCGGCGGCCGGTCTTGCGGCGATTGATCAGCTCGACGCAGCCGATCTCGATGACGCGATGTCCCAGCTCCGGCTCCAGCCCCGTGGTTTCGGTGTCGAGAACGACCTGGCGCATGAGCCGTCAGACCGCCGCGCGCAGCGCCTGGACGATGCGCGCCTGCTGAGCTTCGGTCAGGTAGGGGTGCATCGGCAGGCTGATCACGCGCCGGCCGGCGGCTTCGGAGACGGGGAACGCGCCCTCCTTCAGGCCGAGATCGGCGAACACGGGTTGCAGATGCAGCGGCATCGGATAGTGCACCGCCGTCGGGATGCCCTGGGTTTTCATGGCCTGCTCGAACTTGTCGCGATTCGCGACTTCAATCGTGTACTGGGCGTAGACGCTGGTGCAGCCCGGAGCGAGCAACGGCGTCGTCACGCGGCGCGCGGGATCGCGCTCGTCGCGGAACGCCTCGGCGATCATCTCGTTGTAGCGTGCGCCGATACGGCCGCGGGCGGCGACTTCGTCGTCGAAGATTTCCAGCTTCGCGAGCAGCACCGCGGCCTGCAGCGTGTCGAGGCGGCCGTTGATGCCGAGCCGCGGATGGTGATAGCGCCGGTCCTGGCCGTGCACGCGGATCTCGCGCATGACCTTGGCGAGCGCGTCGTCATCGGTGAACAACGCACCGCCGTCGCCGTAACAGCCGAGCGGCTTCGACGGGAAGAACGAGGTCGAGCCGACTTCCGACAGGCCGCACGAGCGCTTGCCGCGATAGCTCGCGCCGAAGCTCTGCGCGCCGTCTTCGATGACCGGAATGCGATGCTTGCGCGCGATGGCGTTGATGCTGTCCATGTCGCCGCACTGTCCGTACAGCGACACCGGCATGATCGCCTTGGTGCGCGGCGTGATGGCGGCTTCGAGCAGCCGCGGATCGATGTTGTAGGTGCGCGCGTCGATGTCGACGAAGACCGGCTTGGCGCCGGCGAGCGCGATCATTTCGCCCGTCGCGATGAAGGTGAAAGGCGACGTGATCACTTCGTCGCCGCGCCCGATGCCATACGCCATGAGCGCGATCAGCAGCGTGTCGGTGCCGCTCGACGCGCCGACGCAATGCTTGACGCCGACGTACTCGGCGAGCTTGCGCTCGAGCTCGAGGCCTTCGGCGCCGAGAATGAACTGTCCATGATCGAGCACGGCCTGCATGCGGCGGTTCATGGGTTCCCGCACGCGCTGGTACTGAGTCTTGAGATCGATGAAATCCATTCGTCGCGATGATAAGCGCAGTTCACTCCAACCGCTATCGGCCGGCCGCCTCACTTGCCAGCAGCTCGTCGATGGCCTCGTTGGCGAGCCGGTCCGCGCGCTCGTTGCCCGCCACGCCCGCGTGACCCTTCACCCAGTGCCATTCGATCCGGTGCCGCTCGATCTCGCGCTCGAGCTGCTGCCACAGATCGACGTTCTTCACCGGCTTCTTGTCCGCGGTGCGCCAGTCGCGCGCCTTCCACTGCGGCAACCATTCGAGAATGCCTTTGCGCACGTACTGCGAGTCCGTGTATAGCGCGACCGAGCACGGCTTCTTCAACGCCGCGAGCGCGCGAATAGCCGCGGTCAGCTCCATGCGGTTGTTGGTCGTCAGCAGCTCGCCGCCGCGCAGTTCCTTCTCGTGCGCGCCCGAGAGCAGCACGACGCCCCAGCCACCCGGACCGGGATTGCCGCGACACGCGCCGTCGGTATAGATCTCGACTGCCGGAGCCATTCTTCTGTTAGCCGCTGCCGCGTGTGGTCGGCTCGATCAAGCCGCCGACGACTTTCGGCCGCCGCCGCCAGCGCGGCCGCACCGGCGTCAGCGTGTAGACGCGCTTGCGTGCCTTCATCAGGTAGCCGCCTGCGAACATCGGCCACACGTACTGACCGCTGCGCTCGAAGAAGCTTTGCGACGACGGCGCGCTCGAGCCGAGCGGCAGCGTGAACAGGTAGCGCCGCGCGTCGACGATCTCGAAACCGAGGAGCTTCAGCCAGTCGCGCAGCCGCCGCTCGCCGAGCATGCGCTCGAGCCCGGGCGGGAATCCGTCGCGCGCGAACAGGTGCCGCAGGCCCCAGCTCGACAGCGGCCGGAAGCCCAGCACGACCAGGTGACCTTCCGCGGAGAGAATGCGGCCGACCTCGCGCAGGATCTCGTGCGGTTCCGGCTCGTACTCGAGCGTGTGCGGCAGCACGACTGCGTCGACCGAGTCGGAGGCGATCGCGAGGGAATCGGTACGCGAGCGGATCGCCGCCGGCCTGTCGCCGGGCCGCGACCCGTGCCAGGCGAGCACGGCCTTGCGCTGGGTGCGGCCTTCCGCGAGCAGGCCATCGTCGTCGCCCCACAGCCCGATCTGTAGCAATTGCCAACCGAACACCTGCGCGAGCGCCTCGGCCGCGAGCTTGCGCTCCAGCGTATACACGCGCTGGCCGAGCGGTGAGCGCAGCCAGGACTGCAGGTCGGGGCCGAGATCGTCCATGCCGCGAAGAATAGCGCGCCTCACGCCTCTTCTGACGCTTGCTGGCCCCGACCCCCCGCATGTTTAATACCGGCCGGAAAAAACTTTCTCGGGCCGCGCGGGTACGCGATGTTGCAGGTCACGCCAGTTCGGGCATTTGCCGACAATTACATCTGGCTGATCCACGCCCCGCGCGACGCCAGGCAGGTGGTCGCGGTCGATCCCGGCGACGCGGCGCCCGTCGAGCGGGCACTGGCGGAACGGCATCTCACGCTCGCCGGCATCCTGCTCACGCATCACCACGCTGATCACGTCGGCGGCGTCGCCGCCCTGCTGCAGAACAGGCGCATTCCGTTATTCGGGCCCGGCAGCGAGCGCCTGCCCGGCGAGCCCACGCGGCTGCGCCAGGGCGACCGCGCCTGCCTCGACGCGCTGGGCCTGGAATTCGCGGTCCTCGACATCCCCGGCCACACCGCCGGCCACATCGCTTATGTCGGGCACGGTGCGCTGTTCTGCGGGGACACCCTGTTCAGCGCCGGCTGCGGCCGCCTGTTCGAGGGCACGCCGGAACAAATGGTGGGGTCGCTTGCCAAACTCGCGCAGCTGCCCGCGGAAACGCTGGTTTATTGCGGCCACGAATACACCGTGAGCAACCTCAAGTTCGAGCTGGCGGTCGAGCCGCAGAACGGGGACGCGGCGCGTTATCTCGAAGAATGCAGCCGCAAGCGCGCGCAGGATGAGGCGACGCTGCCATCGAGCATCAGGCATGAGAGGAATGTGAATCCGTTCCTGCGGTGCGACCAGCAGACTGTGAAGCAGGCCGCGGAAGCCAGAGCCGGCCGCGGGTTACAGAACACCACAGAAGTTTTTGCCGTCATCCGGCAGTGGAAAGACGGCTTTCGGGGCTGAAGTTTTTGGAGGGGTCAATGGTCGACGCGTGGAGCACCCGGGCAGGGCTGTATGCAATTCTTGCAGCGGCCGCCTTCGTCACTGCCGGTTGCAGCACGGTCGCGACCGTTCCCGAAGAGGAAGATACCCAGGACGACGAGGCCCTCGTCGAAGAAGTCGAGCTCGACCCGGCCGTCGGCAAGGTCGACGAAGCCGACATCGGCGTCTCCGGGCCGCAGCAGATCGAAGAGGCCATCGAGACGCTCGATGCGCAGACCGAGTCCGGCCCGCCGCTGGTCAGCAGCGCCGCCGGCACGACTGCTGCGCCGGCCGTCGGCGACCTGTTCGAGCGCATTCGCAGCGGCTTCGTGATCGACGACGTCGAGCATGCGACGGTGGACCGCGAGGAGCAGTGGTTCGCGAATCATCCCGAGTACCTGGATCGCACCTTCAAGCGCGGCGAGCGCTACCTGTACCACATCGTCAAGGAGATCGAGGCGCGCAAGATGCCGCTCGAGCTCGCGCTGCTGCCGATCGTCGAGAGCGCGTTCAATCCGGTCGCCTACTCGCGGGCGCGCGCTTCCGGCCTGTGGCAATTCATTCCCGGCACCGGACGCCGCTACGATCTGAAGCAGAACTGGTACTACGACGGGCGGCGCGACGTGATCGCGGCCACCGATGCAGCGCTCGACTATCTGCAGTTCCTCGCCGAAGAGTTCGAGGGCGACTGGCTGCTCGCAGTCGCGGCCTACAATTGCGGCGAGGCGAACATCGAGCGCGCCGTGGCGCGCAACCGCAAGGCCGGCAAGCCGACCGATTTCTTCAGCCTGAAGCTGCCGCGCGAGACGCGCGCCTACGTGCCGAAGCTGCTCGCGATCACTCGCATCGTCAACGATCCCGCGGCGCATGGCCTCGAGTTCGCGCCGATTCCGAATCAGCCGTACTTCGCGCAGATCGACGTCGCGGGTCAGATCGATCTGCACGTGGCGGCGGAGCTCGCCGAGCTGGCGCCGGAAGAGCTGCTCGCGCTGAATCCCGCGTTCAACCACTGGGTCACCGATCCCGACGGTCCGTACGAGCTGCTGGTGCCGGTCGATCGCGAAGCGAAGTTCGTCGAGGCAATCGCGGCGCTGCCGCCCGAGAAGCGCGTGCGCGTCGTTTATCACCACGTGCGCAAAGGCGACACGCTCGGCGGCATCGCCGACAAGTACGGCGTGTCGATCGCGGCGATCAAGACGGCGAACAAGATTCGCGGCACGCTGATTCGCCCGGGCCAGGACCTGCTGATCACGGCAGCGCCGACCGGCATGGCTCCGGGCAGGACACTGACTGCGTCGCTCGAAGAGCGCGCGCCGCGTAACACATCCGATAAACACATCGTGCGTCGCGGCGACACGTTGTGGAGCATCGCGCGCTCGCACGGCGTGACGATGGAGAGCATCGTGAGCAGCAACGGGCTGTCGAGCGACGACACGCTCGCCGTCGGCCAGGTGCTGTCGATTCCCGGAACGACCACACTCGCGTCGACGGATTCGCAGTCGATCGACACCCGCTCCACGACTTACGTGGTGCGCCGGGGCGATACGCTGTCGCGCATCGCCACCAAGTTCCGCGTGCGCCTCTCCGACCTGCTCGGCTGGAACGGCCTGAGCTCGCGCAGCACGATCAAGCCCGGTCAGCGTCTGGTGATGTACGTGGCGGAGCGGCGCGCGGGGATCTGATCCGCGTTCTTGCGCTAGACTGGCGGCTGGTCCACCCCGGAGCAGCCCATGGGATTTCTCGCCGGCAAGCGCGCCCTGATCGTCGGTCTCGCGACCGAGCGCTCGATTGCCTACGGCATCGCGCAGGCGATGCGCCGCGAAGGCGCCGAGCTCGCTTTCAGCTACCAGGAACGTTTCAAGGATCGCGTCGCGGCGATGGCCCAGGAATTCGGCGCGAGCGCCGTGTTCGAGATGGACGTCGCCAGCGATGACAGCATCGCCGCAGCGTTCGCCACGCTCGGCAGGAAATGGGACAGCCTGGACATCGTGGTGCACGCCGTTGCGTTCGCACCCAGCGATGCGATCCGCGGCGGCTTCGTCGAGTCGACGACGCGCGAGAACTTCCGCGTCGCGCACGACATCTCCAGCTACAGCCTGACCGCGCTGGCCAAAGCCGCGGAGCCGTTGCTGAGCGGCCGAGCGGGTGCGTTGCTGACGTTGTCGTATCTCGGCGCGGTGCGCTCGGTGCCGAACTACAACGTGATGGGCGTCGCCAAGGCGAGCCTAGAAGCCAGCGTGCGCTTCCTCGCGGCGGACCTCGGTCCGAAGGGCATCCGCGTCAATGCGATCTCCGCCGGTCCGATCAAGACGCTCGCGGCTGCCGGCATCGCCGGCTTTCGCAAGATGCTGGGACACGTCGCCGGCCGCGCGCCCCTGCGCCGCAATGTCACGATCGAAGATGTCGGCAATGCCGCGGCATTCCTGTGCTCGGACCTGGCAGCCGGCATCACCGGGGAAGTGCTGTACGTCGACGGCGGCTACAGCAGCGTCGGCATGTCCTTCGACGAGGAAGAGAAAGGCGGCTAGCCGACCGCGTTACTCGAACAGCTTGTCGTTCTTGATGATCTTGGTGGTGCGTTCGGCTTCGGCGATGTAGCCGTTGAACTCCTGGTTGCCGTTCTGCACTTCCGCGCGCCGCTTGCGGTTGCTGCGCTCCGTGGCCGCTTCTTTCGTCGGGTCTGCGTTGCGCACCTGCGTGACTGCGTAAATGGCGTAGTTGCCATCGTCCGTCGTCACGCCGCCGAAATACGGTTTCGCTTCGGAGATCTCTGTGATCGGCGCCGTGAATGCAGCGCGCACGATTGCAGCCGGTGCGACGCTGTCCTGGCGACTCAGGTAGCGCTTGCCGACCGCTCCCAGGTGCAGCGCGCTCGTCACTGCGGACCACGCCTCGCCCTTCTGTAAGCGCGCCATCGCGAAGGCGCCTTGTGCGGCAGCAGCTTCGCGCATGCGCTGCGTCTTCAGCTGCTCGCGGATCTGCGCGCTGACGACTTCCAGAGGCCGCGGCTCCGCAGCCTTGTGGTCGGTCACGCGCAGCACGAGCGCACGGTCCTCGCCGATGGTCAGCAGCGGACTGTTCTGCCGGCGCTCCAGCACGTCGTCGCTGAAGGCCGCCTCGATCACGGACGGCTCGGCGCCGAGATCGCCGCCGCCTTCGCGCGTGAAGCCGGTGACGGTCTTGACCTCGAGGTTCAGCTGCTTGGCGACCGAGTCGAGCTCGGTCAGCGCGGAGAACGCCGTGTCCGCGAGCTTCTGCGATTCGTCGTAGAAGAGGCTCTGCGAGCGCTCCTTGCGGAAGTCGGCCTCGAGCTCGGCGTGTGCCTCCTCGAAGGTCTTGACGTGGCCGGGCTGGATCTCCTCGAGCTTGATCACGTGATAGCCGAACTCGCTCTTCACCGGACCGCGCACCTCGCCGACCGCCATCGAGAACAGCGCATCGGCGAACGGACCGACGAACGCATCCTTGGTGGTCATGCCGAGATCGCCGCCCTGCTGCGCCGAGCCCGCGTCCTTGGAATTCTCCTTCGCCAGCTGCGCGAAGTCCGCGCCGGCTTTGGCCTTCGCGGTGAGCTCTTCCGCCTTCTTCTTGGCGGCGGCGTCATCGACGCCGTCGCCGACGGTGATGAGGATGTGCCGCCCGTGCCGCTGTTCCTGCGTGGTGAAGCGGTCTTTACTTTGCTCGTAGTAATCCTTGAGCGCCTGCTCGGTGACCTCCACGCTGGCTTCGGCGCGCGCGCGCGTCAGCTCGACGTACTGCAGGTTGACGGTTTCAGGCAGCAGATAGTTCTGCTTGTTCTCCTCGTACCACTTCTTCACCTGCTCATCGGTGACGACGGCGCTGGCCGCGTAGTCGGCCGCGGGGATCAGCGCGTAGTCGATCTCGCGCTCCTGCTTCTCCAGCGCGTAGCGGCGGTCGAGCTCGTAGGGCACGACGAACGCGGAGTCGATCACCGCGTCGCGCAGCTGATCGATCAATAGACTTTCCTGCAGCTCCGCTTCGAACGCCGTAGTGCTCAGACCGCTCGTGCTCAGCAGCGCGTTGTAACGGTCCTGCGAGAACTTGCCGTCGACCTGGAACTCCGGACGCTCCATGACCCGCCGCGCCAGCTCCTCGTCGGTGACGCGATAGCCGAAACGCTTGGCGCGCTGCTTCAGCAGCGTCTGCATCACGAACTGGTCGAGCACCATCGCCTGCTGCGACTTCACCATCTCGGGCGGGATTTCGTCGCGGAGCATCTGCTGCAGCTGTGACTGGCGCTGCTGCCAGGCGCGTTGCACGGTCTCGGTGGCAATGCGCTCGCCGCCGACCTTGGCCGCGAAGCTCTGCGCACCCATTTTGAAGTCGACGCCCCAGACGGCGAAGATGAGCGCGATGGTACCGAGGAACAGCGTCGCTATGAGGCCAGTGATCTTGTCGCGTATGGTCTGCAGCATGCGAGCGGGGTCACTTTGGGATTGAAGAAATGGCGGAGCGGACGGGACTCGAACCCGCGACCCCCGGCGTGACAGGCCGGTATTCTAACCAGCTGAACTACCGCTCCGCGCTTTGAAAACGCTTCCTCGATAACTTCCGGCACCGCACGGACTTGGTGGGTGCTGAGGGGATCGAACCCCCGACATTCGCCTTGTAAGGGCGACGCTCTACCGCTGAGCTAAGCACCCTGTTGATACGCCTTCAGAATGCCGGCGGGCGCCGTCGAAGGCGCGCTAATTTACAGCATCCTTCAAGGCCTTGCCAGCTTTGAAGCCCGGCGCCTTGCTCGCCGCGATCTGGATGGCCGCACCCGTTTGCGGGTTGCGCCCGGCACGCGCTGCGCGGGATTTGACGACGAACGTGCCGAAGCCGAGCAGCGCCACCGTGTCGCCCGACTTGAGCGCCGACGTGATCGAATCGAACACCGCATCGACGGCGCGCGTCGCGTCCGCCTTCTGCAGGCCCGTCTGCGTGGTCACCGCCTCGATCAACTCGGCCTTGTTCATGATCGCGTCCTTCTTGTTGGGGGCGCGCGTTATAGCAGAAGAACCAGACAGCGGATAGCTATCCGCTGTCGGGTCGGCGCAGTTGTCGATGTGTCTCAGTGAGCCCGGACTTGCTTGCTGGCGCGCTTCGCGACGCGCCGCGGCCGCGGCTTGTCGTTGCCGCGCGACGCGTCGGAAGCGCCGGCGATCGGCGCCGGCATGTGACGTAGCGCCACCTGCAACACCTCGTCGATCCACTTCACCGGCTTGATCTCGAGGCTGTCCTTGATGTTCTGCGGAATCTCGGCGAGGTCCTTGGTGTTGTCGTCCGGAATCAGCACGGTGGTGATGCCGCCGCGATGCGCAGCGAGCAGCTTTTCCTTCAGGCCGCCGATCGGCAGCACCTGACCGCGCAGCGTGATCTCGCCCGTCATCGCCACGTCGGAGCGCACCGGCACCTTGGTCAGCGCCGAGACCAGCGCCGTGCACATGCCGATGCCGGCGCTCGGGCCGTCCTTCGGCGTCGCGCCTTCCGGCACGTGAATGTGCACGTCCGCTTTCTGATAGAAGTCCGGCTCCAGACCGAGCACCGTCGCGCGGCTGCGCACGACCGTCATCGCCGCCTGGATCGATTCCTGCATCACTTCGCCGAGCTGGCCGGTGTGCGTGAGCTTGCCCTTGCCGGCCACGACCGCGGCTTCGATCGTCAGCAGCTCGCCGCCGACCTCGGTCCACGCGAGGCCGGTGACCTGACCGATGTGGTCCTGCTCCTCCGCGCGGCCGTAACGGAAGCGGCGCACGCCGAGATACTTGCTCAGGTTGCGCGGCGTGACGTTGATCGATTTCGTCTCCTGCTTCGCCAGCAGCTGCTTGACCGACTTGCGGCAGATCTTCGAGATCTCGCGCTCGAGATTGCGCACGCCGGCTTCGCGCGTGTAGTAGCGGATGATGTCCAGCAGCGTGTTCTCCGACACCTTCAGCTCGTCGTCCTTCAGGCCGTTCTGCTTCATCTGCTTCGGCACCAGGTAGCGCTGCGCGATCGCGCTCTTCTCGTCCTCGGTGTACCCGGGCAGGCGGATCACTTCCATGCGGTCGAGCAGCGGCGCCGGAATGTTCAGGCTGTTCGCCGTGCACACGAACATCACTTCGGACAGATCGAAGTCCACTTCCAGGTAGTGATCGTTGAAGGTCGAGTTCTGCTCCGGATCGAGCACCTCGAGCAGCGCCGAGGACGGATCGCCGCGGAAGTCCATCGCCATCTTGTCGACTTCGTCGAGCAGGAACAGCGGATTGTGGAACCCGGTCTTGACCATGTTCTGGATGATCTTGCCGGGCATCGAGCCGATGTAGGTGCGGCGGTGGCCGCGGATCTCGGCTTCGTCGCGCACGCCGCCGAGCGACATGCGCACGAACTTGCGATTGGTGGCGCGCGCGATCGACTGGCCGAGCGAGGTCTTGCCGACGCCCGGCGGACCGACCAGGCACAGGATCGGGCCCTTCAGCGTCTTCACGCGCTGCTGGACCGCGAGGTACTCGACGATGCGCTCCTTCACCTTCTCCAGGCCGTAGTGATCTTCATCGAGCACTTTCTCGGCGACGACCACGTCGGTGTGCACCTTGGTCTTCTTCTTCCACGGGCACTTCACCAGCCAGTCGACGTAGTTGCGCACCACGGTCGCTTCGGCCGACATCGGCGACATGAGCTTGAGCTTGTTGAGCTCGCTCATCGCCTTGTCGCGCGCTTCCTTCGGCATGCCCGCTTTCTGGATGCGCTGCTCCAGCTCCGCCAGCTCGTTCGGCGCGTCCTCGATCTCGCCCAGCTCCTTCTGGATCGCCTTCATCTGCTCGTTGAGGTAGTACTCGCGCTGGCTCTTCTCCATCTGCTGCTTGACGCGGCCGCGGATGCGCTTCTCGATCTGCAGCACGTCCATCTCGCCTTCGATCAGGGCGAGGATGTGCTCGAGCCGCTTGCGCACGTCCTGGATCTCCAGGACCTTCTGCTTGGCATCCAGCTTGAGCGACATGTGCGCCGCGACGTTGTCGGCCAGACGGCCGGGCTGCTCGATGCCGGCCAGCGCCGTCAGCACCTCCGGCGGCACCTTGCGGTTCAGCTTCACGTACTGCTCGAACTGCGAGGTGACGGAGCGCGCCAGCACGTCCATCTCGCGCTCGTCGTACTGCTCGACATCCTTGAACGGCGTGACTTCCGCAGAGAAGTACTGGCCGGTGTGCAGCTTCTCGATCTTGGCGCGCTCGGCGCCTTCCACCAGCACCTTGACCGTGCCGTCGGGCAGCTTGAGCAGCTGCAGGATCGTGGCGATCGTGCCGAGCCGGTAGAGATCCTGTGCGCCCGGGTCATCGACATCCGCCTGCTTCTGCGCGACCAGCAGGATCTGCTTGCCGGAGCGCATCGCCTGGTCGAGCGCGAGGATCGATTTCTCGCGGCCGACGAACAGCGGGATGACCATGTGCGGATACACCACCACGTCGCGCAGCGGCAGCACCGGCAGCGCGGCAGGGACAGTGCTCTCAGTTTCCGGGGTGTCGTCGGTGCTCACGCGAGGTTTCCTGCCAGCAAAAAATGCTGAGTGAAAATACCGGAAGCAGCGCGGGGCTGCCACCGTCGAAGGCACGCAGTTTGCTACGGCTTTCGCCGATTCGTGCGCGATTCAGGGTTGCGCTCATTGCCGGAAAGAAGAAGGGCGCCGCAAGGGCGCCCTGCTTCGACCTGGAGCGGTGCAAGATTTGCTCAGTGATGATCGCTACCCGTCGGCCGGCGTTCTTCCACTGCGGCGAGCCGTGCGTCGTCGGCGGTGCCATACAGTACGTATGGCTTGCTCTCGCCGAGAATCACCTGCTCGTCGACCACGACCTTCTGCACGTTTCGCAACGCGGGCAGCTCGTACATCGTCTCCAGCAGCACGTTCTCGAGAATCGTGCGCAGGCCGCGCGCGCCGGTCTTGCGCTGCATCGCCTTCTTCGCGACCGCCTTGAGCGCGTCCTGACGGAACTCGAGCTCGACGCCTTCCATGTCGAACAGCTTGCGGTACTGCTTGCTGAGCGCGTTCTTCGGCTCGAGCAGGATCGAAACCAGCGCCGCCTCGTCGAGCTCATCGAGCGTCGCCACCACCGGCAGGCGGCCAACGAATTCCGGTATCAGGCCGTACTTGATCAGGTCTTCGGGCTCGACGTCGTGGAACACGTCGCTGCCGTGCGGCCGATCGTTGACCTGGCGCACGTCGGCAGTGAAGCCGATGCCGGTCTTCTGCGTGCGGTTGAGAATGATCTTCTCCAGCCCGGCGAACGCGCCGCCGCAGATGAACAGGATGTTGGTCGTATCGACCTGCAGGAACTCCTGTTGCGGATGCTTGCGGCCGCCCTGCGGCGGCACCGAGGCGATGGTGCCTTCGATCAGCTTGAGCAGCGCCTGCTGCACGCCTTCGCCGGAAACGTCGCGCGTGATCGACGGGTTGTCCGACTTGCGCGAGATCTTGTCGATCTCGTCGATGTAGACGATGCCGGTCTGCGCCTTCTCGACGTCGTAGTCGCACTTCTGCAGCAGCTTCTGGATGATGTTCTCGACGTCCTCGCCGACGTAGCCGGCTTCGGTCAGCGTCGTCGCGTCCGCGATCGTGAACGGCACGTTCAACAGCCGCGCCAGCGTCTCGGCGAGCAGCGTCTTGCCGCAGCCGGTCGGGCCGAT
>DATBKP010000055.1:0-35169 GCA_036555785.1 Steroidobacteraceae bacterium
AAGGCCGGCAGCTGCCGGTCATGTATCACTCGAAGGAAGCGCGGTTGTTCTCGATTTCCGGGAATCTCGCGACGCAGTTCCCGCAGGCGGTCGGCTGGGCCATGGCCGCCGCGATCAAGAACGAAGACAACATCTGCGCGACGTGGCTCGGCGACGGCAGCACGGCCGAGGCCGACTTCCACTACGCGCTGCTGTTCGCGCAGATCTATCGGGCGCCGGTGATCCTCAACGTCGTCAACAATCAGTGGGCGATCTCGACCTTCCAGAGCTTCGCCGGCGGCGAGCTGAAGTCCTTCGCCGCGCGCGGCCCCGGTTACGGGATTCCCGGCATTCGCGTCGACGGCAACGACTTCCTCGCGGTGTACGCCGTCACGCAATGGGCGGCCGAGCGGGCGCGCATGGGCGCGGGTCCGACGCTGATCGAGCACGTCACGTATCGCGCCGCGCCGCATTCCACCAGCGACGATCCGTCGCGCTATCGCCCGAAGGACGACCACGAGTCCTGGCCGCTCGGCGATCCGATCGACCGCCTGAAATCGCACCTGATCGCGCTCGGTGAGTGGTCGGAGGAACGCGAGGCGACGCTCGTGAAGCAGTGCGAAGAGCAGGTCGCCGCGGCATGGCGCGAAGCGATCACGCACGGCACGCTGACCGACGGGCCGCGGCTCGACCCCGGCACGATGTTCGAGGACGTGTTCAAGGACATGACGCCGCACCTCGCGCACCAGCGCGAACAGCTCGAGGCGGAGCTGGCGCAACAGAAGAAGGACGCGGAGAAGAAAGACAAATGACGCAGATGAACATGATTCAGGCGCTCAACTCCGCCATGGACGTGATGATGGCGCGGGACGCGAGCGTCGTGACGATGGGCGAGGATGTCGGCTATTTCGGCGGTGTGTTCCGCGTGACCGAGGGCCTGCAGCGCAAGTACGGCCCGCATCGCGTGCTCGACTCGCCGATCTCCGAGGGCGGCATCGTCGCCACCGCGATCGGCATGAGCATCAACGGCCTGCGGCCGGTCGCGGAGATCCAGTTCGCCGACTACATCTACCCGGCTTACGACCAGATCGTCAGCGAGCTCGCGCGCATCCGCTATCGCACCGGCGGCGAGTTCAACGCGCCGGTCACGATTCGCACGCCCTGCGGCGGCGGTATCCGCGGCGGCCAGACGCACTCGCAGAGCCCCGAGGCCGTCTTCGCGCACGTCTGCGGCCTGAAGGTCGTGATGCCCTCGAACCCGTACGACGCCAAGGGCTTGCTGATCGCCTCGATCGAGGACGACGACCCGGTGATCTTCTTCGAGCCGAAGCGCCTGTACAACGGACCGTTCGACGGCGACCCGCACAAGCCGGCGATCGGCTGGAACTCGCATCCGAAGGGCGACGTGCCCGACGGCCACTATCGCGTGCCGATCGGCGCCGCCGAGATCGTGCGCCCGGGCAAGCAGATCACCGTGATCACCTACGGCACGATGGTGCACGTGTGCATCGCCGCCGCCGAGTCGCTCGGCATCGACGCCGAAGTGATCGACATCCGCACCATCGTGCCGCTCGACGAAGCAGCGATCACGAACTCGGTGAAGAAGACCGGACGCTGCGCGGTCGTGCACGAGGCCACGCGCTTCGCGGGCTTCGGCGCGGAGATCGTCTCGATCATCCAGGAGGAATGCTTCTGGCATCTGGAGGCACCGATCACGCGCGTCGCGGGCTGGGATACGCCGTATCCGCATGCGTTCGAGTGGGAATACTTCCCCGGCCAGACGCGCGTCGCGGCAGCACTCAAGGCAACGATGGAGGCAGCTGCATGAGCCGCCATGTGGTGAAGCTGCCGGACCTCGGCGAAGGCACGGTCTCCTCCGAGATCGTCGCGTGGCACGTCAAAGTCGGCGACCGCGTCGACGAAGATCAGCCGATGGTCGAGATGTCGACCGACAAGGCAGTCGTCGAGATGCCCTCGCCGGTCGCGGGCCGCGTGGTGTCGCTGGGCGGCCAACCCGGCGATCACATCGCCGTCGGCGCCGAGCTCATCGTGCTGGAGACCGCGGAAGGCGCAGCGGCTGCCGAGAAGAGCGAGCCGCCGAAGAAAAAAGAGGAGGCACCTGCGCCGAAAGAAAAGGCAGCGGGCTCGCATCTGTCCCTGGTGCCTCCGCCTGCGCGAGCCGCGCCGCGCACCGGCCGCGTGCTCGCGTCACCCGCGACGCGCCGTCGTGCACGGGAATCGGGCATCGATCTCGCAACGGTCGTCGGCAGCGGCCGCGACGGTCGCATCCAGCGCCAGGACCTGGACGCTGCGATCAGCAATCAATCGCAGCAGCAGCCGGGTGCGGGGGCGCGCTCCGGCACAGCGGCTCGCCAGCCGCGCACCGAGACGGAGGAGATCCGTATTCTCGGCGTGCGCCGCGTCAGCGCGCAGCGCGTCGCCGAATCGAAGCGCAACATCCCGCACTTCGCCTATGTCGAGGAAGTCGACATCACGGAGCTGGAGCGGCTGCGCAGGCACCTCAACTCGAAGCTGCCGAAGGGCGCGCCGGGCTACACGTACCTGCCGTTCCTGGGCATGGCGCTGATCCGCGTCATCGAGCGCTTCCCGAAGTGCAATGCGCGCTACGATGCCGAACGCAACGTGCTGGTCCAGCATCGCGGCGTGCACCTCGGCGTCGCGACGCAGACCGGCGACGGCCTGAAAGTGCCGGTCGTGCATCACTCCGAAACGCTGTCGCTGAGCGAGCTGGCGACGCAGATCCGCCGCGTCGCGCAGGCGGCGCGCGACGGCACTGCGAGCCGCAGCGAGCTGTCCGGCTCGACGATCACGATCACGAGCCTCGGCAAGCTCGGCGGCATCGTCTCCACGCCGATCATCAACGCGCCGGAAGTCGCGATCATCGGCGTCAACAAAGCGCTCGAGCGCCCGGTCGTGCAGCACGGCCAGATCGCGGTGCGGCTGATGATGAATCTTTCGTCCTCGTTCGATCACCGCTTCATCGACGGCTACGACGCGGCGGAAATCGTCCAGGCGCTGAAGGAAATGCTGGAGCAGCCGGCGACGATCTTCATCGAGGGTTGAGCGGCCCGCAGCGGGGCGGCCGATTGACCTGTCATCGAAAGCTGTGACCTGCGTCACATCGCCTAGGCCTTTCGCACTAGGCCCGCCGCGGCGCGTCACAAGAATCGTCAAGGCCTTTGCGACCGGTATCGCAGCACGCTGCGGGTATCCCGTTTTAGGCTGACTTAACGGACAGCGCCTCACGCATATTTGCATTACTCGCGCTGCCCGTGGCTCGTCACCATGTCAGCGTCAGCGGCAATCCGGCAGTTCCTGTTCGAAGCGCAACAGCGCGTGCCCTGTCACGCGATTGCGTTCACGCCGCCCTCGCGCGACCACTTCGACTTCCACTGCTCCGCCGACAATGCCGCCGAAGTGCGCCACATCCTCGACAGCGTGGCGGACTCCTTCCTGCTCGAATGCCGCAACGGCCCGGAGCCGGTTGTCAGCAACCGCGTGCGCTACGAAGCGAACGGTCCGCTGCTCGGCCGCTTCCTTGCCGTCGCGATCCCGGACGACAAGGGCCAGCTCGCCGGCGTGGCGCTGATCTTCCGCACCATGGAGCAGCAGGCGTTCAACAAGGATGATGCGCGCACCGTCGCCAAGCTCGCGCACCAGTTGACGAAAGTGATCTCGCTGCCGGCGGATCCGATGACCGGCCTGCTGACCCGCAGCGGCGTCGAGAAGCTGATCGAATGGCGCCTCGGCTCGCGCAACACCACGAGTGCCTCGACAGTGCTGTACGGTGACATCGACCAGCTGCACGTGGTGAACGATCTGCTCGGCTTCGAGGCCGGCGACCAGGTGATCGCCGCTGTCGCGCGCGCCTTGCAGGACCAACTCGCGAGCCGCGACGCGGTGCTGAGCCGCCTGTCCGGCGACCGGTTTACGATCTTCTTCCCGGAGTGCCCGCTGGATCGCGCCCGCGTCATCGGCGACGAGCTGCGCGACGCCGTCAACGCCATGCCGCTGACGATTGGCACCGACTCGATTCCGCTGTCCATTTCCTTCGGCGCCGCGAGCGTGCGCGGCGGCGAGCGCAGCTTCGATCATGCGCTGGCGGCCGCGGAAGTCGCCTGCAAGGCCGCCAAGGACCGCGGCCGCAATCGCGTCGAGTCGTACGAGGTGCACGATTCCAGCATCAACCGCCGCATCGACGACATCGCCATCATCGGCCGGCTGCGCGCCGCGCTCGAGAAAGGCAGCTTCCAGATCTTCGGCCAGCCGATCGCGTCGCTGTTGCAGCCCGATGATGTGCGCCGCTACGAGACGTTGCTGCGCCTCATCGACGAGAAGGGTCGGCTGGTGCTGCCCGGACAGTTCATGTCGTCGGCAACGCGCTACCAGCTGCTGCCGCAGATCGATCGCTGCGTCATCAGCGACGTGCTGACGCGGCTCGCGGCGGCCAAGCGCGAGCCGCAGTTCCTGCCGATGCATCTGTCGATCAACCTGTCGGGCCCGACGCTTGGCGACGCGACGTTCCTCGACTGGCTGGTGGTACAGATCGACAGCAGCGGCGTGCCCGGCGACTGGCTGACGTTCGAGCTGACCGAGACCGCCGCCGTGAGCAACCTCGAGCACGCGCAGCGCCTCATGGCGCGGCTCAGCGAGCTCGGCTGCAAATTCGCGCTCGACGACTTCGGCACCGGCCTGTCCTCGCTCGCGCACCTGAAGGCGCTGAACTTCTCGGTGCTGAAGATCGACGGCTCGTTCATCCGCGACATCCTGCACAACGAGCGCTCGCATTCGCTGGTGCGCGCAGTGACGCAGCTCGCGCACGGCATGGGCATGGAGACGGTCGCGGAGTACGTGGAAACGCCCGAGATCTGCATGCGGCTGATCGAGCTGGGCGTGCAGTTCGGCCAGGGCTATGCGATCGGCCGACCGCGGCCGCTCGACCGCATCCTGCAGCCGGACCTGCAGCTCGCGAACGCGAGTTGAAAGGAACTCTCGGCGGGGCTGGACCCTTGAACCAAGGTAGTTCAAGGGAGCCCCGCGATGGAAACCAATCCCCGATCCGACTCGCGAACGGCCGGCGGTTTCGCCCAGCGCCTCAGGGCAGACGGCCGTCAGACACTGGAGCAGCGCAAACGCTCGGCCGCTGACCGGGTCGACGGCATCGCGCAGGCACTCGAGCGCACCGGCGCGCAGTTCGCCGACAACGAGCCCACCCTTGCCGACTTCGCCAGCCGCCTGGCCAACACCGTCGGCAATCTTGCGACACGACTGCGCGACGGCAGTCTCGACGACCTCGTCGACGACACGCGTGCGTTCGCGCGCCGCAATCCCGGACTGTTCATCGCCGGCGGCCTGGTCGCCGGTTTCGCGCTGGCGCGTTTCGCGAAAGCTTCAGCGCGTCGCCGCGCGGCTGACGCGTCGATGGCAGAGGAACCCTCGCTGTCGGACGACGCACCCACGCTGACGGATGAAGTGATGTGAACAGCGAATCGACTGCAGGACTGTTGAGCCGGCTGGTCGGCGACTTTGCCGCACTGGTGCGCAACGAAGTCGCGCTCGCCAAGGCGGAACTCTCCGCATCGACGACCCGCGCGAAAGCAGGCGTTGCTGCGCTGATCGGCGCGGTGGCGACCCTGCTGGCGGGATCGCTGGCGCTCGTCGCCGCGATCATTCTTGCTCTCGCCAAGGTCATGGACCCGTGGCTGGCGGCGCTCATCGTCGGCGTGGTCATCAGCGCCGTCGGTCTGGCGCTGCTGATGGGCGCCCGCAAGAAGCTGGTGCCGCCGCATATTGAGATCGACCGTACGCGCAACTCGGTGCGCCACGACGTCGACGTGCTCGCGAGGAGAACCTGATGAACGCAACTTCGCCCCCGGACCGCAATGCCGATCGCAACCCGGAGCAGCTCGAGCAGGCCGCCGACCGGATCCGTGCGGATCTCGATCGCACGCTGGGCGAGCTCGAACGCAAGCTGTCGCCGAGCCAGTTGCTCGATCGCTCACTCGCGTATCTGCGTGAGCACGGCGGTGACATGACGCACGCGATCGGCGAAACGGTGCGTCGCAATCCCGTGCCGATCCTGCTGACCGTCGCTGGCATCGGCTGGCTCATCGCTTCCTCCTTGCGCCAGAGCTCGACGGTCAATGCGGCACCCCTCGACGAGGGTTCTGACGAAGCATCATCGTACGCGGATGAAGACTATCCGTCGGCAGGCGCGGGGCGCACCAAGTTCCAGGAACGCGTCGCGGCTACGCGCGAGCGCCTGTACGCAGCTCGGGAGCAAACGCGCCGAGCGCAGCATCGGATGACGTCCGTGGTCACGGAGCAACCGATCCTGCTGGGCAGCCTCGCTGTCGCGATCGGTGCGCTGATCGGCGCCGTCGTTCCCTCGACGCAGTACGAAGACCGGACCGTCGGTCAGATCCGCGATCGCGCGATGGAGCGCGCGAAGCAGATGGGCGAGCGCCAGTACCAGAACCTGCGCAGCCGGCTCGAAACACATCGCGACCTCGAGGTGAGCGGTCGGGCCCACTGAAGCCCGAGCTCAACGACACCATGCGAGCACATCGGACGTATGCCCCCGCACTCCTGCTCCTCGCGGCCTGCGCCGGCCCGCCGAGCCAGCAGCCCGTAGATGCCGGCAGCGGCCCGGACCCGGTGCTGCCGCAGCCCGACCACAAGGCGATTCCGCTCGTCAACATCGCGCCCGCGCAAGGCTGGAGTGGCGATCGCAAGCCTTCCGTCGCCGCCGGGATGGCGGTCGCCAGTTTCGCAGCCGATCTCGACCATCCGCGCTGGCTGTACGTCCTGCCCAACGGCGACGTGCTGGTTGCCGAAACCAACGCACCCGAACGGCCGGAGGACAAGAAAGGCATCAAGGGCTACTTCATGAAGCAGGCCCAGAAGGATGCAGGCGCGGGTACGCCGAGCGCGAATCGCATCACGCTGCTGCGTGACGCGGATGGCGACGGCCGCGCCGAGACCCGCAGCGTGTTCCTGCAGAATCTGCATTCGCCGTTCGGCATGGCGCTGGTCGGCAACGACTTTTACGTCGCCAACAGCGACGCGGTCATGCGCTTCGAGTATCGCGACGGCGCCACCAGTGTCGCCGGGCCGGGCACGAAGCTCGCCGACCTGCCGGCCGGCCCGATCAATCATCACTGGACCAAGAACCTGCTCGCGAGCGAGGACGGCAAGCACCTCTATGCCACTGTCGGCTCGAACAGCAACGTCGCCGAGAACGGCATCGAGAACGAGGAGCAGCGCGCCGCGATCCTCGAGATCGACCGCACGACCGGCGCGTCGCGCGTGTTCGCCTCCGGCCTGCGCAATCCGAACGGCCTCGACTGGCAGCCGGACAGCCACGCACTGTGGACAGCGGTCAACGAGCGCGACGAGCTCGGCAACGATCTCGTGCCCGACTACATCACCTCGGTGCGGGACGGCGGATTCTACGGCTGGCCGTACAGCTACTACGGCAATCACGTCGATGCGCGCGTGCAGCCGCCGCGGCCGGACCTGGTCGCGAAAGCCATCGTTCCCGATTACGCGGTCGGCGCGCACACGGCATCGCTCGGTTTGGTGTTCTATCGCGGCGCTCTGTTTCCGCAGCGCTATCGCGGCGGCGCGTTCGTCGGCCAGCACGGCTCGTGGAATCGCAAGCCGGTGTCCGGCTATCGCGTGATCTTCGTGCCGTTCTCCGCCGGCCGGCCGAGCGGCAAGCCTGAAGAGATCCTGACCGGCTTCCTCGACGACGACCAGAACGCGCTCGGGCGTCCGGTCGGCGTCGCGATCGACCGGCACGGCGCGCTGCTCGTCGCCGATGACGTCGGCAATCGCATCTGGCGCGTGACGCCGGCGGAGCCTGCGTTAAGCTCCCGTTGATGAGCGAGCCCGTCAATCTGGTTTGCGGCCATTGCGATTCCGTCGTGCGCGTGCCGGGCGAGCGCTTCGATGAGGGGCCGCGTTGTCCGAAGTGCCACAACGCGCTGTTCGAGGATCATCCGCTGGAGCTCCGCAGCGCGAGCTTCGAGCAACACATCTCACGCAGCGACCTGCCCGTGATCGTCGATTTCTGGGCGCCGTGGTGCGGACCGTGCCGCACGATGGCTCCGCACTACGAGGAAGCGGCGCGCCGCATGCGGCACCAGGCGCGATTTGCGAAAGTGAACTCGGACGAGGAGCCGCAGCTGTCGAGCCGCTTCGGCATTCGCGGCATCCCGACACTGATCGCTTTCCGCAACGGCCGCGAAGTTGCGCGGCAGGTCGGCGGCCTGGACCTCAACGGATTGCTGCGATGGGCCGCCGCGCTCTGATCATCGATACTTCAGGCCCGTGCCCGTGTTGAACACGATCACCTTGTCCGCCGGACGGACGAACCCGCTCTTGCGCAGCTGACCCAGCGCCGCCCACGCGGCGCCGCCTTCCGGACAGATATCGATGCCGGACCGCGCGGCGAGATCCAGGGTTGCGCGCTGCATGTCCGCCTCTTCGATCGCGATCGCCGTGCCGTTCGTTTCGCGCAAGGCGCGCAGGCAGATGAACCCGCCCAGCGGCGACGGAACCCGCAGCCCATACGCGCGCGTCTGCGCGTTCTGCCACGGTTCGGTGCGCTCGGCACCTTCGTGGAAAGCCTTCGCAACCGGTGCGCATCCGGCCGCCTGGACCGACACGAAGCGCGGCCGCTGGTTCTGAGGAATCCAGCCGAGCGCAGCCATCTCGTCGAATGCCTTCCACATGCCGACCAGGCCGGTGCCGCCGCCGGTCGGATATAGCACCACATCGGGCACCGCACCGCCGAGCTGCTCGACGAGCTCGTACGCCATCGTCTTCTTGCCTTCGATGCGATACGGCTCGCGCAGCGTGGAAACGTCGTAGGCGTCTTTCGGACCGTGTTCGCGCAGGAACTTGCCGGCGTCGGCGATCGTGCCCGCGACACGGTGGATCGTCGCGCCGTATAGCGCACATTCGTCGAAGAACGGCTTGGGCGTGTCCTGCGGCATCGCGACGATGACCGGCAGGCCGGCACGCGCACCGTATGCGGCCAGGGCGCCGGCCGCATTGCCGGCCGAGGGCGCCGCGAACTTCGTTGCGCCGAGGTGCTTCGCCATCGAAACGGCCATGGCCATGCCGCGCGCCTTGAACGAGCCGGTCGGATTGCGCGCTTCGTCCTTCACCCACACGTTCTCGCCGAGCGCGAGCAGCGGCGTGAAGCCCTCGCCGAGCGAGACCTCGTCGCCCTCTTCGAGCGGCAGCAGCTCGCGATACCGCCACAGCGTGGGCGTGCGCGACGCAACGTCAGCGAGCTTCAGGCGGATCGCACCCAGGTCATAGTCCACACGCAGCGGCATGCCGCAGCGCTGGCAAACGCCGAGCAACGCGCGAGGATCGTGGCTGGTTTCGCAGGCGAAGCAATGGACGCCTCGCAGATACTTCGAGAGCCGAGGTGCGTTCATCTCGACATGATAGCGCACCGTCGCAATGGAACCGTCGACGCCGGTTGATGCTTTAGAGCAGCTGTGAACATACGCGATCCAGACGCCGACGACGTCACGCCCGATGCACTCAACGTGCTCCGCCGCGATCATCGCCTCGCCGAAGAGCTGTTCGCCGAGTTCGCCCGCTCCGCGCCCCAGCAGCTCGATCCGCTCGCGCGGCGCATCTGCAAGATGCTGCGCGTCCACACGCAGATCGAAGAGGAATTGTTCTACCCGGTCGTCAGCAGAGCGCTGACGGACGACGTCTCCGAGTCACCGCTCCTGGCGGACGCGGCGCGCGACCACGCGCAAGCCAAGGAATCGATCGCGCGCATCGAGTCGATGACCTCCGATCACGCGCAATTCCGCGACGAAGTGACCAACCTTGCACGCCAGATCGGTGAGCACGTTGCGCAGGAAGAGCAGGAGCTGTTCCCGCAAGTGCAGAGCACGACCATCGACCTCGCCGCGCTCGGCATCGCCTTGGCGGAGCGCCGCGATACGCTGCTGGACGTGCTCGGGCTGCACGGCGATGACGAGGAAGGCGCCGCGAACCAGCGCGAGACGCACCCGCAGGACCGCCCTACCGCTTCTTGAGGAAATTCTCGAGCGCGTAACGACCGACCTCGTTGCCGAGCGCGTTGCCGGCGAGCGAGTCGTAGCGGAAATGAATGCCCAGATAGACGCGCGACATCGCGCATTCCTGCGCCGCAGCCGGAAAGCTGGCGAAGCTGCGCGTCGGCGGCTCCATTCTGACCTTGCCGGACATCGGGCCCGCCTTGTCGACCTCGGGTGTCGTCATCGTGAACGTGCGCTGCTCGCCGAACGTATCGGCCATCACGGTCATCGCGGCACTGCAGACCGTGCCGTGGGCCGAGGGGTACGACGGAAATGCGTAAGTGTGTCGATGCAGGTTGTCCCACTGCGCGTCGAGCTCCGTCGCCGGATTGCCGTCCTTGTCCGCCCAGTGGATCGCGGTGTACGGACGCCAGTGGTTGTAGAAGAACTTGCTGTCGAACACGCTCACGTAGCCGTCGAAGATCGCCATGTTGAGCAGCGCGAACAGCCGCGCTGCGCGGCGCAGCTCGAGGTCGTCGTTCGCGACGAGCTCCCGCGCCAGGCGGTTGTGCGAGCTTTCCACGAACTCCTTCCACCACATCGCGAGATGCGTCTGGTCGGCGGTGCGCGTGCGGCTCGCAAAGCTGCCGACCTCCTTCACCTCGTTGAAGGCTCGCGCGTATTCGGCGCTGGCGATCGCGGGCGGCGGCCCGACCCGGAACTGATCCGGACTCGACAGCATGAAAGGTTGCACCGTCGCCCAACCGGCGCCGAACACGAAGCCCGCAGGCGTGCCGCTGTGCTCGCGGAATTCGGCGTAGACGCCCGGACCCATCGGATGGAAGCGGTACGCGGCTTGCTGGTCCCACTTGTCGCCCTTGCGACTGTCGAGGACCGCAGCCGCCGCAGCTTTCGCCAGCTTCACTGCACTGTCCCGGGACGCGCCACTTGCGATCGACGTGCGAGCGAGCAGCTCCTGCCACTGCGCGGACTGTTTCGGATACTGATTGACCGCAATCTCATACGCGGCTTGTGCCGCCGCGGTCGCGGAATCCGCATCCGGCGCATCGGCCTTGAACACATACGGCGCGTAATCGTGCCGGATGGCGCTTAGGGCGTCGTGCATCGCCAGATGCATGATCGCCGCAGCACGCACACCCTTCAGCGTGAGGAAGCCGTCTTCCGCTTCGGCGACCGCGAGCAGCTGCCGGTTCCACTCGACGACAACGGCCGCAGCATCGCGACGCTTCGCGGGCTGCTCGGCCGACCAGGCAGCACCGTGCACTGCGACGGCGAGCACGCACACCGATTTGACGCTGGCCCACTTGCAGAGAGATTTCATGCGGCGGCAATCTACGCGCCGGACGGTCGTGCCACTACTTTCCGTTCTGTACTGGTCGCGCGTCGCGGCCGTGAGGACAATGCGTCATGGCGCATCAATACGGTCAATACTGTCCGCTCGCGCTCGCTGTCGAGCTGCTGTGCGAGCGCTGGACACTGCTGGTCGTCAGCCGGCTCATCGACGGCTGCTCGCAGTTCAACGAGATCCATCGCGGCGTGCCGCGGATTTCGCCTTCGCTGCTGTCGCGGCGCTTGAGCGAGCTGGAGCGCGCCGGGCTCGTCGAGCGCGGGCCCGCGAAGAAAGGACTGCCGCGCAGCTGCGCGCTGACGCCGGCCGGCAAAGAGCTGGGGCCGATCATCGATGCGCTGGCGGTGTGGGGACAGCGCTGGAGCCGCGACATGAACGCTGACGATCTCGACATCGCGTTCCTCGCGTGGAGCATGCATCGCAACCTCGACGTTGCACGCATGCCGCCGGGGCGCACTGTCATCGAATTCCAGTTCAGCAACGCGCCGCCCGACGGCCGGCGCTTCTGGCTCGTGCACGAGCACGGCAGGACCGACATGTGCCTGAAGTCGCCCGGCTACGAGATCGATCTGCAGGTGCGCGCCGACCTGCGCTTGTTCATCGAGGCGTGGCGCGGCTTTCGCGATCTGCGTCGCGAGATCCAGGCAGGCCGCGTGCAATTGATCGGTCCGCAGTCCCTGCGCAGGCAATTTCCCAGCTGGCTGTTGTTGAGCGGACTCGCACCGCATCCGCGGCTGCGTCCCGGTCGCGAGCAGCGACTGGCCTGCAGTCCACAGTGAGCGGAGCGGAGACCGAAACCGGAATAGCTCTCGCAAAGACGCAAAGGCGCGAAGAAGAAATCCGAAATTCGGACTCGGAATTCCGAATCGGAAAGTCCGATTCTTCTTTGCGCCTTTGCGGCTTTGCGAGATATTTTCTTCTTATCGCGTAGCCACCGCGACAGCGGCGGCGGCCATCGCGGCGCCGGTGCTGCGGTTGATGGCGCGTACGGCGCGCTCGCTCTTGAAAATCCTGCGTGCACGCGCGGCCAGCAGCACGTAGCCGCCGAGCACGAGCGGCAGCACGACCGCGATCACTGCAACGATTTCGAGGAAACCGGCGACGGTGAGCTCTTCGAGCCGCACGACGGTCGGCAGCAGCGCGAGGAAGAAGATCGCGGTTTTCGGATTCGCGAGCGTCAGCGCCAGGCTGCCGAAGAACAGCTGCAGAGGCTTCTGGCCGGCGTCGACCGGCGTCTGCTCTTCGGTCACCTTCGCCGGCGGCGCGGTCCACAGGCGATACGCGAGGTAGAGCAAATAGAGTGCGCCGGCGTACTTGATGACGACGAATACCAGGCGCGCCGTCTGCGCGAGCGCAGCCAGACCGGTCGCTGCCACCGAGAACCAGATCAGGTCGCCGATCAGGAAGCCCGCGATGAACGCCATCGCGCCCTGCGTACCGCGCGCCAGCGAGCGGGCGATGACCGCCGCGACGCCGGGACCCGGCGTCGCAACGGCCAGCAGATAAACCGAAGAGAAGATCAACAGGCCGTAGAGAGACACGTCAGCTCCAGCAAGCAAGGGGGGCGGTGCAGGAGCTTAGTCTACTACTGGATCGTCCAGGTTCCCTCGCCGCTGCGGCACGCCAGCTTTTCGGAGGTGCGCGCTTTGCTGCCGGAGCTCGCCTTCAGCGTGAAGCGGCGGCAGTTGGCCGCATCTCCCGTCGCAGCTGCCACCGGCGTCAGCAGGTAGCCGACGCCCGATCGAACGTTGGTCCAGCGCACGCGCTGGCCGGGCTGGATCAGCTCGAGGGAATGGCCGACGCACGCACGATCGCGCTCGTCGAGGTCGTGGCCGATCTCGCGGCCGATGACCGCACCGAGCACCGAGCCGACGACGATCGCGACGGCGCGGTGGGAGTCGTCCCCGACCTGCGAGCCGATCGCGCCGCCGATGACGGCGCCGGCGACGGTGCCGATGTCATCGCGATTGCAGCGCCCTTCGACGATGCCGTAGTCGTGCTCCCATTCCCTGCCGGTGTAGCCGACATACGCTCCTTCGTGCTTCTTGCGCCAGCCGTGCGCCTTGGCGTGGTCGGGCGGATCTGCCAACGCCGGCAGACAGACGACTGCCAGGACGAACGCGATCAAGGTGCGCATGACGGCTCCATGGAAGTGTGCGGGGTGCGCACGAAGGAGCGCATGTTCAGTCGGCGGCGCGCACTGTTCTTAGACGCAGGTCGCAATTCGCGCCGCGAGCGGGCGCGGGGAACCTTTTCTATTGCAGTTGCGTGTTCAATCGATCGACGACAGCCTGGGCCGGATCGCCGGGATAGAGCACGCTGAAATCGCGCAGCAGCAGCCGCGCAGTTGCACGATCGCCGGCCGCGCGTGCGAGGTGCACCAGGGTCAACAGATCGGCGCTGCCGGCCGGCCTGAACCGCGCGTCCTTGCGCAGGCGTTCGCGCACCAGATTGAGCGCTTCGCCGGTGACCCGCTTCGCCAGCAGGCGCGGCAACAACTCGCGCGCCAGTCGATCGGCAAGACGACCGTCCGGCCACTGCGCCGCGCGTGCGTACAACCAGCGCAGCTCGTCCAACTCGTCCTTGCTCTGGCTGACGAGCGCAAGCACGCTCTTCCACGCATTGTCGTGCGCGCCGCCGCGCCATTCGGCGTAGATGCGATCGATCTCCTTGGCGCGCACCCGCTCCTCGGGCGCCTCTCGGGGCTCCGGAATGGTGTCGAGTCCTTCCGGTGTGTGGACGGCGTCGAGACCGATGTCGACCCGGCGCTCGTACAGCACACCGCCGATCAGCGCGAACACCGCCAGCCACATGTACAACAGCAGCGCAATGCGCAGGACCAGCGGCAATGCATCGCCGGTCGCGGAGCCGACAACGAAGCCGAGAATCAGCCAGACCAGGCCGATGAAGCCGAGGATCAACAGATAGTCGCCGCGCAGCCGCCAGATCAGGCCGAACACCCGGCGCGGATCGAGCGATTGCACGACCGTGCCCGTCGCACCCTGCACTGCCACGATCGCCGGCAGGATCGCGGCACTGGCGATCTTCAGCACCACCGCCCCTCGCTCGCCTAGCCAGTAGCCCGCAGCGTTCGAGCCATAGAACAGCGCGATCGTCAGTCCCAGCATGATCGCCGGACGTTGCTCGCTGAGCGGGTTGACCATCTCGATGGACAGCACCGGCGGCTCGACCACCCCTTCGGCGAGATGATCCATCAGCACGAACGAATACTTCGTGAACCAGGACAGCAGAATCAGGCCCAGCGCGATGCCGAAGAAACCGGACTTGGCTGCGAACCACAGCAGCAGGCTGAATGTGACGATCAGCAGCAGCGGCGCCATGCGCAGCGGGATGGCGATATAACGGAGGAATGCGGCTGCGCCCATGCGGCGACTCTACCGTATCGATCGCCTACAATTCTTTGTTTGTCAGGGTGCGGACCAGGCGGGAGACTAAGAACATGATAGCCAGAATCAGTTTTTCAGTTGTGGCCGGCACGGCTGCGCTGCTCGGCGCGTGTTCGCAGCCCGAGCCTGCGCAACCTGCGAAGGTGCCGTCCATCGGCAATCCGCAAGCGATGGCGGCCGCGCAGGCGGCGATGGGTGTGGAGACGCCGGACGCTGCCAATCATCCGGGCAAAGCGGTTTACGATCGCGTCTGCGCCGCGTGCCACAACAATCCCGAAGCGACGCGCTCGCCTTCGCTCGATACGCTCAAGGCGATGCGCTACCAGACCATCAGCTACGCGCTCACCAAGGGCAAGATGCAGGTGCAGGCCTCGGCGCTGAGCGCGCAGGAGCGCTCGGACGTCATCGACTATCTCGTCGGCCGCCAGGCGACGAGCGACGAGTGGATCGCCAAGACCCTGTGCCCGGCGAGCCGCGGCAAGCTCGACCTGAGCGCGACGCCGAGCGTCATCGGCTTCGGCTTCGACGAGAGCAACCACCGCCATCTCAGCGCCGGGCAGGCGGGGCTGCGCACGCAGGACCTGCGCAATCTCGAGCTGGCCTGGGCGTTCGCCTTCCCCAAGGCGACCGCGATGCGCTCGCAGCCGGCGATCGTCGGCAACACACTGTTCCTGCCGGTGCCCGACTCGTCGCGGCTGTTCGCGATCGACATCGCCGGACCGCCGTGCGTGCGCTGGGTCTACGAAAACGAAGTGCCGCTGCGCACGAGCGCCGGCTACGGCGAGCTGCCGGGCTCGAAGCGCAAGGTGCTGGTATTCGGCGATCTCGGCGCGAACGTGCACATGGTCGACGCCATGACCGGCAAGCAGCTCTGGGTCGAGGCGGTCGGCCTGCATCCGCTGTCGCTGACGACCGGCACGCCGGTGCTGCACGGGGATCGCGTGTACGTGCCGATCTCGCAGTACGAGATCTCGCTCGGCGGCAACGACGATCACGAGTGCTGCAAGAGCCACGGCGCGGTGAAGGCGCTCGACGCGCGCACCGGCAAGACGATCTGGACCGCGCACACGATGGAAGACGCGAAGCCGGTGCGCGATCGCGGCGACGGCAAGATGCTGTGGGGCCCGTCCGGCGCGCCGATCTGGTCGTCGCCGGCAATCGACGCCAAGCGCGGCCTGCTCTACGTCGGCACGGGCGAGTCGACCTCGGAGCCGGCAGCGCCGACCACCGACGCGGTGCTCGCGATCGACCTGAAGGACGGCTCGATCCGCTGGACGTTCCAGGCGACCGCCAACGACATCTTCCTGAGCGGTTGCGGACGCAATCGCAAGGGCCTCAACTGCCCGAAGGAAACCGTGTTCCGCGACGTCGACTTCGGCGCGTCCATGATCCTCGCGCAACGCGCCGACGGTAAGGACATCCTGATCGCCGGGCAGAAGGCCGGCACGGTGTGGGGGCTCGATCCGGACGACGGCAAGCTGATCTGGCGCCAGGACTTCGGCGAAGGCTCGCCGCTCGGCGGCATCCACTGGGGCATCGCCTCCGACGGCGAGCGCGTCTTCGCGCCGATCAATCGCCCGTACGGGTTTACGCCGCCCAAGGACGGCGGCACGTCGCAGAAACCTGGCATGCACGCAGTGAAGGTCGACACCGGAGAAGTGCTGTGGACGTTCGTCGCGCAACCCGACTGCACCGGCGATCGCGCGACACGCGTGAAGAGCTGCGCGACCAATATCGGCCTGTCGGCTGCGCCGGCGGTAATCGACGGCGCAGTCGTGGAAGGCAGCCTCGATGGCTTCCTGCGCGTGTTCGACGCGAAGACCGGCGAGGTGCTGTTCACGTTCGACACCGCGCGCACGTTCGAAGCGATCAACGGAGTCGAGGCGCGCGGCGGCTCGATCGACGCCGCGTCGATCACCGCCGCGAACGGCTACCTGTTCGTGAACTCGGGATACGGAATGTTCGGCCAGCTCGCCGGAAATGTGCTGCTGGCGTTCAAGGCGAAGCAGTAGTCGGGCACATCACCGGTACGACACGACCGCCTTCAGGTAGTCGTAGAAGAAGTCGACGCTGTCGTAGAACGACTGTACGCCGAGGCGCTCGTCCTGGCCGTGGGCGCGGAAGTCGTCGATCGCTAGCGCCGAGCCGCTCACCATGTACGTCGGCAGGCCCGCGGCATTCGTGTAGATGCTGTCCGATGCACCGACGGACATGCTCGGCACCACAGGCGCGCCCGGCCACTTCTTCGCGGCAATCTTCTCCAGCGGCTTCACCACGTCCGGCCGCAGCGGCGGCGGTGCGTAGCCGCGCACGTTCGGCGCGACGTCCTCGAGCTTGTCCGTGAGGAAGTTGTAGTACTGAACCTTCACCGACTGATCGGCGACCACCTGCACCAGCTCCTGGCGCACTTCTTCCGGCGAATGCCCGGGCAGGATGCGGCAGTTCACGTTCGCGCGCGCGGTCTGCGGCAGAGCGTTGTTGGCATGACCGCCATCCAGGCGAGTGGCGACGCAGGTCGTACGCACGATCGCGTTCTTGATCGGATCCTGCGCAACTTGCGCGAGCGCCGCTGCATCCGGCGGCGTCTGCAGGATGCCGCGAATCGTAGCGGCATGCGCAGCGTCGCTGCGCTTCGCCACCCGCTCGAAATACTCGCGCGTGACGTTGTTCAGCTCGAAGGCGAACTCGTGAGCCGAGATCCTGTCGAGCGCACGCGCGAGGCTGTAGATCGCGTTCTCGCGCGGCGGCGCGGAACTGTGCCCGCCGGGATTCGTGACCGTGAGACCGAAGTCCGCATATACCTTCTCGCTCGCAGTCAGGTCGACCTGCACGGCGCGACCGTTCTCCAGCGTCACGCCGCCGCCGTCGTGATTCAGCACGAACTCGGCGTCGACCAGGTCGCGGCGATTCTTCAGCAGCCAGTCCACACCATTGGCGTTGCCGCCCTCCTCGTCCGCAGTAAGCGCCAGGATGATGTCGCGGTCCGGACGATAGCCCTCGGCGCGATAGCGCAGCAGCGTCGTCACCATGACGGCGACGCCGTCTTTCATGTCCTGCGTGCCGCGGCCGTAGAAGTAGCCGTCCTGCTCGAGGAACACGAACGGATCGACGGTCCACTCTTCGCGCCGCGCTTCGACGACGTCGAGGTGCCCGATCAGCAGCACCGGGCGCTTGCGACGGGTGCCCTTGAGGCGCGCGACCATGTTCTGCTTGCGCCCGCCGGGACCGACGACCTGCACGTCGTCGAAGCCGCCCGCGCGCAGCCGCTGCGCCATCGCCTCGGCTGCCGGCGTCGAGCCGAGGCCCGACTCCGTAGTCTTGATCTCGATGAGCTGCTTGAACAGCTCGCGCGCGAGCTGGTGCGGATCCTGTCGATCCGCCGCAGCGGGCGCTCCGAACGCGGACGTGGCCAGAATCATTGCGGCGCCGGCCGCGAGTATTCGCATTCCCATTCTGTCTCGCACCTATAGTCGTATGACGGAGCAGTAATCGCGATCGTTGCGCGCCGGATAGAAGATGTGCCAGGTGTCTACGCGCCTGCGGGCGACCGCTCCGCCTTCGCCCGGCACCAGTTCGGTGACCTGCACCGAGCATTCCTGCCCCATGTAGGTCACGTGATAGTTGAGCTCGTACTCGGCTCCCGCTTTCGGCATGAACACGCCGGAGTTCGTGCAGCTGAACCCGGGGACGTACTGTACAGCGACCTGGACCGCATTCACCTCGTAGTAGAACGGCTTGTCTGCCGGAATCAGCCGCTCACGAATGTACTTCTCGGCTTTGTCGCTGGTCCCCAGCATCTGCAGCTTCGAGGTCTCGCTGCCATCGACCAGGATCAACGGGCCGGGTCCGGTACCGGCCACGTGCTCACGCTTCGCCGCCTTCGGACAGCCTTCCTGCCCGAGTCGCCACAGTTGCGTATAGCCCGGCGCACTGGTCGTCACGTAACGCAATTTGGCGCTGGACTGTGCCGGGGGCTCAGGCATCCGCATCGCTGCGACACATCCCGCGAGCGAGAATCCCACGCCGACCATCGCAATGTGCATCGCTTTCATTATTGTTTTCCCCGGCAACAACGCACGACTTCCTAGGGCGCTTTCAGTCCCAGTGCCTCACGCAGCTGCTTCGCGGTCAGCATCTCGGTATACACCTTCGTTCCCCAATCGAACTCATGCGCACGCGCCAGTCCGCCGACGATCACGGGATCGAAGCCCGCGTCGCGCACCAGTCGCTCGGCCACCTGCAGCGCCTCCGCGTCGTCGCTCGCGAGCGGGATCGCGTAGCGCTCCGGCTTGTGATTGCCGTCCCGCGCCAGATTGCCGGCGTTGATGGCGTTGAACGCGCGCACCAGACGCACGTTCGGCAGGAATTCCTTGGAGGTCACGCCGGTGCCGCGCTTGCGCGCATCGACAGCCATCGCTCCGTCGCGCATCGGATAGGGATTGCCGGTATCGAGCAGGATCTTGCCCTTGAGCTCGCTCGCCAGATCGCGCCCGATGTCGGGCGTCGCCTTGTACGGCACTGACAGCAGGATCACGTCGCCGAACTGCGCTGCCTCGCGCGGCGTGCCGACGCGGACCTTCGGCCCGAGCGACTTCGCGAGGTCCTGCAGCTCTTCTGGATGACGCGAGGAGATCACCAGCTCGTGACCCGCCTTGGCCCAATGCGTCGCCAGCGCGCCGCCGATGTTGCCCGTGCCGATGATGCCGATCTTCAGCGGCTTGCCGCTGCCGGCGTCATCAGCCGCAGACGCGGACGTGGCCACACAGAGGACGGCTGCGCACAGGAGCGCACGCAGGACAGCGCGGGCATTCATGAGTCCTTCTCCTCGAGGTGTTCGTACAGCTGCAGAAACCGCTCGGCCGCGTGATGCAGGTTGCTTTGCCAGTCGGCGCCGGCCGCGGAGTCGGCGCCGTCGGTGACCCATTTGACTGCGGTGAAGCGGGTTCGTTCGAGCCAGCATACCTTGGCGAGCGCGTAGCCTTCCATATCGACGACGTCGCACTCGACCGCGCATTGGGTCGTCGCGAACGAATCGCCGGTGCCGCACACCGCCGGCGTCAGCTGCGGAAAGACGG
The DNA here is from genome assembly GCA_036555785.1 of Steroidobacteraceae bacterium. GTDB lineage: Bacteria > Pseudomonadota > Gammaproteobacteria > Steroidobacterales > Steroidobacteraceae > Steroidobacter. The sequence goes on from DATBKP010000055.1 coordinate 19,886, forward strand.
GCGGAAACTCCAGCCGCACCGGCACGCCGGCATCGAACGGCGTCGTGCCGAGCGGCACGCCGAGCCCGCTCACGTCCATGTCACGCTGAACGAACGCGTGACATTCGAGCATCGTGCCGGTGGCGTGGCGCCGGCTGCCGGCGGTGCCGAAGTTCACGACGTGCGGCAACCCGTGGCCCGCGTGCCGGTAGTCGGCGAGGCGGCGCGTGAGTGCGTACGTGGCATTGACCTTGCCGACGCCGCAGTAGAGCAGCGGTATACCGCGCTGCTCGAAAACGCCCTGCCCTTCGAGCTCGAGCGCCATCACGATCAGCCGCCGTGGAAGTGCATCGCTCATTGGCGGGCATGATATGTTCTCGGCCCGCAGACAGGCGACAACAATAGGGGAGCGTGCATGGCCTTCTGGAATCGCACCAAGAGCTTCGAAGCGGCGACCTCGCGCTCGACGCACAGCGCACTGAAGCCGACGCTCAGCTGGGTGCACCTGGTCGGCCTCGGCGTCGGCGGCATCGTCGGCACCGGCATCCTGACGCTGACCGGGGTCGGCGCGGGCGTCGCCGGGCCCGGCGTCATCCTGTCGTTTGTGATCGCCGGCGTCGTCTGCGCCGCGGCCGCGCTGGCGTATGCCGAAATGGCAACCATGATGCCGATGGCCGGCAGCGCCTACACGTACACGTATGTGGCGCTCGGCGAGCTGCTGGCGTGGATCGTTGGCTGGACCCTCATTCTCGAGTACACGGTCGTCTGCAGCGCGGTGGCTGTCGGGTGGTCCGGCTATGCAGCCGGCGTCATTCGCTCGGCGGGCTGGGGCGTGCCCGAGGCATTGCTCGCCGGACCCTACGATCAATTGCACCCTGGTGGACTGATCAACGTGCCGGCGATCTTCATCTCGCTGGCAGTCGCCGGGCTGCTCGCCATCGGCTCGCGCGAAAGCGCCACCGTCAACCTGGTGCTCGTCGGCGTGAAGCTGGTCGCGCTCGCGATCTTCATTGCGCTGGCGCTGCCGGCATTCGACGCGAACCATTTCGAACCGTTCGCGCCATTCGGCTACGGCTCTACGGAGATAGCCGGCGGCAAGAAGGTAGGTGTCATGGCCGCCGCCGCGATCATCTTCTTCGCGTTCTACGGGTTCGACGCGGTTTCGACCGCGGCAGAGGAGACCAAGAACCCGAAGCGCGACCTGAAGATCGGCATTGTCGGCTCGATGATCCTGTGCACGCTGCTGTACATGGTGGTCGCCACCGCGGCTCTCGGCGGCGCGAAGTACACGGAACTGGCCGCAAGCAGCGAGCCGCTGGCGCTGGTGCTACGGATTCTCAAACATCCGGCCGCTGCGACGGTAGTCGGGTCGGCGGCGGTGATCGCGCTGCCGACCGTCATCATGGCTTTCATGTACGGCCAGTCGCGCATCTTCTTCGTGATGGCGCGCGACGGTCTGCTGCCGCAGCGGCTGAGCGCCGTCAATCCGCGTTCCGGCACGCCCGTGCTGATGACGTTCATCACCAGCATCGTCGTCGCGCTGGTTGCGGCGTTCGTGCCGCTGGACGACATTGCGTCCGTCGCCAACGCCGGTACGCTGATCGCGTTCATCGCCGTCGCGGTCTGCATGATGGTGACACGCAGGACTCACCCCCAGCACCCGCGGATGTTCAGTTCGACGGCCACCTGGATCATCGGCGTGGTGGCGGTGATCGGCTGCATCTGGCTGTTCTCGAGTCTGCGGCACGTGACGATGCTAGCCGCGCTGATCTGGAACGTGGTCGGCCTCGCGATCTACCTACTGTGGGCGCGCCGCAAAAGTCTGCTCGAGCCGGCGACCGGATAAACGGTGCCGGGAGAAAAAAGCAGGGGAAACTCAGCAGCGCAGCAGAGAGCGGGCAAGAGCGGGCGAAACCCGGCGCAGCGCATGCTGCGCTGCTGAGTTTCCCCCGTCTTTCTCTCCCGGCACCGGCTCAGGAGCTGGGCTGATCCACCGACGCGTTCAGCGCCGTGGCGAGAGCGGCGTCGCCGCTCACGAGGTCCTTCCAGCTGAGCTCCTGGCCCTTGCGCCGGCCCTTCTCCGTCAGCTTCAAACCTTGCGGCGAAATGGTCACGACGTACGGCTTGTCGTCGATACTGATTTCGCGCTTGAGCTCTTTTTCCAGCTTGGTCATTGCACGCTCTTCGTGTAGTTGATCGACCGAGGGGGACCCCCGGCCGGGACACTCCATGAAACAGCGCCGGAGCGCGCAGGTTCCCCGGGGAACATCGGACGCGTCGGGCGTTTACCGGCGTGGAGGCTAGCGCGATTTGCGGCCGTGCGCATCTTTCGCCGTATCCGGCGGGGCAACGGCGGGCCGGGCGGCGTACCGGAAGATGTAGCGCATGGCATCGCCAATGGTGCTTGCCCACACTGCCCAGCTGTGGGGGCCGTCGACGATCCTGAGCTCGGCCGGCTGGCCGTTCCGTCGCAGCAGCGTGTACAGCCGGGTCGCTTCGGCCTCGATGAAATGCTCGTCGTCGTCGCCGGAGTTGATGTAGATCGGCACTGCGATCTTCTTCGCCAGGAACGCGTCCCACAGCGTCGGATAGTTCAGCGACTTCCAGACCTGCGGATCGAAGTCCGGCGCGCCGAACACGCCGGCCCTGCGCGCGCCGGAGGTCTGCGGCGGCTCGGGATCGTAGATGGCCGGCGACAGCAACGCGGCGGCAGAGAACATCTCCGGGTACTTGAGCACGAAGCGCAGCGCGCCATAGCCGCCCATCGACAGGCCCGCGACCAGGCGGCCATTACGCGCGTCGATCGCGCGGAACGTGTGCTCGACATCGCCGAGCAAGTCCTGGATCACCGCCGTCTCCATCTTCTCCTTGCGGTCCACGAACCAGGTCGAGTCCGCATCCGGCATGACGATGATTGCCGGCGGCATGTCGCCGTGCGCGATCATCTCGTCGGCCGTCTGCTGGATGTGGCCGAGGTTCACCCAGTCGTACAGACCGCCGGCGTGACCGTGCAGCAGATACAGCACGGGATAGCGCAGCTTCGAGGTGTCGTAGCCGTCGGGCAGGTAGACGGCATAGCTCCACTTGCGCTGCAAGGCCGGCGAATCGAATTCGCGGCTCACGACGACGCCCGCAGTCGCGGGCAGAGACAACGCAAGCGCGAGCCAGGCGAGCAGCAGCTTCATTCGGCGTCCTTGGGCTTCTGCGCCTTCTCCGCTTCGCGCGCACCGGCCAGGATGCCCGGCAGCGCGTAGTTGCCCTCGTGGCACGCGTACTCGTAGATATTCGCGTCGACGCTGACGAACGGCAGCTCGCCCGTGAACGACGACGTGAACGTCGCGGGATCGTCGACGGTGAAGCGATAGACGATCTGATCTTTGGCGACGCGGGTGAACCGCTCGGTAACGACGGTATCTTCCGACGAGCCGCGGAAGCTCTGCTCCGGACGGAAGTTGCGCGTCTCGACCACCAGCGTGTCGCCCTCCCAATGACCGATCGAGTCGCCCATCCATTTGCGGATATCCACCGGCGTGTGCGGCTCGCGGATCCGGATGATGCGTGCGTCGTGCACCATCTCGACCAGGATCAGCACGTAACCGGGCGACTGCACGATCTGGTAGTAGCTGTTGTACATCACCGGCAGCATCGGCGGGCCCGACGCCGAGCCGAACGACAGCAGGCAACGCTCGCCGAGCGCGCGACCTTCGGGACCGTCGTTCGGGTTGCGTGCCGCTCGCTCGGCGGTGCGTTGCTGGCCGGCTGCGGTCAGCGGCGGAATGCGGCCGTTCGCCGGCTCGATGATCATCGAGGTGCGGTATTCGCCGTTGATGTTCGCGACCGTCATGCCGCGATCGGTCCAGAACAGGTTGTAGTTGCCGACCGGCGGCAGCGATTCGATCGCCTCGATCTTCTTGTTCGGATCGCTCGGCGCCGCATCGGCCGCGACCGCTGCCAGCGCCGCCTTGCTGATCGCGGCGGCTTCTTCGGCGGTGAATGCGCGGCGATCGCCCAACTCAGGCGAGCGTTCCATCGGCGTGGCCGTTGCATTGGTCCACACGCCTTGCAGGTCCGGCGTGCCGTCTGCGAGCCGTGGCACGCGATAGTCGCCGGCGAATGCCTGTGCTGCGCACAGCACTGCGCCCGCGGCGGCGATGCGTACGATCCCCATGGTCATAGAGCGACCCTCCGATCCTCGGGCAAAGCATACCTGTATCGCACTTCAGCCATCGGGCCGCTCTGCAGAAACGGCTACAAGAATTATCAAGCGGCGCGCAGAAACAGTGTGCCGTCATGGACATTCCGGAGCACGGCATCGCACACTTTGTGCCTGCTGCTGGCAGCTGTTTTTGCAGGTGATTCGCATGCGCCGCCTCTCCTCCCTCGTCGCAGTGCTCGGCCTCGGTGCTCCGCTGTTCGCCTGGAGCGCCGCGGACACGATCGACAACTTCCGGTTGACCGATCAGCAGGGCACCTCGCACGAGCTGTACTACCTCGCGGATATGCGGGCAATCGTACTGCTGGCCGAGGGCATGGGCTGCGAAGCTTCGCAACGAGCCGCTGCCACGCTCGAAGGCCTGCGTGCGAAGTACGAGCCGCAGCGCGTGACGTTCCTGTTGCTGGACTCGAATCTCGCAGACGAGGCCTCGCGTGAAGGACTGGCCGCGAAGGCGAAGCAGGCCGGCATCGGCCTGCCGATCCTGATGGATGAGACGCAGCTGATCGGCGAAGCGCTCGGCTTCACACGCAACGGCGAAGTGCTGATCGCGAACCCGCAGGGCTGGAAAGTGACGTATCGCGGCGGCGTGGATGCCGTGCCGGCGGCACTCGATTCGATGCTCGGCGGCGCCGCGGTGAAGGCTGCGAACACCGAAGCCGCGGGTTGCGCGATCAGGATGCCGGAGCGCGAGCGTCGCCAGGCGCACGCGCAGATCTCGTACGAGAAGACGATCGCGCCGCTGTTGATCGACAAATGCGTGAGCTGCCATCGCGAAGGCGGCATCGGGCCGTGGCAGATGGCGAACTACGACATGATCAAGGGCTTCGCGCCGATGATCCGCGAAGTCGTGCGCACGCAGCGCATGCCGCCGATGCAGATCGACCCGCACTACAATGCGTTCAGCAACGATCGCGGCCTGTCGACCGAGCAGGCGCGCACACTCGTGCACTGGATCGAGGCCGGCGCGCCTCGCGGCAGCGGCGCCGATCCGCTGCTCGCGCAGAAGAAGGACTGGCCCGAGTGGCCGCTCGGCAAGCCCGACCTGATCGTCGAACTGCCGGCGTTCACGGTGCCGGCGACCGGCACGATTCCGTATCAGACGACGAAAGTCGAGAACCCGCTCGATCACGACGTGTGGGTGCGCGCGATCGACTGGGTTCCGGGCGAGCGCAGCGTCGTGCACCACATCATCGCGTCCGCCGGCGGCGCCGAGCGCAAAGGTGCGGTCAGCCTCAACAACTACGTGCCTGGCGTCGAGCCGCTGGAGCTGCCGCCCGAAGCCGGCATCCTGCTGCCGGCGCACGCGACGTTCCACTTCCAGACCCACTATACGTCGAACGGCAAAGAGCTCACGGACCAGACGAAGATGGGGCTGTATTTCCGCAAGGACGCGCCGCAGTACAACTTCCGCAGCCTGGTGTTCGCCAACAGCAAGCTGCACATCCCGGCGAACACGAAGTGGCACGAAGAACAGGCGGAGCAGACGCTAAAGGCAGATGCGATCATCTACACGCTGCATCCGCACGCGCACTATCGCGGCAAGGCGTCGCGCTTCGTCGCTTACTACCCGGATGGCAAGACGCAGACGCTGCTCAACATTCCCGCTTATGACTTCAACTGGCAGGGCACGTACGAGCTGAGCGAGCCGATGCGGATCCCGGCGGGCACGCGCATCGTGTACTCGCAGTGGTACGACAACTCGACGCAGAACAAAGCGAACCCGGACGCCAACCGCGAGGTGACCTGGGGCGAGCAGACCTGGGACGAGATGATCTTCGGCGTGATCCGCTATCGCAACGTCATTGAAGACGCGCAGCAGAAGCCGAAAGAGCAGTCGCAGGAAGAGCTGTTTACGGAGAGGAACCAGGAGTGATGAAGGTGATGAGGTGATGAACGTGATGGGACACCGCCCATCACCTCCATCACCTCCATCACCTCCATCACCTTCCCCCTACAGCGCCATCAACCTTCTCAACCTCGGCACCAGCAGCGGATCGAGCATCCTTGCGTGACGCTGCATCACGCTGCTCGCGCTGCGCGCAGCCAGTGCGTCCACTGCATTGCCGTGCTTGTGGCCACGGCTATTGCCGTCCGGGTTGAAGGTCCGGATGAACCTCGGCCGCCGCCGCACGTCCGCGGCAGCTTCGAACCCGGAGGCCAACCGAATCAGCGTCGGCTCGCTCCAGCCCGAGGCCATGAACGTCATGCCGACCGGCAAATCGAAGGCGAAGCCCATGGTCACGGTGACCAGCGGATAGCCCGCGACTGCCGCGAACCCCGAGCTGCCGAACAGGAACGCATCGCCGTTGATCAGGTCGGTCGGCCACGCCGGCGTATTGGTCGGCGCCACGATCGCGTGCAGGTTGTTCGCGGCCAGCACGGCGTCGATGCCTTGCTGCCCGGCGAGCATCGGCCCGCGCACCAGCGCCTCCTGGTACTGCTCTTCGGTGAAGATCTCCGCTTCCGCCAGCTCCATCAGCTCCTGGCCGAAGAACTTCAGCTCCTCGTCGGCGTGATCGAGATTGAACTGGATCACGTCGGCCAGCGTGCTCACCGGTACGCCGGAGCGCGTCGCGAGATACGCGTTGAGGTCGCGCTTGAACTCGAAGATCAGCACGATGATCTCCGACTGATCGGCGTTGAACTCGTCGAACGACGGGAATTCGACCGGGTCGATGACCACCGCGCCGGCGTCGCGCAGCACCTGCACGGCGTCCTCGAAGATTGCGTCGGTCTCCGGCGTTACTCCCGTCAGCTGCCGCGCGACGCCGATGCGTGCGCCGCGCAGGCCGTCCGGATTGATGAACTGCCGATAATTGCGGAAGAAGTGACCGGCGCTGGCTGCAGTCTGCGGATCGCGCGCATCCGGCCCGGTAAGAGTGCCGAGCACGGCAGCAGCGTCTCCAAGCGATCGGCCGTGAACCCCGACCGTGTCCTGCGTATGCGAGATCGGCACGACGCCCGCGCGGCTCGTCAATCCGACCGTGGGCTTGATGCCCGCCACGCCGCACTGGCCGGCCGGACAGACGATCGAGCCGTCGGTTTCAGTCGCAAGCGCAGCGGCAGTGAGCGCCGCCGCTGTCGCGGCGCCGGAACCGGAGCTGGAGCCGCAGGGATTGCGGTCGAGGATGTGCGGATTGCGGCACTGGCGACCGACGCCGCTCCAGCCGCTCGAGCTCTGGTTGCCGCGGAAGTTCGCCCACTCGCTCAGGTTCGCTTTGCCGATGATCACGGCGCCCGCATCGCGCAGCCGCTTCGTGACGGTCGCATCCTGCAGCGCCGGGGCGCCCGCGAGCGCCAGCGAGCCTGCAGTGGTCTGCTGGCGATCGCCGGTATCGATGTTGTCTTTCAGCAGGATCGGGATGCCGTGCAACGGTCCGCGCGGTCCGTTACGCCGCCGCTCTTCGTCGAGCTGCCGCGCGATGCGACGCGCATCGGGATTGAGTTGTATGAACGCGCGCAGGTCGAGCCCCTTGTCGATCAGCTGCACCCGGCGCAGATAGATGTCGAGCAGTTCCTGCGCGCTCAGCCGATGCGATGACATCAGCGACTGTTGCTGGGCGATGCTCGCAAACGCAATGTCGTGCTGGTGACCGCTGAATGCGGCGGAATCCTGTGCGGCGGCATCGTCGGACTGTGCCGACGCCTGCGACAGCGGCGCCATCGCCGCGCCGCCCGCAGCGAGCGCGCCCGCCTGCAGAAACGAGCGGCGACTGAGTCCTGCATCGGCTGACGACTCCGACCCGGTTTCCTCGCTACGCCCCTTCGACTCTTCTCCGTCTTTCATGGCCTTCTCCCGCGTGATGAGGAGCGGCGCTTATACACCCGCGCGGCGAGCGAAAGAATCCGCGAAGTGTGACTGCGGAATATCGGCAGGAATGTTTGTAAGAACGCGGCGAAAAATTCTGCGGCGGGCGTGAAAAGGGCACAAAAAAATGCCGGGGAGAACGCTGGCGCGTCTCCCCGGCACTTACTCAGGTTTTGCTAGTCGCGCGCGTACCGATCGCGATCGTCGTAGCGACGCATCTCGCGCTCGACGTCCAGGTACGCCTCGGTCACCGGCGCGAAGTCGCGATCAGCATCGCGGTCGTGCGAACGCTCTACTTCGTCGCGCAGCGCGTGATAGCGCTCGGACAGATCGCGGAATGCATCCTTCACGTCTTCGCGGCGAGCGTGCCGATCGTCGAGCGTGCGACGGAAGTCGCGCGTTTCGTCGGCGAACTCTTGTGCGTCGCGATAGTAGCCACCGCTCGCGCCGTCGTCGCGCGCATCCGCGCGCAGCTCGTCGGCGCTGCGTTCCAGCCGCTCAGCAGAGCTTGCGAGATTGCCCTGCGTCGTCACGCAACCGGCGAGGGCGGTCAACGCCATCGCGGCAATCGTCAATCCGATTCTCTTCACCATTGCACTCGACTCCTCTGCCACTCGTTACCGAAGAAACGAGTCGGCGAGGAGACGGGTTCCGGGTGGGCTGCGGCCTACGGCTTGATGCCTAGCGCTTTGTACAGGGCCGCTGGCTCGTAAAAAACGCCGTCCTTGATGACGAGCGTCGGCTGACGGATATCGCTGATGCGCTGGGCAGGATCGCCTGCCACCAGGACCATGTCGGCAAGCTTGCCCGGCGCGATCGAGCCAAGTTCCTGATCGCGATGTGCGACGCGCGCGGCGCCGAGCGTCGCGATGCGCAGTACGTCCGGTGGACTGATGCCCGCCTGCGCGTACAGCTCGAGCTCACGATGCAGGGTGAAACCCGGCAGTCCGTCGGTGCCGGCGACGATCGTGATTCCCGAGTCGTACAGCAGCTTCGTCATGCGCAGCGTCGCGAGTTGCGACTCGTGATAGCGCGCATCTTTGCCTTCCGGCACCGGCAGGCCGCCGGCCAAAAAGCCGCGACGCACTTGCGGCGGCATGCGGTCGGCGATCGCGGCGTAGCTCACGGACACCTTGCCCGGTCGATCGACGAACAGACCCTCGAACGCGGTCAGCGTCGGATCCACCACGATGTTGTGATCCTTCAACAGCCGCACGAAGGAGCGTACCCGATCCGAGTTGAGATCCAGCGTCGCGGCGCGCTCCGCGACCGCGATGAAGCGCTGCGGCGTGCGCGTGTCCTTGACCTCGTCGAAGAAGAAATTCAGGAAGATGAAATTGATGTGCTGGATCTCGTCGACGCCGGCTTCGACGAACTGCTGCGCCGTCATGAACGCCGGCACGTGGCCGCTGACGCGCAGACCCTTGGCGTGCGCGAGCTTGACGATCACCGGCACGAGCTCGGGCTTGATCGAGCTGTACACCTTGATGCCTTCGTAGCCGAGCTTGGCGTAGTTGTCGATCGCGGCGCGGGCCTCGGCCTCGGTGTCGACGAACACCTTGGTCGGGCCGGTGTAGGGGCCGCGGCCGTCCATGAAGCCGCGCATGGTGACGCGCGGCCCGATCTCCGCACCGCTCTCGAAATCGCGCTTCATCTTCAGCAGCGCATCGTTGTCGTTCGCGAGGTCGCGCACGGACGTGACGCCCGCCGCCAGGTGCAGCAGGCCGTCGTTAGGACCCAGGTGCACGTGCATGTCCCACAGCCCGGGCAGCAGCGCCTTGCCGCCGACATCGATCTTTTGCGCCTGCGATGGAATCGAGACGGCGCCGTCCTTGCCGACCGCGCGGATACGATTGCCTTCGATCACCACTGTGCTGCCGGGCACGGACTTGCCGGTCGCGGGATCGAACAGATTCGCATTGGTGAGCGCAACGGGCATCAGCGGCTTGCGCGCGAGCGTGCGCGCCAGCTCCGCGCTGCGCTTGCTCTCGATCGCTTCCTGCTTCTCGAGCAGCTTCGGCACGCTCGCCTCGAACCCCGCACGCACGGCCGAGTAGAAGCGGCCGACCGAAGCGAACAGGTTCCGGTCGTCGTCCAGCCATACGGTACTGGGCGAGAAGCCGAGTCCTTCGATCTGGTAGGCGGTCACGCGGCGCCTGGTTGCACCTTCGCCGAGAGTGACTTCCTCGGCTCGCTTGATGCTCGCCTCGCCCGCCGGCAACAGCGCCATGCGCTGTCCGGGGGCCTGCAACAAGGCGCTCGCCAGCCAGCCCAGCTCCTCCGGCAGACCCTGGTTGCTGAGATAAAAGCCCGGGGCAGCGAGCTTCTGCTCACCGGCTTCGGCAGAGTTCTTCCAGTGCGCGACATCGTTCGCGACTGAAAAGCGCTCGGCGACGGGCGCCTTGAGGTAATCGACGCCATCGATGTCCATCAGGACTGGCACGCCCGCGGCGTCGAGCTTCACGCGTGCCGTTAGCTTCGGACCGCGGCCGCGATCGTTGAAGTCATAGCTGAGGCTGCGCGTGCCGTCCGCGGCAATGGTGCTGGTCTCCTGGCCCGCGGGCTTCTCCATGATCAGGACCGCGTAGCGCGTCTGATTGGCATCCTGCGCGAACGCGGTGCAGGCACAAAGAAAAGCGGCGGCCAGGGCGGTGAGGCGCAGCATCGGGAACTCCTCGTAGCGTTCTTATGGCGCGCAGTTTCCGATACCGGGGCAGGCTCGTCCAGTGTGACGCGACTCTCAGTTTCATTGATTTGGCAATGGCTTTTGCCGGGTTGTTCATGAGGCGTTACAGGAGCGTGGGCATAATCCGGCGCCGTAACGCACCTGGGCGTTGCGAAAAGTCACAAGGAGTTTCCAATGTACAAGCGTCTTGGAATGAGCGTGTTCGCCGCGCTCGCCCTGACGGCGGCAATGGCGGCCAAGGCCGAAGTGCAGCCGGGCCTCTACGTCGGCGCCGGCTTCGGCGCGTCGAAGATCGACGATGACGGCTTCGACGACGCCGGCATCGATTTCGACGACAGCGATATCGGCTTCAAGGTCTTCGGCGGCTACAGCTTCAACCAGAACTTCGCCATCGAAGCGAGCTACTTCGATCTCGGCGAGGCGAGCGGCAGCTTCGAGGACATCGTCGGCACCGTGAACTTCGACGTCGGCGTCTCGGGCTTCAACGTCTCGGCGGTCGGCGTGCTGCCGTTGTCGGACATGTTCTCGTTGTTCGGCAAGCTCGGCTACGCGTCGTACGACCTCGACGCGCACGCCAGCGTCACCGGCGTGGGCAGCGGCTCGGACAGCAGCAGCGAGTCCGACATGACCTACGGCGCCGGCGCGTCGCTGGCGTTCGCGGAGCGCTTCGAGGCGCGCCTGGAGTTCGAAGCGATCAACGTCGACGGGGGCGATGCCAATCTGATCTCCCTCAGCGGCCTGTATCGGTTCTGATCCGGCCCAGGTGCAGGTGTGGGTCAGGCGCGGGCCTGGCCCTCACCTCGCCTCTTCCGACGCCAGCGCCATGTGCACGAGATAAGCGCGCACCGCCTCCGCATCCGCTGGCGTCAGCACCGACGCAAACCCGACCATGCCTTTCGCCGCGCGCCCGCCGTCGATCACGATCGACTTGAACGCTCCGGCCTGCGCGATCGCGGGCGAATAGCGCAAATCCGGCACTGACGTGACGCTGCGTGCATTCGCACCGTGGCACGCCGCGCACACGCGATCGTAGTTGCGCTGGCCCGCTTCGACATCGCCCGTCGGATTTGCACGCCGCAAGTCTGGAATGACGTGCGCCACCTTCGCTTGCAGCGGTGGCAGCTCGGCCTTACCGCCGATCTTGAACGCGACCACGCGGCCGTACTCACTGCGCTGCTGTCCACCCCCGGCGAGCGCGCCACCCATCGCGACGCCGCCGAGACCTGCGAGCGTCGCGACGTATTGCTCGCCGTCGAGCTCGAAAGTGATCGGCCCGCCCATGATCGCGTTCTGCGCGTCGTAGGACCACAGCTTGGTCCCTGTATCCGCGGCGTATGCGTTGAGATAGCCGTCGACGGAGCCCTCGAACACCAGCTTGCCGCCAGTGGACAACGTGCCGCCGTTGCCGGCGCGCGGATACGCAACGCGCCACGCTTCGCGCTGTTGCACCGGATCCCACGCGATCAGGAACGCGCCGGCCGTGCTCTTCGCTGCGTCGGCGACCGTCTTGTCATTCGCCGGATCGCGCGTCGCCGACAGCCCCGTGTTCCAGGTGCGATCGCGGAACTCGAACTTGTCGTCGTGCTTGTAGTAGCTCGCGGACTCGAGCGCCGGGATGTAAACGAGCCCGGTGAGCGGGCTGAACGACATCGGATACCAGTTGTGCGCCCCGAGCGGACCGGGCGCAACCATTGCCGGCTCGCGCAGGTAGCGCGCCTCCGGAATCATCGCCGGCCGCCCGGTGTGCGGATCGAGTCCGCTGGTCCAGGTGACGTTGACGTAGTTCCTTGCCGAAATGAATTCGCCGCTGACGCGGTCGAGGACGTAGAAGAAACCGTTCTTCGGCGCCTGCATCAGCACCTGGCGCGGCCGGCCGTCGATCGTCAGGTCCGCGAGCACGATGGGCTGCGTCGCGGTGTAATCCCACGACTCTCCCGGCGTGCTCTGGAAGTGCCACACGTATGCGCCGGTGTCGGGCTTGAGCGCGAGGATCGAGGAGAGAAACAGGTTGTCGCCGTCGGCGTTGGAGCGGATCCGGTGGTTCCACGGACTGCCGTTGCCGACGCCGACGTAGAGCAGGTCGAGCTGCGGGTCGTAGGCCATCGCATCCCAGACAGTACCGCCGCCGCCGTACTTCCACCACTCGCCGTGCCAGGTCTTCGCGGCGCGTTCCAGCAGCGGATTCTCGAAGCCGTCCCGCGGATTGCCGGGAACCGTATAGAAGCGCCAGATCAGCTTGCCGGTGATCGCGTCGTACGCGGAAACGTAGCCGCGCACGCCCATCTCGCCGCCGCCGTTGCCGATGATGACCTTGCCTTTGATGACGCGCGGCGCGCCGGTGATCGTGTAACGCTTCTTCGGATCGGTGGTCTGCACCGACCACAGCGTCTTGCCGCTCTGCATGTCGAGCGCGATGAGCCGGCCGTCGAGCGTGCCGACGAACACGCTGCGGCCCCACGCCGCGACACCGCGATTCACGACGTCGCAACACGCATCGATTGCCTTGTCGCCGACGACCTGGGGATCGAAGCGCCACTTCTCTTTGCCGGTGCGCGCATCGAGCGCGAACACTTTGCTCCAGGCCGAAGTGACGTACATCGTGCCGTCGACGACCAGCGGCGTCGCTTCCTGCCCGCGCTTGGTGTCGAGATCGAAGTACCACGCGAGCTTCAGATCCTTCACCGTGCTCTGATCGATCGCGGCGAGCGGACTGAAACGCTGCTCCTCGTAAGTGCGCCCGTGACTGAGCCAGTCTGCGCGATTTGCCGCGGCGTTCAGCATGCGGCGCTCGTTCACTGGAGCAGCGACAGCAGCCGCACACACAAGAGCAGAGCTGCACGCGACGAGCGAGCGTAAGAGCGACATGGAAGATTCTCCTTTTTTTCTTCGAAGTATGCCGCCAAGTCGGTGAACGCACCACGCGTCGCGGTCGCTAGCGTCGAAATACCACACTTCTCTACAAACAAAGCGCAGCACTTATCAAGGGTTATTGTGTAAGCAGTTTGCGTGCTGTCTGCCGGCGACACTGTCGGACCGTGCAGACATTTTGCGCGCACGACAAACCTTTTGTTAACTGCGCCCCGCCTCACAACTTAACTCCGTCGCATCGGCAAAGCCTCATGCGTGCGATGGCCGACCAGGACCGAGTCAGGCGGAACGGAAGATACGTGTGCGGGTGCGAGCTGCGTCGTCTGAAGGGGCGTGCGCAGCGCCTTTTCGCCTCTCTATGGGGAGCTCAATGCCGATGTTTCTCTCGCCTGCGCGCGTGCGCGCCGCCGCGCTCGTTTTTTCCGTTGTCGCTGTCGCCTTCGGTCCTATCACTGCTCACGCCGCGAATGCCGCGCCGAAAATCTCCGGCACGCCGCCGACCTCGGGCAAAGTGGGTGTCTGGTACAACTTCCTGCCGACCGCCTCGGACGCCAACGGCGACGCGCTCAAGTTCTCGATCACGAACAAGCCGGGCTGGCTGGTGTTCAATACCCGCACCGGGCGGTTGTCGGCGACGCCGACCAGCTCCAACGTCGGCACCTTCAGCAACATCGTCATCAAAGTGAGCGACGGCAAGGGCGGGACCGCTGCGCTGCCGGCGTTCTCGATCAAGATCAGCTCGGCAGGCAGCACCACCAATCACGCGCCGAGGATCTCCGGCACGCCGCCGGCGACCGGCAAGGTCGGCGTCTGGTACAACTTCCTGCCGACCGCTTCCGATCCGGACGGCGACCGCATCGCGTTCTCGATCCAGAACAAGCCGTCGTGGCTGGTGTTCAACACCTCGACCGGCCGGCTGTCGGCGACGCCCACCAGCGCCAACGCCGGCACTTACAACAACATCCTTATCAAGGTCAGCGACGGCAAGCTGACCACGGCGCTGCCCGCGTTCTCGATCACCATCAGCGGCTCAGGCACCGGCAATAGCCCGCCGACGATCAGCGGCGCACCGCCGACGTCCGCTACCGTGGGCAGCGCGTATGCGTTCACGCCTACCGCGCGCGACGCGAACGGCGACACGTTGACGTTCAGCATCACCAACAAGCCGGCCTGGGCCACGTTCAGCACGTCGACCGGCAAGCTGTCCGGCACGCCGAGCAGCGCGCAGACGGGCACGTATTCGAACATCGCGATCAAGGTGAGCGACGGCAAGGCCACTGCAGCGCTGCCCGCGTTCGCGATCGTGGTCTCGTCGACCTCGACCGGCGACGGTTCGGCGTCGTTGAGCTGGACTCCCCCGACCCAGAACTCGAACGGCAGCCCGCTGACGAACCTCGCGGGTTACCGGATCTACTACGGCACCAGCGCGGGCGCGATGAACAGGACCATCCAGGTCGCGAACCCGGGGCTGTCGCGCTACGTCGTCGACAACCTGGCAGCGGCCACGTGGTACTTCACGGTGCGGGCGTACACGAGCTCAGGTGTGGAGAGCGCCGCGTCCAATACAGCCACCAAGACGGTGCGCTGACCGGCGGTGGCGGCGCAGGTCGGAGTCCGAGCCGGTGCAGGAAGCGCCGGGGAAGACTTCGGTCTGCGCCGTTTTTTGGTGCCGGGAGAAAAAAAGAGGGGAAACTCAGCGGTGCACCATTTGTTGCAGTGCTGAGTTT
>DATBKP010000056.1:0-25377 GCA_036555785.1 Steroidobacteraceae bacterium
ATGTCATAAAACCTGCGCCTTGAAGGCGTAATCCCACTTGTCGAAATACAGATTGCCGCCGCGCCACTCGACTTCGCCGCGTTGCAGGTCGACGGTCTCGGAGCGGAAGTGCTGCTTCGCCGGCGTGAACGGCTGGCTGTAGTCGTCGTTGAAGGCGATGCGATACGCGTCGAGCCCGCCTAGATAGAACAGATCGAGCTGCGGGTCGCCTGCGTCGAGCTTGCCGAACGTCACGTCCATCGGCACCCAGCCGTAGGGCGCGAGATACAGCCAGCCCCAGTCGTGCAGGTTGTCGTAGTCGCCGTCGGAGAAAATCATCCCGGACTGCCAGCGTGCGGGAATGCCGTTGAGCCGCAGCAGCGTCATCAGCAGCAGCGTCTGCTGGCCGCAGTCAGCGTGACCCGCGTGCAGCGCGTAGTCGCTGATGTTCCTGAGCGTGGAGTATTCGAGCGCGCCGGCCCAGGGAATGCGATCGACGGCGAGGAACAGCTTCTGCGCGATGCGATAAGGATTGCGCTCGGCGCCGACGACTTCGCGTGAGAACTTGCGGAGATCGTCGGTGAAGACGATGTGCGGCGGCCGCTCGCCCAGGTACGGCGTGAGCTCGCGCGTGGGCTCGACCGGCTGCACTTTTTCCGGATCGATCGGGTGGTACTGGCCGGAGATCGTCAGCTCGTACGTGACTGAGAACGTCGTCGGCTGGCCGGCGCGCGCGGCGCGCTCGAAATAGACGGTCCGCTGCAGCGCCGCTTCGGGCGCGATCGTGTGCTGCGCCGGTTCGCTGGAAACGTAGCGGATGTTCTCCTGCTGGCCCGGCAACGCACGCGGATAAGGCACCCACGCGCGAACCGTCTCACCCGCCGGCACCGCGTCGGCCTCGACAGTGATGGACTGAGTGACGTGCACGCGGCGCGGCGCGACGCTGGTCTGGTGGCTCGCGAGCACCGCATCGCGGATCTCCCGGTGATGGGGATGCGCTTTCTCCAGCGGCCCGTCGTTGAATGGGGTCTGTTTGGCGCGCCGCGCCCGGGCCTGCTCGCTGAGGCGGAAGAGATTCGACGGCGCGCGATTGAAATAGCGCCGGCTGCCGTCGATCACGCGGTGCTCGAGCAAGCCGGCCGCGTCCCAGCTCGCAAATTCCTCGGCCTTGAGGTCCGGAATCTGCGCGCGGACGCGGTCGCGGGCCTGCTGTTCGCTCAGGGAGAAGTCCAGCTCGATCCGCCGCATGCGCTCCGCTTCGAACTCGAGCGCAGTGCGCTGGTCCGCGGGCATGCTGCCGCCGGCGAGGACGCGATCGATCGAAGCGCGAGCGGCCTTGAATTCGCCGCTGTCCACGTGCGCGATTACGTCG
Organism: Steroidobacteraceae bacterium; assembly: GCA_036555785.1. Classification (GTDB taxonomy): domain Bacteria; phylum Pseudomonadota; class Gammaproteobacteria; order Steroidobacterales; family Steroidobacteraceae; genus Steroidobacter. The sequence continues at coordinate 1,352 of DATBKP010000056.1, forward strand.
TCGAGCAGCAGGTTATGTCCGGCGGCATGCACGGCGTCGTCGGCCGAGCACGCCACGCTGAACAGCAGCGGCGCCAGCAACAAGCGACGGAACGGCGCTCCTAACGAGGTGTGCACGTCGGATCTCACGCGCGGCCAGGTAATCGCTGTGTAACATGGCGGGGAGGGGTCGTCAATAATTTATTCTTGCCAGAATAGCTACAAGAAGCGAATATTCGGACGGTCTTGAGAGCCGCCGGAGGGATGGATGATCGAGACGATGTGGCCCTACCTGGCGATCATGCTGCTCGCCGCGGGGCTGTTTCCGTCGCTGGAGCGCCGCTACCAGTGGCGCTTCTTCTCGGTGCTCCCGCCGATCGTGCTCACGTATCTGTTCGTGACGGCGCTGGCCGTGAGCGGCTTGTGGTCCGCAACCGGCGAAGTCCGCGCCGCGCAAAAAGCGCTGACCGACAACCTGCTGCCGATGCTCCTGTTTCTTTTCATGGTGACCTGCGATCTGCGCGCGATCCTCAAGGTCGGTCCGCGTGTGCTCGCGGTCTTTGCCTGCGCGATGGTGAGCATCCTGCTGTCGATCGTCATCGTGTACGCGCTGTTTCGCGGCGTGCTGCCGCAGGACGGCTGGAAGATGCTGGCGGCGCTCAGCGCTACGTGGACGGGTGGCTCGGCGAACCTCGTGGCCGTGGTGCAGGCGACCAACATGCCTGCAAATCTGCTGCCTCCTGTGCTGCTCGCCGATGCGCTGTGTTATTCGCTGTGGGTCCTCGCGCTGCTTTCGACCGGCTCCTTCGCTACGCGCTTCAACAGCTGGACGCGCGCCGACGGTCGCAAGTACCCGGAGCTGACTGCGCCCACGACGCAGCCGGCGGATCCTGGCGGCATCCTGCTGTGGCTCGGTCTAGCGCTGTTCGTCGGGATCGGGGTGCGCGCGCTCGCGCCGTCGTTGCCGGAAGGAGCGATGCTCACACCGACGTCATGGACTGCTCTGCTTGCGACTATCGCCGGGCTGATCGTCGCTCGCACACCGCTCGCGAGAATTCCCGGACCGGCGCCGCTCGCAAGCGCATTGCTGGCGATGCTGGTGGCGGCGCTAGGATCGCAAAGCAATTTCCAGGGGATGGCGGCTGCCCCGCTGTTCGTCGTGTGTGGTCTGCTCACACTCGGCATTCACATCGCGTTGTTGGCGCTGGCCGCGCGGGCCTTTCGCTTCGATCTGTACTTGTGCGGCATTTCCTCGCTCGCGGGAATCGGCGGCGTCGCGTCGGCGCCGGTGCTCGCGGCGACGTACACGCCGATCCTCGTTCCTGTCGCAGTGCTGCTCGCAATGCTCGGCCTGATCCTCGGCACCGGGATCGGTCTGTTCATGGCGGAAGTCCTGAGAGCCCTCGCGCCATGAAGCATTCGATCGTCATTGCAATCGCGATTCCGTTGCTCGCAGCGTGTGCGAGCGCGCCGCGCACGCCGGAGATTCCTGCCCACGGCGTCATCGGCGTGAGCGACGCGCAGCTCGATCCGCAGTTCTGGATCCGTCACGGCGCGAGTTCGCGCGTCGTGCTCGACGCAGCGGCCATCGAGGAGCAGAACAGCAAGCTCAAGCAGTTGGATCGTTCGGTCCATGACGTCGAAAAGCTGCCGTCGACGCTCGACGCCCATGACGTGCGTGCCTGGGTCGAAAAGATGTCGGAGCGACCGGACGACACGCTCTATGACGAGCACGGCCGCGCCATCGAGCCTGGCGTCATCGACGAGCTCGTCGCGAACGTGAATGCCGCGGCGATTCCAGCGACGCAGCCGACGCGTTTCGGCATGGTCGTGCGCCGCTCCGACCTGCGCACGTTCCCGACGCGCATGCGGGTCTTCAGCGAGCCTGACGACGGCACGGACATCGACCGCTTCCAGGAGGATGCGTTGTTCGCGGGCACGCCGCTCGCGATCGTTCACCGCAGCCGCGACGGCGAATGGCTATTCGTCGTCAGCCCGCTGTACGCTGCGTGGATCTCGAAACAGGACGTGGCGGAGGGCACGAAGGATGAGGTGTTCGCATACACGCACAAGGAACCGTACGTGGTCGTGACCGGCGCGAGGGCGCGCACCGTGTTCACACCGGAGCGGCCGGACGTTTCGGAGCTGCCGCTGGAGATGGGCCAACGCCTGCCGTTGCTGACCGACTGGCCCGCCGACAAGCCGGTGAACGGCCAGAGCGCGTATACCTCTTACGTCATCGAGCTGCCGATGCGCGCTGCAGATGGCTCGCTGCACTTCACTCCGGCGTTGCTGCCGCGAACCAACGACGTCGCCGCCGACTATCTGCCGCTGACGCACGCGAACCTGGTCCGTCAGAGCTTCAAGTTCCTCGGCGAGCGCTACGGCTGGGGCCATTCGTACAACGCCCGCGACTGCAGCGGGTTCGTGTCGGAGGTCTATCGCAGTTTCGGCGTGCAGCTGCCGCGGAACACCCGCGACCAGGGCGTGAGCCCGGCGCTGAACCGGATCGAATTCACCGCCGACGACGCTCACGCCAAGCGCCTGGCCGTGCTGCGCGAGCTGCAGGTGGGCGATCTGGTCTACATCCCCGGCCACGTGATGATGGTGATCGGACAGGACGGCGGCGGACCCTACGTCATCCACGACACCACCGGCATCACTTACCGCGACGCCGAGGGGACGCTCACTCGCGTGCACTTGAACGGCGTCTCCGTCACGCCGCTCCTACCGCTGCTGGACGGCGATGAGCACAAGTCGCGGGTCGACCGCATCTACAGCATCCAACGCATCCGCAAATGAGCCAATGAAATGAAAATCACGGATATTCGCTTCGGCATGCTGCGCGTCCCGCTGAAGACGCCGTTCAAGACCGCGCTGCGCACCGTCGACACGATCGAAGACATCATCGTGACCGTGCACACCGACTCCGGCCACATCGGTTACGGCGAAGCGCCGGCGACCGCGGTGATCACCGGCGACACGCACGGTTCGATCATCGAGGCGATCCGCAAGTTCATCGCGCCGCGGCTGATCGGCGAGGACATCGCGAATCTCAATCGCATCACGCATCTGATCCAGACAGCGCTCGAGAAGAACTCCAGCGCCAAGGCTGCGGTGGAGATCGCGATCTACGACCTGTTCGGCCAGCTGTACAAGGCGCCGCTCTACAAGATGCTCGGCGGCGGCGACCCGGTGATCACCACCGACATCACGATCAGCGTCGACTACATCGACAAGATGGTCGCGGATTCGATCGCCGCCGTGGATCGCGGCTTCGAGTCGCTGAAGATCAAGGTCGGCAAGGACATCGGCGTCGACATTGAGCGCGTCAAGGCGATCTACGCCGCGGTCGAAGGCCGCGCATTGCTGCGGCTCGATGCAAATCAGGGTTGGACCGCGAAGCAGGCCGTGTTCGCGCTGCAGACGCTCGAAGATGCCGGCGTGCGGCTGGAACTGGTCGAGCAGCCGGTGAAGGCGCAGGACCTGGAAGGCATGAAGTACGTCACGGAGCGGGTGCACACGCCGATCATGGCGGACGAAAGCGTTTTCGGTCCGACCGAGGTGATCGAGCTGATTCGCATGCGCGCCGCGGACATCATCAACATCAAGCTCATGAAAACCGGCGGCCTGTCGAACGCGATCCAGATCGCCGACATCTGCGGCATGTACGAGATGGAATGCATGATCGGCTGCATGGTGGAGACCAGCGTCAGCGTTTCGGCCGCCGTGCATCTCGCAGTGGCGAAGGCGAACGTGATCACGAAGGTGGACCTGGACGGGCCGTCGCTGTGCCAGTTCAATCCCGTCGTCGGCGGCGTGATCTTCAACGAATCGGAGATCTCGGTGACGCAGGCGCCCGGCCTGGGCATCCGCGAGATCCGCGGCATGGAAGCGCTGGCCGCCGCATGACCCCATGAGCTCGTTGCTCAAAATCCGCTCGGAGCGCGACCAGATGAGCGCCATCGAACGCCGCATCGCGGACTTTTTGCTCGAGAACGCTCACCTGCTGCGCGACTACTCGTCACAGCAACTCGCCGACGCGCTGCGCATCAGCCAGTCGAGCGTCGTGAAGTTCAGCCAGAAGCTCGGATTCAAGGGCTACCCGGACCTGAAGTTCTCGGTCGGCGAAGAAATCGCGCGCGAGAAGGGCAACAACGGCGGCAAGGCGGCGACTGCGGCGAAGCCGGACGCGCATGCAGCGCTTGCCGAGAGCCTGTGGCGCAGCAAGGCGAAGGCCGAGGAAGAGACGCGGCTGATCAACACGCCGGACAAGATCGACGAGATCGCGGAGCTGATCGGCGCGGCGGGCAAAGTGTTCCTGATCGGTTCGGGCGAGGACAGCGTCAGCGCACAAGCGTTCGCTGCGAAACTGTCGTTGCTCGGGTTCGTGGCGGTGTATCACGCGGACCCGGTGCTGATGAGCTCGGGCATTTCGACCGTCGCGCCCAAGGATGTGTTGCTCGTGTTCTCGGAGCAGGGCAAGCAGCCGACGCTCTATCAGATCTGCCGCCAGTTTCGCGAGCGGCGCGGCAAGGTCATCTCCGTCACGCGCCACACGGCTAATCCGCTGCGCGCGCATGCGGACGCATCGCTGCTCGTCTCAGCGCACGATGAAAGTTCGCACATCGAGCCGCTGCTGTATCAGTCGGCGCTCCAGCATCTGCTGGATCTGATCTTCGTGTTGTTGTGCGAGGACGGGAATGGAAGGTTGAAGCAGCTGGAAGGCAATCTGGAGCGCATCCGGCACATCCAGGAGCCGTGAAGGTCACTCTCTGACTGCGTCCACGACTGGCGCGTACTTCTCGTAGAACGCGCTCTGGGTCTGCAGATATTTCGCGAGCTCCTGCCGTTTCCGCTCGTCGAGGTCCGGCATCGAGAGCAGCGAGTCCGCGGCCTTCTTCAGCGCCGTGACCGCTTCGCGATTGCGCGGATGCAGGGCGTAGGCCTGGCCGTAAAGCGTCACTGCCTGCAACGCTCCGTCGACCTGGTGCTGCTGCTCGAAGAATCCCCAGAACTCGTTGCCCTCGGTCATCTTGGCGCGGAAATCCTTCTGGGTCTCGCTCGGCAGCTCGTTGAACGGAATCGCGGGGCTCGTTTCGACGTAGTACTGGTAGTACTGATAGCCCGCCACGAGCGCGAGCACCGCTGCGGCGGCGAGCGTTACCTTCTGCAGCGTCGTGACGCCGCGGAACAGCTTGAGGAACGCCGCGGCATCCTGCGGTCGCTTCTTCCGCTCCAGCGACAGACACGCCTCGATCGCGTGCACTTCCTTGCGCTTCAGTCCTTTCAGCGGCGCCGGCCTCAGTCCGAGTTTGCGTGCACCTGGCGCGCTGTGCCGCTGATACGGATGGAAACCGGTGAGCAGCTCGTACGCGATGATGCCGAGCGCATACATGTCGTCTGCGGGATGCGGATCGACACCATCGATCATTTCGTCGGTCGCATACGCTTCGGTGTAGGCGCCGAGACTGCCCGCGTCGAACACGTCGCGGCTCGCTTCGGTATTCATGCTCGGCACCGCGCGTGCGATGCCGAAGTCGAGGATCTTGGGCGTGCCGTCGTCGGCGACGAAGACGTTGCCGGGCTTCAGGTCCGAATGCACGATGCCTTTGCGATGCGCGTACGCCAGGCCTTCGGCGATGCCGCGAATGATCGGCAGCGCAATTTCCCGCTTGATGCCCTTGCCGCGCGCCTCGCGCGTCATGGAATCGAGCGAGCGGCCTTGCAGCAGCTCCATCGTCATGTAGACCGCTTCGCCGTCGCGGTCGAAGTCGAACACCGTGACGACGTTCGGATGCGCGAGCGTCTGCGCCTTGCGCGCCTCGCGCTGCAGAGCCATGAACGCCTGTGGATGACGCTGGAAGTCTGCGTTCAGCACCTTCAGCGCGACGCGCGGATTCGGATCGCGCGCTTCTTCCTTGCGGCGATCGATCGAGCCGAACACGATGCCCATGCCGCCCTTGCCGAGCAGGGTCTCGAGCACGAAGCGCTTCTTGATGACGGAGCCGAGCTCGAGCGGCCCGTGATGACCTTCACCGGCGTCTTCGAGCGAGCCGACCAGGCGATTCGACAGCACCTGCGTGCCTTCGGGACCGGTGAGCGGCGTCGCATTCAGCGTCGGGGCATAAGCGGCCGGCCCGGGCGACTTCAGCGTCGGCGCGTAGGCACTCTGCGAAGTCGGCGGTGCAGCCTGCAACGTGCGCGCGGCGGTATCCGCGACCTGCTCGCGAGTCGTGCGGACGGTCGCGTCCGGATCGACCGTCGGCGCACGCAGCACGGTCTGCTCGGCATCGTTCGGCTGGGGGTCCTTGGGAACAGGGCGAACGAGCGTTGCCTTGTGCGGCATCTGCTCGGTCTTCTCGTCGCTGCTCATTGCGCTTCGATCACGACGACGGTGACGTTGTCGCGAGCGCCCACCTCCAGCGTCGCGTCGATCAGCGCCTTCGCGCACTGCTGCACGTCTTCGCCAGCCATCAGCTCCGCGATGCGCTCATCGGGCAGTTCGCGCGTCAGGCCGTCGGAGCACAACAGGTAGCGATCGCCGAGACGCACGCGATCGCGGCGCACGTCGAGGAGCAGCGTGTCTTCGCCGCCGACGGCGCGCGTGATTGCGTGATCCGCTTCTTCGTTCGGTTGCTGCAGGTTCAGCTCGGCGGCCCAGGTGTGATCGGTCGTGAGCTGTGTCAGGCGGCCGTGGCGAAATCGATAGACGCGGCTATCGCCCGCCCACACGACCGCGCACGCGGTGCGCTGAACGAGAAAGACCGCGACGGTGCTGCCGCTGACGACCGGGTCGTGCTCGCGAACCGAGGCCTGGTGCAGGCGCTGATTGACCTCGGTCAGGCTCTGGCGGATCGCGTCGATGGTCGCTTCGAGCGATGCAGTGCTGCCGAGGCTCTGCAGCCCTTCGCATACCATGCGGCTCGCGACATCGCCGTCGCGATAGCCGCCCATGCCGTCGGCGACCGCCCAGACGCCGCGCTCGCCGAGCTGCGCAAAAGCATCCTGGTTCGCGGTACGCACGCGGCCGGTGTCGGTCGCGCCTTCGGAGACGTAGACCGGGTGGATGTCTTCCTCGACCAGTGTGTCTTCGAGCACCAGCTTGTCCCCGCGCCGCTCCGTCACTTGTCGCGACCGCGCGCCAGGCCCTGCAGCCGCTCCAACTGCTCCTCGTACGCCTTGGCAAAAGCGTCGCCGAACAGGTTGCGGAACGCACCCTGCGCGTCCTTCGCGAGGTCGGAGTACTTGTCGCGGTACAGGTCCCAGTAACGCAGCTTGGCCGGCACGCCAAGGATCGAGCCCTTCTTGATCTGCCGGTCGAAGTCGTCCTGCAGCCGGTTCGGATCGAGCTGCGCCAGCATCGACTCGAACGCGAGGCGCATGGCGGAGAGGAATGCGGCCTGATGATCGCGCACGTCGCGGAATGCATCCTCGAGCGCCGTCTCGGGATCGAGGTAGGCGGGATTGTGCTTCACCAGCAGGTTGTGGAATGCGTCGTCCACGTTCGCCGAGAACTTGAGCGGATTGTTGTTCGCGACCTTGAACGTCGTGCCGCGCACGCGCAGCTCGTCCTTCATGCGCTCGCGCGCGCGCAGCACTTCCATCAGGCCGGAAACTGCAGCGCGCAGCATTGCGCCGAGCACTTGCGCGGCTTCGCTCGAGGGATCGAGACCTTCGATGCCGGCGGCTTCGATCAGCGCTCGCAACTGCGCATCGTCGTCACCGGAAGCGCGCGCAGCACTTTGCGGCGGTGGGCTCGGCGCCGCACGTACCGGACGCTCGGGCACCGAGGGAGGAACGCGACGCGCGGCGCGCGCATTGGCTGGCGGCGGTGGCGGCGCGGCTTTCAGCGCCGGCTTCGGGCCCGACGACATGTCGCTCATTCCGAACCACTGCGTGCCGGTGGGGATGTCTTCGTTGCTCTGCGCGGGCGCACGCTTCACCAGGCTCGCAGTGCGATCCTCTTCGGGCGCACGCGGCGGCGGGATCTCGCGCGTCGCGCCCTTGGACTTGTTGTGCCGTGCCTGCAGCAGTGCGAAAGGATCGTTCTGCTGCTCGGCGGCGGGATCCTTGGCGAGCGAGACCTTGATCTGATAGGCGTCGATGAACAGCACGTCGCCGTCGCGCAGCTGGTGCGAATCGGAGCGCGACAGGCGATGGTCCGGCGAGTTGACGAAGACGCCGTTGGTGCTGGTGTCCTCGACGAAATACTTGCCGTTCAAATAGCGGATGAGGGCGTGCCGCCCGGATACGTAGGGATCCGGGAACACCCAGTCGTTGTCCGGCAGGCGTCCGATAGTGCCGCCTACGGCATTGAAGACCTTGCGGCTGCCCGCGCCCAGGTCCTGTGCCTGCTCGCCGATGACTTCCAGCGTGAGGATCATGGAGTCGGCTGTTCCTGCCCTTGCACCCGTGTTATGGAAACAGTCGCAGCATCGCAGTATCGGGCAGGCGACCGCAAGAATAATGAGTACTATCGCCCACTTCCGACAGACTTTAGGGCACTGGACCACGGCAGGAGCACGCACCATGACCAGCGGAGCGCAGCGGCGGACTTTGCAGCTTATTGCGGCGGCGGCGGGCTGGTTTGCGGCGGCCGCCTGGGGCGCCGAACCCCAGGTCATCGAGGGATTCGTCAACGCGCCGGTCGCGGAAGTCTGGCGCCTGTTCACGACTTCCGAAGGCTTCCTGGCCACCGGCGCGGCCAAGGCCGAGGTTCGGCTCGCGATCGGCGGCGAGATCCGCAGTCACTACGACCCGCAGGGCACGCTCGACGACGCCGAAACCATCGTCAACGAAATCCTGGCCTACGAGCCGCAGCGCATGCTCGCGATCCGCATCAAGCAGGCGCCTGCGAGTTTCCCTCATCGCGACGCGATCGCGGGGACCTGGACGGTGATCTATTTCAATCCGGCCGGCGACATGACGCAGGTGCGCATCGTCGGTCTCGGCTACGACGACTCGCCGGCCTCGCAGGCGCTGCGCAAATTCTTCGCCGACGGCAATCGCTGGACGCTCGAGCACATCGCGAAGCCGTACTGGCCCCAGTGCAAACTGTGCGAAAAGCCGGGAAGCGGCTAGGCTTCGCCCATGGATCGCAAATACATAGAAGCCGAGCACATCGTCGACCGCTATCTTTCCGGCGACCTCACCGTGCGGGAGGCGCGCGAGTTCGAGCAGTACTGCCTCGATCATCCCGACGCGCTCAAGGCCATGCCGATCCCGGTGCGCCTCAAGGCGCGGCTGTCGCGGCGGCCGGCGCAGGACAGCGAGACCGGCGTGTTCAAGGCCATCCCCTCCAGCGCCACGCACGCTGCGCTGGAAGTCTCGGACGAAGGGTTCGACGTCGAAGAGGAGCAGCAGCGCTTCGGCGGCACGTCGGGCGGCGGTGGCAATCGCACGGTGCTGATCGGGCTCGTGTTCGCGCTGATCGCGGCCGTCGCCGGAGTGGTCGCTTATGCCGTGCAGGCGAATTCGCTGAGCAAGCAAGTACGCAGCCTGCAACGGGAAGCGAAGGCGGTGCAGATGCAGCCGGCGGGAAGCACGCGCGTTTATCGCGTGACGCCGGTGCGCGGCAAGCCGGCCGAGCCGACGCTCGCGCTCGGCTGGATGCAGCCACCGCAATGGATGGACCTCTACGTCGACGTCTCGGAAGGCAAGTACAACCAGTTCATGGTCACGGTCGAGAAGATCGACGGCGGGCTGGTCATGCAGATGCGACGCGTCGCCCGCGATTCGAATCGCGAGCTGCGCCTGACGCTCAATTCCTCGGCATTCGGCCCCGGCAACTATCTGTTCAAGATCGACGGCTACAACTGGCGCGGACAGACGGAGACGGTTGGCTGGCTGATGCTGGGACTGCAGTAGCGCCTAGTTATTCCGCAGGGTTGCCACCGGCGGATGGTTGACGACCGAACGCGTCGCCAGCGTGCCGCTCACCCCGACGAGCACGGCGCCGGCAGCCAGCCCGATGCCCCACACCGCGAAGCTGAAGGTGTACTCGAGATTGAACAGCTTGGTGGCGAGGAAATAGCCCGCAGCCGTGGCGCCGACGGCAGCGAGCGTGCCCGCAAGTATCCCAAGGGTCGTGAACTCTGCTGCAACGCCTTGCAGCACCACTCGTCGGCTTGCGCCCAGCGTACGCAGCATCGCGCTTTCATACCGACGCTCGTCGCGCGTTGCCTGGATCGCCGCGAGCAACACCGTGATGCCGGCGAGCAAAGTGAAAGCGAACACGTACTGCACCGCCAGCGACGCCTTGTCCATCACACCGCGCACCTGCGTCAGGATCGCGTCGAGGTCGATCGCGGTGACTTCGGGGAACTGCCGCGTGAAAGCCAGCAGCATGCGCCGCTGCTCGGCTGCAATGTGCACACTGGTGATGTACGTCCCGGTGCTGTCGTCGAGCGTGCCCGGCGAGAACACCATGAAGAAGTTCGGCCGGAACGAGTCCCACTGCACCTCGCGCAGGCTCGATACCTTGGCGTCGACGATCTCGCCGGCAATGTCGTAGGTGAGCATGTCGCCAACCTTGAGGCGCAGCGACTTCGCCAGCTCGTTCTCGACCGACACGCGTGGCCCACCGCCGTCGCCTTCGCGCCACCATTCGCCGGCGACGATCTTGTTGTCGCGTTGCATGGTCTGCGCCCACGTCAGGTTCGCTTCGCGCTCGAGAAAATCCTTGGCGCGCTCATTGGTCATGCCGAGCTGCGCCACCGGCGTGCCGTTGATCTGCGTGAGTCGCGCCCGGATCATCGGCACCAGCTCCGGTGCGGCAATCGCGTGCTGCGTGAAGAACTCGCGCACCGCCGCTGTCTGGTCGGGCCGGATGTTGATCATGAAGTAGTTCGGCGCGTTCTCCGGCAAGCTCGCGCGCCACTGATGCATGAGGTCGTTGCGCACGACGGCGAGCAGCAGCAGCACCATCAGCCCGAGACCGAACGCCACGATCTGGATGACGCTGTCGCGACCGCGACGCGCAATGTTCGCCATGCCGTAGCGCCAGGAGACGCCGACGCTGCCTCGCAGAGCGCTCAGGCTGCGAACCAGCAGCCAGCCGGCTGCGATCAGTACCAGGAACGTCGCGGCTGTCGCCGCCGCAACGTAGCCGAGCAGCTTTTCGTCGCGTACCAGCCAGAACAGCAACGCACCGAGCGCGGCGATCGCGGTGCCGTAAACGAGTGCGTAACGCAGCGGCGGCGGCTCCAGGTTGCGGCGGAGCACGCGCGCCGGCGGCACTTTGCGCAGTTGCAAGAGCGGCGGCAGCGCGAACCCGATGAGGATCAGGATCGACGTCATCAGACCGAGCCAGCCCGGACTCAGCGACGGACGCGGCAGCTCGCCGCGCACGAGGTCGCGCAGCAGATACGCGATGCCCTCCTGCGCCGCGTAGCCGAGCAGTGCACCGCATGCACCGGCCAGGATCGCAATCGCGAGCAACTCCAGCACGCTGATCGCGAGCACCAGGCGCTGCGCCGCGCCCATGCTCTTCATCAGCGCGACCGTATCGAGATGACGCGCGACATAGCGTCGCGCTGCGATGGCGACGGCGATTGCGGCGAGCAGGATCGTCACCAGCGCAGACAGGTTGAGGAACCGTCCCGCCCGGTCGACCGCCGAGCGGATCTGCGGGCTGGCCTCGTCGACGTCGACGAGGCGCTGTCCGGGCCGTTTGCGCGCCGACAGCTCCTGCTTGAAGGCGTCGACCGCCTTGCGCTCGCCCGCGAACAGCGCCGCGTAGCTGATGCGGCTCCCTTCGGTCGTGAGCTTCGTCGCCGGCACGTCCTCGAGCCGCATCAGCAGCGTCGGCGCGAGATCGACGAACTGCGAGCCCTGATCCGGGCGATAGTCCAGCACCTTGCTGATGGTCAGCTCGGCCTGACCGACGTGGATGCGATCGCCGACGCGCGCATTCAGCTGGCCGAATACTCGCGGCTCCAGCCACGCCTCGCCCGGACCCGGCAACGCAGTCGTCTCATGGGCCGGGCCGAAGGGTACGTCGGCGACTTTCAGGCGGCCGCGCAGCGGATAGCTCGGCGACACTGCGCGAATCGCAGTCAGCGCGCTGTCATCGCCTTTGAGAACTACGCTCGGGAAGCTCGAAACCTCCGCCGTTTGCAGGCCTGCAGCTTTCGCCAGCTCGAAATACTCGCGATCGAGCGGCGAGCGCGATTGCAGACGCAGGTCGGCAGCGAGCACCTCGCCTGCCTGCTGGTCGACCGCGAGGCTGACTCGGCTCGTGAAGAAGCCGACCGCGGTGAGCGCGGCAACCGCGACCAGCAGCGCGAGCAGCAGCACGCGCAGCTCGCCCGACTTTCCGTCGCGGAGCAACGCGAGCAGCGCCAGTCGCAGTGCCTTCATCACTTCATCACCCCATCACTCACATCACCAATCTCCCCGCTTCGATCTTGATGATCCGCCCACATCTCTTCGCAATCGCTTCGTCGTGAGTCACGACGACCAGCGTGGTCTGCGCCGCGCGATTCAGCTCGAACAACAGCTCGATGATGCGCTCGCCGGTGACCGAGTCGAGGTTGCCGGTGGGCTCGTCCGCGAACAGCAGCGCCGGACGCGTCACGAAGGCCCTTGCGATGGCAACGCGCTGCTGCTCGCCGCCGGACAGCTGTCGCGGATAGTGCTCGCGACGCGGCGTCAGATTGACCTGCGCCAGGACCTCGGCCGCCGCCGGACGTGCATTCGGCAGGCCCGCCAGCTCCAGCGGCAGCATCACGTTCTCGATCGCCGTCAGCGACGGCACCAGGTGAAAGCTCTGAAAGACAAAGCCGACATGGCGCGCGCGCACGGCCGCGCGGCCGTCCTCGTCGAGCGCGGTCAGCTCCGCGCCGTTCAGCCAGACGCGACCCGCGCTCGGTTCGTCGAGACCGGCGAGCAGCGCCAGCAGCGTGGATTTGCCGGCGCCGGATGCGCCGACGATGGCCACGGTTTCTCCGGCGGCGATCTGCAGGTCGACTTCTGCCAGAATGGTCAGCGTTCCTTCCGGGCTGCTAACCTTTTTCGTGACGCTTTCTGCTTTGAGGACCGGTTGCACAGTGTTTGGACTGGCCAAAGTTGTCGTGCTCGCTTGGGTAGGACTGGTGCTGCCGCTGTCGGTTCAAGCGGCAGCCGCGGAGCGGGAACCCGTCGTTCTGGTCGTCGGCGACAGCCTCAGTGCGGGGTATGGCGTCGCCGTCAGCTCGACCTGGGTGGCACTCCTGCAGCAGCGTCTCGCTACGCAAGGTTACGGTTACCGGGTAGTGAACGCCAGCATCAGCGGCGACACGACGGGCGGCGCGCGGGCGCGGTTGCCGCGCGCGCTGGAGCTGCACAAACCGGCCGTCGTCATCCTGGAGCTCGGCGGCAACGACGGCCTGCGCGGGCTGCCGCTGCGCCAGGTCCGCGAGAATTTCCAGTTCCTGATCGAGCGCGCCCGGGCGGCCGGCGCCCAGGTCGTGCTGGTCGGCATGCGCATGCCGCCGAACTACGGCGCCGCCTACGCCGATGCATTTCATGCACTATATGGCGAGCTGGCGCGCCAGTACGGCACGCCGCTGGTCGGATTCTTTCTCGATGGGGTCGCGCTGGACGAGAAGCTGATGCAGGCCGACGGCATCCATCCGACGGCCGCAGCCCAGCCGCGATTGCTCGACAATCTGTGGCCGGCTCTGCAGCAAGTACTGAAAAAATGAACAAGATCTGGCTGAAGAATTATCCGACCGGCGTGCCGGCGGAGATCAATCCCAACGAATACCGCTCCCTGACCGAACTGATCGAAAGCAGCTGCAGCCGCTTCGCGGCGCTGGATGCGTTCACCAGCCTCGGTCGCACGCTCACCTACGCGGAGTTCGAGCGCGCGGCGCGCGACTTCGCGGCGTGGCTGCAGCAAAGCGCGAAACTGCAACGTGGCGACCGGATCGCAATCATGTCGCCGAACGTGCTGCAGTATCCGATCGCCGTGTTCGGCGCGCTGCGCGCGGGGCTGACGATCGTCAACACCAATCCGCTCTACACCGCGCGCGAGCTCGAGCACCAGCTCAGTGACTCCGGCGCGAAGGCGATCGTCATCCTGGAGAACTTCGCGCACACGCTCGATGAAGTGATCGAGCGCACGAGCATCGAGCACGTGATCGTCACCGGCGTCGGCGACCGGCTCGGGTGGCCGAAGTCGACGCTAGTGAACCTGGTGATGCGCTACGTGCGCAAGCAGGTACCGCGCTGGCAGCTGCCGGGCGCGCTGCGCTTCAATGACGTGCTGGAGCAGGGCGCATACCTGCCGTTCCAGCCGGTCACGACCGATCACGACGACATCGCCTTCCTGCAGTACACGGGCGGCACGACGGGCGTCGCCAAGGGCGCGATGCTCACTCATCGCAACATGATCGCGAACGTGCTGCAGGCGGCCGCGTGGCTCGGTACCGCGTCGCAGCTCGGCCGCGACACCGTGATCACGCCGCTGCCGCTGTATCACATCTTCGCGCTCACCGGGAACCTGATGGTGTTCATCAAGTTCGGCGCGCACAACGTGCTGATCGCCAATCCGCGCGACTTTCCGGCGTTCGTCCACGAGCTGCGCGCGTGGCGTTTCAGTTTCATCAGCGGCGTGAACACGCTGTTCAACGCGTTGCTGCACACGCCCGGGTTCGCGGAGCTCGACTTCAGCGCGCTGCGCATCACTCTGGGCGGCGGCATGGCCGTGCAACGATCCGTCGCGGAACACTGGCAGCGCGTCACCGGCAACGTGCTGACGCAGGCCTGGGGTCTCACCGAAACCTCGCCGGCCGCGTGCGTCAATCCGTTCGGCCTGAACGAGTTCAACGGCTCGATCGGGCTGCCGATTTCCTCGACCGAAATCACGATCCGCAACGACGACGGCAAGGAGCTGGCGATCGGCGAGGTCGGCGAGATCTGCGTGCGCGGCCCGCAGGTGATGCTCGGCTACTGGAACCGGCCGGACGAGACCGCGCAGGTCATGATCGGCGACTGGCTGCGCACCGGCGACATCGGGCGCATGGACGAGGGGGGTTTCGTCTACATCGAGGACCGCAAGAAGGACATGATCCTGGTGTCGGGCTTCAACGTGTACCCGAACGAAATCGAGAGCGTGATCGCCGCGCATCCCGGCGTGCTGGAAGTCGCCGCTGTCGCGCAGGACGACGAGCGGTCCGGCGAAGCGGTCGCATTGTTCGTGGTGCGCAAGGACCCGAACCTGACCGAGCAGCAGCTGACCGACTACGCGCGCACTGAGCTGACCGGCTACAAGGTCCCCAGGCACGTGTACTTCAGGACGGAGCTGCCGAAGACGAACGTGGGCAAGATTCTGCGGCGGGAATTGCGGGATAGCTTGCGGAAGAAAGAAGCGGTTGGATAGAAGTATGCGTGCTGCCGCTGCGGTCCTTGTCTCGATCAGCGAGCGCACCCAGGAACGGGGAACAACTGATCGCGTTGCTGAGCAACTCAGATATGCCGCTTCCTCCAGCGGGTGACGGTATCAGGGAGCAGTGGTACGAGTCAGGAAGCGATGGGCTCGCTATGTGCCGGCAGCAAGAGCGCGATTGCGCCAATGCCTTCAGTCTCGAGTTTCGACGAGTCGGCAGCAACGAATGGCAGCTCATGCAGGCTCGCATGATGGGCTGCGGCTTCTAATCCTTGTGATACGGCGGGCTGAGCTCGTGCACGGCGGCGATCATCGCGCCGGCGTGCGCGGGATCGACGGCGGGATGAATGCCGTGGCCGAGATTGAAGACGTGTCCGTGGCCGCGGCCGTAGCTCGCCAGCACTCGCGCCACCTCCGTGCGGATGACATGAGGCGCCGCGTACAGGCAGTTCGGGTCGAGATTGCCTTGTAGCGCGACGCTGTCATGCACAGCACGGCGCGCGTCCGCCAAGTCGGTCGTCCAATCCACGCCGAGCGCATCGCAGCCGCTGCGCGCCATGATGTCGAGCCACGCGCCGCCGCCTTTTGTGAACAGGATGACCGGCACGCGACGTCCTTCGTTCTCGCGGCGCAAGCCCGCGACGATGCGTTCCATCGGTTGCAACGACACTTCGCGATACTGCTGTGGCGTCAGCACGCCGCCCCACGTATCGAACACCATGACCGCCTGCGCGCCGGCGGCAATCTGCGCATTCAAATACTGCGTCGTCGCATCGACGAGCAGAGTCAGCAGCGAATGCAGCGTGCCGGGCTCTTCGTACAGCATCGCTTTGATGCGCGAGAACTCGCGTGAGCTGCCGCCCTCGACGATATAGGTCGCAACCGTCCACGGGCTGCCCGCGAAACCGATCAGCGGCACGCGGCCCGCAAGCTCGCGCCTGATGAGGTGCACGGCATCGAGCACATAGCGCAGCTCGACACTGGGATCCGGCACGCCAAGCCGCGCGACGTCGGCCCGCGAGCGCACCGGCCGCTCGATACGCGGCCCCTCGCCCGTCTCGAACTGCAGTCCCAGCCCGAGCGCGTGCGGGATCGTGAGGATGTCGGAGAACAGGATCGCGGCGTCCAGCGGATAACGCGCGAGCGGCTGCAGCGTCACCTCGCAGGCGAGCTCGGGCGTCATGCAGAGCTGCAGAAAGCTCCCGGCGCGCTCGCGCGTCGCCCGGTACTCCGGCAGATAGCGACCGGCCTGACGCATCATCCACACTGGTGTGCGCTCGACCGGCTGCCGCAGCAGCGCGCGCAAGAGCAGGTCGTTCTTGAGGGTCATCTCAGCTTCGCTTTGCGGGATCGAACAACCGCTCGTGCTCGACGATCGCATAGCGGTCGGTCATGCCCGCGATGTAGTCGGCGACGGCGCGTGCGCGGCCGTTCTCGCCCGATTCGGATTCCAGATCCTTCGCCGCCTGGTAGTGCTCGTCCGGCAACAGCTCCGGCCGTGCGAAGAACGAATCGAACATCGAGCGGATGACCGTGTTCGCCTTGTTCGTCATGCGCAGGACCCGATAGTGTCGATAGACGTGGTCGCGCAGATAGTGCTTCAGCTCCAGATGCTCGGCCGCAACCGTCTCGCTGAACTGCACCAGCGCCGTGGGCCGCGCACGCACATCTTCCACGCCACCCGGCGCCGCGGCACTGATCGCGTGCTGCGTCGTTTCGACCAGGTCGGTGACCACATAGTTGATCATGCGCCGCACGACTTCGTGGATCAGCCGGCGATCCTGCAGCTGCGGATAGAGAGCGATCACTGCTTCGTGCTGCCGCCGGAACAGCGGCACCTGGCGCAGGCCATCGAGGTCGATCAGGCCCGCGCGCAGGCCATCGTCGAGATCGTGGTTGTTGTACGCGATCTCGTCGGCAAGGTTGGCTATCTGCGCCTCCAGCGTCGGCTGGCGGCGCTGGATGAAGCGCTCGCCGAGCTCGCCAAGCTGCCGCGCGTTGTTGAGCGAGCAATGCTTGAGGATGCCCTCGCGCGTCTCGAACGTCAGGTTGAGACCGGGAAATGCCGCGTAGCGCTCTTCCAGTTCGTCGACGACGCGCAGCGATTGCAGGTTGTGCTCGAAACCGCCGTAGGGACGCATGCAGTCGTTCAACGCATCCTGGCCGGCGTGCCCGAACGGCGTGTGCCCGAGGTCATGCGCGAGGCAGATCGCTTCGGCGAGGGTTTCGTTCAGCCGCAACGCCCGCGCGATGGTGCGGGCGATCTGCGCGACTTCGATCGAATGCGTCAGCCGCGTCCGGTACAGATCGCCCTCGTGGTTGACGAAGACCTGCGTCTTGTAGACGAGGCGGCGGAAGGCGGTCGAGTGAATGATCCGGTCGCGGTCGCGCTGAAACTCGCCGCGCAGGACCGGCGCCGGCTCCGCGTGCACGCGACCGCGCGAGGCAGCCTCGGTGGCTGCGTACGGGGCGAGCGATGTGGAGTCTGCGGTCATGCGCTGCGGGCGAGTATCAGCCGAAATGCGCTTGCAGAGTAGCGTCGAGAGCCTGCTCGGCGTAGTCGTCGACCACGTCGGCGCGACCCAGCTGGCGCAGCAGGACCAGGCGAATGCGCCCGCCGAGGACTTTCTTGTCCATGCCCATCAGCTCGCGGCCGCGCTGCGCGCCGATGCGCGGCGGCGCGATGGGCAGCTCGAACCGTTGCAGCAGCTGCACTACCCGGTCGCGGTCGCCGGACGGCAACCAGCCCAGCCGCGCGGACATTTCCGCTGCCATCGCCATGCCGGCCGCGACAGCTTCACCGTGCAGCCAGGTGCCGTAGCCCGCAGCTGTCTCGATTGCATGGCCGAAGGTGTGGCCGAAGTTCAGGATTGCCCGCAGCCCCTGCTCGCGCTCGTCCTGGGCAACCACTTCGGCCTTGATCTCGCATGAGCGGCGCACGGCGTGCATCACGACCGTATCCTCGCGAGCGAGCAAGCGCTCGACGTTCGCCTCGAGCCACTGTAGAAACGCCGCGTCGCGGATGAAGCCGTACTTGACCACCTCGGCCATGCCGGCGCGGTACTCGCGAGGCGAGAGCGTTTGCAGCGTGCTGGTGTCCGCGATCACGCAGCGCGGCTGATGAAAGGCGCCGATCAGGTTCTTGCCGTGCGCATGATTGACGCCGGTCTTGCCGCCGACGGAAGAATCCACTTGCGCAAGCAGCGTCGTCGGCACCTGCACGTAATCGATGCCGCGCTGATAGCAGGCCGCGGCGAACCCGACCAGGTCGCCGATGACGCCTCCGCCCAGCGCCACGGCAGCCGCGTCGCGATTCATGCGCTCCGCGACCAGTGAGTCGACGATGCGCGCGAAGCTGTCGAGTGTCTTGTGCTGCTCGCCATCCGGCAGGATCAGCGTCGCGATGCGCCGGCCAGGCAACGCGCTCTGTAACTTCGCGAGGTACAGCGGCGCGATAGTTGCGTTCGTCACGATCAGGAGATTGCGCGCGGCGATGTGCTTGCTCAGCAGCTGCGCGTCTTCGAGCAGCCGCGGTCCGATCAGGATCGGATAACTGCGCTCGCCCAGCGCGATGTCGACGCGTTCGAGCACCGGCACACTCATTGGACGGCGTGGCCCTGCAGCCGATCGAGAATCTCGTCGGCCACGACGCGAACGTGCCGGCCGTCGGTGGCGACGGTCACGGCGGCGATGGATTCGTACAGCGGCGCGCGCACCTCCATCAGCTCGCGCAGCCGCGCTTCCGGATCGGCCGTGAACAACAGCGGACGCTGGCGGCCGTGTCGCGTGCGCTCCAGCTGTTGACGGATCCCAGTCCGGAGATAAACCACGCTGCCGCGCGCGGCGAGCCGCTCGCGATTCTCAGGCAGCAACACTGCCCCGCCGCCGGTCGCGACCACGACGTTCTGCAGTTGCGTGAGAGAGTCGATCACTTCGCGCTCGCGCTCCCGGAAGCCGCTCTCGCCTTCTTTCTCGAAGATGTAGGGAATGTCGACCCCGGTGCGCCGCTCGATCTCGACGTCGCTGTCATAGAAGGTCAGATCCAGCAGGCGCGCCAGCTGCTTGCCGACGGCGGTCTTGCCCGAGCCCATCGGGCCGATCAAGAACACGTTCCTGCGAGGGGCCTGCGGGCTCATGGCGGTGACGGGGACTATAAACGAAAGCGGCCGCCCGAAGGCGGCCGCGGTTTCGTCACCGGCTGCGGGCCGGATCAGTACAGGCTCGAGCCCTCGCGCAGGATGCGCGGGGTCACGAAGATCAGCAGCTCGTCCTTGTTGTCGGTCTTCGTGGTCGTCTTGAACAGGCGGCCGAGCACCGGCACGTCGCCGAGCCACGGCACTTTCGTCTCGGCGTCGCGGCGCTCGGTCTCGAGGATGCCGCCGAGCACGACCGTCTGGCCGTCGTTCACCAGCACCTGCGTGACGATCTCGCGCGTGTCGATACTCGGCACGAAGCCGCCGGTGGCGCTCGCGACCAGCTGACCGACGCTGTCCTTCGCGACCGTGAGATCGAGAATGACGCGGTTGTCCGGCGTGATCTGCGGCGTGACCTTGAGCGACAGCACCGCCTTCTTGAACTGCGTGGTGGTGGCGCCGCTGGACGAGGATTCCTGGTACGGAATTTCCACGCCCTGCTCGATCGTCGCCTCGCGCTGGTTCGCCGTGATCAGGCGCGGCGAGGAGATGATCTCGCCGCGACCTTCGGCCTGCGCCGCCGACAGCTCGAGGTCGACGATGTAGTCGGAGTCGAGCAGCGTCATCGCGATGCGGCCGGCCGGGTTCGCGACCGGCAGGTTGACCATGTAGCGGCTGGTCGGGTCGGGCAGTACGAAGCCCTGTGGCGTACTGGCCAATGCTGGATTGCGCGAAATGACTACGTTGTTGTCCGCGGTCACGGCGTTAGTCGCCCCGATGACGCCGGCGCCATCGCTGCCGCCGTGGTCGATCGCGAACGACGTGCCGAAGCGCACGCCCAGCTCGCGCTGGAAGTCGTCGCTGACGATCACGATGCGGGCTTCGATCAGCACCTGGCGCACCGGAATGTCCAGCGTCGAGACCAGCCGGCGGATGTCGGCGAGGCGCTCCGACGTGTCCTGCAACAGCAGCGTGTTGGTGCGCTCGTCGATCGCGACGCTACCGCGCTCGGACAGCAGCGAGCTGTTTTGACCGGACTTGATCAGAGCGGCGAGATCGCTCGCCTTGGCGTAGTTGATCTGCAGGTACTCGGTGCGCAACGGGGCGAGCTGCTGGACCTGCTGACGGGCCGTCAGCAGCTCCTTCTCGCGCGCGGCGATTTCGGAGGCGGGCGCGACGAACATGACGTTGCCTTCGCGACGCATGTCGAGGCCCTTGGTGCGCATGACGATGTCCAGCGCCTGGTCCCACGGCACGTTCTGCAGGCGCAGCGTGACGTTGCCGCCGACGGTGTCGCTGATGACCATGTTCTGGCCGCTGGTGTCAGCCAGCAGCTGCAGCACCGCGCGCGTCTCGATGTCCTGGAAGTTCAGCGTCAGGTGCTCGCCGGTGTACTCCTTCTGATCCTGCAGCTCCGGCGGCAGCTTCACGACCGGCTTGATCTCGATCGTGTAGACGTTCTCGGACTGGTAGGCGAGCTGCTCGTAGTCACCGGTGGCCTGGATCACGAGGCGCGTACCATCGCCCGCGCGCAGCGCGTCGATGGAGTTGACGGGTGTCGCGAAGTCGGTGACGTCGAGGCGCTGCATCAGATTCTCGGGCAGCGACGTCTTGGCGAAGTTGACGACGATGCGGCCGCCTTCCTGGTGCAGGTCGGCGGGCACTTTGGAGTCGGTGAGCTCGACCACGACGCGGCCGGAGCCATCGCTGCCGCGGCGGAAGTCGATGTTGCTGACGCTGCGCGAGCCGGTGACCGGCGCGGCGGAACGCGTGTTCGAGGTGGCTGCCGCCGCCGCGGTCGAAACCGCTGCGCCGCTGCTGACGCGTGTGCCGCCGGAGCCGCCCACGGATACCACGATGGTGTTGCCCTGGACGCGGGTCTCGTAGGGCACCAGGTTATCGACGTTCAGTACCACGCGCGTGCGGCCGTTGGCCTCGGCAACGTTCACGGTGTCGACGACACCCTGCTTGACGTCGACGCGGCGCGAAGCCATCGCCACCGCCGTGTCGGGCAGGTCGAGCGCGATGCGCGCCGGATTATCGACGGTGAACGTCAGCGGCGTCGGCGCGTTGTCGCTGAGCCGCAGCGTCAACTCGACTTTGTTGCCGGCGCCGGTGGTGAACGTGATGCCTTCCAGGCGATTGGCGCCTTGCGCCAGCGCCTGCAGCGTCACGCCTGCAAACAGCAGTACGCCGAGACCGATCCGGCGCAACGAGGAGATTGAGAGCGACATTTTCGAGGTTCTCCCTGGAATCATTCTGTCAACGCCAGTGCGGCTGGACGCTCGATGTATCCGCCGAGACCGTCGGGGACGATCTCGATGACCGATATCTTGGTGGGGCTGATGCCGACGATCTTGCCGTCGTTCTGGCCGACGAAGTTGCCGGGCAGCACGCGGTGCACGAGGCCGTCCTTGCCCTGCAGCAGGCCGTAGTTGTGACCCTGCAGCTGCAACGTTCCGACCATGCGCAGCGTGTCGAGCGGGAACTGCTCGAGGAACTCGCGCGGCCGCTTCACGTCGGGACGCACGCCGGCGATGTCGCTGCGCGTGGGAGCGCTCGGCACGAACGGCGAGCGCAGGCTGCTCGCGTTGTACACGAACGCCTCGTAAGGCTTGATCTCCGGCAGCGGCTCGATGGGCTCGCCCGGACGCGCCTTGATCTCGGCGACCTGCTGGCGCAGCTGGTCCATGCCGTTCGAGCAACCGCTCAGCGACAGCACTGCGAGCGCGGCGGCGGAAATCAGGATAGGTCTGATCATAGGTGACGCTGCTTCGGTTCTCTCGGTGGTGTCAGGTGCCCGGCCGGCGGCCCGCCGGACCCTGCTGCGCCTGAGCCGCGGCCTGCTCGTCTTCGTCGAGGTAGCGATAGGTCTTCGCCGTGACGTCGAGCTGCAGCTGATCGCTGCCGGGGTTCTTGCCGGTCTGCGTGATCTCGACGTCGTGCAGCGTGACGATGCGCGGCAGCGCCGCGATGCCGCTGACGAACGCGCCGATCGAATGGAAGCTGCCAGTGAGGCGCATCTTGATCGGCAGCTCGGCGTAGAAGTCCTTGATGTTCTGCGCGGTCGGCTGGAACAGCTTCTGATCGAGCCCGGCGGCGGTGCCCTGCTGCGAAATGTCGGTCAGCAGGTTCGGCACTTCGGTCTTGTTCGGCAGCTTGCGCAACATCGCGCCGAAGGATTGCTCCATTTCGACGAGCTGCGCTTTGTAGGCGTCGAGGTTGGCGGCTTTCTTCGCCTTCTGCTCGATCGTCGCCAGCAGCTGCTGCTCCTGCGCGCGCGCCGTATCCAGCTCCGGCTTCTTCGGTTTCCACGCCAGGAAATAGCCCAGCAGCACCACGCCGACGATGAAGATCAGGCCGATCGCGCCGAGGCGGAACGGCAGCGGCCAGCGGCCGGGATCGTTGGGATCGAGCTCGCGAATCTGGTCGAGGACGCTCATTGCGGCGCTCCTGCGCGATGCGGCGTCGCCGCGACCTGCTGATCCGGTTGCGTCGTCAGCTGTGGGTTCTCCTGCGTCGCGTTCAGCGTGAACTCCGAGCTGCCGTCATTGGTACCCTTGGTCTCGAGGATGTCGAGCGACGGATCGGTCAGCCACTCGGACGAGTCGATGTTGCGCATGTACGAAGCGACGCGCGTGCTCGACTGCGCCAGGCCCCTGAGCTGCAGCTTGCGGTCGGTCTGCTTGAGCGAGGTCAGGCTGACGCCGTCCGGAATCGTGCGCACCAGCTGGTCGAATACGTGCACGATTTCCGGCCGGCTGCGCTCGAGCTGCTCGATGACCTGGATGCGCGCGCGCAGCCGCTGCTTCTGCTGCTCCAGCGCGAGGATCTCGGTGATCTGCTTGTCGAGCTTGGCGATCTCGTCGGTGAGATACTGGTTGCGCTCGTTCTGGTTGTCGATCGCCGCGCTCATCTGCAAATTGATGAGCAACGCGATCAGGCCGGCGACGACCAGCGCGCCGAGCGCGCCGACGCCGAACTCCTGGCGCTTGCGCTTGCGCTCGGCCTCGCGCCACGGGATTAGGTTGATTCTCGGCATGTCAGTCGAAACTCCGTAGTGCCAAACCGCAAGCCGTCAGCAACGCGGTCGCGTCCTTCTTGACCGCCTGTGCCTTGGCCTTCTGGCTCACTTTCATCTGCCCGAGCGGATCGCCGCGCTGCGACTCGATGCCGACGCGGCTCTGAATCATTTCCGCGGCGCCCGGAATGTTGGCGCAGCCGCCGCAGATCAGGATCTGCTCGGGCTGCTCGCGGCCGGCGCCGGAGGCGAGGAAGAACTGCAGCGAGCGGCTCACCTGCTGGCACATGTCGTCGATGAACGGCCCGAGCACTTCGGTCTCGTAGTTGCCCGGCAGCCCGCCTTCCTTCTTGGCGCGACCGGCTTCCTCCATGCTCAACCCGTAGGTGCGCATCACTTCTTCAGTGAGCTGCTGGCCGCCGAAGGCGAAGTCGCGCGTGTAGATGACCTTCAGGTCGCGCAGCACGCTGAACGTGGTGCTGCTCGCGCCGAAGTCGACGACGGCGATGACGCGGCTCAGG
>DATBKP010000057.1:0-97916 GCA_036555785.1 Steroidobacteraceae bacterium
TGCCACGAAGGCAATCGCGCGATCGAGCTGATCCTCCGCGGCGCGCGCGTGCAGGAGCGGGCTGCGACCAGCCACTAGTCCTGGCGGTTGATGATGCTGAAGATGTTGCCGTCCGGGTCCTTGAACCATGCGACCTTGAAATCCTGGCCGTCGGCGACGTGCAGATCGCCCTGTAGTTTCATCCCGGGCATGTCGTAGTGCTCGAAGGCGACGCCCTTCGACTTCAACGTGCTCACTTCGCCTTCGACGTCATCCACCGCCCACGTGACCGCGGTCGCCTTGTTCGTGCCCGCGTACTGCGAGCGGTAGACGTTGAGCTTCGAGCTGCCGCTCTCGTACACCACCACCTCGTCGCCCTCGGCGTCGATCGGCTTCAGGCCGAGCGCGCCCTCGTAGAACTTCTTCGCTGCCGCGAGATTCTTGACCGCTACGGTCGCTACTGCGTCTTGTTTGCCTAGCATGAGAGTTCCTCCTTTCGTCAGCTGCCAGACTCAACCCGCGCGGCGCGGACGCGGATCCCTGCCGGGGCGAATTCCTTCAGACCCGTCAAAAAAAACGGCGGGCCGAAGCCCGCCGTCGAGGGAGTCGGGCCGCAGCCCGACGCCAGCTTTCTTCAGAAGTCTGCCGTCAGACCCAGGAAGACGTAACGTCCCAGCGTGTCGTACACCTGCGGGAACGTGTTGCCGTTGCAGAAGATGGACGGGCAGGTGTCCTGACCGACCAGCGGCGGATCCTTGTCCAGCAGGTTGTTGATGCCGAGCCGTCCCGTCAGGTTGCTGAACATGCCCACGTCGCTGAGGCTGTACGAGGCCGTCAGGTCGAAGTAGCTGCGCGAGCCGAGCGTCTTGTCCGTCTCGCGGATCGCGCCTGACAGGTTCGGATCCGAGCTCGTGCGGTCGTCGTTGACCGAGGCGATGTAGCGCCAAGTCAGCGACACGTCCACGTTCCACGGCGTCGTCCAGTTCGCGCGCAGCTTGTGCCGCCAATCCGGCACCGGAGTGCCGCACACCGTACCGAACAAACCGACGCAGTCGTACTTGGGCGAGCCCGGCAGCGGCTCGGTCAGGTACTCATCGACGTACGTGCCGATGAACTGCATCCCGAGCAGGCCGGCGCCGCCCATGTCGAAGCGATAGTTCGCCTCGGCATCGATGCCTTTGATCTGCAATGAGCCGGTATTGAGGATCGGATCGTCGATGAACCCGGTGTCGCCGAGCCAGATCGAGCCATTGCCGGAGCGATGCACGCGATCGCAATAGCTGGCGTCGCCGGTCTGCAGGCACTGGCCGAGGATGAAGTCGGCGCCGAGATTGTTGATGAGTTTCTCCACCTTGATGTCGTAGTAATCGACGCTGAAGGTGAAGCCGGACAGGAACTCCGGCGTGAAGACCACGCCGTACGAGTACGTGTCCGATTCCTCGGGCTGGATCTCGGGATTGCCGCCGACCAGGCCGTTGTACTGCGAGGCCGGGTTCTGCAGGATGTTGCCGTACTGCGCGGCCGTTACACCGCTGCGCGCGCATTCCTCGAAGCTCGCGTCGGGAGTGCCGCCGAGCGTGTTGGAGCACGGATCGGTATTACCGTCGAGCTGCACGCGCGGCTGCAGGAACAGCTCCTGGATGTTCGGCGAGCGCACGGCGCGCTGATAACTGCCGCGCACCATCACGTCCCGCACGGGCGCCCACTGCAAGCCGAGCTTGTAGCTGTCCGTGGTGAAGCCGAGGTCATAGTCCGAGTAGCGATAGCCCGCTTCGAACGTCAGCGTATCGGCGAACGGCTTGTCCTGTACCAGCGGCAGACGCGCCTCGGCGAACAACTCCTTGACGTCGAATTGGCCGAACGTGTCGAGCGTCGGCGCGCCCTGGCCGGCCAGGTCGTTGTTCTGGTAGTTCGCATCGGTGCGCAGCTCGGAACGCTCCGAGCGGTACTCCGCGCCGAACGCAACCGCCAGGCCGTCGTTCGCAGTCGGCAGCTTGAGGCCGTACTGGCCGAGATCGCCCGAGATCGAGCCGCTCAGGATCTGCTCGACCGTCGAGCCCTCGGACAGCGCCGGGATCTGCAGGTACGCGATCTGCTCCGGCGTGATGGTGCCGACGCCGAAGATCGCGTACGGCACGCAGTTCGGATCGTCGTTCGTCAGGTCCGTATCCGCGTTGACGCGGCACACCGGCTGGCCGTTCGGGCCGGCTACGGCTGTCAACGCCTTGCGGATGCGCGAGCGCGAGACGTCGTTCTGATAGTTCTCGGACAGGATCGACGTGCCGTACAGGCCGTACACGTCGTAGTTCCAGCCCTCGGCGAAGTCTCCGCGCAGGCCGAGCACGCCGCGGAACGAAGTGTGTCGCAGATCGTCGTTGCGCGGTCCGCCTTCGACGTTGCGCCGGCCGATGTCGAGCAGGATGTCGCCCGCACCGGTGTCGCCGCCGCAGAAGGCGTCGACTGCCGACGGCGAAAGCAGCGGGTTGTCGCAGTTCACCGCATAACGGCCGAAGAACGGCGGCTGGCCCGGGCCGGCGCCGAGGAACGCGCCGCTCGGCGCGATCTGCGCCTCGGTGCGATCGTCCATGAACATGAACTCGGTGTAGACGCTCGCCCTATCGCTGAAGTCGTAGTGCGCGAACAGGCCGGCCGTCTTGCGCTCGTCCTCGCGCTGATAGAAGTTGTACGGCGCGAAGTTGAACAGGTCGGCGTTGGCGAAGTCGCGCACCACGCCGCCGGCGCCGACCGTGAACGCGCCGGTCGGATTGAGATCGTTCGGATCGTTCGGGTTGTAGGTCTGGAACAGGCCGGTCGCCGCGTTGGCCGAGCCGCCGCAGGTGAATGCCGTCGAGGTCGGATCGCCCGGGTCGGACGAGCCGAGCGAGCAGGCGCTGAAGTCGCGACGATTCTGCGTGATCGGATCGAGCGTGCGGTAGCCGATGTAGACCGTGGCGTTACCGCGTCCGTCCGGCGTGTTGATGCCGGCCAGGAACGTAATGTCCTTGGTGTAGCCGTCACGCACGTTGCTCTTCGGCACGGCGAAGTTGCTGTCGTGCAGGAGATCGGTCACGGTGCCGTCGTCGTTGTTGTGCTGGTACATGCTGTACTGAGCATCGAGCCGCACGCCTTCGAACTTGTCGTTCATGATGAAGTTGATGACGCCCGCGACCGCGTCGGCGCCGTATACGGCGGACGCGCCGCCCGTCAGCACTTCCACGCGCTCGATCAGCGCCGAGGGAATCTGGTTCAGGTCCGGCGAGGCCGCGGCGTTCTGTGTCGGATCGCCGGGCATCAGGCGGCGGTTGTTGACCAGCACCAGCGTGCGCTGCGAGCCGAGGTTGCGCAGATTGACGCTGGCAGTGCCGGTGCTGCCGTTCGACAGGTTGCCGCCGAAGTCGGCGAACGCCTGCGGCAGGTTGTTGATCAGGTCCTCGACGCGCGTCACGCCTTCGATCTTGACCTGGTCGGAGCCCACGGAGGTCACGGGGCTGACGCTCGTGAGGTTGGGTTGGGCTATGCGCGAGCCGGTGACCACGACTTCCTGGATGGTCGCGTTCTCCTGGGTCTGCGTCTGCGCTTGCGCTGGCAGCGCGCCGGCGAGCGCAGTAGCCGCACTCGCGAACAGCGCACAGCGGACTGCGCGCCGAATTGAATTATTCGTCGACATCGGGCACCTCCTGCGAAGGTTTTATCGATCGGAGGTGATGCTAGTTGCGCGATCAACGAGAGATACGACACTCGTTGCCATTCTGTACGACGGCGATTGCTGTGATTGCGTCGCTTCGTGCGCAAGAGTGCGCAGGGCGCGCGCGCCGAGTCCGCGCTCGCGCCGCAAGCGGCGCACCAGCGTGCGCACGTGGAAGCCGGTGCGCTCGGCGATTTCCGCGACCGACAGGTCGGTCGAGCACAAAAGGCGCGCGGCCGCCTGCGTGCGGCGGCGTTGCAGATATTCGTACGGGCTGATGCCGTGCACCGCCTTGAACTCGCGCATCATGTGAAAGCGCGACCAGTGAGCAGCTTCGGCCAGTTCTTCGATCGTCAGCGGACGCTCGTAGCACGAGTGAATCAGGTCGGTGACGCGCGCCAGCCGCGTGAACGACTCGCGACGCTTCCACGATTTCATGTGCGTCATGCTGTCGACTGTCCGCGCCAGCGACGCTTCGTGTCCGAGCAATCTGCGCAGCAGGAAGCTGACCTGCTCTTCGTACCACTGCGGATCGTCGATACCGGTGCTGGCGTGATGCGCGATGTAGCGCATCACCGAGGCCAGCGAGCGGTCGGCGTCGCGCGCGTGCTCGAACAGCCTGAATGTGCTGTCCTGCGAGCACGCAACGAGCAGATCGCGCTCGGCGGGCGCGAACCTCGCGAGCGCCTCAGCCAGCAGATTCGGCGCGAAATAGACGCTCAGCAGGCACGCGCCGGGATCGCGGCGGCCGCGCGTCGTCAGCACGTGGCCCGCATTGAGCGCGACGAAAACTTCGTCCTCGAGCTTGAGCGCGGTGTGGCCGTCGACGCACAGCGAATAGCAACCGTTCCACGCAGCATGAACGGACGGTACGCCGGCAATGATCTCCGGCGCGGCGCGTCCTGCCGGCATCCACAGGATCTCGGTGTCCTGAATCGAACGCATCGCCAAAGCTCCCCGGTCCGCAGCGTGCCGCCCGACGCGTTGCCGCGGTCACACGGGCTTACGCTAAACAAGCCAGCAATGGCTCTGCAGCTTTTTGCGTTGAATCGTCGCGCTGTGACGGTGAACGACACGCGCGAGCAATGGATGCTTCAGGGGATGCGCAGATGAAAGGAGTGATGAAGGTGATGAAGGTGATGAGCGTGATGCAGATCACATCACGCCCATCACCTCATCACGACCATCACCTTGTCTTCAGAAGTCCGCAGTCAGACCCAAAAAGACAAACCGTCCCAGTGTGTCGTAGACCTGCGGGAACGTGTTGCCGTTACAGAATACGGCGGGACACGTCGACTGGCCGACCAGCGGCGGATCCTTGTCGAGCAGGTTGTTGACGCCGAGCCGGGCGTTGACGCTCTTGAAGATGCCGACCTCGCTGAAGCTGTACGACCCCGAGAGGTCGAGATAGCTGCGCGAGCCCAGACGCTTGTCGGTCGGGATCACATCGCTGGCCAGGTTCGGATCGGAGCTGGTGCGATCGTCGTCGACAGCGGCGATGTAGCGCCACGTCAATGACAGATCCACGTTCCACGGCGACGTCCAGGTGGCACGCAGCTTGTGGCGCCAGTCCGGAACCGGGGTGCCGCAGACGGTGCCGTACAAGCCGACGCAGTCGTACTTGCTCGCGCCCGGCAGCGGTTCGGTCAGGAACGTATCGACGTACGTGCCGACCAGCTGCAGGCCGAGACTGCCGGCCGGGCCGATGTCGAAGCGATAGTTCGCCTCGGCGTCGATGCCCTTGGTCTGCAGCGAGCCCGTGTTCAGGATCGGATCGTCGATGAAGCCCGTGTCGCCCAGCCAGATCGAGCCGTTCGCAGCGCGGTGCACGCGGTCGCAGAACGTCGGATCGCCGCTCGTCAGACACTGGTTCAGGATGAAATCCGCGCCCAGCGAGTTGATCAGCTTCTCGACCTTGATGTCGTAGTAGTCGACCGTCAGGCTGAGGCCCGGCACGAAGTCCGGCGTGAACACGAAGCCGTACGAGTAGGTATCCGACTCTTCCGGATCGAGGGTGGTGTTGCCGCCGACCAGTCCGTTGTACTGCGCGGACGGGTTCTGCAGGATGTTGCCGTACTGCGCGTCGCTGACGCCGGAGCGTGCGCATTCCTCGCGCGTGGCTTCCGGCGTGCCACCGATCGGGTTCGAGCACGGATCGGTGTTGCCGTCGAGTTGCACGCGCGGTTGCAGGAACAGCTCCTGGATGTTCGGCGAGCGCACGGCGCGCTGATAGCTGCCGCGGAACATCAACGCAGAAATCGGCGCCCATTGCAGGCCCAGCTTGTAGGTGTCGGTCTTGAAGCCGAGATCGTAATCGGAGTAGCGGTAGCCGGTTTCGAACGAGAGCGAGTCGGCGAACGGCTTGCCCTGCACGAGCGGCAGGCGCGCTTCGGCGAACACTTCCTTGACGTCGAACTGGCCGGTCGTGTCGAGCGTGGGTGCGCCCTGGCCGGCGAGATCGCCGGTCTGGAACGCCTGGTCGGCGCGCAGCTCGGATTCTTCCGAGCGGTACTCCGCGCCGAAAGCAATCGCGAGACCGTCGTTCGCCGTCGGCAGCTTCAGGCCGTACTGGCCGAGGTCGCCGGAGATCGAGCCGCTCAGGATCTGCTCGACCGTCTCGCCTTCGGTCAGGCCAGGCACCTGCAGATAGTCGAGCTGGTCCTGCGTCACGCTGCCGACGCCGAAGATCGCGTAAGGCACGCACCGCGGGTCGTCGTTCGTGGAGATCGCATCGGCGTTGATGCGGCAGACCGGTTGGCCGTTCGGGCCGGCAACCGCGAGCAGCGCATTGTTGAGCCGGGTGCGCGAGATGTCGTTCTGGAAGCGCTCCGACAGGATCGACGTGCCATACAAGCCGTACACGTCATAGCTCCAGCCGTCGGCGATGTCGCCGCGCAACCCAAGCACGCCGCGGAACGAAGTGTGCCGCAGATCGTCGAGGCGACCGCCGCCCTCGACGTTGCGCCGGCCGATGTCGAGCAGGACGTCGCCCGCGCCGGTATTGCCGCCGCAGAACGTCGTCACCGCGGACGGGGAGAGCAGCGGGTTGTCGCAATTCACCGCGTAGCGGCCGAAGAACGGCGGCTGGCCGGGACCGGTGCCGAGGAACGCGCCGCTCGGCGCGACCTGCGACTCGGTGCGATCGTCCATGAACATGAACTCGGTGTAGACCGTGGCCTTGTCGCTGAAGTCATAGTGCGCGAACAGGCCGGCGGTGCGGCGCTCGTCCGGGCGCTGGTAGTAGTTCGACGGTGCGAAGTTGTACAGGTCGGAATCCTGGAACTCGCGGATCACGCCGTCGGCGCCGACCGTGAACGCGCCCGTGGGCGACAGATCGTTCGGATCGTTGGGATTGTAGGTCTGGAACAAGGCGGGCGCCGTGGTGCCGGAGCCGCGGCACGTAAACGTGTCGCCGGAGCCGAGCGCGCAAGCGCTGAAGTCCCGCTTGTCTTGCGTCACCGGATCGAGCTGGCGATAGCCCAGATACACAGTGGCGTTGCCGCGCCCATCCTCGGTATTGATGCCGGCGGTGAACGTGATGTCGCGGCTGTAGCCGTCGGTCTCGCTGCCGGACGGCGCGGTGAAACCGGCGTCGCGCACGATGCTGCGGAAGTCGCTGTCGTTGTTGTGCTGATACATGCCGTACTGGGCATCGACCCGCACGCCTTCGAACTTGTCGTTCATGATGAAGTTGACGACACCGGCAACGGCGTCGGCGCCGTACACGGCCGAGGCGCCGCCGGTCAGCACGTCGACGCGCTCGATCAGCGCCGCCGGAATCTGGTTGAGGTCCGGCGAGGCCGCGCCGTTCTGCGTCGGATCGCCCGGCATCAGGCGGCGGTTGTTGACCAGCACCAGCGTGCGCTGCGAGCCGAGTCCGCGCAGATTCACGGTCGCGGCGCCGGTCGCGCCGTTGGAGACGTTGCCGCCGAAGTCTGCGAAAGCCTGCGGCAGGTTGTTGATCAGGTCCTCGGTGCGGGTCACGCCCTCGATCTTGATCTGATCGGAGCTCACGGCCGTCACCGGGCTGACGCTCGTCAGGTTCGGCTGCGCGATGCGCGAGCCGGTCACGACCACTTCCTGGATGGTCGAAGTCTCCTGCGCCTGCTGTGCCTGCGCCGGCGTCAGGCCGGCGAGAGCAGCAGCCGCGCCAGTGAACAGCGCGCAGCGGACCGCGCGCCGGATGGAAAGATTCGTCGACATGGAAAGCCCTCCTGCGTAAACAGAAAAGGGGACATCCCGCGAAGAAGCACCCGGCTCCAGGCCGGTACCTCTTCGAGGAATGTCCCCATTTCCTGCGAATATCGTGCGCTTCAGCGCACCGAGGAGATGCTAGTGGCGGAATTCAGACCGGATGCGGCGGACGTTGGCATTCTGTGCAGCAATGCTTGCGAGGTTTGCGCGTGCTCGTGTCCCAGCATACGTAGTGCTCGCGCGCCGAGACCGCGCGTGCGTCGCAAGCGTCGCACCAGCGTGCTGCGTTCGTGGAAACCGGTGCGCTCGACGATTTGCGCGACAGACAAGTCTGTCGAGCACAAAAGGCGTGCAGCCGCCTGCGTGCGGCGGCGCTGCAGGTACTCGTACGGGCTGATGCCGTGCACGGCCTTGAACTCACGCATCATGTGAAAACGCGACCAGTGCGCAGCTTCGGCCAGTTCGTCGATCGTCAATGCGCGGTCGTAGCACGAATGGATGAGATCGACGACGCGTGACAGGCGCATGAACGTCTCGCGACGTTTCCACGATTTCATGTGCGTCATGTTGCCGACGGTGCGGGCGAGGGCGATTTCGTGCGCCAGCAGTCGCCGTAGGAGAAAGCCCACCTGCTCTTCGTACCACTGCGGGTCATCGACTCCGGCGCAGATGTGATGCGCGACGTAGTGCAACACCGATACCAACGAGCGATCGCACTCGCGCAGATGCTCGAAGAGCCGCAACGATCCGCCTTGCGACTGCGCGTTCAGCAGATCGCGATCGGCAGGAGCCAGCGCTTCGAACGCTTGCGTCAGCAGGTCCGGCGCGAAGTAGATGCTGAGCAGGCATGCGCCCGGCTCGCGCCGGCCGTGCGTCGTGAGCACATGACCCGCGTTGAGCACGAGGAATACTTCGTCTTCGAGCTTGAGACCGTGCCCATCGACGCATAGTGGGTAGCTGCCATTCCACGCTGCATGCACCGATGGCACGCCTGCTATCACTTCGGGTGCGATGCGTCCGGCCGGCATCCAATGAATCTCGGTGCCTTGTGCCGTGTGCGCGCTCGCGCCATTTGAAACGAACCTGCGGATGATCGAGCCCATCGAACAACTCGTTGCCGAAGTCACACACAGCAATAGGCTAAAGCGGCAGCAGATTGTTCCGCAGTGTTTGCGGCGAAATGCCGGCGCGTGACGACGAACGGTCGTGGCGAGCAACGCGTGCATCGGGCGGACACTGCGCATCGCGCACGGCGCGACCAGTACCTCACGCGCTGTGTTGTTGCTTACGAAAACGTAATGCGTGAGCTACGCGAGACACGTAGCGCCGACTGACGGGAACTTCCCGACCGCCGGACAGCACTGCGAAGGTGCGGCCCGACTCGTGGCGGCGGATCGCCGCGATCAGATCGTGCCGCACGATCTCCGAGCGATGCACGCGCACGAACTTCGCAGGATCGAGCCGCTCGGCCAGATCGCCGAGCCGCGCACGCATCAGGCGCACGCGCTGGCCGACGTGCAATCGCACGTAGTCGCCGTCAGCCTCCAGCCGCTCGATCATTTCGACCGGCACGCGCACCCGCGCGTCGCCTTCGCGAATCCACAGTTCCGTTTCGTAGCGCTGCTGCGCGTCGCCGCGCCGGCCGGTGCGCAGGTTGTCGATGATTTCGCGCAGTTCCTGCACACGGGCGTGCGCGTCGCGGAGCTCGCGGCGCACGCGGGCGCGCTCCAGCGCTTCGATGAGCCGGCTGCGCTCGACCGGCTTCAGCAGGTAGTCGACCACGCTGATGGCGAATGCCTTGACCGCGAAGTGATCGAAGGCGGTCACGAACACGATCTCCGGCATCGGCGCGTCGCCCATCGCGCCGAGCGCATCGATGAGCTCGAAGCCGCTGAGCTCGGGCATTTCGACGTCGAGCAGCACGACGTCGGGCGCGAGCTCGCGGATCAGCTCCAGGCCGCGCTGCGGATTGCCGGTCTTGCCGATCAGCGCGACGTTCGCGACATCCTGCAGACACCATTCCAGGCGGCGCAAGGCCAGGGGTTCATCGTCGATCGCGATGACTCGCAAGGTCATAACGTGAGTTCGAGCGGCAGGCGCAAGTCGACCGTGAACCGTCCGTCCCGTTGCGCGGCGCGCAGGCCGGCGTCGGATCCGTAAAAACTCTCGAGGCGGCGCGCGACGTTCTCCAGGCCCACGCCCTCGCCAGCTGAGCGGTGTACGTCGGGCTTCGGTCCGACTGCTACGCCGTTCTCCACCGTCACGAACAGCTCGCCGCCGCGATGCACGGCGCTGATCCTGAGCTCGACCGGCGCGGAAGTTCGCGCCACGCCATGCTTGATCGCATTCTCGACCAGCGGCTGCAGGATGAGGTGCGGCACGAGCGCGTTCTCCAGCCCCGGCTCGATCTGCGTCGACCAGCTCAGGCGCTCGGGAAAGCGCGTCAACTCGATGTTGAGATACTCCAGCTGCACGCGCAGCTCTTCCAGCAGCGAGACCTTCGCGCTCGATTCGCGGCTCAGGGCGTTGCGGAAGAAGCGCGCCAGCTTGTTGATCATGGCGTCGGCGGCGAGCGCCTGCCCGGTCACGATCAGCGCCGAGACCGCGTTGAGCGTGTTGAACAGGAAATGCGGGTTGATCTGATAGCGCAGCATCTTCAGCTCCGCTTCACGCGCCAGCACCTGTGCGTGCAACAGGATGCGCTCGCGATCCTGCAGCTGGGCAGCGTACAGAATGACCGAGCAGAAGGCGGCCCACATCACGAACAGCATGAGGTTGTACTGCCCCTGCACGATGACGCCGACGAGCGCGGAGTAGGGCATCGGCGGGTTCTGCAGCACCACCTGCCACACATATGCGCCGATGGCTGCGTAGACCAACGCGATCGGCACGGCCGCGCTGCCGATCGCCAGCACGCGTCGCCAGAGCCGCATGTGCAGGGTGCGCACGATCACCTGACCCAGCGGCATGCACAGGAAGAACGCCAGCACGTTCACCGTTGCGCGCCAGCGGATCGAATGCCAGTCCTCTTTGTCATTGACCAGGAGCATCTGCGTCGTGTGATTCGTGAACATCGCGACCCAGAAGAGCGCGCTGAACACATGGATCTGCGTCATCGTACGCCGCGCCGCCGTCGTTTTCGTCGGCGCCGTTGGCTTGGATGCGTCCGACACCGGAACGGTTGCGCCGACGATCGTCGACTCTTGCGCTGCCATGATTGCTGCCTCGAAACCGCGTGAGAGTCTTCTGATTATGCGCTGCCGCTCTTTCAACTCGCAGCGCGTGCCAGATCTCAGCGATGAATCGACAGAAAATCGCGACCAACGAACCCCGGACCCCGACTCAGAAAATACTCTCGCAAAGACGCAAAGACGCAAAGAAGACTCAGAAGAATTCGGAATGTCGGAATTCCGATTTCGGATTCTGAAATTCCGACCTTTGCGTCTTTGCGTCTTTGCGAGAGTTCATCCGGCTCCGGTTCCGGTCAGATCCGCCCAGAACCTGTCCGCGCCGCGTGCCACGACTGTCCGGCCGAGGTGCTCGCTCCAGTAGCGATCGTTGCCATACTCGGAGCGCCACGACCACAAGCGTTGCGTCGCGTGGCGCAGTGCGTATTCCCAAGTGAAGCCGATCGCGCCGTGCACTTGATGCGCAGTTGCGGTTGCGACCCCGATGGCCTGATTCGCGCGCAGCTTGGCGGCCGCGATCTGGAAGGGCGCATCGCCTGTTGTCGCAGCAATTGCTGCCGAGCGGCTGGCGCAAGTCGCAGCGGCCGTTTCGGCTCCGAACAGAGCAAGCTGTTGTTGCACTGCCTGGAACCGTCCGATGGCTCGACCGAACTGTTTGCGCTCCAGCGCGTAGGCGATCGAGCGTTCGAGCGCCGATTGCAACGCGCCGGCGATCTGCGCGGTGCGCGCAAGTGCCGCATAATAGAAAAGGTGCTGGGACTCGCGGCTGGTCGAAGCTGCAGCCAGCGCCTCAGCCGCATCGAAGCGCAGATCGTCGCGCGGCTCGCCGGCGAGGTTTGTCCGTTTGTGCAGCTTCGCATCCTTAACGGACAACACGACGGTGTGCGTGCGATGCTCGAACGCGAGCGATGTGACGACGTGACTGACGTCGCGTCCCCACGGCACGCTCTGCAGGATACCCGAAAACTTCAACGCACGGCCGTCGCGTGAGAGCGTGCCAGCTGCATCGGGCGCGATGCTGAGTGGCGATCGCGGTAGCTGCACGCCGGCATCGGCGGCGAGCTTGCGCGCGATCATTGCTTCAGCGATCGGTTGCGCGATCTGCCATCGACCGCTCACCTGCAGCACGGCGCAGGCATCGTCCCAGTCCGCGCCGCTGCCGCCGTTCGTGTCGGACACGAGAATATCTGCGATGCCGAGCTCTTCGATCTCGTGCCACGCATTGCGCTGCCGGTCATAGGACTGGAACGCACGCGCGGCGCTGTCGGCAAGCAGTTCTCGTTGCTCGCTCATGTCAGCGCAACCCGAGGCCGCGTGCCACGATGCCGCGGAGAATCTCGCGCGTGCCGCCGCGCAAGCTGAATGATGGCGACGTTTGCAACAGCAGCGCGAGTGTTCGAGCGAGGTCGCTGTCGTCTTCGAGCCGGACGTCTGCGCCGACGAGCGACTGGACCAGGGCGGGCAGTTGCTGCTCGAACGTGTTGCCGAGATCCTTGACGATCGCTGCGGCGAGCATCGGATCCTCGCCGGCGGCGAGCTGGCCGGCGACCGACAGCGACATCTGGCGCAACGTCCACAACTCCGCGGTCAGCCGGCCGATCGCGTGATGCAGCGCTTCCGAATCGACCCGAGCGGCGAGACGGACGAGCTCGAGGAACAACGCAAAGCTGGAGAGGTAACGCTCCGGTCCGCTGCGTTCGAGCGACAGCTCGCTCGTGACCTGCTTCCAGCCTTCGCCTTCGACGCCGAGCAGACAGTGCGGCTCGACCACGACATCGTCGAAGAACACTTCGTTGAATCCCGGATGACCGACCAGGTCCACGATCGGTTGAATGCGGATGCCGGGCGTGCGCAGCTCCAGCAGGAACTGGCTCAGGCCCGCATGCCGGTTCCTCTCGTCGAGCGGACCGGTGCGCACCAGCGCAATCATCAACTGGCTCTGCTGGGCATTGCTGGTCCAGATCTTCTGCCCATTGATGCGCCAGCGGCCGTCGGCGAGCTTTTCGGCGCGCGTGCGCACGGCCGCCAGGTCGGATCCCGCCCCCGGCTCGGACATGCCGATGCAGCAGAGAATTTCACCGCGCGCCATGCCCGGCAGCCAGGCGCGCCGTTGCTGTTCCGAGCCGAAGCGCAGCAGGTTCGGTCCCGACTGGCGATCCGCTATCCAGTGCGCGCCGACCGGTGCGCCGGCCGCGAGCAGCTCTTCGAGCAGCACGTAGCGTTCGAGTGCGCTGCGCTCGTGACCGCCGTACTCTTTCGGCCACACCATTCCAATCCAGCCGCGCGCGCCGAGCTTGCGCGAGAACCCGGCATCGAACACCGCCCAGCAGTTGGCGCGGCGCTCCGCCGGCACGTGCGGCAGCTCGCGTGCGACAAACTCGCGAATCTCCTTGCGCAATGCCGGAGCGTCGGCCGGCAGCGTGACGGGATCGAATCTGAAAGCGTGCACGGTGCGCTCCGCGCGCAGCTCACTGCCCGGTGAATCGCGGGTCGCGCTTCTCGATGAACGCCGCGACGGCCTCTGCGTGATCCTTCGTTTCGTGCGCCAGCGCCTGAAACGCCGCAGACAGCTCCAGGACGTCGCCGAGGCGCTGCTGCTGCCCTTCGCGCAGCAGGCGTTTGGCAAGACGCAATGCCTTCGCCGGATTGACGGCGATCCGGCGTGCGACTGCGTAGGCTTCGTTGAGCAGCTGCTCGCCGGGCACGACGCGCGACACCAGTCCGATCGACTCCGCCGTGCGGGCGTCGATCGTGTCGCCGGTCAGGATCATTTCGGAGGCGCGCGACAACCCGATGGTCCGCGCGAGGATCCAGGCGCCGCCGTCCCCTGGCACGATCCCGAGCTTGATGAAGCTGGAAGCGAACTTCGCGGTATCGGCCGCGAGCCGCACGTCGCAAACACAGGCGACGTCGAGCCCAAGCCCGATCGCATGGCCGTTGACGGCAGCGACCATCGGCACCTCGCAATCCCACAGGGCACGGATCATCCGCTGCACGCCCCGGCGATAGTTGCTACGCGTCGCTTCAGGCGTGCCCAGGCGCCCGATGCCGCTGCGGGCCTGCATGCCCTTGAGATTGCCGCCGGCGCAGAAGCTCGCGCCGGCTCCGGTCAGGACGATGCAGCTGATGCCCGCGTCCTCTTCCGCGCGGCGCAGGGCGTCGATGACATCCTGGCAATCCTGCTGGGCGCCGATGGCGTTGCGACTATCGGGACGGTTCAGGGTCAGGGTCGCGACACCGCCGGCGGCGGCGTATTGCACGAAGCTTTCGGTCACCTGGATGCTCCCGATGGGGTAAGAATTATCATAGCCGAGGAACCGTCCGTCCCGGCGGACGTTGGGGTTTTCGCACAACCGAAAAGAACCGCATTGGGAGCATCGGGAGGGTGATGCGCACCCGGGTTCGGGAATCGTTGGTCGGCCCGCGTTTGCAGCGCGAGCCGGCCTGGCTCCGCTATGGCCTGGCTATCGGGCTGCTCGCCTGCACGGCGTTCATGCGTGTGGAACTGGCGCCCCTGATCGGCCGGCACAGCCCATTGTTGCCGTTCGTGCTGCCGGTGCTGCTGACCTGCTATCTGTGCGGCCGGGGTCCCGCGTGGCTCATCGCCCTGGCGAGCCCGGCCCTGTGCACCCTGCTGTTCCACCAGGACTTCAGCTGGAGCGATCCGCTCGGCTGGCTGGCGCACGTGACATTCTTCGTGCTGGTCAGCGCGGCCCTGATCGAGCTCCTGCACCACCTGCAGGTCACGCATCGCAAGCTCCTGGAAAGCGAAGCGCTGCTGCGGGAGGCCGACCGTCGCAAGAACGAGTTCCTCGCCATGCTGGCGCACGAGCTGCGCAATCCGCTCGCGCCGATCCTCAACATCGCCCCGATCCTGCGGACGCGTGCCTACGAGCCTTCGACCGTGCAGCAGATGAGCGGGGTGCTGCAGCGTCAGGCTTCCCACCTCGCGCGACTGGTCGACGACTTGCTGGACGTGGCGCGTATCACCCGGGACAAGATCGCGCTGCATGCGCAGAGCCTGGTGGCACAGGACGTCATAGAGCGTGCGCTCGAGAGTGCGAGGCCGATGCTCGCCGAGCGGCAGCAGACGGTGACGCTAGAGGCGCCGGCCGAGCCGCTGAGGATCGATGGCGACATGGTCCGGCTGACGCAGGTCATCGGCAATCTCCTGGCCAACGCGTCGAAGTTCTCGGCGGATGGCGCAACGGTTCACGTTACGGCAGTGCAGGTCGAAGGCACCGTGCAGATCCGCGTGCGGGACGAGGGCGCGGGCATCGACGCGCAGATCCTCCCGCACATCTTCGAGCTGTTCGTGCAGGGCGACCAATCGCTCGATCGCGCGCAAGGCGGGCTCGGCAT
The DNA here is from genome assembly GCA_036555785.1 of Steroidobacteraceae bacterium. Taxonomy (GTDB): domain Bacteria; phylum Pseudomonadota; class Gammaproteobacteria; order Steroidobacterales; family Steroidobacteraceae; genus Steroidobacter. The sequence continues at coordinate 15,409 of DATBKP010000057.1, forward strand.
AGGGCTCACGGTTACGAAGCGCCTGGTCGAGCTGCACGGTGGTCGGATCGAGGTCGCCAGCGCCGGACCGGGACGGGGCAGCGAATTCACGATCACATTGCCGCAAGGCGTGCAGGCGCAACGCGGAGTCGAAGCGCAGCTCGCGGCGCCCGTCGTGTCGCGCAGGATCCTCGTCGTCGATGACAACGCCGACGCGGCTATGTCGCTGGCGGTGCTGCTGGACATGGACGGGCACGACGTGCGCACGGTGCGTGACGGTCCAGCGGCGTTGCGCGAGCTGGAGCACTTCGACGCGCAAGTGGTGGTACTCGATATCGGGCTGCCGGGTATCGATGGTTTTGCGCTTGCGGAGTTGATCCGCCAGCGCCGGCGCGACCCGACGCCGCAGCTGGTGGCGTTGTCGGGTTACGCGAGCGAAGCAGGAGACGCGGCGGGCCGGGCGGTGTTCGACGCGTATCTCACCAAGCCGCTGCAGCTCGCGCGCCTCGCAGCGGTCCTGGCAGGCCTGCCGGCCGTTCAGCGTGGCGTGTTGTCGCGCTGATCCCGCTGGTCCAGCGACTGCGGATGCGCTCCTGTGCGCATCTGCATGCGCACGAACTCTTCCAGAACGGAGCGGGCCACCGACAATTCATCGCAGCCCGCATAGCTGGTCTTGCACAGGAAGCCCGCCCCCATGATCTCTATCTCATGCGGAGCGAGTTGCCGGTACCAGCCGCCATACGTTTGTCCGTTCACCTGGTGGGTGAAGAACGTCATCTCATCGTAATGCACTTCAACTCTCGGCTCGTCGTCGACGTTGGCGATCCCCGAGCGCGCAGACGCACGAAGCCGGCGGCCTGTTCCCGCCGGCGCCCGGAATACGTTTTTTACAAGGCTTTGCAGATTTTCCAGGTGGCCTGGGCGGGCGATGTGCCCAGGGCGGTTCGCCGGCGCGTCGGCACAATCCTTGCTGTTCGATTGAGCATGGGCACGGCGCAGGAAAACGCCTACGACGCGATCGTCGTCGGTACCGGCATCACCGGCGGTTGGGCCGCCAAGGAACTGACCGAGAAGGGCCTGAAGACGCTGGTGCTGGAGCGTGGCCGCATGGTCAAGCACGGCGACTATCCGACGGCGACCAAGGACCTCTGGGAATTGCCCTACGGCGGCCGCGCCACCGCCGAAGATCTGCGGCGCCAGGAAACGGCGGCACGCACCGGCTTCGTGATCACGCAAGCGGCGAAGCATTGGTTCGTCGACGACACCGAGCATCCCTACACCGAGATCCAGCGCTTCGACTGGGTGCGCGGCTATCACGTCGGCGGCCGCTCGATCATGTGGGGCCGCCACTGCTATCGCTGGAGTGACCTGGATTTCGGCGCGAACGCACACGACGGCATCGGCGTCGACTGGCCGGTGCGCTACGCCGAGATCGCGCCGTGGTACGACTACGTCGAAAGTTTCATCGGCGTGAGCGGCCGCGCGGAGGGATTGCCGCAGCTGCCGGACGGCAAATTCCTGCCGCCCATGGATCTCAACTGCGTCGAGCTCCATCTGCAGCAGTCGATGCTCGAGAAGTTCAAGCGCAGGATGACCATTGGCCGCGTCGCGCATCTCACCGCGCCACTCGCGCACAGCCCGCAGCGAGGCACGTGCCAGTATCGGAATCTGTGCATTCGCGGTTGTCCCTTCGGCGCTTACTTCAGCAGCAACTCGAGCACGCTGCCGGCGGCGGAAGCGACCGGCAAGATGACGATCCGACCCCATTCGATCGTGTCCGAAATCGTTTATGACGACAGCACCGGCCGTGCGACCGGCGTGCGCGTGATCGACGCGGAAACCAACGAGCACCTGGAGTTGACCGCCAAGGTCATCTTCCTGTGCGCCTCGACGTTCGGCTCGACGCACATCCTGCTGAATTCGGTGTCGAAGCGTTTCCCGAACGGCTTCGGCAACGACAGCGGCGAGCTCGGCTGCAATGTCATGGACCATCATCCCGACGTCGGCGCCGCCGCGATGGTCGACGGCTTCGAGGACCGCTACTACTTCGGCAACCGGCCCAACGACCTCATGATCCCGCGGTATCGCAATCTCGGCGGCGAGCGGCGCGACTACATCCGCGGTTTCGGCTACCAGGGCAACGCTGTCCGGGTTGGCTGGACGCACCTGCTGCTGGATTCGCCGCTGGGTGGCGCGATCAAGACCCAGGGTGCGACGCCCGGCCCGTGGCAGATCAAGCTCGGCGGTTTCGGTGAGATCCTGCCGAACCACGCGAACCGCGTGACGCTGGACCGGACGCGCAAGGACAAGTGGGGCTTGCCGCTGCTGGCGTTCGACGCGCAGCTGCGCGAGAACGAGCTGAAGATGCGCAAGGACATGGCGAACGACGCAGCCGAGATGCTCGAGGCCGCCGGGTTCCGTGACGTTCGCCCCTTCGATCGTCAGATCGGCGTCGGTCTCGGCATTCACGAGATGGGCACGGCGCGCATGGGCAAGGACCCGAAGACCTCGGTGCTCAACAAGTGGAACCAGGTGCACGCTTGCCCGAACGTGTACGTCACCGACGGCTCGTTCATGGCGTCGAGCGCGTCCGTGAATCCCTCGCTGACCTACATGGCATTCACCGCGCGCGCCGTCGACCACGCAGTCGCCACGCTGAACGGGAAGAACGTCGAATGAACGAGACCCCGCGCATGAATCGTCGCGAAGTCCTGCAACGGGTCGCATGGTTGATGGGCGGCGCACTCTCCGCGCCCGCAGTGCTTGGCGTGCTCAACGGTTGTTCACGCAAGCAGAGTACGGCCGCGCCACTCGTGCTCGACGAGGCACAGCGCGCCGTCATTGCCGAGCTCGCCGAGATCATCATCCCGCACACGGACACGCCGGGCGCGAAGGACGTCGGCGTGCCGCACTTCATCGAGTCGATGCTGCAGGATGCTTTTTCGAGCGAGGAGCAGGGAGCGTTCGTCAGCGGGCTGCAGGATTTCGCTGCGGCCGCGCAGCAGGCGCACGGCAAACCATTCCTGAAGCTGTCACAACCGCAGCGCGTGGCCTTTGCGGAGAGCGTTCACGACAGCGCAGTGGCCGAGGTCAGGGCGCGTCAAGAGAAGCGACGCGAATGGCGGGAGCTGGAAGGGAAAAGCGTCATGCCGATCGGCAGACTGCGTTCGATCAAGAAGGAGCTGACGACGCTGCTGAGCCCGCATGCAGACACGCAGCGCAGCGTGCGACCGTTCATCCTCACGATGAAAGAGCTCACGCTGCTCGGGTTCTTCACTTCGGAAGTCGGTGCGACGCAGATCCTGCAGTACCTGCCGGTGCCGGGCCGCCTGCAGAGCTGCATTCCGGTGAGCGAGGCCGGTAACGGCAAGACCTGGGCGCTGGAGACCAGCTACCGCTTCTGAAGTCTTCAGTCGTCGGTGACCGACTCGACGATGGGCGTCAGCAGCGGCACGAGAACGTCGTAGCTGCCGTTGCGCTCGGTGCGCAGCTGCGGCAGCGAGGGATCGTCCGGATCGTTGCCGGTGCGCGCGATCACCAGATCCAGACTCGGAATCACCACGATCAGGTTGTCGCCCAGTCCCCACGCCCAATATGCGTCGCGGGGCACACCGGGCATCTCGCCCGAAGTATTGGTCCACCACAGCACGCCGTAATTCTGCAGCACAGTCGGGTAGTCCTGCGGCTCGCCGTTGGTCGTGGCGGCAGTCTCCGCCCGCGGCGTATGCACGAGCTTGACGAACGAAGTCGACAGCACGCGTTGCCCATCCCACTCGCCTTCACGCAGGAACAGGTAGCCGATGCGCGCCATCGCATCGACATTGATGTCGATGCCCGAGGAGATCTCGCGTCTCTTCACGCCGTTGAGCAGGTCGGGGCGATAGGAATTCTCGCGCCAGACCAGCATGTCATGGGTGATGCCGAGGGTCGTGAACACGCGCGAGAACAGCACGGAATTCAGATCCTCGCGGTACACCTGCGTGAGTACGTCGGCGAGCCAGTTCGCGCCGCCGTCCGAGTAGAACCAGGTCGTGCCGGGCTTGAACTTCAGCGGAATGAAGCCGCCGGGCTTTTCGAAGCCCGCCGTATGCGTGGCAAGTTGCAGGATCGTGATCTGATCGAGCCATCCGGTCGCCGCATTGCTCTGCGGCGGCACGCCGATCGTCGACAGGTGCGTCTGCGCAGCGTCCGTGAGTTGCAGCAGGCCGTCATCGAGCGCCAGGCCCAACGCAATGCCTCCGACCGATTTCGTTGCAGACTTGATCGTGTACAGCGCGTTGGTATCGCCCCACGTATAGACGACGCGGCCGTGGCGTGTGATGAGCCCCGAGCCGCCGCCGATCAGCGAGTAGTCGCGCGCCGTATCGAGCTTGGCTGCGTCCATGCTCATGTCGGCCGGCGTTGCCTTTTCCCACGTGGTGGTGGGGAACACGGGCGCAGGAGCGGGCGTCGGGTCGGGCGGCGGCTCCTGGGCCGGCGCCGTCGGCGGTGCGCCGCCGCCGCCACCGCCGCCGCACGCAGACAATATGAGACATCCCGCAAGCAGCAGTGCAGGGGTTCGCAGAGTGTTGTGCATGACGCCGGAAACGCGCCAAAAAAATAGAAAGGTCCCCGTGTCCGCCGACGCTTGCGATCCGTGCGAGCGCTCCCTACAGCGCAATTCCAATGGTCAGCGCAGCGTCGTAGCCGCCGAGCGACGCATTCTCGGTCACCGTGCACAACTGATACTGCTCGCCGTCGGAAAACACGTTGTCGGCGCTGAAGCTCGTGACGGACGTGTTCTGGCCGCGGGCGGCATATAGCGAGCTGGCGTACACCGCTCGCGTGATGTCCTGCGGAAACGCCAGCTGCGAAGTCGCCTGCAGCGAGTTGCCGAGATAGATGCGGAAGTGCGTGTGCGTGATCCGGCCGGAATACCAGCCCGGATAGATCGTCGTAAAGCGCACCAGGCCGGTGCTGTCCGTCATCTGCACGCCGCGACAGAACGTCTCGCCGACGGTACTGGCGCCACCCTGGTTGTAGCCGGAGTACAGACCGTCCTTGTCGCAATGCCAGACGTATACCAGCGCATCCGTGATCGGCGCGCAGCTCGCGCTGACGTTGACGATCGTCAGCAGCAGCTGCAGCGGCACGCCCGTCTTGCCTTCGGTGATGTCCTCGCGCATGTACGTCGAGGCGCTGGCGATATCGCTGAACAGCGGATACGGCCCGACGGTTTCCTCCGGAATCAGCACGCAGCTCGCGCTCGGCGTGGCGCCGCCGCCCGAGCTCGCGCTGCTGGTCGTGGTGGTCCCGGAGCCGCCCCCGCCGCAGCCGAACAGCGTGGCGGTGGCGCCGAACAGACCGAGAGCGTTGCGGCGGGAGATGAGACCGGAGTAGCGGGCGGGTTTGTTCACGAGGGCTCCACGAGGGTTGACGACGTCAAGAAAGGTGGAGGCGCACGCTACGCGATCGACTTTGCCGCGGACGTAGCAATTTGTATCCGTCTGTATCCGCCGTTGGAGGTGCAACAGTTGGTTACAAGTGCCCGCGCGTGCCCGTGTACAGTAGCCGTACATGAGCGAAGCGCCGCACATCCTCGTCGTGGACGACGACCGCGACATCCGCACGCTGCTGAGCGACTACCTGCAGAAGAACGGCTATCGCGTCACTGCCGTCGCGGAAGGCAAGGCGATGCGGCGCACGCTCGAGCAGACGCACATCGACCTGATCGTGCTCGATCTGATGCTGCCGGGCGAGGACGGCTTGAAGCTGTGCCGCGATCTGCGGGCCGAATCGCAGATCCCGGTGTTGATGCTGACCGCGCTCGGCGAGGAAATCGACCGCGTGCTCGGCCTGGAGGTGGGCGCGGACGATTATCTGCCGAAGCCTTTCAGTCCGCGCGAGCTGGTGGGACGCATCAAGGCGATCCTGCGGCGCACGGCGCACATGCCTCGCGATCCGGATCTGCGCCAGGCCAACGGCTACAAGTTCGGCGACTGGCAGCTGGACAACACCACGCGAACGCTCGCCCACAGCGACGGCACGCAAACGAATCTCAGCGGCGCGGAATTTCGGCTGCTGTCCGTATTGCTGTCGCATGCGACGCGCGTCTTGTCGCGCGCGCAGCTGATGGAGCTGGTGCGCGGCCGGGAGCTGGATCCGTTCGATCGCAGCATCGACGTGCGTATCAGCCGTCTGCGGCAGACGTTACGGGATGACGCGCGCGCACCGCGGATCATCAAGACGATCTACGGCGAGGGCTACGTGATCGGCGTGCCGGTCGAGCAATACTGATGCATCTGCCGTTGCCCGAAACACTGTTCGGCCGCCTGTTCGCGGCAATTGTCGCCGTCGTCGCGCTGGCGTTGCTGCTGCTGTTCGTAATCGTGTTGCGCGAGCGGCGTGAGCTTGCTTTCGCCGAGAGCGGCTCCAGCGCAGCCGCGGCCAGCATCGTCGAATTGAGTCAGGAGCTCGCGAGCGTGCCGCGCGAGCAGCGGGACGAAGTGCTGGCGCAGCTGCGGGCGGAGCATCAGCCCCGGCATTCGCACGATCATCCGCACGAGAATTTCATGGTCGCGCAACGGGCGTTCGCCAGCGAAGTGCAAAGCGAGCTGGGAGGCACGTTTGCCGTAGCAACACGTCCGCCGCGAGGCGGGCCGCATCGCGTCGTCTTCCTTGCCGGCTCCGACCATGCCGACGAGCGCGGCGGCGGTCCGGACGGCGCGGCGCCGCCGCCACCGCCCGAGCGCATGTTCGATGTGATCGTGACGCTGCCGGATGGCGATCGGGTCGCCTTCCGCACGTTCTCGCCGCGCGGCACGCCGCCGTTCCCGGCGCATTTCGTGATCGAGCTCGGCCTGCTCACGATCATGCTCGGCATCGTGTTGTATGCGATGACCCGCACCATCACGCGGCCGCTCGGGGATCTCGCCAGCGCCGCGGATGCAGTCGGCCGCGGCACGGCGATCGAACCATTGAAAGAGCGGGGTGCCCGCGAGCTGAAGCGCGCGACGCGCGCCTTCAATGCGATGCAGGAGCGCTTGAATCGGTATCTCGACAGCCGCACGCGCGTGCTCGCGGCGATGTCGCACGACCTGCGCACGCCGATCACGCGGCTGCGGCTGCGGGTCGAGTCGATCGAGGACGAGGCGCTCCGCACCCGCTGTGTCGAGGACCTGGACGAGATGACCCGCATGGTGCGCGGCGCGCTCAGCGTTTTCCGCGGGCTCAACGACGAGGAGCCGTCCGTGCCCGTGGATATCGACGCACTGCTGCTGGAATTGCAGCGGCGGTACGCGGAGGTGAACGCGAGCGTCGCGATCGAGGGCGCCGCCGCGGCACCATTCCCGGGCAAACCGCTCGCGCTCAAGCGCTGCCTCGGCAATCTCGTCGACAACGCCTTGCAGTACGGCGAGCACGCAGTGGTCGCCGTCACGGACAGCGCCGAGGAGCTGACGATTCGCGTGCTCGACGATGGGCCCGGAATCCCGCAAGCGGAGCTGGAGCGCGTTTTCGAGCCGTTCTACCGGCTGGAGAACTCGCGCAATCGCAGCACGGGCGGCACCGGGCTGGGTTTGAGCATTGCACGCGACGTCGCGCAGGCGCACGGCGGCTCGCTGACGCTCGCGAACCGTAGCGAGGGCGGCCTCGAAGCCCGCCTGGTGCTGCCGCGGTTACAGTCCGTAACGATTGCTTACGACCCGCCCGGCGCGCGTGCTCTAGATTGACAGTCGCGTCCTCATGGACGCGTTCACTTGTCACGGAGCATGCAATGAAATCCCGAGTAGCACTGATTGCCGCGGCGATGCTCGCCAGCGCGGTCGCGCTCGCCCATCCCGACCACGGCCCGCCGGGCCCCGACATGGATCGCATGGCCACGCTGCTGGATCTGAACGATTCGCAGAAGGCCGAAGTCCAGAAAATCTTCGAGGAGCAGCACGAGAAGCTCAAGGCCGCGCACGACCAGGCGCAGAGCGCCGGCAGCAAGCCGACGCGCGAGGAGCGCGCCAAGTTTCACGACGAGATGAAGCAGGACCTGGACAGCAAGCTGCAGGCCGTGCTGTCGCCGGAGCAGATGAAGAAGTTCGCGGCGCTGATGGATCACCCGCGCGGCGCCGGCCATCGCTGGCACGGCGACGGGCAGTCGCAGTCGCAGCCCGCGACGCAGTCGCAGTAGCTAACTACCAAATCTCGTGGCTGCACGGGCCTTGGCTCGTGCGGCCTCGACTTCGCGGTCACGCGGCGGCGCGTTGGTGACCAGCGATTCGATGAGCGTACGCGCTACGGCCGCGACATCCGCGGTCGCGCGCTCGAACGCCGCACGGTTTGCCTGCGACGGCGCATTGAACCCGCTGAGCTTGCGCACGAATTGCAGCGAGGCGGCGCGGATCTCCTCCTCGGTCGCGGGCGGCTCGAAATTGAAGAGCGTTTTGATGTTTCTGCACATGGGTGAAGCGTACCGTGTCGCTCAGGTTGCCGCCATCGCTTCGACTTCCAGCTTCCAGCGCGGGTCGAGCAATTGACAGCAGATCACCGTCAGGGACGGCGCATGCGTGCCGAGATACTTGACCCGCAAGCGGACGTTCGCCTCGTCGTATTTCGGGTCGGCGAGGTAGGTCCGCAGCGACACCAGGTTGGCCAGCGACATGTCCGCCGAGCGCAGCAGCGTCTGCAGGTGTGTCCAGATGATCTCGGCCTGCTCCTCGAACGACTCGGGCAGGGTCCTGCCGTCCTGCAGGTAGCCGTTCAGACCGCTGATGATCAGCAGGCGCGACTCGCCGCGGATCTCCGTGGCGTGCGTATAGCAGCGGTAGCGCGGAAACAGCTCCGGCGGGTTGTGCTGGATGACGGCCATGCGTAACTCCCTCAACTCTTGTTGAACCATTCGGCGATCGAGCGGCGCAGGTCGCCGGCGTGCGCGGAGTCCGCCCAGCCGTGCCCCATGCCTTCGACCAGTGTCAGCCGCAGTCGCGCCTCGCTACCGCTCGCCCGGTAGTACGGCATGAGCGCATCTCTCAGCGCGACGGCGGTCTGCGAAGTCAGCGTCACGTCGTCGGTGCCGTGAAGGATCAGCAGGGCGGGGCGATTGCGAGCGATATCCGCAGCCCGTTCCACCGCGTCCGTCCGGCGCGCGAGCTCGCGCGTGTAATCGGACCACCCATACTGCTTTCGAGTCGCACGCTCGTATGCCTGCACCGAGGCTGTCAAGCCCGTGGATGCATTGACGACCACGGCTGTGCCGATCGGCGCCTTGCCCTCCGCGAGCGCAATGAGAGCCGCAGCTCCACCGGCCGAGAAACCGAACAGACCGACGCGGTCCTGCGCGTGAATGCATTGCATGTCTTGCAACGCTGCGATCACTTTCGGCAGCTCCTGCGCGGCGCCGACGACGATCGGCTCGAACACGAGACGGCCGAGATCCTCTGCCTGGCGTCGCACCAGGTCTTCACGGCCGCCGGGCCCGGCGCGTGCGCCGAACTGCGGCAACCCAAGATAGACCTTGATTGCGGGCACCTCATCGAGCGGCAACGCGTCCATCAGGGCGCGCTCGCTCCCGGGCGGACCGAACCCGTGCCACAGGAGGATCGGCGCCCGGCTGACCTTCGCAGGGATGCGCAGCAACGCCGGCACGGACGCCAGTTGCGTCTCGACGATCGTCGCCTCGGCGCGCGCTTCGCGTCGAAGGCACAGGCTCTGGATATTGGAATCGTCCGCGGCGGCCGCAAGCGTCGTTGCAGCGTGGCAGGACAGGGCCAGAGTCAGCAGGCACTGCGGAACAAACAGCGAATTGCGCAGGTTCTTCATTCGATCGTCACTCTCCGTTACGAGGCTGTTCGCATGCGCTGCCGCTTGCTGCTGGTCACAGCGCCGCTCGCACTGTTCTGCCAACTCGCGCTGGCGCAGCAGCCGCAGACCCGGGAACCCATCGATCCCACGCCGCCGCCGCGCGGCACGGCTTCGTTCGAGCCGCCGCCCTCGCTGGTGGAGGGCGCTCCCCTGACCGCCCAGACGTTCGTCATTCGAGCCGCTGTCGTCAACATGCTGCAGACGGACCTGGCGGAGCTCGCGCTCGAACGCTCGCACGATGCCGCAATCCAGGCGTTCGCGCGTACGATGCTCAACGAGTATCGGCGGGCCCAGGGCCAGCTGCGCGCCGTCGCGGCGGACACGAAGATCGCCCTGCCGGCGATGGTGGACGAGAAGCATCAGGAGCTGGAGGAGTCCCTCAAGCGCGCCGCGCCGGACGAGTTCGACGCCGGTTACGTCAAAGCGACCGTTGCCGGTCACGACCAGGCCGTCGCACTGTTCGATGCAGCCGCTCAGTCGAAGACGCTGCCGCTGCCGCTGCAGCGTCACGCGATCCAGATGCTACCAACGATCCGCGAGCATCGGAACGCCGCGTACGTGCTGCAGAAACGCCCCGGCTCGTAACTCCTCCGCAGGATTTCCCGGTGCAGCGTACCTGCACCTCGGTCAGAATACACGCCGATGAACGACGCTCCTGTGGCGGCAGTTGCGCGCGGGCCGCTCCAGCGGCTGTGGCGGACCATTGCGCTCGGGCCGCTCGAGCGGCGGCTGTTCTGGATCGTCGTCGCCGGACTGCTGCCGCTGATCCTGCTGTCGTTCGCGACGCTGCTGTACAACGCGCAGACGCAGAAGCGCCAGCAGATCCAGGCGGCCGGGAACACGATGCGCTCCGTCATTGCCGCGGTGGACGCGGAGCTGCGGACTTCGCTCGCCGCGCTCGACGCACTCGCTGCCAGCCCGCGTCTGCGCGCGCGGGACTTCAACGGGTTCTACGGGGAAGCCCGTGCGCTGTTGGAACGGCGCCCGTCGTGGGCGAACATCGTGCTCTCCGATCCGACGTCGCAGCACGTGATGAATGCGCGCTTGCCGCTCGGCGCGCCGCTGCCGAGCGCCATCGATCCGGGCGCGGTGGAGGCGACGGTTCGCGCGGGCGTGCCCGGCGTGGGCAATCTCATCTGGAGCCCGGTGCTCAAGATGTACGTCTTCGCCGTGCGGCTGCCGATTCGCGAAGGCGATTCGATTCCGTACGTGCTGACCGCGGTGTTGCGGCCGGAGGCCGTGCTGGAGATCGTCAAACGTCACGTACTGCCGGAAGGAGCGACGGCTGTCGTGCTCGACGGTCGGCGCATCGTGGTCGCGCGCACGCGCAACCAGTCCGCGTGGGTCGGCAAACATCCGTCGCCGACGTTGATGTCGATGCTCGATCGCGACGAAGAAGGTGCGTCGATCGTCACGACCACGCTCGAGGGGCGGCGCGTGTACACCGTTTATCACCGCTCGCCTGAAAGCGGCTGGTCGGCCGCAATCGGCATACCGACGGCGATCGTCGATGCGCCGGTCATTCGCTCCTACCTGGTGCTCGGCGGCTCGATTCTCGCGTCGGTGCTGTTGGGGCTCGGCGCCGCATTCGTCACCGGCCGCACCGTGACCGGACCGATGCGCAAGCTCGAGCGTGCCGCCGCCTCGGTTGCGCGCGGCGAAGCGCCGATGCTGCCCGAGACCGATCTGCCGGAAATCCGCCAGGCCATGCTCGCGCTGCTCAGTGCGCACATCGAGCGCGAGAAGCTCCTGCACAGCGAGCGCCAGGCGCGGCTGCTCGAACAGAATGCGCGGCTCGCCGCGGAGCTGGCGAACAAGACCAAGGACGAGTTTCTCGCGATGCTCGGCCACGAGCTGCGCAATCCGCTCGCGGCGATCGCCACTGCGGCGCAGGTCCTGGAGCATTCGGAACGGACCCAGCGCAAGGACGCCGAACAGCAGGCCAAGAGCATCATTCACCGGCAGGTGCGGCATCTCGGCAAGCTGACCGACGACCTGCTCGACGCGGCGCGGGTCATGATGGGCAAGATCGTGCTCGAGCGGCGACCGATCGATCTGGCACAGGTCGTGCGCAATACCGTCGATACCTTGCGCAACACCGGGCAGCTGCAGCGTCACGAGTGCACGACGCGGCTCGAGCCCGTGTGGATCAACGCGGACCCGACGCGCATCGATCAGGTGATCGCGAACCTGCTGACCAACGCAGTGAAGTACACGCCGCCGCCCGGGACGATCGAGGTAATCGTGCGCCGGTCCGGCGGCGCCGCGGTCTTCAGCGTGCGCGACTCGGGTCTCGGACTGGAGGCGGAGCTGCTGCCGCGCATCTTCGATTTGTTCGTGCAGGGCGAGCGCGCGCTCGACCGTTCGCAGGGCGGCCTCGGTATCGGCTTGACTCTGGTCCGGCGGATCGCGGAGCTGCACGAAGGCCGCGTCGAAGCGCGCAGCGAAGGCGCCGGCAGAGGCAGCGAGTTCATCGTCGAGCTGCCAGCGATCGAAGCGCCTGCCGAAGCAGCGGAATCCTCTGCCGCCCGGCGCAGCGCGACGCGCCGGCGCATCGCGCTCGTGGAGGACAACGACGATGTCCGCTCAGGCTTGCGCGTGCTCCTGGAGATGGAAGGGCACGAGGTCGTGGAGGCGAGCGATGGGCTGCAGGGCGTCGATACCATTCTGCGCGAGCAGGCAGACATCGCAATCATCGACATCGGCCTGCCGCAGCTGGACGGCTACGGAGTTGCACGTGCCGTGCGCTCGCGTGCGCGCCATCCTGTGATGCTCGTCGCGATAACCGGTTACGGCAGCCAGGAAGACGCGGAGCGCGGCAGGCATGCGGGCTTCGACGCGTACATGGTCAAGCCTATCGACGGCGCTGTTCTGAGCGAGCTGATCGCCAGCCGGGCGCGAACGGACGGATCAGTCCCGGCTACTGCGTGATCGCATCCGCCGGGCACCACATCCGCGGCGGCACTGTCTGCACCGTCTCGGCCGCGATTCCGCGCAACTCCTCCTGCACGGCCGCGTCGACCGGATAGCGGGTCAGCGCCGGGAGATCCTGCGGCGATTGTCCGGTGATCGTCGCGTACAGCACCAGTGCAGCGAGGAACGCGCCGGCGGGCGAGGAGTGGTTGCCGTCGGATGCGTGCAGCGTCAGCGTCGGATCGCGCGCCAGTGCGAGATCGAACGCCTGCGGGATCGGCGCGACGCAAGCCGGCTCCGCCTGCGCGATCGAGACGTGCAGATCATAGATGCGCTGGGTCTCGTCGATCCCGCGGCGCGGCCATTCCGGAAACATCACGGGCACGGCGTGCTGCTCGCGGCTGATGCGGATCAGCTCCTTGGCTTCTTCCGTCGAATACTCGAACTGGCCGCTGCTGCTGTACTTCTGCGCCTGCAGGATCACGAAACTCCAGTCCTGACTGCGTAACAGCGTTATCGTCGCCGCGTCGTGCAGGCGCTCGTCGAGGAACAACCAGCCCGGCGCCTCGACCGAACCGACGGTCATGCCAGGCTTGCCTGCGCGCACCATGTCCGCAACCATCGCCGAGAGATTGTTCGCCGACGTGTGACTGTTGCCCATGAACAGCAGTGAGATGTCGGCCGTGACTGGCGGCGGGCCGGATGTCGAGCCGCCGCTCTGCATGTCGTCAGATCCGCCGCCGCCGCCGCAGGCGGCGAGGAACAGAGCGAGCGCGGCGCAGGCGCTGCGGATTTTCATGGCATTCGCTCTTCAGAAGCAGGCGATTTGCGGGCATCATGCTCGCCCTTCCTTACCGCAGCAACCGGGAGGCACGATGCAGTCCTCCGCCCACTCATCCCGCAATCTGTTCGCCATCGACGATGCCGTCGCGTATCTGAACTCCGCAAGCCTCGGCCCGCGGCTGCACGCCGTGAACGAGGCCGGCCATGCTGCCGTCGAAAGAATGGCAGCACCGTGGAAGATTCACACGCCCGACTGGTTCGAAGATGCCCGCCGTCTGCGCGCGCTGTTCGCGTCGCTGATCGGCGCACCGGCCGATTGTGTCGCACTCGTGCCATCCGTCAGCTACGGCATCGCCGTCGCGGCACGCAATGCGCCCGTTGCGTCGGGCGACAATATCGTCGTCATCCATCAGGAATATCCGTCCAACTACTACAGCTGGCAGCGGCTCGCTCGTGAGCGCGGCGCCGAAGTCCGGACGGCAGTCGCGCGAGGAGACGGCAGTCTGACGGATGCGATCGTTGCCGCGATCGATCGGCAGACCGCAGTCGTCGCGGTCTCGAATTGTCACTGGGCCAACGGCACGCTCATCGATCTGCCGCGGGTCGCTGCGACAGCGCGCCGCCACGACGCTGCGCTGGTCGTCGATGCGAGCCAGAGCCTGGGGGCCTATCCGTTCGACGTCACGGAAGTGCGGCCGGACTTCCTGGTGACGGTCGGCTACAAGTGGCTGCTCGGGCCGTACGGACTCGGTTACATGTATGTCGCCGAGCGCTGGCACCAGAACGGCACCCCGCTCGAAGAGTCGTGGCTCAATCGGCGCGGAGCCGACAATTTCGCGACGCTGGCGGACTACACCGACGCATACCAGCCCGGCGCACAGCGCTTCAACCAGGGAGAATCGGCGCAGTTCTATCTGCTGCCGATGGCGCTCGCGGCGCTGACGCAGATCGCGCACTGGACGCCGGCGCGGATCCAGCTGCAGCTGGGCGAGTGGACGCGTGAGTTGTCGTCACGCGCACCGGCCCTTCGACTCGCGTGCGCGGAACCGGCGCGTCGTGTCGGGCATATGATCGGCCTGAGCGCGCAGCAGGCGCTGCCGCCTGACTTGTTCAAGGCGCTCGCGTCGCGTGATGTATATGTAGGCGCCCGCGGCACCAACATTCGAGTCTCCCCGCATTTGCACAGCACTGCGGCGGATCTGGAACGGCTGACCGCGGCTTTGCAGGAGCTTCTCGCATGACCGATACCGTCACCGATCTGTATCCGCCGATCGAGCCGTACGAAACCGGCGTGCTCGAGGTGTCCGGCGGGCATCGTCTCTGCTACGAGCTGTGCGGCAATCCGTCCGGCCGGCCGGCGGTGTTCCTGCACGGAGGACCGGGCGCAGGCTGCAATCCCACCCATCGCCGCTTCTTCGATCCGGCGGTCTATCGCGTCGTGCTGTTCGATCAGCGCGGCGCCGGGCGCTCGATGCCGGTGGCGAGCGTGCACGAGAACACCACGCAGCACCTCGTGAGCGACATCGAAACGTTGCGCCGCCATCTGCACATCGATCGGTGGGTCGTATTCGGCGGGTCGTGGGGCTCGACGCTGGCGCTTGCTTATGCGGCCGCGCATCCGGAAGCGTGTCGCGCGCTGGTGCTGCGGGGTATCTGGCTGTGCCGCGAGATCGACATGGAGTGGTGGTTCGGCCCGCTCCGGCTGATCTATCCCGAGTACTGGCAGGCGTTCGTCGATCCGATTCCCCCGGCCGAGCGCGGCGACCTGCTGGGCGCATACCTGCGGCGGCTGCTCGATCCGGATCCGGCCGTGCACATGCCGGCTGCTCTCGCGTGGGATAGATATGAGACGAGTTGTGCGACGCTGCTGCCGCCGGTCGCAGAGCCTGCGCGACCGAACATGCTCGCGATGCCGCGCATCGAAGCGCACTACATGCAGCATCGCTGCTTCATGCGCGAGAACGAGCTGATCGACGCCGTGCCGCGCTTCCGTCACGTGCCGGGCGTGATCGTGCACGGACGTTACGACATGCTGTGTCCGGTCGAGGGAGCGCTCGCCCTGGCGGCCGCGTGGCCGGAAGCGACGCTGGTCGTCGTGCCGGATGCGGGACATGCTGCGACGGAGCCGGGCATTCGCCGCCAGCTGGTGGCGGCGACCGACCGCTTCCGCGATCTCAAGGACTGAACTGGCGCTTGAGGATTCCGGCAGCGACCAGGGTATCGATCACCGGGCCATCGTGGCCGGGCACGATGTGGACGGCCGGCTCCGTGTCGTGCAGTCGCTTGAGCGCGGCGAGCTCGCCGAACACTTGAGTCCGATCCTCTTTGAGGAACAGCATCGTCATGAGCCGCGCGCGTTCGCGCTGCAGCTCGATATTGCGGAAATGCCAGGCAACGTCGCCGATGAACAGCAGCTCGGCGCCGTTCGCGGTCTGCACATACACGATCTGGCTGCCCGGCGTGTGCCCGGGCGCCTTGACCAGCACGACGCCGGGCGCGAGCGCGTGGTACTGGTCGTAGACCAGGGGTTGGTAACCGTCGAGTACGTGATCGGGAAACTTCGCCGGCACACTGCGCTCGGGGTGCGCCAGCTGCTCCTGCGTCAGCCGCGTCTTCGGCAGGACATCCGGCAGGCTCGGATGCGCAGTCAGTCCGCCGATGTGGTCCATGTGCTCGTGCGTGATCACTATCTGCGCAGCATTGGACATCGCGGTTTGCACGCGGCCCAGCGCGGCTGCGTCGAAGCTCGTGGGCTGGCCGCCGCTCCCCATGGCTGCAGTCATCGCGGTGTCGACGATGATCGAGCTGTGGTCCGGATAGAGCAGCCGGTACGAGTAGACCGGCAACCGGACTTTGCTCCAGCCGTCGCCGGCCACGACGCCCGTCGCGGGGAACGTGAACAGGCAGACTTCCTCGACTTCGATCGCAGCGGGTTTGTCGCCGTGCACGGCTGAAGCCGCCTCGCGGATGCGCGCGATGTCGAGCGTATATGCAGTGTTGCCCGGCATATGGCTCTCGACGATGAGCCAGTAGTAAGCCGCGCCCGCGAGGACGAGCAGCACGGCGACGATCATCAGGGTTCGGCGCAGCCAGACGCGCATCGTTGTTATCCCTGTGAGAAATGGGGAATGTCCCCATTTCCCAGTCTACGCTCAATCCGCGATTCGGCTCCAGATCGAGCGGATCAGCGCCGCCAATTCGGCGGGAGCGAACGGCAGGGAGATGATGTCGGCGGCGCCGGCCGCCTGCAGGCGCCTGAGCTCGAAGGGCGATGGCCGGCTGGCCACGAACACGACTGGCGTGTGATGACCCAGCTCCATCGCGCGCAGGCATTCGAGCGTCTGCAAGCCGTCGAGCCGCGGCATCGCCACGTCCATCAGGATGAGATCGGGGCGCAGCTGGCCGACGATGATCAGCGCTTCGAAGCCGGACGTGCACGTCACGACCGAGAAGTCCGACTGCCCGGCGAGCGCGGTCTGCACCAGCTCGCGCATCGAAGCGTCATCGTCGACGTACAGAATCCGGCTGAGAGGCTTGGCAAGGACCATGAATGTGTATCGGCGCACGGCCGGGACAGCTCAAGACGCGCAGCTGCAGTTCAGGTAAAAACTGCCGGCTCAGCTGGGGTGGCGACGCGTAGCGGTATCCACTAACGTGCGTGGGTCACACTCTGGAGGCAACGAAGATGACACCGCTCTCACGCCGGACCTTTCTTGGAACGACCCTGGCCACGGGCGCGGTGCTCGCCGCCGGCCGGGCCGGCGCGGCGTCGGAGCGCGCGGCCATCTACCGGCAGATCGAGCAGCGTCACGACGAAGCGGTGCAGCGCTTGCAGGCGTGGATACGCCAGCCGTCGATCGCAGCCGAGAACAATGGCGTGACTGCAGGCTGCGATCTCACGATGCGCATGCTGCGCGATGCCGGGTTCCAGCACGTCGAGCAGCGCCCGACCGATGGTCAGCCCGGTATCTTCGCAACGCTCGACGCCGGCGCGCGCCGCACGTTCGGGCTGTATTTCATGTACGACGTGAAGCAGGTGCACCCGGAGGAATGGTCCTCGCCGCCGTGGGAAGCGCGCCTCGTCGATCTGCCGGGGCTCGGCAAGGTCGTGATGGGTCGCGGCGCCGTCAATCAGAAAGGGCCGCAGTCCGCGTTCCTGGCGGCGCTGCATGCGATTCGCGGCGCAGGCCGCAAGCTGCCGGTCAACCTGGTGCTGGTCGCGGAAGGCGAGGAGGAAATCGGCTCGCCGCACTTTCCGCAGGTCGTGCTCGCCTCGCCGGTGCGCGAGGCGCTCGCGAAGTGCGAAGGCATCTTCATGCCGGAGGCCGCGCAGGATCTCGACGGCAACGTGCAGATCTCGCTCGGCGCCAAAGGGGTCGTCGAGCTGGAGCTGGTTTCGAGCGGCGAGAAATGGGGTCGCGGACCGTCGAAGGACGTGCACTCCAGCAACCGCGCGCGGCTCGACAGTCCTGCGTGGCACCTGGTGCAGGCGCTCAATACGCTGATCGACGCCAAGGGCGATCCGGCGATCGACGGCTATCTCGACGCCGTCCGTCCGCTGAGCGCCGCGGAGCAGAAGATGATCGACGAGGCGGCGCGTCGCATCGACGAGAACACAGCGAAGAAATCCATGGGCGTGAAGGCGTGGGCACGCGACTCGAGCTGGCGGCAGGCGCTGGCAGACCTGGCGGCGCGCCCGACGGTCAACATCGAAGGACTGGTCGGCGGCTACACGGGCGAGGGCGGCATGACGATTCTGCCGCATCGTGCAGCGGCCAAGCTCGACCTGCGCCTGGTGCCCGACATGACGCACAAGGGCGCGGTCGAGAAGCTCAAGGCGCACCTCGCGAAGCGCGGCTTCGGCGACATCGAGGTCAACGTCACCGGCGGCTACGATCCGAACACGACGTCAATCGACGCGCGCATGATCAAGGCCGAGTCGCAGGTGTATCGCGCCTCGGGCATCGAGCCGATCTACTGGCCGCGTCGCGGCGGATCGTGGCCGGGCTACGTGTTCACGGGAGCGCCGCTGCAGCTGCCGGCAGGACACTTCGGCCTCGGGCACGGCCTGCGCGCGCATGCACCGGACGAGTACTTCCTGATCGAGTCGCAGAACCCGAAGATCGGCGGGCTCGATGCGGCCGTGAAATCGTACGTGGACTATCTGTACGCGATCGCGTGAGCACTACTGATAAGTGCGGCCATTGTGCCTGATCCAGCCCGCCACGTGGCCGCCGCGCGGATCGCGATGCGTCCAGTGAACGACGCCACCGCGCTCGTTCCATTCGTACTCGCCGTTGAACTCGACCTGATCGCCGGCCTTCAGCGAGTCGACCCGGGGCGCGAGCTCGATATTATGCGCGATCAGCACTGTCTGCCCCGACGCCAGTCGCACGATGAATCGCTGGTGCGGGCTGCCCTCGATGTCGTCGGGCAACACCCTGCTGACCTGGCCGCTCCCCTGAACTTGAACATTGCTGCGATGATTCTCGAAGGCTGCGGTCAGCGCGTCGGCGCTGTGTGTGTCGGTGCTCGCGTCCTGGCGCGCCGGAATGAATCCGCGTTGGACGCCGCCGAAATAAACGGCCGCCAGAACGACGCCGACGAGGAGCAGGCGCTGCACCTTCATCGTTGTGCTCCCGACTACTTGCAGCTCGCCGGCTCCGAGTGCACGAAGTAGCTGCGGTAATTTGCATGCTTCGGATCCATGCAGCCCGACAGGTTCAGCAGCTCGATCTTGCGCACGTCGAGCGGGTGCGACTCGCTCTGCAGCGCGAGGTAACCGCCGGTCAGCAGCTCGCCGTCGCGTTTCGCCGCGGGATCGAAGTTCGCGACCACGCCGCCGCCGATCTGCGGCAGCGAGTACTCCAGCACCTTCTGGCCGTTCACGAAGTGCGTGACCAGCGCATCGCCGAGCACCACGATTTCCATCTGCACCCACTGGTCGCCATCCATCGTCTTGCCCGCCGAGTCGATGCAGTGCTTGGGGTAGAGCGCGCCGTTGATGACGACCTCGGTGCCGGGCGAGCACATGTTGGCTGTCGGTCGCGACTTGCCGTCGCTCAGGCCGCCGAGCAGCTGCGCCTCGATCGAGATCGGGAAATCCTGCTCCACCGTCATCGTCTGCGGCGGCTGCGCATGGAACATGATGCCGCTGTTGCGCAACGCCCAGTGGCCCGGTCCGCCCGGGGCCTGCTTGCCGACGAAGCGGTACTCGATGCGCAGTCGATAGTAGGAGTAGGGCTTGGCGTAGAACAGATGCCCGAACTGCGTGTTGAAGCCGTCCGGGTAGTGGTCGTACCGCACCTTCAGCAAGCCGTCCTCGACGCGGAAGGTGTTGCCGAAGTTCTCGCCGAGCTTGTGATGCGTGATCTTTGGCGTCCAGCCGGTCAGGTCACGGCCGTTGAACAGCTGGATCCAATCCTCCCCGGCCGCGGAGCAAGTCAGCGAGGTGCCGAGGAGGGCGATCGCGCAGAGCGTCGGTGCGACACGCATGGCTGCCTCATTCAATAGTGGTGACGAGCTCGTCGAGGCCATCGATGCCTCCCTCGAGGCGATCGCCGCGCTTGAGCGCGCCCACGCCTGCCGGCGTGCCGGTGTAGATCAGGTCGCCGGGCTGCAGCTCGAACAGCGTCGACAGCTCCGCGATCACTTCCGGCACGCTCCAGATCAGCTCGGACAGGTCCGCCTGCTGGCGCATCTGACCGTTGACCTTGAGCCAGATCCGGCCGGTGCGCGGATGTCCGGATTGCGTGGCCGGCGTGATCGCGCTGATGACCGCGGAATGATCGAAGCCTTTGCTCGTGTCCCACGGACGGCCATGGTCCTTGGCATCCGCCTGCAGATCGCGACGCGTGAGGTCGTTACCCACCGCGTAACCGTAAACATGCTCGAGCGCCTGCGCGCTGGCGATGTCCCGGCCGCCCTTGCCGATCGCGACCACCAGCTCGATCTCGTGATGGAAGTTGCTGGTGCGTGACGGGTAGGGGACGCGCGCCTGATTCGGCACCAGCGCGGTCGCCGGCTTCGTGAAGAAGAAGGGCGGCTCGCGGTCGGGGTTCGCACCCATTTCGCGGGCGTGGGCGGCGTAGTTGCGGCCGACGCAATAGATACGGTGGACGGGAAACAGCTCGCTGCGGCCTTTGACCGCGACGGCGGGCGTGGGAGTCGGGGGGAAGATGTAAGGCATGGGCCGGCAATGTACACGAGCGCGCAGTCGGCCTGAAGTCTCATGCCTGCCTCCGCTATCGCCGGTGTGACTTTATTTGACATCTAAATTACCTAGTCCTAAAGTTCAGCGCATGAAGCGTATCGTCTGCATGGGCGGCGGGCCGGCGGGGCTGTACTCGGCGATCCTGCTGAAGCAGGCGCTGCCGCGCACCCGCATCGAGGTGTACGAGCGCAACCGGCCGGACGACACCTTCGGCTGGGGCGTGGTGTTCTCCGACCAGACCATGGCGGGTTTTGCCGCGGCCGACGCGCCCTCCCATGCCGCCATCGTCGCCAGCTTCCATCACTGGGACGACATCGATGTGCACATCGGCGGGGCGATGATCCGCACCGGCGGGCACGGCTTCGCCGGCATCGAGCGCAAGCGGCTGCTCAACATCCTGCAGGAGCGGGCGGCGAGCCTCGGGGTCGAGCAGAGCTTCCAGCACGAGGTGCGCGACGAGGTGGAGTTTGCGGACGCGGACCTGTTGATCGCGTCCGATGGCGTCAACAGCCGCGTGCGCCAGGAGTATGCGGCAGCCTTCGAGCCCAACGTCGACGTGCGCAAGTGCCGTTACATCTGGCTCGGCACCACGCAGCGCTTTCCGGCGTTCACGTTTGCCTTCGAGCGCACCGAGCACGGCTGGTTCCAGATCCACGCGTACCAGTTCAGCAAGGATCTTTCGACCGTGATCGTCGAGACGCGCGAAGAGACGTGGCGCGCGCATGGGCTCGACAATGCAACGACGGACGAGTCGATCGCATTTGCCGAGCGTTTGTTCGGGAAGTATCTCGGCGGCGCACGCCTGCTGAGCAATGCCCGACACCTGCGCGGCTCGGCGTGGCTGAACTTCAATCGCGTGCTGTGCCGGCGCTGGTTCACGCGCAACGTCGTATTGATCGGCGACGCTGCCCACACCGCGCATTTCTCCATCGGTTCGGGCACGAAACTAGCGATGGAGGATGCGATTGCGCTGAGCCGCGAAGTCGCGCGCGGCGGCGACGTGAGCGAAGCCCTGCATCGTTACCAGGAGGAACGCGAGCTCGAAGCGCTCAAGCTGCAGAGCGCGGCACGCAATCGCATGGAATGGTTCGAGAACGTAGCGCGCTACACGCACCTGGAGCCGCTGCAATTCACATACAGTCTGCTCACCGGTAGCCAGCGTATCGGTCACGACAACCTCAAGCTGCGCGACGCTGGATTCGTCAGCAGCATCGAGCAAACGCTTGCGCAGCGCTGCGGCGTCGCGCAGAGCAGTGCACCGATGTTCCTGCCCTTCAAGGTGCGGGACCTCGAGCTCGTCAACCGCGTCGTCGTGTCGCCGATGGCGCAATACTCCGCCATCGACGGCATGCCGAACGATTGGCATCTCGTGCACTACGGCTCACGCGCGACCGGCGGTGCCGGGCTCGTGGTCAGCGAAATGACTTGCGTCTCGCCTCATGGCCGCATCTCTCCGGGATGCACCGGCCTGTGGAACGAAACTCAACGCGACGCGTGGCGCCGCATCGTCGAGTTCGTGCACGCGCACACGCAGGCCAAGTTCTGCTTGCAGCTCGGACATTCCGGGCGCAAGGGCTCGACGCAGCTCGGCTGGGAGCAGGCGGACTATCCGCTGCCGGCCGACAACTGGCCGATCATTTCGGCCTCGCCGCTGCCGTACATCGAAGGCGTGAGCCAGGTGCCGAAGGAGGCGAGCGAGGCGGACATCGCCGCGATCACCGCGCAGTTCGTCACGGCGGCGCAGCTCGGCGTGCAGGCGGGCTTCGACATGATCGAGCTGCACATGGCGCACGGCTATCTGCTCGCGAGCTTCCTGTCGCCGCTGACCAACCAGCGGTCGGATCGCTACGGCGGGACGGTCGAGAACCGCGTGCGCTTCCCGACGGAAGTCGTTCGCGCCGTGCGCGCAGTGATGCCGGCGGGCATGCCGCTCTCGGTCAGAGTCTCGGCCAGCGACTGGGCGCAAGGCGGCCTGTGCGACGAGGATCTCATCGCTACGGCACGAGCGCTGCACGAGGCGGGCGCAGATCTGCTCGACGTGTCGACGGGCCAGACCGTGCCGTGGCAGAAGCCCGTCTATGGCCGCATGTACCAGACGCCGTTCTCCGACTTCATTCGCAACACGCTGAACATCCCGACGATCGCCGTCGGCAACATCTACGAGCCCGATCACGTGAACTCTATCGTCGCTTCCGGTCGTGCCGACCTTTGCGCCGTCGCGCGACCGCATCTCGCCAATCCCAGCTGGACATTGCAGGCGGCCGCACAGCTTCAGCATTCCGAGCAGTGGTGGCCGCAGCAGTACCTGCCGGGCAAGAGTCAGTTGGAGCGCAATCTGCAGCGCGCAGCCTTGCTCGCGGGTGCCGTATGACGAACTCTCTCAGCGCCGAGCACGTCGTCATCACAGGTGCGAGCCGCGGCATCGGTGCTGCGATCGCGCGCTCGCTGGCGACGAAGAAAGCAAGGCTCACGCTGCTGGGCCGCAATCGGGAGTCGATGGGCGATCTCGCCGCGGAGTTGCAGACGCAGTCGTGCGTCGCGTTCGCGGACGTGACCGACGGCGCGAGCGTGCAACAGGCCTTCGCGACTGCGAAGGCGCAGTTCGGTCCGGTGACGATTCTCGTCAACAACGCCGGTCAGGCGCGCAGCGCGCCGCTGCACGTCGGCGACGATTCGCTCTGGAACGAGATGCTCGAGATCAATCTGCACGGCACCTATCGATGCATCCGCAGCGCGCTGCCCGACATGCTGCAAGCGGGCCGCGGCCGCATCGTCAATATCGCGAGCACTGCCGGCCTCACAGGCTATCCGTATGTCACTGCGTACTGCGCGGCTAAACACGGCGTAATCGGCCTGACGCGCGCTCTCGCAATCGAGCTTGCACGCAAGAACATCACCGTGAATGCAGTGTGCCCCGGCTACACCGACACGGATCTCGCGCGCGACGCCATCGCGGCCATTCAAGCGAAGACCGGCCGCCCGGAGGCCGAGGTGCGCGCCATCTTCACGGCGCACAATCCGCAGGGCCGCATGGTCTCGGCGGAGGAAGTGGCGCAGACCGTGCTGTGGCTATGCACGAACGACGTCGGCAGCATCACGGGGCAGAGCATCGCGGTCGCCGGCGGAGAGTTGATGTGAGCGCCGACACGCGACCGATCGACGCCGAAACGCGCGCGACCAGCGACGATCATCACGCCCTGCGGCTCTGGTTGCGGCTCTACGCGTGCACCAGTCTCGTCGAGAGCCGGGTGCGGCGCCGTCTGCAGGCGCGCTTCGGCACGACCTTGCCGCGCTTCGATCTGATGGCGCAGCTCGACCGCTCGCCGCAGGGTTTGCGCATGAGCGAGCTGTCGAGCCGGCTGATGGTCACCGGCGGCAACGTGACCGGTCTGACCGACAACCTCGAGGACGAGGGCCTGGTGGTGCGCGAGTCCGACGGCGCGGACCGGCGCGCGCTGCGCGTGAAGCTCACGCGCGAGGGTCGTCGCGTGTTCCGCTCGATGGCGGCCGAGCACGAACGCTGGATCGCCGAGATGTTCGCCGGCCTGTCGGCGCGCGAGGCGCGCTCGCTCGCCGAGCGGCTGCACACGCTCAAGCAACACATCCTCGACAATGTTCCGCTCGACGAAAGGGGAACGCCGTGACTCTCATCCAACCTCAGCATTTCCAATGGTCGGTCGAAGGCGCGATCGGCCGCATCGTGCTGAACCGGCCGGAGCGCAAGAATCCGCTGACGTTCGAGTCGTACGCCGAGCTGCGCGACCTGTTTCGCGGGCTGACGAGTGAGCGCGCGATCAGTGTCGTCGTGATCAGCGGCGCGGGCGACAACTTCTGCTCCGGCGGCGACGTGCACGACATCATCGGCCCGCTGACGAAGATGGACACGACCGGCCTGCTCGCGTTCACGCGCATGACCGGGGATCTCGTCAAGGCGATGCGCGGGTGCCCGCAGACGATTGTCGCGGCTGTCGACGGCGTTTGCGCCGGCGCCGGTGCCATCATCGCGATGGTCAGCGACCTGCGCATCGGCACGGCGCGCTCGCGCACGTCGTTCCTGTTCAATCGCGTCGGGCTCGCGGGATGCGACATGGGTGCGTGCGCGATTCTGCCGCGCGTCATCGGCCAGGGTCGCGCCGCCGAGCTGCTGTATCTCGGGCGCAGCATGAGCGGCGAGGAAGGTTCGCAGTGGGGCTTCTTCAACCGCCTCGTGCCTGCGGAGCAGCTGGCAGCGGCCGCGACGCAGCTCGCACAGGAGCTCGCGGCCGGTCCGTCGTTCGCCAACGGCATCACCAAGACGATGCTCAACCAGGAATGGAGCATGAGCCTCGAGCAGGCGATCGAGGCGGAAGCGCAGGCGCAGGCGCTGTGCATGCATACCGAGGATTTCCGGCGCGCCTACCGCGCCTTCCTGGCGAAACAGAAACCGACTTTCCAGGGCAATTGAGCGGAGGACGACGGATGGAGTTTCTGCAGCCGCCGGGTTGGACGGCGCCGAAGGGTTACGCGAACGGCGTGTGCGCGAGCGGGCGGCAGATTTATCTGGCCGGCCAGATCGCCTGGAACGAGAGCCAGCAGCTGGTCAGCAGCCGCTTTGCCGTGCAGGTGCGGCAGGCGTTGCAGAACATCGTCGTGCTGCTCGCGCAGGCGGGCGGCCGCCCCGAGCACCTGGTGCGCCTCACCTGGTTCGTCACCAGCCTCGAGGAATATCGGGCCGAGCTCAAGGACATCGGCGCCGCGTATCGCGACGTGATCGGCCGGCACTATCCGCCCATGTCCGTCGTGGGGGTCGCCGGGCTGGTGGAGCCCGGCGCGAAGGTGGAGATCGAAGCGACTGCGGTCATCCCGCAATAGCTCAGCGCATTTCCTGGGTCCGCAGGTGCAGGCCGCGCAGTGCCGCCGTGAGCCCCGCGACGTCGTACGGCTTCGACATGAAACGGATGTAGGGATCGTTGCGCAGCGCTGCGTGATCCGGCAGGTCGCCGTAGCCGCTGGCCATGATCACCGGTAACGATGGCAGCTGCGTGCGTAACTCCGCGACTACTTCCAGGCCGTCGCGATCCGGCAGCCCGCGATCGACGATCGCGACGTCTATCTGCCGATGACTGCGGGCCGCGCGCAGCCCCTCCGCCGCGCTGGCGGTGTCGATCACGTCGAAGCCCAGATCCTGCAGCTGGTCGAGGATGAACATGCGCACCAGCGTTTCGTCTTCGACGACCAGCGCGACCGGCTTGCTGGAGCGGCTGAGCGGCACGTCCAGCACGTCGCGGATCCGCGTGGCAAGCTGCGCACGCGTGAACGGCTTGGTGATCAGCTCGACGCCGGGATCGAGCCGCCCCTGGTGCACGATCGCGTTGCGCGCATAGCCGGTGGTGAACAGCACCTTGATATCCGGTCGCACCTCGCGCGCGGCGGCGACGAGTTGCGCGCCATTGATGCCCGGCAAGCCGACGTCGGTGAACAGCAATTGCACCTGCGGATGCTGTTCCAGCTGTTTCATCGCCGAAGGACCGTCGTGTGCTTCGAGCACCGTGAAGCCGAGATCGCGCAGGCTCTCGGTCGTGAAGAGGCGCACGTCGTTGTCGTCCTCGACAACCAGCACCACTTCGTGCAGACCGCCGCCCACGGGGACGGTGAGGGTGTTCTCCTGTTCCTCCTCGTACTGGCTGGTCATGCGCGGCAGATAGATCTTGACCGTCGTGCCGTGGCCGGCCTCGCTGTAGAGCTTGACGTGGCCGCCGCTCTGCTTGACGAATCCGTAGACCTGGCTGAGCCCGAGGCCGGTGCCGTGGCCGATCGGCTTGGTGGTGTAGAACGGCTCGAACGCGCGCGCGATGACGTCGGGCGTCATGCCGTTGCCGGTGTCGGTAACGCACAGCACGACGTACTGCCCCGGCGTCAGCTCCGGGTATTTATCGGCATAGCCGTCGTCGAGGTGCGCGTTCGCGGTCTCGATCGTCAGCTTGCCGCCCTGCGGCATGGCATCGCGTGCATTGACGGCAAGATTCAGCAACGCGTTTTCCAGCTGATGCGCGTCAATCTCGACACGCCACAGGCCGCCCGCCAGCACGGTTTCCACTGCGATGTTCTCGCCGATCGTGCGGCGGACCAGGTCCGACATGCCGGCGACCAGGCGGTTGATGTCGGTGGGTTTGGGAGTGAGCGGCTGGCGGCGCGAGAACGCCAGCAGCTGCTGCGTCAGCGTCACGGCCCGTTGCGCGCCACGCGTCACCTGGTCGATCGCGCGGCGCAGCTTGCCGTCGTCGGGCGGTGCGTGCCGCCAGATCGTTTCGAGGTTGCCGACGATGACGGTCAACAGATTGTTGAAGTCGTGCGCGACACCGCCGGTGAGCTGACCGATCGCTTCCATCTTCTGCGACTGCCGCAGCTGCTCCTCTATCGTGCGCCGCTCGGTCAGGTCGCGCGTCACTTTGGCGAAGCCGACGTGCGTGCCGCTGTCGTTGTAGATCGCGTTGATCACGACGCTCGCCCAGAAGCGGTTGCCGTCCTTGCGCATGCGCCATGCCTCGGCTTCGTACTTGCCGAGCGTCGCGGCGATCGTCAGCGCACGCTGCGGCGTGCCCTTCTCGCGATCCTCCGGCGTGTAGAACATGGAGAAGTGCTTGCCGATCGCTTCGCCCTTCGAGTAGCCCTTGATGCGCTCGGCGCCGGGATTCCAGCTGACGATGTAGCCCTCGACGTCGAGCATGTAGATGGCGTAGTCGACGACGCCGCTGACCAGCTCCCGGAACTGCAGCTCCGAGCGGCGCAGCTCGCTGGTGCGCTCGGCGACGCGCTGCTCGAGGTCGTCGTTGAGCTGACGCAACTGTTCCTGCGCGCGCTGGCCCTCACGGAACAGTCGCGCATTGTCCATCGCGATCGCGGCTTGCGCGGCGATGCCGCCGACGATCGATTCGTCGCGATGGGTGAACATGCGCGGCGTCGAATGCCCGAAGAACAAGCCGCCTTGCACGCTGCCGTCGCGAGACACGACCGGCACGGCCAGATAGCTGCGCACCGGCAGGTGGCCCTTGGGCATGCCGAAGTAGGGCGCAGCCTTGCCGTAATCCGCATGGTTCAGCACGTCGTCGATGCGGATGATGCCTTCGCCGCGAAACGTCGGGCCGAACAGCGCAGTCGCGCGCGGCATCGGGAAGTTCGCGAAAGCTTCGCGCGGGGCGCCCGACAGCGTGTACAGGGTGTAAGAGCCGCCTTCGGGATTTTCGACGTTGTAGAAGAACGCACCGAACTGCGCGCCGACGAGCTGCACGGCGGCGTCGGTCACTGTCTGCACCAGGCGCTCCAGGTCGAGCTGGCCCGAGAGCGCGACGCCGGTCCGGTGCAGGATCTCCCACTTCTCGGCCTCGCCGCGCAGGTGACCTTCGACCGACCATTGCGTAGTGACGTCGCGCATCGAGGAGCGCGTGTAGAGGAATTTGCCGTCGACGACCAGCGGGCTGGAGTTGACCAGCACGTCCCGCGTCGAACCGTCCTTGCAACGCATCTGCACGTGCTCATCGCGCAACGTCTCGCCGGCGCTGACGCGCGCGAGCAGGCTGGCGGCTTGACCTGGCTGCACGACGAAGTCGGCCACCGGCCGGCCGATATATTCGCCGGCCTCGTAGCCGAGCAGGTCGAGCTCGGCGCGGTTCGCCCACAGGACGATGCCGCGCGCGTCGATCTTGTGCAGCCCGACGACGGCGTTCTCCAGGAAATCCGTGAGCTCTGCGAGCTGTGCTTCCAGGAGCCGACGCTGCTCGAATTCCTGACCGGGCTCGGGGGTTTTTGGCATTTGACTATGTTTTACGTCCCGCCGAACGGCGTAAACGCGAAGCCAAGGCCGGAAGTTCCGGCTGCGCAGCCCTCAGGCCCTCAGGCCCGCATCACGCGAATTGTTCGTCCAGGCCGGCGAGCACCGACCAGAGCAGGGGGGCGTCGAACGGCTTGCCGATGACCCGCAGCCGTCCGTCTGCCTCGAAGCGGCGGCCGAACTCGGTCTCGGAGAAGCCCGTGGCGATGACGATCGGCAGCTCCGGCAGCGCGGCGCGGATCGGGGCCACCAGCTGATCGCCCGGGGTGTCGGGCAGGCCGACATCGATGATCGCTGCGCCGAGGTTGGCGCTGTTCGTCTCGATGAGCTGCAGCGCTTCCGCTGCCGTAGACGCGACGGCAACCTGCAGACCCCGCTCTTCGAACAGCGTGCGCAGGAAGAAGCTGACCACGATCTCGTCTTCCACGACGAGGACCGTCGCAGCTGCGGCGGACGAGTTCTGCAGCAACGAGCCCGTGTCCGCGCCGGGTGCGCGGCTGACGCTCGCGTCGAAAGTAGACTGCCTCATGCGAAACCCCCAGGCGGCATAAATCAAACGCATTCGCCGTTCCGCTGTCAAGGGGCGACACTGCGTACAATGGCCCCTATGTCGCACATCAGAGTCGGTATTCTCGAAACCGGCGCTCCGCCGCCGCCACTGTCGGACAGGTTCGGCTCCTACAGCACGATGGTCCGGCAACTGCTCGGGCCGCACTTCGAGTTCGTGACGTTCGACGTGCGCAGCGGCGAGCTGCCGCGGCGCGCGGACAGCTGCGACGCGTACGTCATCACCGGCTCGGCTGCCGGTGTATACGACGGCGACGCCTGGATCGAACCGCTCGAGGACTTCGTGCGCCGGGCGAGCGGGCCGAGCGCGATGGTCGGCATTTGCTTCGGCCACCAGGTGATGGCAGAGGCCTTCGGCGGCCAGGTGATCAAGTCGCCCCGCGGCTGGGGCATCGGGATGCATCGCTACGACGTGCGCGAGCGCGCGGCATGGATGGACGATGCGCGCTCGATTGCAGTGCCGGCTTCGCACCAGGACCAGATCGTGAAGTTACCGGCCGATGCGCGCTTGCTTGGCGGCAGCGAATTCACGCCGTACGGCATCGTGGAATATCCGGAGCGACGCGCGATGTCGCTGCAGTCGCATCCCGAGTTCACACCGGAATACGCGGCGGCACTGATCGAGCTGCGGCGCAATTCGAAGTACACCGCGGAGCAGGCCGATCGCGCGCTCGAGACCCTGCACGGGCCGAACGATCGCGAACGCGTCGGCCGCTGGCTGGCACAATTCCTGCTCACGAACGCTCGCGGGTGATGCCGCGGTCACTGCTCAGCGCGCTTTTCGCAGCCGCGGTGCATGCCGCGCGCGGCGAAGATCTGCTTCGCGGCAGCTCGGCAGTCCACGCCGATACGTGGCGCTATTCCGGTCCCGGCGGCGCTCTGGACGTTCCGCTTCGCGGGCGAGTCTTCGTTGCCGGCGCCGGCAAGGCAGCGGCATCGCTGGCGCACGGGCTCGAAGCCGTGCTCGCCGATCGCATCGATTCGGGCGTCGTGCTCGTCAAGCACGGTCATGGACTGCCGCTGCGGCGGATTCGTGTCGTGGAAGGCGGCCATCCGGTGCCGGACCCGGCCGGTCTCGCCGGCACGCAACAGCTGATGCAGGTCGTGGAGGGAGCCGCGGAGGACGACACGATGTTCTTCGTGCTGAGCGGCGGTGCATCGGCGCTGCTGGTCGAGCCCGCCGCGGGACTCTCGTTCGCCGACCTGCAGGCCGCGAATCGGTCGCTCGTGAACAGCGCCGCGCAGATCGAAGAGATCAACGCCGTTCGCAAGCATCTTTCTGCCGTGACCGGCGGACGCCTCCGCCAACGTGCGAAGTGCTCGACGTTCTGCACGCTGGCGATTTCCGACGTGATCGGCGACTCGCCGGCAGCGATCGGCTCCGGCCCGACAGTCGCGGACCCTTCGACGTTTGCGGACTGCCTCGCCATAGTCGATCGCTACGATCTGCGCGACGCGATGCCGCGCACTGTGATCGAGCATTTGACCCGCGGCGCGGCCGGTCTGGTCGCCGAGACGCCGAAGCAGACGTCGGCGCTCTTGCAAGACTCGCCCTACCGGATCGTTGCCAGCAATCGCCTCTCCATCGATGCCGCCGCGCGTGCCGCGCACGAAGCCGGCTGGCGAGTTGAGATCCTGACGACGGCAATGCAGGGGCCCACGCACGACGCGGCCCATCGTTTCGCGGCCCGGCTGCGGCAGGCAGCGAGCGAGCGAATCGATTCGGCGCCGCGCGTGTTGCTGGCGGGCGGCGAGACCACGCTCGCGGTCGCAGGCGACGGTCGCGGCGGACGCAACCAGGAGTTCGCGCTGGTCGCAGCGCTCGACTTGCAAGGCGTCGACGGGGTCGCGCTCCTGAGCGCGGGCTCGGACGGCACTGACGGACCGACGGATGCCGCCGGCGCATTCGTCGATGGCTCGTCGATCGCACGCGCGCGCGCGCTCGGTCTCGATCCGCAGGATTTCCTGCGACGCCATGACAGCTACCCGCTGCTGCAAGCCCTCGGCGATCTGCATCGCACCGGTCCGACCGGCACCAACGTGATGGATATAGTGATAGGACTGTGCTATCAAAATTCATGAACATTCGTACCGACGACCTGCGCATCCGGGACATTCGTGAGCTGAGCACGCCCGAAGAGCTCATGCACGAATATCCCTGCGGCGAGCAGGCTTCGGCGACGGTGAGCGCTGCGCGCCGCGGTCTGCAGCGCATTCTGCACGGCGCAGACGATCGTCTCGCCGTCGTCATCGGGCCGTGCTCGATCCACGACACCGGCGCGGCGCTGGAGTACGCGGGCCGGCTGCGCGAGCAGCGCGAGCGGTTCAAAGGCGCGCTCGAAATCGTCATGCGCGTGTACTTCGAGAAGCCCCGCACGACCGTGGGCTGGAAGGGACTGATCAACGATCCGGACCTCGACGGCAGCTTTCATATCAACAAGGGCCTGCGCGTCGCGCGCGGGCTGCTGCTCGACATCAACCGGCTCGGCCTGCCGGCCGGCTGCGAGTTTCTCGACATGATCACGCCGCAGTTCATCGGCGACCTGGTCGCGTGGGGCGCGATCGGCGCGCGCACGACCGAGAGCCAGGTGCATCGCGAGCTCGCGTCCGGCCTGTCGTGTCCGGTCGGCTTCAAGAACGGCACGGACGGCAACGTGAAGATTGCGATCGACGCGGTGCAGGCGGCGGCGCACCCCCATCACTTCCTGGCTGTGACCAAGCAGGGACGCAGCGCAATCGCGACCACGGCCGGCAACGACGACTGTCACATCATTCTGCGCGGCGGCAAAGCACCGAACTACGATGCGGCCAGCATTGCGAGCGTGTGCGACGCGATCGTCGCGGCGGGCCTGCGGCCGCAAGTGATGATCGACATCAGTCACGGCAACAGCAGCAAGCGTCCGGAGAATCAGCCGGGCGTGGCGGGCGACATCGCACGTCAGATCGAAGCGGGCGAGCGCCGCATCGCCGGGGTCATGGTCGAGAGCCATCTGGTCGCCGGGCGGCAGGACCTGACGCCGGGCCGCGCGCTCGTCTATGGGCAGAGCATCACCGACGGCTGCATCGACTGGGCGACCTCGGTCGGCGTCCTCGAGCGTCTGGCCGCGGCGGTGGAGAAGAGAAGAAGCCTGTAGGTCGGGCTTCAGCCCGACTCTGCTACAGTGAGCGCCATAACGACGGGTGCTCGCGATGCTGACCCAGGCAATCGACTATCGCGACGAATGTGACGCGCTGTACGCGTTGCTGGCCGACGTCGACCCCGCGCGCTGGTCCCAGCCGACGCAGTTCAAACGCTGGACGCTCGACGACGTGCTGGGTCACCTGCACATGTTCGACTATGCGGCGCGCCTGACGCTCGAAGGCGGGCACGCCTTCGCTGCTTTCTGGGACAGCGTGTCGCACTCGCTCGCGACCGGACATTCGATGGCCGACTACGCGCGCGTGTGGCTACGGGGCTGCCACGGACCGGAGCTGCTGCAGCGCTGGCATGAGTTCTCGCGGCAGGTCGCAGACGAGTACGCGGGTCTCGATCCCTCGCGGCGCGTGCAGTGGGCCGGTCCGGAAATGAGCGTGCGCTCGTGCATCAGCGCGCGCCAGATGGAAACCTGGGCGCACGGCCAGGCCGCGTTCGACCTGCTCGGCCGCGTACGGGTCGAGCATGACCGCATTCGCAATATCGTCATCATGGGGGTCAACACCTTCGGCTGGACGTTCGCGAATCGCGGTCATGCCGTACCGTCCGTCAAGCCGCACATCCGCCTGCAAAGTCCTGCGGGCGAGTGGTGGACCTGGAACGAGCCGGACGCACGCAACCGCGTCGAAGGCTCAGCGGTGGAGTTCTGCCAGGTCGTCACCCAGACCCGCAATATCGAGGACACGACGCTACGCCTGAGCGGCGAAGTGGCGCACGAATGGATGTCGATGGCGCAATGCTTCGCGGGCCCGCCGGAAACGCCGCCGCAGCCGGGCACGCGGTTCCTGCAGCAGTCATGACGCACTCGAACACACCGGTGATCGTCGGCGTCGGCCAGTACACGGATCGCCTCGACTCGCCGCAGTACCGCGGTCTTTCCAGCGTCGAGCTCGCGGTCGAAGCGGCGAGCCGCGCGTGCCACGACGCACTGGACGACCCGCGGCTGATCGCGCAGATCGACGGCATCGGCGCGCTGCGGACGTTCGAGGACTCGATCCCGCGCTACTCGACGCCGTTCGGCAAGTCCGACAACTTCCCTCACTCGATCGCGCGGCGGCTCGGAGCGACGCCTCGCACCGCGGTGTGGGCGAGCGTCGGCGGCGACACGCCGCAGACGCTGGTCAGCGAATTCTGCGAGCGCATCGCGTCGGGCTCGCTGCGCGTCGCGCTCGTGGTCGGCTCGGAGGCGATCTCGACTTCGAAGCACCTGGTCGCGAACAATCTCGCGGCCGACTGGGCCGAGTCGATCGACGCGCCGGTCGACGATCGCGGCGTCGGACTGGAAGAGCTCAGCACTCCTTACACCCGGCAGCACGGTTTGGTGCAGGCGTCGATCTCGTACGCCGTCTTCGAGCACGCACGCCGCGCACGGCTGGGGATGTCGCGCCGGGACTATGCGCTCGAGATGGGCCGGCTGTTCGCGCCGTTCAGCGCGGTCGCGGCCGCCAATCCGTATTCGACTGCGCCCGTCGCGTACACATCGGAAGCGCTCACTGCAGTGAGCGAGCGCAATCGCATGATCGCCGATCCCTACACGCGCCTGCTGGTGGCGCGCGATCAAGTGAACCAGGCAGCAGCGGTGCTGATCGCATCGACTGACGCCGCGCAGGAACTCGGCATCGATCCACGCAAGTGGGTCTATCTGCACGGCTACTCGCGGGTCAAGGAGCGCGACATCATGAGTCGCGAGGATCTGGGTGCCTCGCAAGCGGCGCGGCTCGCCTGCCGCGAAGCTCTCGCCGCGGCACGCGTGTCGCTCGACGAGATCGCGCTGTTCGACCTCTACAGCTGTTTTCCGATTGCGGTCTTCAACATCTGCGACGGGCTCGGCTTGTCGCCCGAAGATTCACGCGGGCTCACCGTCACGGGCGGGCTGCCGTATTTCGGCGGGCCCGGCAACAGCTATTCGACGCATGCGATCGCATCGATGGTGGAGCAGCTGCGCGAGCGCAAAGGCGCATTCGGCATGATCGGTGCGAACGGCGGTCACATGTCGAAGTACGCAGTCGGCATTTACTCGACACGGCCAGTGCCGTTCACTCGCTGCGACAGTAGTCCGTTGCAGTCGCAGGTCGACTCATGGCCGGCTCAGAGTGTCGCAGGGGAAGCGGATGGTCCGGCGACGATCGAGAGCTACACGGTTGTGTACGGCAAGAGCGGGCCCTCGCAGGCAGTGGTGGTCGGCAGACTCGACGGCACCGGCGAGCGCTTCCTGGCGAACACCCACGACGAAGACGATCGGACGTTGCACTCGATGATCGAGGATGATCCGCTGGGGGCGGCGATTCACGTGAGGTCGTTCGAGTATGGGAACAGGTTTGTGTTTGCGAAGCCGACGAGGTGATGGCATCACCTTCATTACTCTTCCACCAGCTGCCGCATCTCCGCCGCGGCTGCCGCAAACTCTTCCATGAATTCCCTGACAACCGCCTTTGACGTCTTCACCTGGTCCAGCATCCCGACTCCCTGACCGACGTAATACGTCACCAGTTCTTCCGCCTGGCGATTTCCGCGGCTCGCTTCGTGCTCCGCGCGACGCAGGGCGGGCTCGCTGAGGAACAGTTGCAGCGGCATTGGCAATGGCCCGGGACTATCGGGCCCGCTCCACGCGTCCGTCCACGCGGAGCGCAGCTGCCGCGAGTATTTCCCGGTCCGGCTCTTGGAGCGCACTGTGTCGCGCGACGTCGCAGCGGCGAACTTCTCCTGGATCAACGGCGAAGCTTCCGACTCGCTCGTCATCAGCCACACCGAGCCGGTCCAGGCGCCCGCCGCGCCGAGCGCCATCATCGCCGCCATCTGCCGGCCGGTGACAATGCCGCCGGCGGCGAGCACTGGCACCGGTTTGATCGGTTGCAGAGCGCGGATCACTTCCGGCACCAGCACCAGCGTCGAGACTTCGCCGCAGTGACCGCCGGCTTCCGCACCTTCGGCGACGATGATGTCGACGCCGGCCTGGACCTGCCGGACCGCGTGCTCCTTTGCACCGACGAGCGCTGCGACTGCGACGCCCTGGGCGCGGCCGCGGTCGATCATCGATTGCGGCGGCACGCCGAGCGCGTTCGCAATCAGCTTGATCGGATGTGCGAAGGCGACGTCCATCAAGCGCGCCGAAACGGCGGGCAGCAGCGGGAAGTCGCGCTTTGCCACGAGCGGATCGTCGAGGTCGACCGTCACGCCGTAGCGGCCGAGCAGCGAGCGCACGAATTCCTTGTGTTGCGCTGGTACGCGTGCGCGCAGCGTTGCGGCGTCGACGTTCTCGCCGCGGCCGACCATGTTCTCGGGAATCAGGATGTCGACGCCGTACGGCCGGCCGTGCACGTGCTCGTCGATCCACTGCAATTCCAGCTCCAGCTCTTCGGGCGTGTGCCGGCTCGCGCCGAGCACGCCGAAACCGCCGGCGTTGGTCACCGCTGCGACGACATCGCGACAATGGCTGAAGGCGAACAGCGGGAACTCGATACCGAGCAGATCGCACAGCGGAGTCTTCATAGGAGTGCGACAATACACCCTCATGGGCCCGCTTGCCGGAATCAGGATCATCGAGATCGCCGCGATCGGACCGGCGCCGTTCTGCTCCATGATGCTCGCCGACCTCGGTGCGGAAATCGTGCGCATCGAGCGCGCTTCGGCGCGCCCGAACGAGTCGGCACCTCCCGATCCGCTGCTGCGGAATCGCCGCTCGGTCGCCGTGGATCTCAAGAATCCGGCGGGCGTCGAGGTGGTGCTGAAGCTGCTGGAGCGTGCCGATGTACTGATCGAAGGGTTCCGGCCCGGCGTGCTGGAGCGCCTCGGTCTCGGACCGGAGTCGTGCCTCGCCCGCAATCCGCGCCTGGTCTACGGCCGCATGACCGGGTGGGGCCAGGACGGTCCGCTCGCACCCGCGGCCGGGCACGACATCAACTACATCGCGCTCGCCGGCGTGCTGCATCTCATCGGCACTGCCGGCGGCAAGCCGGTGCCGCCGCTCAACCTGGTCGGCGATTTCGGCGGCGGCGGCATGCTGCTCGCGTTCGGCGTGCTCGCGGCGCTACTCGAGTCCCGCCAGTCGGGACGGGGCCAGGTGGTCGACGCCGCGATGGTCGACGGCTCCGCAGCGCTGCTCGCGATGTTTTACGGAATGCGGGCGCGCGGCATGTTCCAGGACGCGACCGGTACGAATTTTCTGGCCGGCGCTGCGCCGTACTACGACACGTATCGCACCAAGGATCACAAGTACGTGGCCATCGGGGCGCTCGAGCCGCAGTTCTTCGCGCAGCTGCTCGACAAGCTCGGGCTGGACTGGCAGCGCTATGCGCGCGTCGGGTTTCCGGTCGTGGATCCGACAACGAAGGAGTGGACCGAGCTGCGCTCGGCGATCGCGGCGGCCGTCGGCTCGCGAACGCGTGACGAGTGGTGCCGCATCATGGAAGGAACGGATGCGTGCTTCGCGCCCGTGCTCACGGTAGAGGAGGCGGCACGCCATCCGCACAACGTGGCGCGCCGCACGTTCGTGACCGTGAACGGCATCGAACAGAACGCGCCCGCCCCGCGGTTCAGCCGCACGCCAGCCTCAACACCCGAAGCGCCGCGGCGGGCCGGAGAGGACACCGATGCCGTCCTCACCGACGCCGGATTTACGGAGCAGCAGATAGCCGAGCTGCGCGCCTCCGGCGCTCTGACGTGAACCGGAACCGGTTATTGCTTCTTCTGGCGGGTTTTTTCCGCAAATCCCGATATGCGGGATAAATGGTCCTCGATGCCCAGCTCATGCTCCGTTACCAGCGCGACGGCGACCGGGCAGCGCTCGCGCGGCTGGTCGAGCGCAACGGCGGCGCGCTGCTGCGTTTCCTGACGCGGCTGAGCCGCAACCGGACCATTGCCGAAGACGTGGCGCAGCAGACCTGGCTCAAGGTCATCGACGTGGCGCGCCACGGCACCTTCGCGGCTGCATCGGGCGTCGCGTTTCGCACCTGGCTGTGCACGCTCGCCCGCAATCACTTCATCGACGAGTATCAGCGCAAGTTCGCCGCGGCTCGCAGCGTGCCGTTGCCGGTGGACCTGTGCTCGGTGCTGGCGGATATTCACCGTGTCGTGCCGGATCCGGCAGAACCTCTCGATGAGGGCCAGCGGACGGCGCGACTGCGCAAGGCACTGCAGCGGCTGCCGTTCGAGCAGCGGCAAGTGGTCGCGTTATGGGCGGACGGGATGCGGATCGGCGCGATCGCCGCGTTGACCGCGGCGCCGCGCGACACCGTGCTGAGCCGCAAGAAGTACGCGCTGGCGAAGCTGCGCGTGATGCTGCGGGCCGACGTCCAGGCTACTGCGGGCTCGGCGCTGCGATGACGCCGCAGGCGACGCGCTTGCCGGAGTTGCCGGAGGGTTGCGTCGCGTAGTCGTCCGGGCCTTCGTGCACGACGATCGCCTTGCCCATCACGTCCGTCGTCGGATCGCCGTGCAGGCTGGTGCCGGCCGCGGTCGTATCGACCTGCGCGACGCCTTCGCCGTTGGATTTGATGTTCGGCATGTCGCCGGCGTGGTGTGTGGCGCCGGTGGGATTGCCGTGCTGGGCCTGCGTCGGGTTGAAGTGACCGCCGGCGCTGCTGCCGTCCGGCGCCGTGCAATCGCCTTTCTCGTGCACGTGGAAGCCAAACTCGGCGTCGGGCTTGAGTCCCTGGATAGACCCGGTGATGTGCACCCCTTGCGGCGACTGCGAGAGCGCAAGCGAACCCGTGACCGTGTTGCCCTGGGTCGGCGCGATCTGCGCGACCGCTTCGGCGGCCGGTTCCGTGGGCGTTGCCTTCTCGGCCATGCTCGGGGAGGCCGCGTCGGGCTGTCGTGGCGCGCCTGCCGGCTGCTCGCGCGAGCAGGCTGCCAGCAGCACCGTCAAACCGATCGCCAGACTCAGATGGGTCGCCCTCATGGTCGTACTCCTTTGATCGTCGCGAGCGGCGCAGTCTAGCACTCGGGGAACGCAAGCCGAACCCCGCACGTTGATTGCCTCGATGACGCTGCAGCAGATACTGGCGTTCGCTGTCATTGCCGGCACGATGGCCCTGTTCGTGTGGGGCCGGCTGCGCTACGACCTCGTGGCGGGCATCGCATTGCTCGTCGCCGTACTGATCGGCGTAGTGCCGGCGCAGAGGGCGTTTTCTGGCTTCAGCGACGAGATCGTAGTCATCGTCGCGAGCGCGCTCATCGTAAGTGCCGCCGTCGCGCGCTCGGGCATCATCGAGATCGCGATCCAGCCGGTCGCTCACCACATCAGCTCGGCCGCGTTGCAGGTGCTCGTGCTGGCGGGCGCGGTGGCGATCCTGTCGGCGTTCGTGAAGAACATCGGCGCGCTGGCGATGATGATTCCGATCGCCTTGCAGATGGCCAAGCGCGCGAACCGCTCGCCGTCGATCCTGCTGATGCCGATGGCCTTTGGGTCGCTGCTCGGCGGCACGATGACGCTGATCGGCACGTCGCCGAACATCATCGTGTCGCGTCTGCGCGGCGAGCTGGTCGGCGAGCCTTTCGGCATGTTCGACTTCACCCCGGTCGGGCTCGGTCTCACGGCGGCGGGCCTCGTGTTCCTGGTGCTCGGCTATCGCCTGCTGCCTCAGGACCGCAGGGGAGCGCCCGCGCTGGGTGAAGCGATCGACATCAAGGACTACGTTACCGAAGCGCGCGTCAAGGAGGACTCCGCGATCGCCGGCCAGACGGTCAGCGAGCTGCGCAAGCACCAGGAAGTGATGGTGACTGCAGTGGTGCGCGACAAGCAGACCGCCGCGCCCCTGCCGGATATGGTGCTGCAGGCAAACGACATCGTGCTGTTGCAGGGCGAGCCGGCCGCACTCGAGCGCGCCGTCACGAGCTCGAATCTCGAGTTGGAAGGCGAGAATCGCACCACTCGCACGGAGGAAATCACGAACGACGAGATCGGCGTCATCGAAGCCGTGATCGGGCCGAGCTCGCTGTTGATCGGTCAGGCAGCCGGCCGCCTGTTCCTGCACGACCGCTTCAGGATCAACCTGCTTGCCGTCAGCCGTAGCGGCCAGCGCTTCACCGAGCGACTGCGCGATATCGAGCTGCGCGCCGGCGATGTAGTCGTCCTGCAGGGAGTGCTTACCCACATGCCGGCGCAACTGCGCGAGTTGGGTTGCCTGCCGCTGGCTGCGCGGAATCTGCGTCTCGGCCGCGTGCGCCGCGGCTTGATTCCAATCGCGGCGCTGCTTGCCGCAATGGTGCTCGCGAGCACCGGCACCTTATCGGTCGGTGTCGCCTTTTTCGGCGCCGCGCTGCTGACGATCCTGCTCGGCTCGTTGCCGCTGCGCGAAGCGTATGAGGCAGTGGAGTGGCCAATTCTCATCATGCTCGGCGCGCTGATTCCGGTCAGCGAGGCGATCCGCACGACCGGCGGCACCGACGTGATTGCCGCCGCACTCTCCGGTCTCGCACACACGCTACCGGGTTACGGCGCCGTCGGCTTGATGTTGCTGGCGGCCATGATGATCACGCCATTCCTCAACAATGCGGCGACGGTGCTGGTGATGGCGCCGATCGCCGCGAGCTTCGCGCAGAAGCTCGGTTATCACCCGGACGCGTTCCTGATGGCGGTGGCGATCGGCGCGGGCTGCGACTTCCTGACGCCGATCGGGCATCAGTGCAACACGCTGGTGATGGGGCCCGGCGGCTACCGCTTCGGCGACTACGCGCGGCTCGGCGCGCCGCTCTCGTTGCTGATCCTGCTGCTGGGCGTGCCGCTGATCATGATCGTGTGGCCGTTGTCCTGACGCGCGGCCGGGGCTTGCTTCGCGGCGGGCGCTCGGCTTTCGCGGCTTCGGTGTCGTCGACGGTGACTGCGACCGGTTCGTCCGCGTGCAGGCTCATCAGCGATTGCATCAGGCCGTCATCGGCGCTCGAGCACACGCCCAGCACGGTCGCCTCGGTGCAGCCTTCCGCCGCCACGTAGGCGTGGCCCATGTTCGAGTCGATGTAGATCGACTCCCCGGCCTCCAGCACGATCGGATCGTAGAACTCCGTGTGGATCTCGATGCGGCCTTCGATGACGTAGATGTATTCCTCGCCGGAGTGATGCACCAGCTCGCCGAACTCCGCGACGCTGCGTGCGCGGATGCGCGTCAGCACCGGGATCATGCGCTTGCGGCGCAGCTCCGGGCACAGATAGTAATAGTCGTAGTTCTTGGTGTTGACGCGAATCGCACGGTCGATGCGCCCGACGCTGCGCCGTGCCGTGACCGGTGCGTCGGGCACGGCATCGCCTTCGGCGAACAGCTCGGACATGCGGATGTTGAGCCGGTGGCTCAACTGCTGCAGCTTGTCGTAGGTCAGCGTGAGGCGGTCGTGCTCGACCTTGGAGAGGGTCGAGACCGGGATGCCGGTCCGCTCGCTCATCTCCTTCAGCGTCCAGTCGTTACGGGCCCGGAGCCGGCGCAGCAGGGTGCCGAGCGTCGCCTGTTTGGATTTCATGACTCCTAGGATAACTAATATTGCAGCCGGATCGACAGGAAGTGGAAGGCGATCGCGACGTAGGCCCAGACCAGGCACGCCGCGGCGAGCGCCGTCCTGCCGATCGAGAGCGACAGCCTGCGCTCGGGCGCACGCCACGCAGCGACGGCGACGATGAGTGCCACGACGGCGCCGATCACCGCGAGCAGGGCCGAGAGCTGCACCAGCCGCACGAACCATCTGCCGTCGGACGAGATGACCCAGAACGACTCGCTGGAGAACATCGTGAGCACGGTGAGGCACAGGGCAATGAACACTGCGCAGCTCAGGGTCGCCGCCAACGAGCGACCCCGGTTCGGATCGGCGACGACGGCCGGAGCGCTCGCGCGTCCGAAGCGGCGCCGCAGGAATCCGCTCACCCGAATCAGCAGTGCGAGCACGATGATGCCGCCTGCCACGATGATTGCAGGTGCGAGCCACGCCTTGTTACGCCACGCCGGCGGGCGCTGAAAGATGATGATGGCGCCGTAGCCGTCCGGCACGAGGCTGACGATGTGCCCCTGCTGATCGCGCGTGACGGCCATGCGCTGTTCGCCATGCTCTTCCTGCCACAGCCACGGCTGCACTTCGCGAAACTTCTTCGGCTCGCCATTGAGGCCATTGAGGCCGTTGATCACGAGGCTGCCGTCGTCGCTCAGCTGCGCGGGGGTCTGGCCAAACATATAGAAGAAGCTGAAGAGATTCTGGTCGGCGCGGCGACTGGTCTCGTAGTTGCCGAGCACGGCGGCGGCGTGTTCCTTGGTATCGGCGGGCGTCGCGACGGCCGCCGGCGCCTGGCGCGGGAAGTAGCGGTCCATGAAGGCTTCGTACACTGCGGTGCGGATCTTGTAGACCGAGTTGTCCTTGCCGCTGCTGTTGAACGACATGAACAGCCCGACCTTCGCCGACGGAATCAGCACCAGCTCGCTATGAAATGCGGTGAGGTCGCCGCCATGCGCTATCGCGCGCACGCCGTTGCGACTCTGCTCGTAGAAGCCGTAGCACATCGCGTCGACGACCGGGCCCGGACGGTTCGCCACGCTGTGCATCAGCTCCGTGGTCTCAGGCTTGAGAATGCGGCCCGAATCGTCGCCGCCCGGCAGCAGTCCGCCATTCAGATGAGCCATCATGAACTGCGCCATGTCGGGGGCTGTTGCCGACAGCGCACCGGCCGGCGCGTCCGATCCGTACTCGAACGGCACGGGCTTGCCCGACGCTGCGTGATAGCTGTTGGAGAGATTCGTGCGCAGCGGCTCCGGCAGCGTCTGTCGGAAAGTCGAGTGCTCCATCTTCAGCGGCTTGAAGATGTGGCTCTCGATGTACTGCTCGAACGGCTCGCCCGAGACGCGCGAGACGATGTAGCCCGCGAGCGATGCGCCGTAGTTGGAATAGGCCGGGACCGTGCCCGGCGGATAGATCCGCGCCGGGATGCTGCCTTTCAGTGCCTCGCCGAGCGGCTTCACGTGGCCGATGTCGTTCACCAGCAGATCGAGCAGCGATTCCTCGAAGCCCGCGGTGTGCGTCATGAGGTGACGCAGCTTGATCGGCGCACCGCCGTAACCTTCGATCCTGAAATCCAGGTACTCGTTGATGTCGTGATCGAGATCGAGCTTGCCGGCTTCCACCTGCTGCATCACTGCGGTCCAGGTGAACAACTTCGAGATCGAGGCCGGCCGGAACAACGTGTCCTGGGCCGAGACCGGGATCTGCTTCTCGACGTCGGCGAAACCGTAGGCGCGCGTGAGCAGCAGCGCGTCGTCTTTGACGATCGCGAACGTAGCGCCCGCGACGTCGCCGATCGCCATCGAGGTCGGCAACAGGCCGTCGAGGAAAGCCGCGGCATCTTCGGCCGTGAGCGGCACCGGGGCCGCGGGTTGCGGCATATCAGCGCGCGCGCCGCTCATGACGGTTGCCGCGAAGGCTGCAAAGATGAAAGACGCAAGCCTGGTGCTCATAGCGAATCCCCCGATCAGGACTTATTGGGCTTCGGCGCGCTGCGCGGGCCGGTTGAATGCGAGCAATAGCGCGCCCGAGAGCGCAGCGATTGCAGCAGTGGCTGCGAAGAACTGCGGCGGCGACAGGCTGCTCCACAAGGTGCCGAACGCGCCGGCGAGCAGATTGCCGAAAAAGTTGGCGAGGAACCACAGCGCGATCGCCGTGGCCGCGAATCCGGCCGGTGCGAGGCGCCCGAACAGGCCGATCCCGATCGGCAGGATGTAGAGCTCGCCGGCGGTCATCACCGCATAGAACAGGATCAACCAGAGCCAGCCTTGCGCTACGACGCCGCCGCCGCTCCAGGCCGCGACGGCTGCCAGCAATAGATAGGAGAGCGCGACGCCGCCCGCGCCGACCGACATCTTGCGGATCGACGAAAGCTCGTGGCCTTCGCGCGCATGCCGCACCCAGCGTGCGACGAACCAGGGAGTCAGCAGCAGGACCAGCAACGGATTCAGCGACGGGAACCACGTCATCGGAATGACGAAGGCGCCGACGGTGCGATCGGCGTGCTCGGTCCACAGCGGCAACGTGTTGCCGACCTGCTCGTACGCAATGCGAAAGATGATCACCACACCGCAGATGCCTGCGAGCAGTACGAAGCGGCGTGCTGCTCCGCTCTCATAGAAGCGTGGCTGCACCGTCGAGGACGCTGCCGGTGAGCGCGGCGGCTCGGGCGGCAGATAGCGACTCCCGAGAATGTAGATGACCAGGCCGCTCACCATGCCGATGCCCGCGAGCGTGAATCCCCAGTGCCAGCCGTACAGCTCGGCGACGGTGCCGCAGCCGAGCGGTGCGAGCACGGCGCCGACATTGATGCCGAGATAGTAGTAGCTGTAGGCGGACTTGCGGCGGGGATCGTCGTGGCTGTAGAGGCCGGGGATCTGGCTCGGCAGCGCCGGCAGGAACAGACCGTTGCCGATGCCGATCGTCGCCAGCGCGGGGAAGAACAGCGGCTCGAACGCCATCATGAAATGACCGAGCGCCATGATCGAGCCGCCGAGCAGCACCGAATTGCGCCGTCCGAGCCAGCGGTCGCAGACGATGCCGCCGATGATCGGCGTGAAGTAGACGAACGCGTTGTAACCGCCGTAGATGAGCGATGCGCTCTGCTGGGAAAAGGCCAGCTGCTTGGTCACGTAGTAGACCAGCAGCACGCGCATCCCGTAGTAGGAGAAGATCTCCCACATTTCCGTGAGGAACAGGATCGTCAGGCCGCGCGGTTGGCCGAACCAGTCCTTTCGCTGCGGCAGGGCGCCGGCGACCTCGGCACTCACTTCGCGCGGGCTCCGCCGCCCCACACTTCAGGCGGAACCCACGCCGTGCCGCTCTCGTAGACCACACCGGGCGGGCGGTCGTTGCGCAGGAAGATCGGCCCATCGAGATCGACGATGCGGCACAGCTGCCCGACGAGCATGCCGGGCGCCATCGCGAGCGCCGTGCCGGTCATGTTGCCGACCATCACGTCGAGGCCGAGCGCGCGCGCCTGGCGCGCCATCGCGAGGCCCTCGGTCAGGCCGCCGCACTTGTCGAGCTTGATGTTGACGACGTTGAAGCGTCCGACCATGCC
This sequence comes from Steroidobacteraceae bacterium, assembly GCA_036555785.1. Classification (GTDB taxonomy): domain Bacteria; phylum Pseudomonadota; class Gammaproteobacteria; order Steroidobacterales; family Steroidobacteraceae; genus Steroidobacter. The sequence goes on from DATBKP010000057.1 coordinate 59,726, forward strand.
CGGCACGTCCTTCAGGTCCTGCACGCTCTCGTCGGCCGCGATCGGAATCGGCGAGCGCAGGCCGTCGAGGTCTGCCTCGCGGCCGATCGGAAACGGCTGCTCGATCAAGCCGACGCGGGCATCGACGAGCGTCGGCATCAGGTCGGCGAGCGAGGCGCGCGTGAAGCCTTGATTGGCGTCGACGGCGAGCCACGCCTCCGGGCGCGCGGCGCGTACCGCGCGGACGCGCTCGGCGTCGATGGGAGTGCCGGTGAGCTTCAGCTTGATCGCCTGCGCGCCGACGTAGGACGTCGCGGCTTGCGCCATCTTGTCGGGATCGTCGGCGCCGAGCGTGAAGGTCGTGACCAGCGGCACTGGCGGATTGAGGCCGGCCAGCTTCCATGCCGGGATGCCGCTCAGATGCGCTTCGAGATCCCACAACGCGCAATCGATGGCGTTACGGGCGCCCCCGGCCGGCAACAAGCGTTGCAGGGCTTCACGATCGATGCCGGCTTCGATGTCGGCGCGCACCGCTTCGATCTGCGTCGTCATCGATTCGGCGGTCTCGCCGCGATAGTAGACGCCGGCCGCTTCGCCGCGTCCCTGCCGGCCGCGGCAGGAAATCGTGGCGACGACGACGTCGACCGCGACGAAGGTGTAGCCGGTGATGCGAAACGGGGCCTGCAGCGGCCATTTCTCGACGCTGACCTGCAGCGTCAGGCTTGCGAGCGGCTCGGCGATAGACATGATGCGACCAGTTCCTCCAGCTCCGGCCCGCCGCGCATCGGATCGGCGACCGGCACGCCGAGCTGCGCCCGGCGCTCGGCCAGCACGGCGCGCGCATGCGCCGCGGAGAGCTTCGCAGTATTCAATGAAACGCCGGCGCAGCGCACACGGGGATTCGTGCGCCGCGCCAGCTCCAGGTGAACGTAGATCGCTTCGTCGAGCGACGGCAGCGGAAACTCCTCGAGACCGAGGATGGCGTCGCGGCCTTCCTCGTGACACAGCACGATGACGTCGGGTTGCGAGCCGTGCAGCAGGCCGAGCGACACGCCGGAGTACGACGGATGGAACAGCGATCCCTGGCCTTCGATGAGGTCCCAGTGATCCTCCGCGGCGTCGGGACTGAGCAGCTCGGCCGCGCCCGCGACGAAGTCGGCGACTACGGCGTCGAGCGGGATGCCGGCGCCGGCGATCAGGATCCCGGTCTGGCCGGTCGCACGAAACTCGGCATCGAGGCCGCGCGCGCGGAACTCGCGTGCGAGCACCAGCGCGGTGTACTTCTTGCCGAGCGCGCAATCGGTGCCGACCGTCAGCAGGCGCTGGCCGCTGCGCTTGCGGCCCGATGCGATCGGAATGCCCGCAGGCGGGCGGCGCACGTCGATCAGCCGGCGGCCGAGACGCTTCGCCGCCGCGTCGAGCTCGCGATTGTCCGCAAGCCGCGCGTGCATGCCGCTGACGATGTCGAGCCCGGCTTCGAGCGCCTCGATCAACGCCGGCATCCATTCGCCATTCAGCGTGCCGCCGATGTTGGCGACGCCGATCACCAACGAGCGCGCACCGCGTGCATGCGCCTCCGCCGGCTTCAGGCTGGGCAGACCCGTCGTCACCGTGGCGCCGGGCAGGGCGTACTCACCGACGCATTTCTCCGGCGCCCAGTCGCGCAACCCGAACGCAGTCTTCGCGTACGGCGCGTCCGTCGTGTCTCCCAGGAACAGCAGGTACGGGCTGGGAACGTCGACGGTCGGCGCAGCCTGTGACGACCTGCGCGGTTCAGCCGAAGCGGTAGCCAAGGAGGTTCCAGTAGTTGAGAACGACCAGGAACGCGAGCACAGCCACGGCGGCGAGCGAGTAGTGCAGTCGCGCACCGAACGTCCACACGCGCGTGCGCCACACGCCGACCGCAAACCAGCCCGCCAGCAAAGCAAATGGAATTGCGAGCAGCGGGAACGTCAGCGCGATGTATAGCGAGGTCGGGATCTTGTAGATCAGCGACTCGAAACCGCCGGCGAGCACGAGCGCGACAGCGATGAGGAATGCCAGCAGCAAGCCGCCGCTCAGTGCCAACGTCGGCCGCGCCCAACGCAACTGGCCGGGCGCGGCACTATCAGTGCGCCGTTGCCGGATCGCGCTCACCAGGATCGTGATGGACAGCAGCACGGCGATGCCCACGATGAAGCCATGCAGCTTGCTCGACTCGTACCAGGAAATACGCTGCGCGACGATCGGCGGGAACAGGCCGACCACGTGCGTGGCGCGGCCGCCGTCGTCGCCTTTGAACGCGGCGAATGCGTCGCCGTTCTGCATGCGGAACACGCCGTCGCCGACTTCGACCCAGCGGGCCGGGTTGCCGAAGATGTCGCCCATCAGCAGCGTGCCGTCCGGCATCGCGGTGACGTTGTCGTCGCCGAACGCCGAGAACACCTTCTCGAACTTCGTGTACGAGTGACGCAGGGTGCGGTAGCTGCCGGCGTAGCGCGCGTTGCGCTTGGCAGCGTCAGCGGGCGGCTTTACGACCGGCAGCTCCGCGGGAAAGTAATGCTTGAAGAAGGCGCGCTCGAGCTCGACCGAGGTGCGAGCACCTTTGCCGCCGGTGTTCACCGACGCGAACAGGCCGATGCCGGTCTCCGGCATCAGGCTCAGGATCGAGTGGAAGAATCCGGTGTCGCCGCCGTGACCGATGATGCGGCGGCCGTTGATGTACGTCTCGTAGAAGCCGAGGCAGTGGCCGTTGAGCGCCGGGTCCGGGCTCATCACGCGCGTGTGCATCAGCTGCGCGGTCTCGGGCTTGAGGATGTGGCCGTCGCCGAGGCTGCCGTCCTGCAGATGCGCGAGCATGAAGCGCGCCATGTCGGAGGCGGTGGAGGAGAGCGATCCCGCCGGACCGGCGGCGTGGATAAACTCGAACCCGTGACTCTTGAACGCGCCGGCTTCGAACGTGTAGCCGCCGGACATGTGCGGCGAGAGTGTATCCGGCAGCGGCTCGCCGAACGTGCTGCGCGTCATACCGAGCGGCTGGAAGATGTGCTGCGCGACGTAGTCGTCGAACGATTGGCCCGAGACGATCTCGATGATGTGTCCGGCGAGCGCCGTCGCGTAGTTCGAGTACGACGCGCTCGTGCCGTCGTTCCAGTTCGTGGTCGGCGGGCGCACGCGCGCCGGCTCGTGCTTCGCGACCCAATCGCCGAGCGGGATCAGATCTGCCACCTTGTTCGCGAACAGATAGCCGACCGCGCCGTCCTCGAAGCCCGCGGTGTGCGTCATGATGTTGCGCAGCGTGATTGGCTGCGGATACGTCGCCTTGATCTTGAAGTCCTTGAGGTAGGTGTTGACGTCCGCATCGAGATCCAGCTTGCCCTGCTCGACCAGCTGCATGATCGAGGTCCAGGTGAACAGCTTCGACACCGAGCCCGGGCGGAACAGCGTCTGCGCCGGATCCACCGGCACTTGCTTGTCGACGTCCTCGTAGCCGTAGCCCTTCTGGAAGAACACCTGGCCGTCTTTCACCACGATAACCACCGCGCCCGCGACCGGGCCGGCTTTCATCTCGGCGTTCATGAAGCCGTCGAGGAACGCTTCCATTTCTTCGGCGGTGGTCGGGCCGCGCGGCGTCTGCGGCTGCGCAGCCTTGTCGTTCGCCTGGTAGGCCAGCGAACTGGTGCCGCCGCCGTCATTGGCCTGAACGGTGAGCGACAGTGCCAGAGATGCGGCGGCCAATGCCGCCGCGATGCGGATGCTCATTCGCTTTCCCCCGTCAGAACGAGTAGCGCATTTCGACGCCGATTTCGCGCGGCCGCGTGATGAATTGCTGACCGCCGAACGTCGGTGTCTGTGTGCCTACGACGCCGCGCTCGTCGAACAGGTTGTTGCCGAACAGGTCGAGCCCAAGAGGGCCGTGCTGGAACGACAGTCGCGCGTTGGCCGTGCCGATGGGGTCCTGTTTGACGATGACCCCCTCTGTCGGAAACTTCACGAAAACCTCGCCCACGTACACGTAGTCCGCGCGGAAGAATCCGGCCCAGGTGCTTGCCAGGTCGAAGTTGAACTGCGCGCCTGCGCTGCCGTTCACCTTCGGCACCTCGTACAGCCGCTCGCCAGAGTGGAAGTTGCTTTGGGGCACGACGCGATCGAACTCGATGTTGTTGACGGCGACCGCCAGGTTGAAGCGCCAGGCATCGACCGGCTGCATTACGAGTTCGAGCTCGGCGCCGTCGCTGGTGGCGTCGCCGGCGTTGAGGATCTGCGAGAACCCGCACTGCAGCGTGACTCCGAGCTGCACGCCCTCCCATTTCTGGCGGTACACCGCGCCGTTGATCGCCACGCGCCCATCCGCGATCTGCGATTTCGCGCCAATCTCATAGTTCCACAACCGGTCCGGATCGGATATTTCCTTTGCGCCGAGCTGGTCCGCCTCCTCCTGGCAAACGTCAGCGATCAATGGATTGACGACACCGCTGCGGAAGCCGCGCGCCGCCTGTGCGTAGAGCGTGGTGGTGTCGCTCGGCTCGAAGCGCACGTACGCCGACGGATTGAACTCGGCCACGTGACCCTTCTGCGGCGGCTCCGGAGTCGTGGGGCCGGGCGTACCGCCGCGGATCAGGAAGCCGTCGGCCGCGATGTCGAAGTCGGTGATGTCGTCTTCCAGGTAGCGACCTCCGACCCCGACCGTCCAGCGCTCGCTCAGGTCGTAGCTGATCTGCGCGAAGATCGACTTCTGCTTGTTCTCGTAGAACTTGGCGAGCGGTGCGTCCAGCTCGAAGTCCTGGCCGCGTATCACGACGCCCAGACAGGTCGGGCAGGAATAGTCCGGGACGAACTGCGAGAACTTCGCCTCCTGGTCGAGATAGTAGACACCCAGCTGCCACTGCAGGGCCTGCTCGCCACGCGACTGCAACCGCACTTCCTGTGTGAACACCTCGCCTTCGCTGGTGTCGTGCAGTCCCCAAGGCAGCGGCGGCAAGCCGCTGGCCGCTGCGAGGAATGCGATGTCCTGATTGGTGAAGCGCTTCATCTCCGTCCAGCTGGTCGCCGAGACGAGCGAGACCGCGCTCCAGTCGTAGTTCGCGACCAGATTACTGACCTCGAGCCGCTCGCCATTGCCGCCGCGTTCGAACGCATCCAGGCCGCGGCTCTGGTTATAGTCGCCCGCCGCCGGGAGGGTGAACTGTTCGCTATCGACTTCGACGTCCTGCGTCGTATGCATCAGCTCGAGGCCGAGGCTCTCGGTCGCTTGCCACTTCAGCGTGCCGCGAGCTCCCCACGTGTCTTCGGAATTGATGTCGCGCTTCGTGAACGCCGCGATCGCCGGGCTGACCAGCGTGCCGGCCGGCGCGCCAAGGCCGGCGCTCCAGTCGATTTCCGGCTGGCCCGCGAAGGTGTTGTCGATGAAGCCAGCGATATCGTCCTTATAGCCCACGACGCGCAGCGCCAGCTTGTCAGTCACGAGAGGAATGTTGACGGCTGCTTCGGCGTGATAGCTCGCGTCGCTCGAGTGCGCAGTGCTGAAGCCGCGCACACCGACGTCTGCCGCGAACTCCTGCAGGTCGGGTGACTTCGGGATGACGCGCACGACGCCCGCCAGCGCGCTGGCGCCGAACAGCGTGCCCTGCGGGCCGCGCAGCACTTCGACGCGATCGATGTCGACCAGACGCAGGTTCGGCTTGCCGCCGTGATTGGTCAGCACGCTGGTGACGGTTTCGCCGAAGTAGGTTGCCGTCGTTGATGGCACGCCGCCTTCTGAGGCGCTGATGCCGCGGATGCGGATCGTGCCTTGACCGGCGCCGAAATCCTGGAAGAACACGCCCGGGACGGAGTTCAGCATGTCGGCGTAATTTGTGAAGCCCCGTTTCGTGATGTCGTCGCTGGTGATCGCGGAGATCGAGATCGGCACGTCCTGCAGCTTCTCGGAGCGCTTGGTGGCGGTGACGATGATCTCCTGCAGCACCTGCAGGTCGCGCGGCGTATCCGCGGCATTCGCGAGCGGCGCAACAGCGGCCGTCGTCAGTAAGGTGGTGAACGGTAACCAGGTTGAGCGTCGGGCTGCGGTCATGTGGTTTTTCCCCCTGCAACGGACCCCTTCGGCGACGTTTCCGAATTTATATGAAAGTTTCTGTATAGGGAAATTTTTCTTTTGGTGATATTTTTCGCACCGCACGCTTGAGCGCGCACCGGAGGCTGGGAATGCGGAAAATCCTGCAGATGCTGCTATTGAGCGGGCTTGCGCTGGCGTCGGCAACGCCGGCTGCGGACGAGGAATTCGTCTACGACGTGGTGATCCGCAACGGCCGTCTGCTCGACGGCCTCGGCAACCCTTGGGTGCGCGCGTGCATCGCGATCAAGGACGGGCGCATCGCCAGCATTGGCCGCTGCGACGGCAGCGCGCGTCGCGAGATCGATGCGCAGGACCACTATGTCTCGCCCGGCTGGATCGATCTGATGGACCAGTCCGGCGAGGTCCTGCAGCGCAACGGCCTCGCCGAGAACAAGCTGCTGCAGGGAGTCACTTCGGCAATCGCGGGCGAGGGCGGCACGCCAGTGCCGGCGGACCAGATCGATGCGTACTTCCGCGATCTCGAGAGCAAGGGTATCTCGCTCAACTTCGGCACGTACTACAGTTCTGCGCAGGCGCGCGTCGCGGTGATGGGCGATGGTGCGGGCGCGCCGACACCGGAGCAGCTGGAAAAGATGAAGCAGCTGGTGGCGACGGCAATGCAGGCCGGCGCGATGGGCATTGCGACCGCGCTGATCTATCCGCCCGACAGCTTTCAATCGACGCAGGACCTGGTCGACTTGGCGAAAGTCGCCGCGCAGTACAACGGCATCTATGCCAGCCACATGCGCGACGAGAGCGCTGCGCTGCTGACCGCCATCGGCGAATCAATCCAGATCGGGGAGCAGGCCGGCATCCAGGTCGAAGTGTTCCACTTCAAAGGCGCGTATCAGCCCGGCTGGGGCCAGCTCGTGCCCCAGGCGCTTTCATTGATCGACAGCGCCCGTGCGCGCGGCGTGAATATCGGCGCGGACATGTATCTCTATGCCGCGGGCGGTACGGGCCTGGACATCACCGTTCCGAACTGGGTGTGGGAGCGCGGCATGGAGCAGGGTCTCAAGCAGCTGCGCAGCAAGAAGGTCCGCGAGCGGCTCAAGCGCGAAGTGCAGGGCGGCTCGCTACCGGGCTGGTCGAACCTCGTGTACGCGTCCGGCGGCTGGGATCATGTCGTGCTCGCCAACGCCTTCGACGAGCGCTACGACAAGTATCGCTACAAGAGTCTCGAATACATCGGCAAGGAGCTCGGCAAGGATCCGGCCGACGTTGCCTGGGACATCCTGCTGCAAGCCGCGCCGAAGAACCGCGCGATGGCGTTGTTCTTCATGATGAGTGAAGACGACATCGCGACGGCGCTCAAGGCGCCCTGGATGGGCATCGGCAGCGATGCCGGAGCAGCGGAGCATCTCGGTGAGATCGATGCGATCGGCCTGCCGCACCCGCGCGCCTACGGTAACTTCCCGCGTTTGATTGCCGAGTACGTCCGCAAGCGCAAGGTGATCACGCTCGAGGATGCGGTGCGCAAGCTCTCGTCGCTGCCGGCGACGCGCATGCGGCAGTTCGACCGCGGCGCATTGCGCGAAGGGCTCTGGGCGGACATCACGGTCTTCGACTTCGACCGCATCCAGGACAACGCGACTTACGAGAACCCGGTCGCCACGCCGAGCGGCATCGACTACGTGCTCGTCAACGGCCAGATCGTCGTCGACCAGGGCAAGCACACGGGAGCGAAACCCGGCAAAGTGCTGCGCGGGCCAGGCTTCGGCCTGGCTCCCTAGCTCTTCCAGGTCTCGCCGAACACCCGCAGTAGATTGCCGCCGAGGATCTTCTCGATGCGCACGGCACTGTGGCGCCGGTCGGCGAGGATCATGGCCAGCGTCGCGAGCCGCCGCGGCGTGTTGAGATCCGGTGCGAACAGGTAGCCCTCTTCGGTTTCCCACGGCGCCGCGATGCCGGCTTCGCGCCGCTCGCGCGTGTTCTTCGCGAATGCATCCTTGTACTTCTGATCCACGGTGGTCGGCGAGATGACGCCGTCCGTGCCGATCGAAACGTGATCCTCGCCGGCCACCTGCACCATGTGCTCGAGGTGCCGCACGATGTCGGCCGAAGTCGGCTGGCGGCCTTCGGAGAGATACGGCATGAAATAGATGCCGGACACGCCGCCCTGGTCCGCGACTGCGCGCAGCTCGGCGTCGGTGCGATTGCGCGGATGGTCCGCGAGCGCCTGGCAGCCGGTGTGCGTGAACGCGACCGGCTTCTTCGAAACGCGGATCGCATCGGCCGCCGTCTGCCGGCCGCAGTGGCTCAGGTCGACGAGGATGCCGAGCGCGTTCATGCGCTCGATTGCTTCCATGCCGGCGCGGCTCAGCCCGGCGTTCGCAGATTCGAGGCAGCCGTCGCCGAGCAGATTGCGGCGGTTGTAGGTCGGCTGCACGACGCGCAAGCCCAGCGCGTGCAGGTCGTCGAGGCGCTCGAGGTCGGTCTCGAACGCGACGCCATCCTGGACGCCGTAGACGAGGCCAGTGCGTTTCGACTTCTTCGCCCTGGCGATGTCGCTGGCGATGCGGACGCGGGACAGGACCTCGGAGTGATCGTCGATCTCGCGCTCCCAGAACGCGATGCCGCGCACCGTCTCCATGAAGGCGGAGTCGGAGGCTCGCGTGCCGACGGGACCCACGGTCATGTGCGCGCACGTGATGCCGGACTCGCGCGTGTCCTTGATCTCCTGCTCGAGCAGCCGGCCGGCAGGATCGTCGTTGAGTCCGCCCGGCCCGCCGAGCCCGTCGATGACAATGGCTTCGCGATACTTGAACCAGTCCGCGGCGGCCGCGCGGCGCGACGGCAGGCTCAGCGCTACAGCTGTCGCCACGCTCCCCATGAGCAGCTCGCGTCGCGAAATCGTGCTCATGCGGAGGTCCTCATGGATGCAGCATCGCCTTGATCTCATCGTCCTTGCCGGTCATTTCCCAGCGGATCATCGCGACCGGGATCAATCCGGCGGCATTGAGCTCGGTGAAATAGCGTGACAGCGTGAAGGCTTCGCCGAGTTGCTGACTGCGCTCGGCTAGCAGCTGTTCGAGCAGATACTTGCCGGTGATGTACGAGGTGCCGTAACCCGGCTGGCGCAGATACAGCTGCTGCTCGAAGCCGAGCAGGTCGAGATCCGGCCGCATCCAGCCGCGCGGCGTCCACTCGACGTGGAAGTCGGCTGCTTGCTTCATCGTGAAGTCGTTGGACTGCGCGTACAGCGATGCCAGCCCACGCGCTGCGCGCGCCGCGAGCATGATCCAGACGACTTCGCGCCCGCGCGGATTGTCGTCGTACAGGCCGGCGTGCAGCATCATTTCTTCCATCGCGGTCGCCATGCCTTCCGCGCGGCTGTCCCAGATGTTGTACAACAGCGGTCCGCGACGCAGCGGGCTGGCGTACGGCTCTTCGCGCATCCGGGCCAGGTCCCACCAGTGATAGAAGTGCGAGTACAGCGCCAGCGGCTCGTGATGGGTCGCGATCGCGAAGAAATTGCGCTGCTCCTCCGGCACGTATTGGCCGATGTGCGCGCGCATCGCCGGATCCATGTAGTCGCGCACGGGCAGGATGTTTCGCGCCCGCATGAAGTCCATGTACTGGGTGACGGCGGCGTTGCCCCGCCGTTGATATTCCTCGGCGCTGGAAATCACGGGCAGCGCGGGCAAGCCGCGATTGCGCTGCTCTTCCAGCTTCAGCTCCGTGTGTGCGCGCGCCAGCTCGCGCTTCAGCAGCATTACTTCTTCTTCCCACGACAGCGGCACCAGATGCACGTTGCGGAGGTTCCAGGTGTAGTTCTCCTTGCCGACGCCGGACGGACCATTCTTCGCAGGCGCCTGTTGCTCCAGCCACGTAATGAAGCGCGCGGTTGCCTGCTGCGCTGCCTGGATCGACTGCTTGAGCTCGGGGCCGTTGCTCGCCGTCTGCTTCTCGAGCGCGAGCAGATCGGCGCGTTGCTGCTTGATCGTGCCGATGCCCGCCATCCACAGATCGCGCGCATTGCCGGTGAGATTCAGCTGCGCTTGAGCGAGCAACGGCGGGACGCCTTGCAGCTCATGCGCGAGCTTGCCTTCGTCGGCGGGCGACAGCGGGAACGCGTACTGCCACAGCTCGATGACCGCGTGGTGCGTCGGACCTTCGTGCGCGGGCGTGTCGCTCTGCTCCGTCTTGATCGACGTGTAGAACGCCGGATCGCGCTCCCACGGCTTGAGCACGCGCAGGTCGAAATCGAGCCCGTTCATTTCCGCGCGCAGCAGGTGGTAGTCGACCTGTTGCGGGATCGGCCAGCCATCGGGCTTGATCGCCTGCAGGCGCGCCTGCCAGGTCTTGAGCTGCGTCTGCCTGCGAGCGAGCGCCGCCGCCGTGTAGTCCGGCGCGCCCTCGCGCAGCGGCGGCCGCTCGAATTCGCGCCATTGCGCGAACAGCGCGGTCAGATCCTCGTAGCTGGCGGGCGCGGACGCGGCGCTTACTGCTGGGCTGCCGGCGATGGAAGTCATGAGAAGGGCTCCCGCTACGAGACGTCGAGCTGCGGTTTGAAGGCGCATCGTTTCATTATATATTCCGCTGCACGGCAGATTGGGGGAACGATAACGATGGATCTGCTCACGATCGTCATCATCCTGGCGTTGATCGGCACCGGCGTCAGCATGGCGCTCGGCCTGCTCGCGATGTCGGGCGGGGGCGCCACGGATCGCCTGTTCAGCACGCGGCTCATGTGGGCCCGGGTAGGATTTCAGGCATTCACGCTACTGTTGCTGGCCGCAGCCGTCTTCCTCAGATAGCGAGGTGCCGCACCGGCACCCGCGCCGAGCGCTTGATCGTGTTGAGCACGATGCTCGAATGCACGTCGCGCACGAAGCGGATGCGCAGCAGCTTCTTCAGCACCACGTTGCTCAGCGATTCCAGGTCCGGCACCACCACCTGGAGTAGCAGGTCGTAGTTGCCGGTCATCGCGTGGCAGCTGACGATCTCTTCCATGGCGTCGACGGCGCGCCGGAACTGCTCGATGTTCTCGTCGGTATGCCGCGTCAGCCGGACTTGCACGAACGCCTGCACCTTCAGGCCTAACGGCGCGGGGTCGATGATCGCCGTATAGCCCTCGATGATGCCGGCCTGCTCCAGCAGCTTCACCCGACGCGCACACGGCGTATTGGAAAGACCGACCTGCTCGGCGAGGTCCACGATCGGCTTGCGCCCGTCCTTCTGCAGGGCGTCGAGGATCGCGGCGTCGTAACGGTCGAGCGTCATGGTGATATTCCCTAAAAATGGTCGAATAACTCGACTTTATCACCAACGAGGAACCGTCGGGCGCGGCTGTTTGTTGAGTTTTGCCACTCCCGCCCCGCTAGGCTGCGCGGATGACAGCAACTGCCCTCGAACGCACCCGACCCCAATCCGCGCCGCAGCCGCAGTGGCCGCCCATCGACCTGGAGCGCGTGGTGCATACCGTCCTGGTCTCCCGCGCTCTCGATGAGCTGGAGGAATCGCGGCTCCTGCCCGAGCGCAAGGTTCTCTACCAGTTCACCGCGCGCGGCCATGACGTCACGCAAGCCCTGCTGGGTCCGATGCTGACGGGTGCCCGCGATGGCATCGGCGTGTATTACCGCTCGCGGCCGTTGATGCTCGCGCTCGGATTGACGATCGAAGATGCGCTGGCCTCGACCATGATGCGGTCGGGCAGCGTCAGCGAAGGCCGCGACATCGGTGTGGTGTTCAACCTGCCGCGTCGCGACGGGCCCTGCGTGCTGCCGGCGTGCGGTGGCGTCGGGGCGCAGTACACCCCGGTCATCGGGTGGGCCCAGTCGCTGCAGTATCGGGCACAGGTCCTGCGCGACCCAGGCGTCGCAGGCAGCATCGCGGTCGCGCATGGCGGCGAAGCATCGGCCGCGACCAACGGCTTCTGGGCGGCGTTGACGATCGCAACGACGCAGCGGCTGCCGGTGCTGTTCTTTCTCGAGGACAACGGCTACGGCATCTCGGTCAAGTCCGAGTTCCAGACGCCCGGCGGCAACATCGCGGCCAATCTCGCAGCCTTTCGCAATCTGAAGATTCTCGAAGGCGACAGCGCCAATCCGCGCGCGGCAGCGGCAACGATGGCCGAAGCCGTCGCCGCGGTGCGCGGCGGCGAAGGCCCAGTGCTCCTGCGGCTGATCGTGCCGCGCCTGTCAGGTCATTCCGGCCAGGACACGCAGGCCTATAAGTCCGCTGACGAGATTGCAGCCGAGCGCTCGCGCGATCCGCTCGTGCGTCTGCGCGAGCAACTGGTGCCGGCGACGATCAGCGAGGACGCGTGGCGGGCGCTCGAAACGCGTGCTCGCGAAGAAGTGCAACGCGCGCTCGGCAGCGTCGAGCGGCGGCCCGTTCCGGAGGTCGCCAACGTCACGCGGCATGCCTTCGGCGAAGTGAACGCCGACGGCACGCCCGATATGCAGCAGCAAGGCGGACTGCTGAGCGAAGGCATCGAGCTGCGCGAAGGGACGGAAACCGTGCATGCCGAAGGTGCGCGCATCAACATGGTCACGGCGATCCGCCGCACGCTGGAGCACGAGCTGGCGGTCAATTCGCGCGTGGTGGTGTTCGGCGAGGACGTCGGCCGCAAGGGTGGCGTGCACGCGGCGACGCTCGGGTTGCAGGACAAGTTCGGCGCGGCGCGCGTGTTCGACACCAGCCTGTCGGAGGAGGGCATCATCGGCCGCTCGGTGGGCATGGCGCTCGCGGGCCTGATGCCGGTGCCGGAAATCCAGTTCCGCAAATACGCCGATCCGGCGATGGAGCAATTGAACGATTGCGGCACGATGCGCTGGCGCACCAACAACCGCTTCGCCGCGCCGATGGTCGTGCGCATGCCGGGCGGATTCTTCAAGTGCGGCGATCCGTGGCACAGCCAGACGAACGAAGTGCAGTTCGTGCATGCGATCGGCTGGCGCGTCGCGATGCCGTCGAATGCAGAGGATGCAGTCGGCCTGCTGCGCTCGGCGCTGCGCGGCAACGATCCGACGATCTTCTTCGAGCACCGCGCGATGCTGGACAGCGCCTGGGCGCGACGTCCGTATCCCGGCGATGAATACGTCGTGCCTTTCGGCAAGGCGCGCCTGTTGCGCGCTGGAGCCGAGATGACGGTCGTCACCTGGGGCGCGATGGTCGAGCGCTGCGAGCATGCGATTGCCGATTCGGCGGTGGATGCCGAGCTTCTCGACCTGCGCACGCTCATGCCGTGGGATCGCGCTGCCGTGCTCGCGTCGGTGCGCAAGACCCGCCGCTGCCTGATCGTGCACGAGGACAATCTGACCGCGGGCTTCGGCGCCGAGATTGCCGCGACGCTGGCGCGCGATGCATTCTTCGACCTGGATGCACCGATCGAGCGCGTCACCATGCCCGACGTCCCGAGCCCTCACAGTCCGCTGCTGCTCGATGCAGTAGTGCCGAGCGTCGCGCGCATCGTGCACGCGATCCGCACCATCGCGAGCATCTGACAGCATGACTGCAACTATCGAAGTCCGTGCTCCGACCGAGCAGACGGAAGGCACCCGGTCCCAGGTCCAGCGCTGGCTCAAAGCCGTCGGCGATGCTGTCGTCGAGAACGAGCCGCTGATCGAGCTCGAGACCGACAAGGTCACGATCGAGATTCCGGCGCCCGCCGCCGGCGTGCTCGCGGAGATCCTCAAGCAGGAGCAGGACGAGATCGCGCCCGGCGAGCTGCTCGGGCGCATTCAGGCGGGCGCTGCAACCAGCATCGCCGCGAAGGCGGATGCGCCGGCACCGGCGGCGCAAGCCGCGGCTGTCGACGACGTAACGAGTGCTGCTTTGTCCGCTCATGCGGCAGCGCTGTCCGGAGGTCGGAACAGCCCGGCGGTGCGGCGACTGCTTGCAGAGAACAAGTTGCACGCGTCGGACGTCCGCGGCAGCGGAGCGGGCGGTCGCATCACTGTAGACGATGTGCTGGAGCATGTCGCCCGCCGGCAGCAACCCGCCGCCTCGCCGGCAGCGCGTGAGCCGGCACCCGTTGCGCAGTCGTCGGGTTCAGTTCGGCGCGTACCGCACAGTTCAGTCCGCAAGCGCATTGCCGAGCGCATGGTCGAAAGCCTGCTGCACACGGCGCCGCACGTCACGACCATCTTCGAGGTCGATTTCGGAGCCGTGCTCGCGCACCGCGCGAAGCATCGAGCGGACTTCGAGCAGCGCGGTGCGTCGCTCACACTCACCGCCTACTTCCTCGCGGCGTGCGTCGACGCAATTCGGGAAGTGCCGGAGGCGAACAGCCGCTGGACCGACGATGCTCTCGAAATCCACGAGACCATCGACATCGGCGTCGGCACGGCAGTCGAAGGCAAGGGCCTGGTCGTTCCGGTCGTACGCGCAGTCCAGTCGCTGGATCTTTTCGGTATCGCGCGAGCGCTGTCTGACCTGGTTGCGCGCGCACGCGAGGACAAGCTCACGCCGGCGGACGTGCGGGGCGGGACGTTCACGATCTCGAATCACGGCGTCAGCGGCAGCCTGGTCGCGACGCCCATCGTCATCAACCAGCCGCAGTCGGCGATTCTCGGCGTCGGCAAACTGGAGAAGCGCGCAGTCGTCGTCGACGCGAACGGCACGGACGCGATCGTCGTACGGCCGCGCTGCTATGTCACGCTGACGCTGGATCATCGCGTGATGGACGGGCATCGCGCGAACCGCTTCCTGCAGGTGCTGGTCGAGCGGTTGGAGAGCTGGAAAGACTAGGGCTGCGGCAATCCGCCGAAGCGAGCGAACACTTCGGCGGCGGGCGGCGGCAACGCGCCGGCGAGCGTCTGCACGCGTTCCGATAGAAACTCCTCCGAGGCCGCAAACACTTTGGCGTAGAGGTTGCGACACAGGTCGTGTGCGTCCGCCCCCGCCCATGATCGCGGCAGGAGCGAAGCCGGCAGCTGCGGATCGCGCAAGTGGATCTTGCGGTATTCGTGCACGAGCAACGTGCGCAGCACGAATGCGGTCTCACCGGTCGCCCGCACGGAGCGCGTCAGCGCTTCGCTCAGCGGCGCGAACATCTCGATGAAGCGCCGATAGCGGCGCGCGAGCTCGCCGAGATCCCAGCCCATCTCCACGAGCTGTTCGTCGGAGGCATGCGTGACGACAGCGCGCTGAATCACGATGACATCGCCCGCGGATTCCAGCTCCGCGACTCTCGCCCGGACCGTGTCCTCGCGATGCGTCGGATGCGCGAACACGCCGCTCGTCAGTTGCCCGAAGCCGAGCCAGGTCAGCTCTTCGCGCAGGTCATCGCGTGCGGCGCCGAGGGTGCGCGGAAAAATGACCAGGGTCCATTCGCCGTTCCATTGCGCGGGTGCGGCTCCATAGATGCGCTGCGTTGCCTCGGCGAAGCGCGCACGTCCGTGGCTCGTGAGCCGGTAGAAACTGACGCGGCCACTGCGTTGCGAAGTGACCCACTGCTCGTTTGCCAGCCGGCCGATCGCGGTGCGCACGTGTCGATCGGTGATGCCGAACGGGCGAGCGAGCTCGATCAGGCTGCTCAGTGCGATGACGCCGCCGCGCGGTGCGATCGCGTCGCCCAGGATCGTGACCAGCAGCGAGCCGCCGCGCAGCGGACGCTGGCGGCGGAAGCGCGCAACGAGTGCGTCGGCGCGGCGGGCAAGCGGCTCGGCGGAATGCGGCATACGTGCCCGGTAACATGACACAGAAACAATTGCCGACCAAAGAAAAATGTGTCACGTTAGGTCGCGAAAACTTCGGACCGGAGCTCAGGATGTACACCCAAGGCCTTGATTCGCTGGGAGCCGATTGCCTGCATCAGAGCGCGGAAGAGCGCGCGGCGCTGGAGCAGCGCTTCCAGGCGAAAGTGGACGCCGAGGATCGGATCGAGCCGAAGGACTGGATGCCCGACGCCTACCGACAGACGCTGATCCGCCAGATCTCCCAGCACGCGCATTCGGAGATCGTCGGCATGCTGCCGGAAGGGAATTGGATCAGCCGCGCGCCGACTCTGCGCCGTAAGGCCGTACTGATGGCGAAGGTGCAGGACGAGGGCGGCCACGGCATGTACCTGTACAGCGCTGCGGAAACGCTCGGCATCTCGCGCGACGAGTTGCTGGAACAGCTGCTCACCGGCGCGGCGAAGTACTCGAGCATCTTCAACTATCCGACCCCGACCTGGGCGGACGTCGGCGCGATCGGCTGGCTGGTCGACGGCGCCGCGATCATGAACCAGATCCCGATCTGCAAATGCTCGTACGGTCCGTACGCGCGCGCGATGGTGCGCATCTGCAAGGAAGAGAGCTTTCACCAGCGGCAGGGCTTCGAAATCATGATGACGCTGGCGCGCGGCACGCCGGAGCAGCGGCGCATGGCGCAGGAAGCGCTCGATCGCTGGTGGTGGCCGTCGCTGATGATGTTCGGTCCCAACGACGCCACCTCGAAGCACACCGCGCAGTCGATGCGCTGGAAGATCAAGCGCTTCACCAACGACGAGCTGCGCCAGAAGTTCGTCGACATCACGGTGCCGCAGGCGGAGTTCCTCGGTCTCGCCGTGCCGGATCCCGAGCTGCGCTGGGATGAAGCCTCTCAGCACTATCGGTTCGGCGCGATCGATTGGAGCGAGTTCCAGCAGATCCTGCAGGGCAACGGCCCGTGCAACCGCGAGCGCGTCGAAGCGCGGCGCCGCGCGCACGAAGGCGGTCGCTGGGTTCGCGAAGCAGCGCTCGCGCATGCGGAGAAGCACAAGTGAACAGTCAGTGGCCGCTATATGAAGTGTTCATTCGGGCGCGCTCGGGCCTGGAGCACAAGCACGTCGGCAGCATTCATGCGGCCGATGCCGCGATGGCGATCGAGCATGCGCGCGACGTCTACACGCGGCGGCAGGAAGGCGTGAGCATCTGGGTCGTGCGCTCCGCCGACATCGTCGCTTCGGATCCGGCGGACGCGGACGCGCTGTTCGAGCCGGCCAAGGACAAGGTATATCGTCATCCGACGTTCTACGACATCCCGGACGAGGTCAAGAACCTGTGAGCTATGCGCTGTCCGTCGGCGACACCAGCCTGATCCTGGCGCAGCGGCTCGGCGAGTGGGTCGGTCACGCGCCCGCGCTCGAAGAGGATCTGGCGCTCGCCAACATCGGGCTCGATCTGCTCGGGCAGGCGCGCTACCTGCTCACCTATGCCGCGGAGCTCGAAGGCCGCGGGCGCAGCGAGGACCAGCTTGCCTTCCTGCGCGATCCGCAGGACTTCCTCAACCTGAGTCTGGTCGAGCAGCCGAACGGCGATTTCGGCCAGACGATCGTGCGCCAGTTCCTGATCGATGCGTGGCAGCTCGAGCTGTTCGAACGCCTGCAGCAGTCGAGCGATGCGAAGCTCGCGGAGCTCGCGGCGAAGGCGCTGAAGGAGACGCGCTACCACTTCCGTTTCAGCTCCGGCTGGGTCGTGCGGCTGGGCGACGGCACGGAAGAAAGTCATCGGCGCGTGCAGACGGCACTCGATGCGCTGTGGCGCTTCACTCACGAGATGTTCGTTGCCAGCCCGGCAGAGCAGGATGCTGTCGCGCGCGGCGTTGCGCCCGACCCGGCCTCGCTCGCAGCAGGGTGGTCGAACCGTGTCGACGAAGTGTTGCAAGCGGCAACATTGCAGCGGCCTGCCGACGTGCCATATGCGTGGCACGGCAAGCGCGGCCAGCACGGTGAGCATCTGAGCCGTCTGCTCGCCGAGATGCAGTTCATGCAACGAACTTATCCGGGGGCACAGTGGTAACGGCCTCACCGGTGGAGCGGGCGGTCTGGCAATTGCTCGCGGAAGTGCCGGACCCGGAGATCCCGATCCTGAACGTGATCGAGCTCGGCATCGTGCGCTACGTGCGCGACGAGCACGAGCGCGGCATCGCAGTCGGCGTGTCGCCGACCTACACCGGATGCCCGGCGACCGAGGTGATCCAGGCATCGATCAAGGCGCGCTTGCACGAAGCGGGATTCGCAGCGGTGCGCGTCGACTCGGTGCTGGCGCCGCCGTGGACCAGCGATTGGTTGACCGAGAGTGCGCGCGACAAGCTGCGTGAATATGGTATCGCGCCGCCCGCTGAGTCCGTCGACAACCCGCGTCGCCTGTTCGGCGAGCCGACCGTGCAATGTCCGCGCTGTTCGTCGCCGCAGACGCAGCGTGTGAGTGAATTCGCTTCGACGCCTTGCAAAGCACTGTATCGCTGTACGAGCTGCCTGGAGCCGTTCGAATACTTCAAATGCATCTGACCTACCATCCATTGAAGATTGCCGAGGTGCGGCCCGAGGGGAGCGACGCGGTCTGCGTGACGCTCGACGTGCCCGATGAGCTGCGCGATACGTTTCGCTTCGCGCCCGGACAACACATCGGTGTGCGCGCTGCCATCGACGGTCAGGAAGTGCGCCGCACGTATTCGATCTGCAGCGCGACCGACGAGCGGCACCTGCGCATCGGCGTGCGACTGCACGAGCGCGGCAGCATGTCGGGGCACCTCGGTCGCAAGCTCCGCACCGGCGATACGCTCGAAGTGTTGCCGCCGACGGGTCGCTTCATCCTGACGCCCGATGCGAAGGCCGCGCGCACGTATTGCGCGTTCGCGGGTGGAAGCGGCATCACGCCGATCCTCGGCATCATCAAGAACGTCTTGCGGCACGAGCCCAATAGCCGCTTCCAGCTGTTCTACGGCAACCGCACGACGGCTTCGATCATGTTCGCGGAGGAACTGCTGGCGCTGAAGGACCGCTATCCGCAGCGGCTGTCGCTGTATTTCCTGATGAGCCGCGAGCCGCAGGACGTAGAGCTGTTCAACGGGCGCCTCGATGCGGCGAAAGTGACCGTGCTCGGCCGCGAATTGTTCGAGGCGCGCGACATCGACGGCTTTTTCTTGTGCGGACCGGACACGATGATCGACTCGGTGCGCGAAGGGCTGCTGGGACTCGGCGTCGAGCAGTCGAAGATTCATAGCGAGCATTTCCTGAGTGAAGGAGTCAGGCTGAAGCCTGACCCACATCAGGCCAAGCCTCAGCAGGCAGAAGACAAGGCGCAGACCCAGGTGACGGTCGTGATGGACGGCAGGCGACGTTCGTTCGCGATGGCGAATGACGGCACGACCGTGCTCGAAGCGGCGGAAGAGGCGGGGCTCGAGCTCCCCTATTCGTGCCGGGCCGGCGTATGCTCGACCTGCCGGACCCGCGTCGTGCGCGGCGCTGTCACGATGATGACGAACTACGCACTGGAGCCCTGGGAAGTCGAGGCCGGCTACGTGCTGTGCTGCCAGGCGCTGCCCGCCGCGACTGAACTCGAACTCACCTACGACGAGCGCTGACATGAGCTACCAGACCATCCTCTTCGAGGTGAGCGACGGTGTCGCGCGCCTCACGTTGAACCGGCCGGACCGGCTGAACAGTTTCAACGTCGAGATGCACGGCGAAGTGCGCGATGCGCTGCGTCGCCTCGCCGAAGATCGCGCGGCGCGAGTGCTCGTCCTGAGCGGCGCCGGGCGCGGCTTCTGCGCCGGCCAGGATCTCGGCGACCGCGCCGTCGCGCCGGGTGGGCAGGGCGTAGATCTCGGCGAATCGATCGAGAAGTTCTACAAGCCGCTGGTACTGGCGTTGCGCAATCTGCCGATGCCGGTCATAGCGGCGGTGAACGGCGTGGCCGCCGGCGCCGGTGCGAACATCGCGCTCGCCTGCGACCTCGTGATCGCGACGCGCTCCGCCAGCTTCATTCAATCGTTCAGCAAGCTCGGCCTGGTGCCGGACTCCGGCGGCACGTGGCTGCTGCCGCGGCTGCTCGGCAATGCACGCGCGATGGGATTGGCGTTGCTGGCGGACAAACTTTCGGCGGAGCAGGCCGCGCAGTGGGGACTGATCTGGCGTTGCGTTGACGATGCGGAGTTCAAGACGACGGTTGACGCACTGGCGCAGCAGCTGGCGCTCGCGCCGACACGCGGCTTGGCGCGCACCAAGCAGGCGATTTACGAGTCGTGGGGCCGATCGCTCGAGCAGCAGCTCGATCAGGAGCGCGACTTGCAGCGCGAGCTCGGCCGTTCGCAGGACTACGCCGAGGGCGTCGCGGCCTTCACCGAGAAGCGCAATCCAAAATTCACCGGCCGCTAGCGCCAGCGCACATGAGCGATCCGCAGGCCATTGCCGAAGCAGCCGCGCGCTCGATGTACGAGCAGGATCGCGCGTCGCAGGCGCTCGGCATGCGGATCCTGGAGATTCGTCCCGGCTACGCCCGGCTGGCGATGCAGGTGCGCGAGGACATGGTGAACGGTCACAAGATCTGTCACGGCGGACTCATCTTCACGCTTGCCGACAGCGCGTTCGCCTTCGCCTGCAATACTTATGATCTCGTCACCGTCGCCTCTTCCGGGAGCATCGAATTCCTGCTGCCGGCGCGCCTGGGAGACGAGCTGACCGCGATCGCGGAAGAACGCTCGCGCTCGAAGCGCACCGGCGTGTACGACGTCGCCGTGCACAATCACAACGGCGAATGCGTAGCGCTGTTTCGCGGCGGCTCACATCAGATCGGCGGTCGCATAGGCGCCGGCTCATGAAGCTGGAGCCGATCGAGAAGGCCAGCATCGACGAGCTGCGCGCCTTGCAGCTGCAGCGCCTGCGATGGTCCGTGCAGCACGCGTACGACAACGTGGCGCACTATCGCGAGAGCTTTCGTGTCGCGGGCGTGCATCCGCAGGATCTGCGCTCGCTCGAGGATCTCGCGAAATTTCCGTTCACGGTAAAGGACGATCTGCGAGCGAATTATCCGTTCGGGATGTTCGCCGTGCCGCGCGAGCAGGTCGTCCGCGTTCATGCATCGAGCGGCACGACCGGCAAGCCGACGGTTGTCGGCTACACCGCCGAGGATATCGATACGTGGGCGCTGCTCATGGCGCGTTCCATTCGCGCAGCCGGCGGCCGGGCGGGCGACATCGTGCACGTTGCGTACGGCTACGGTCTGTTTACGGGCGGGCTTGGCGCGCACTACGGGGCCGAGCGCCTCGGCTGCACGGTGGTGCCGATGTCGGGGGGACAGACGCAGAAGCAGGTGCAGCTGATCTGCGACTTCAAACCCGACATCATCATGGTCACACCGTCGTACCTGCTCGCCATCGCCGAGGAATTCGTGCGTCAGGGCCTCGACCCGGCAGCCTGCTCGCTGCGCGTCGGCATCCTCGGCGCCGAGCCGTGGACGGAAGCGATGCGAGCGCAGATCGAAACGGCGATGGGGCTCGATGCGATCGACATCTACGGCCTCTCGGAAGTGATGGGTCCTGGCGTCGCCAACGAGTGCATCGAGACCAAGGACGGTCCCGTCGTCTGGGAAGATCACTTCTATCCAGAGATCGTCGATCCGCAGACGGGCGCCGTGCAGCCCGACGGCGAGCCAGGCGAGCTGGTATTCACGTCGCTGACGAAGCAGGCGCTGCCAATCATCCGCTACCGCACGCGCGACCTGACGCGGCTGCTGCCGCCGACGGCGCGCTCGATGCGGCGCATGCAGAAAATCGTCGGCCGCTGCGACGATATGCTCATCGTACGCGGCGTGAACGTGTTTCCGACGCAGATCGAAGAGCTGATTCTGCAGACGCCCTCGCTCGCGCCTCACTACGTGCTGGAGCTGACGCGCGAAGGGCCGCTCGATGCGCTCGCCGTACACGTCGAAGCAGCGGATGCTCCAGCATTCGCCTCGGGGTCGCGCGCGGCCGATGCGCTCATACAGCAGGTGAAAGCCATGATCGGGATCAGCGTGCGCGTCGAGGTGCGCGAGCCCGGTTCGATCGAACGTTCCATCGGCAAGGCGAAGCGCGTCATCGACAAGCGCACGCCGGCCGGCTGAGGAGAGTCAGATGCAATTGAAGAGCTATGTGCAGGGCCGCTGGCATGCAGGCGAGCGCGAACCACAGCTGCTGCGCGATGCGACGACGGGACAAGTGATCGCCGAGGCCTCCTCGAGCGGAATCGATTTCGCAGGTGTGCTGCAGCACGCGCGGCGTAACGGCGGGGCGGCTCTGCGACGACTCACGTTCCATGAGCGCGCGGCGTTGCTGAAGCGCATCGCCAAGCTCCTCACCGATCACAAGGACGAGTTCTACGCGCTTTCCTATGCGACCGGCGCGACCAAGACCGATTCGTGGATCGACATCGACGGCGGCATCGGCACGTTGTTCGCGTATGCGTCGCGCGGTGCGCGCGAGCTGCCGAACAGCCGCGTCTATGTCGATGGCGACGTCGAGGTCCTGTCGAAGGCCGGAACGTTCATCGGCCAGCACATCTGCGTGCCGCTGGAGGGCGCGGCGATTCACATCAACGCCTTCAATTTCCCGGTGTGGGGCATGCTGGAGAAGCTGGCGCCGACGCTGCTCGCCGGCATGCCGGCGATCGTCAAGCCGGCGACCGCAACCGCCTATCTCACCGAGCTCGTGGTCCGGCGCATCATCGAGTCCGGCGTCCTGCCCGAGGGTTCGCTGCAGCTCGTGTGCGGCAGTCTCGGCGATGCCTTCGATCATCTCACTTGTCAGGACGTCGTTTCGTTCACTGGCTCGGCCAGCACCGCGCAGAAGCTGCGGACGCATGCAGCGATCGTCGCCAACTCCGTGCGATTCGTCAGCGAGACGGACTCCATCAATTCCTGCGTGCTCGGTCCGGACGCCGCGCCGGGTCAGCCGGAGTTCGATGCGTTCGTGCGCGAGGTCGCGCGTGAGATGACGAGCAAGGCGGGGCAGAAGTGCACTGCGATCCGCAAGGCGATCGTTCCGGCCGCGCACGCGGAGGCCGCGGTGCAGGCGATCAAGGCTGCGCTCGCCAAGGTCGTGGTCGGCGACCCGCGGCTCGAGAACGTGCGGATGGGCCCGCTCGCTGCACTCGGCCAGCGACGCGAAGTCCTCGGACGCATTGCCGAGCTGCGGCGCGAGGCCGAACTAGTCACCGGCGACGGCGAAACGCTGGAGCTGGCCGGCGCCGATCGCGAGAAGGGCGCCTTCGTCGCGCCGGCGCTGCTGTTCTGCCGCGAGCCTTCGAAAGCCAAGGCGGTTCACTCGGTAGAGGCGTTCGGTCCGGTGTGCACAGTGATGCCGTATGCCTCGGTGAGCGATGCAATTTCCTACGCGCGCAGCGGCGAGGGCAGCCTGGTCGGCTCGGTCTTCACGGCCGACGACGATGCCGCGGTCGAATTCGCGCTCGGCCTGGCGCCTCTGCACGGCCGCCTGCTGATCGTCAATCGAGACTGCGCCAAGGAGTCCACCGGTCACGGCTCGCCGCTGCCCGGCCTGGTGCACGGCGGTCCGGGCCGCGCGGGCGGCGGCGAAGAAATGGGCGGCATCCGGGGACTCATGCACTACATGCAGCGCACTGCGATTCAGGGCAGTCCGCAGACGATCGCGCGAATCACCGGCCGCTGGACACGCGGCGCCGCTCAGAAGGCGCCCGGAGTCCATCCGTTCCGCAAGTCATTCCACGAGCTGCAGGTCGGCGACACGCTGAACACAGCGGAGCGCGAAGTGACGCTCGAGGACATCGAGCGCTTCGCTGCCTTGTCGGGCGATCACTTCTACGCGCACATGGACGAGGCGGCGGCGCGTCGCAACCCATTGTTCGGCGGGCGAGTCGCGCATGGTTACTTCCTGATCTCCGCGGCCGCCGGCCTGTTCGTCGATCCGCCGTATGGTCCCGTGCTCGCAAACTACGGCATCGACCGGCTGCGCTTCCTGAAGCCGGTGAAGCCGGGCGATCGCATCAAGGTGCGGCTCACGTGCAAGTCGAAATCGCTGCGCGCCGACAAGGGTTACGGTGAAGTCGCCTGGGACACGGAGATCACCAACGGCAACGGCGAGATCGTCGCGAGCTACGACGTGCTGACCATGGTGAGCGAGCAGCCGGTCGAGTGAGGCACGGTCGCGTGCACATATATATAGACTGCGACCAAGGTCGTATTCCTCTCAACAATACGTACAAGTTATGTCGTCGCCGGCTTGCGGCGCGCAGGAGTCTGCTGCACTCTTCGACCGTCGAGGGAATGAACTATAAGCCGTGGGCCCGCAGGCAAGACGCTCGAGGCAGGGATACAGTGCAAGGAGCATCCTTGTCGGCGCGCTCGTCTGCCTCGCATCGATCTTCGCCGGCGCCAACGCCGCGGATTCCGCCAAAAAATATCCACTCGACATCCCGCGCCAGGGGCTGACGGCCTCGTTGCACGAGCTTGCGGTCCAGACCGGCGTCTACTACGGCTACAGCCCGGAAACGCCCGAGGAAGAAGAGAAGCAGGTCGGTCCGGTCATCGGCCGGTACACGATCGAAGGCGCGCTCAACGAGCTGCTGCGCGGGACGGGCCTCACTTTCTCCTGGATCAATTCCAAGAACATCGCGATCGTGCGCGCGCCGCCGCCGCCGAAGGTTGAGCCGCCGAAGCCACCGCGTGCAGCTCCGAGGCCTGTCGCAAGGAAACCAACGCCGGAACGCAGCGCCGGCGACAACGTCCTCGAAGAGGTTGTTATCGAGGCCTCGAAATATCGACACCTACCCGCGCCGACAGCGGCGGGATACGTGCTCGACGGCCCAGCGATCGCGCGCACCGGTGCGCCGACAATGATGGCTCTGTTGACCTTGCTGCCGCAGCAACCGTTTCTGCGACCGGACGGTTTCCGTAGTAACGGTGCGCAATACGCCGAGCTTCGCGGTCTCGGACCGGATACGACGCTGGTCCTGATCAACGGCCATCGGGCGTTTGCGAGCGCGGCCAGCTTCAGCGTGAATGCATTCGACCTCAATCAAATCCCGCTCAGTGCGGTGGAACGAGTCGAAGTTCAGCTCGACTCGATTTCCGTGAGGCACGGTGCCGATGCAATCGGCGGGATCGTCAACATAGTTCTGCGCGACAATATCGAGCATCCGAGCATCGAGGCTCGTTACGGCGCAGCAGCGGGTGGCGGTCAGCAGCGGCAAGCGGCGATCAGCGCCGGCTACCGAGGTGAGGACGCACGTGCTGCAGTGGTACTCGACTACCGCGACGTGAGCCCCCTGTTCGGCGCGGAACGAGACCTGTGGCGTGACCAAGACTATCGCCGCTTCGGCAGCAGCGACATGCGCTCGACGTTCACCAGCCCGGGGAATGTCATGGCGTTACCAGGGACCGTACTGCCTGGCCTCAACGTGCCGTTCGCAGCGATACCGGAGCACACAGACGGCCCGATCACTGAGATTGATGAGTTCTTGCCGCTTCAGCTCAATCGGGAGAGCCTCGCTCGATATTTTCCGATAGTTTCCGCCGACCGGCGGGCCAGCGTCGTCGCGAACGCGCAGGCGAACCTCGCGCCTGATCTCGTCGCGGCCGCCGATCTGATGTTGATCGACCGTCGCATAGCGTTCAGCTCGGTGCCACCGCTCGTGGGTGCGCTCGTACCTGGGACGAATCCTTATAACGGCTTCCAAGTGCCCGTCTTGGTCACTGAGCTGTGGGATGGTGTTGGTCGGACGCAGTCAAACGTGGACTCATTGTTGACCCGCGGCACGGGCTCGTTGCGCGGCAAGCTGAAGAGTTGGGATTGGGAGTTGTCGCTGCTGCGGAGCGAAGAGGACGCCGAACTCCGCATCGCCAATGCGGTCGACGCGACGCAGCTGGCGCTGGCGCTCGCGAATCCCGATCCTGAGCAAACGCTGAACCTTCTTGGGCCCGGTCCCGTCGCGAGCCCGGAAGTGCTCGCAGCCGTGCTCCCGTCGCAGGATTTCGACCTCGCAGTCGATGCCACACAGGTCATGGGCTTCATCAGCGGCAAACTGTTCGCAGTGCGAGCGGGCGATGTCTCCACCGTGCTTGGCGCTGAATGGCGTACGGAAGTAGGAAAGTTCGATACGGTTCTCGGTCCTCTCGATCGCGAGGTGGCTGGTACGTTCGCGGAGTTGCACATTCCGCTGCTTGGCGAGCGACGGCAACTTCCGGCGGCGCGCGAACTGACACTGACTGTCGCCGGACGCTTCGACCGGTACACGGATTTCGGCGAGATCTTCAGTCCACAGCACGGACTTGTCTGGAGGCCATTCCGGGATCTGACGGTCCGCGGAACATACGGACGGAGTTTCCGACCGCCGTCGCTTTATGACCTGTACTTGCCGCATCTGTCGACGTCCGTGCTGATTTCAGACCCGCGACGCAACGGCGAGCCGTACACAGCCGCGATTGTCACGGGCGGGAATCCCGACCTCCAAGCTACGCGCGGCAAGTCATATACGGCCGGCATCGAATTCACTCCAGAAGCGATCAAGCCGCTCGCGTTGTCGGCGACCTACTGGCACGTCACCATGGACAATCGTGTCACGGCGCTGAATTCGACGACGGCGCTCTTGCATGAATCCGACCTCGCCGACCACGTGCTGCGCGGCGAACCCACGGCTGCAGACGTCGCGGCGGGCCTTCCTGGCAGAGTGCTCCAGATCGACGGGACGCGTATGAACTTCGGTCGTCTCACCACCAGCGGGATTGACGTCGGAGCGAAGTATTCCTTCGAGACGACCGCTGGTCGCTTCGCGTCTGATCTGAAGGGGACGTGGATCGAGCAGT
The DNA here is from genome assembly GCA_036555785.1 of Steroidobacteraceae bacterium. Lineage (GTDB taxonomy): Bacteria > Pseudomonadota > Gammaproteobacteria > Steroidobacterales > Steroidobacteraceae > Steroidobacter. The sequence goes on from DATBKP010000057.1 coordinate 86,306, forward strand.
ACGAGGCATTCGACCTGCCCGGGATGCCGGCTACCGACCGAGTCAATGTCGCGAACGCATTTGGCACGATCGCCAAGTGGCGCGCGATCGCGAGTCTCGATTGGCAGCGCAACGGACTCGGCGCAACAACTTACGTGCGCTACATCCCAAGCTACGACGACACGCTCAACGGTGTGCGTAACGGCCGGACGATTCCGTCGCAGACCTTCCTCGACCTGCAATTCTCCCTCGACCTGGGCCAGCTCCTGGACGACACCTCCAAGCTGCTGCGCGGCCTGACGTTCACCGCCGGCGCAATCAACGCACTCAATCAGGAACCGCACTTTGCGGAAGTCGGCGGCATTCAGGGGTACGATACGTCGCAGGGCGACCTCAAGGGTCGCTTCTGGTACCTGAGGCTCGGCAAGACGTTCTGATCAACGACAGGAGGGCCGCCATCATGGGTCGTCCGAGATTGCCCGAAGTGGGTGCGTTGGATCCGGAGCTCAGAAATTCCCCGATCGCGCAGGAGCTGGACGAGGACATCGACACGCTGCGGCAGCAGGTGCCGGGCGAGCCGGTGTGCTATTTCAACGGACGCTCGTTTCCGAACGGGCGCGCGGTCAGCAGCGGCGGCCAGGTGCTGCGTTGCCGCTACGGTGTGTGGGTCGATGCCGGCTCCGCCGATCGCGACAATCCCTAGTCAGAAGCGGTAGACCAGCTGTGCGCTGACGATATCTATGTCCGAATGCTGCTGGCCGTCGAGCAGCGCGGACGTCGCGACGTTGCCGGCATCCTGATTCAGCGGCACCGTGTCGCTGAACAGATGCGCGTAGCCGAAATCCATCAGCAACGCAGTCGAAGGTTGCCAGCGTGCGCCCAGCGCGAGCCAAGTGCGGTCGGTATCGGGCAAGCGTGGCGTTCGCGTCGCGTCCGGTACCGGTGTTTCGTCGAACGCGACGCCGGCGCGCAGCGTGAGGCGGTCGTTCATTGCGTAGGTCGCTCCAAGTGCATAGCGCCACGTGTCCTTCCAGCGCTCGGGAGTGACGGACACCGTCGTCCCCGAATCGCGGACGATGCGCAGCTCCTGGATCGAGCTCCAACCGGTCCAGGCTGCGTCTGCGAGCAGCGCATACTTCTCTCCAAACCGATGCTCGAGCGAAAGCGTTGCGGAATCCGGCAGCTTGAGGTCGACGCGCACCGGGCTGGCCGATAGCGGCGCGCCGGCTGCGGATGCTGCCGCGATGATGCCGCTGCCGACGGGTTCAGCGCCGATGGGCGCGTCAAAGGAGATGGTCCCGCGAACCGTGTAGTCGATCGATGAACGGTAGGCCAAGCCGATCTGCGTGTGATCCGAGACTTCGAACAGCGCGCCCACGTTGAATCCCCAGGCATCGTCGTCGCCTCGCACGCGCGCGCGGCCCGTCAGTCCCGCATTCGCCGCGACGATTGCAGCACCGTTTGCAGGCGGCAGCTGACCTGCTCCGACCAGCTGCTGCACGCCCTGAGCGACGACCGCGGAGTAGTTGACGTCGTTGGTCAGCTCCGCCTCCAGTCGCTGGTAGTCGATGCCCGCGCCCAGCGAGAAACGCTCGCCGATTCGGTAGGCGACCGACGGATTGATGTTCAGCGTCGTGATTTCCGAGCGCAGCGCCTGAAAGCGGCCGATCCAGCGGTCGTCGTACACCAGCTTCAATCCGAACGGCGCGTTGACCCCGATGCCGAAGGCGAGGCCGTCGCCTGCAGGGAGTGCGAAATACGCCGCGGGCACGAAATTCCAGCTACCGGCATCGCCGCCGCTGCCGCCGAGCGGCTGCGCGAAGGCCGGTACGGAGTTGTCGTTGCGGAACTGCGAGCCGATGTCGATGCCGCTCGCACTGATGACGCCTTCGGACTGGCTGAGCGCGGTCATCCCGGCCGGATTGAAGAAGAGGGTCGTCGCATCGTCCGCAGCGGCCGCGGTGCCGGCGAATGCCGTGCCCAAACGACTCGCGCTCTGCTCGAGCAGTGCGAATCCGGATGCGCCCGCTGCGGGCGGAATCAATATCAATGAGACTGTCGCCGGCGCGAGCCAGCTGCGCTTGTCCTGCATTGCGCGTACTCCGTTAAGCCAAGCAGACAAGCCTCAGGCGGGCGAGAGTGTTCCACCCGCGCGTGCTTCATCGCACTCCCTGCACACACCGCGAGGATGCAGGAAGACCGTTTCGTTCTCGCGCAGATGCTCGAGAGCCGTTGCAACCACGTCGCGCGCGCCAATCAGACGCACCGGCGCGCCGGCAACGAAGCCGCGCTGCTGGTGGCCGCGCGCTTCCAGCCAGGAGTCGAGCATTGCGAAGTTCGCACAGCAATGATCGATCTCGGCGTAGTTGTGGCGTACCGGTTGCCCGCCGCACATCACCATTGCGTACTTCGGCACTTTGTAGCTGACGCCGGCGAGATTCTCGGCGAGATGCACCGTGGTGTTCGCGTCGTGACCGACGCCGAGCAGCAGGACCTCCGCGTCCAGCTCGTGCGCTCGGCCGATCGGACTGTCGAGGCCGTGCGGCACATCGACCGGATGCGGCGCCGTGATTTCCGCCGCATGCGGCCCGATCGCGGCGAAGGCGTGCGGGCTGTCGCTGCGGCCCACGCCGGGCATCCGCCAGAACGTGTCCGCGAGGACTCCCATCCCGATGCACGGTGTGCGCTCACGATCGAACGGATGATCGTCGTCGTCGCTCATGCTGGGCATCACGAGCGTGCCGCGCGCGCCAACCGCGATCCGCAGCGCCGCGATCAGGTCCGCCGGCGCGCCTGCGCCGCCGCCGAAGCTCGAAAATGCAGTGTGTACGACTAACACGCCGTCACCGCTGATTCCGAGCGCGACGAGCTCTTCGGCGAGCGATTCCACGCGGGTCATGTGAGAGTGCGACACTCCTTATAATATAGCGCCGGACCCAGGCTCCCGTGCATGCCCATTTTCGTCCTCAATTGCGGCAGTTCGTCGATCAAGAGCGCCATCATCGACAGCGCGCAGCGCCGGCGCCTGTGCGACGTTCGTGTGGAGAATGCGGACACGCAGGGATTCAGCGCGGCGGTCGCACAGGTTCTGGAGGAATTGCGCTCGCGCGGCGGCCAGCACGGGCAACCCGACGCCTTCGCTCATCGCATCGTCCACGGGGGCGAGCGGTTTCTGCGCCCGACGCGGATCGACGACCACGTGCTCGCTGAGATCGAGCAGCTCAACGACCTGGCGCCGCTGCACAATCCTCCGGCGCTCGCGGCCATCCAGCAAGCGCGCACGGCGTACCCGCGCACACCGCACATCGCAATATTCGATACCGCCTATCACGCAACTCTGCCGCGCCACGCGCGCGAGTACGCGCTTCAGCAGGATCTGCGCCAACGTTTCGGCATCCGCCGCTACGGGTTCCACGGCATCAGCCACGCGCACGTGATGCACAGCGTCGCTGCGTACGTCGGCGTCCCGGCCGCTGAGTTGCGGATCATCTCTTGCCATCTCGGGAACGGCGCGAGCGCGGCCGCGATCGAGCACGGTCGCAGTGTCGACACGAGCATGGGCATGACGCCACTCGAAGGGCTCGTCATGGGCACGCGCGCGGGCGATCTGGATCCGGGCATCCTCCTGCATGTGTTGCAGTCGGGCGCGGTGGATGCAAAGGACCTCGACTCCGTCCTGAACAAGCAGTCCGGCATGGAGGGCCTGGCCGGTACCAACGACATGCGTGAGATCGATCGTCGCGCCGCGGCCGGCGACCAGACGGCTCGACTTGCGCTCGAGATCTACGCGTATCGCGTGCGCAAGTACATCGGTGCGTACGCGGCGGTGATGGGCGGCGTCGACGCGATCGCATTCACGGGCGGAGTAGGGGAGAACAGCGCGTCGATCCGCGAAGCGTGCTCGCAGCGCCTGGAGTTCCTGGGCGCTGAGCTCGACCCGCAGCGGAACCGCAGCGCGCAGCCTGACGCGGCGACCGGTTGCTGCGAAATTTCGCGAGCCGGCTCGCGCACGCGTCTGCTCGTGGTGCGCGCCGACGAAGAAATGGCGATGGCAATCGAGGCAGCTGCGACGCTCAGCGCCACTTCCAATTCTTGACTTCCGGCATGTCTTCACCGTGGCGAGTCACGTACTCGCGATGCTCGACCAGCTTGTCGCGCACGCGCTGGCGCAGATGCGCGGCGTGCGTGCCAAGCCCTGGCACGCGGTCGATCACGCTTTCGACGAGGTGGTAGCGGTCAAGGTCGTTCAGCACCGTCATGTCGAACGGTGTCGTCGTGGTGCCTTCCTCCTTGTAGCCGCGCACGTGCAGGTTGTCGTGGCCGTGCCGGCGATACGTGAGCCGATGGATCAGCCACGGATAGCCGTGAAACGCGAACAGGACCGGCTTGTCGGTCGTGAAGATCGAATCGAACTCCGCGTCCGGCAATCCGTGAGGATGCTCGCTGGGCGGCTGCAGCGTCATCAGGTCGACGACATTCACTACCCTGATTTTCAGATCCGGTACCCACTCGCGCAGCAGCGTGACCGCCGCGAGCGTTTCCAGCGTCGGCACGTCGCCGGCGCAGGCGAGCACGACATCCGGCACGCCGTCCTGGTCGTTGCTTGCCCAGGACCAGATGCCGACACCGGCGCTGCAGTGCTTGATCGCCTCGTCCATCGACAGCCACTGATGCTCGGGCTGCTTGCCGGCGACGATCACGTTGACGAAGTTGCGGCTGCGCAGGCAGTGATCGGTCACCGACAACAGCGTGTTCGCATCGGGCGGCAGGTAGATGCGGATGATCTCGGGCTTCTTGTTGACGACCAGATCGATGAAGCCCGGATCCTGGTGGCTGAAGCCGTTGTGATCCTGGCGCCAGACGTGCGAGCTCAGCAGGTAGTTGAGCGACGCGATCGGCCGCCGCCACGGACTGTGATTGCAGGTCTTGAGCCATTTGGCGTGCTGGTTGAACATCGAGTCGACGATGTGCACGAAGGCTTCGTAGCAGCTGAAGAAGCCGTGGCGGCCGCTCAGCAGGTAGCCTTCGAGCCAGCCCTGGCATTGGTGCTCGCTCAGCACTTCCATGACGCGCCCGTCGTTCGCGACATGCGAGTCGCTCGCGCGGATCTCGGCCGCGGACATGCGAGCGGTCACGTCGAGCACGTCGTTCCAGCGGTTCGAGGTCAGCTCGTCGGGACTGAAGACGCGGAAGTTGTGCGTCGGCAGGTTCAGCTTCATCACGTCACGGATGAAGGCGCCCTGGACGCGCGTTGCCTCGGCGGTCACTGCGCCGGGCTTTTTCACTTCGACTGCATATTCGCGGAAGTCCGGCAGGCGCAGGTTGCGTAGCAGGATGCCGCCGTTCGCGTGTGGGTTATCGCCCATGCGTCGCTTGCCCTGGGGCGCGAGCGCGCGCAGCTCGGGCAGCAGCTTGCCTTCGCTCGTGAACAGCTCCTCGGGCCGGTAGCTCCGCATCCATTGTTCCAGCAGCTTCAGGTGTGGCTTCTTTTCCGCGAGCTCGGCGAGCGGCACCTGATGCGCGCGCCAAGTACCTTCGACCTGCACGCCGTCGACTTCGCTCGGCCCGGTCCAGCCTTTCGGTGTGTGCAGCACGATCATCGGCCAGCGCGGCCGCTCGCGAAACCCGTTGCTGCGCGCGTCCTGCTGGATCGCGCGAATGCGCTCGACGATGCGGTCGAGCGTGCGCGCCATGGCGAGATGCGTTGCTTCGAAGGTCGCTTCCTTGTCGACGTAGAAGGGCTCGTAGCCGCAACCGCTCAGCAGCTGCGTCAGCTCTGCGCGCGGGATGCGCGCGAGGACGGTCGGGCCGGCAATCTTGTAGCCGTTCAGATGCAGAATCGGCAGCACCGCGCCGTCGCGCACCGGGTTGAGAAACTTGTTCGAGTGCCAGCTGGTCGCGAGCGGCCCGGTCTCCGCTTCGCCGTCGCCGATCACGCAGGCAACGACCAGGTCGGGATTGTCGAAGGCCGCGCCGTGCGCGTGCGACAACGAATAGCCGAGCTCGCCGCCTTCGTGAATCGAGCCGGGTGTTTCGGGCGCGACGTGGCTCGGAATGCCGCCCGGAAACGAGAACTGCTTGAAAAGCCGGCGCAGCCCGTGGACGTCTTCCGACACGTTCGGGTAGTACTCGCTGTACGTGCCTTCCAGGTACGTGTTCGCGACCAGCGCCGGTCCGCCGTGTCCCGGTCCGGCGACATAGATCATATCGAGGTCGTACTTGTTGATGACGCGGTTCAAGTGCGCATAGACGAAGTTGAGCCCCGGCGTCGTGCCCCAGTGGCCGAGCAGGCGCGGCTTGATGTGCTCGATCGCCAGCGGCTCGCGCAGCAACGGATTGTCCAGCAGATAAATCTGGCCCACCGAGAGGTAGTTGGCGGCGCGCCAGTAGGCGTGCAGACGCGCGAGGTAGTCGGCGGCGAGTGTGGGATCGGAGTCGATGGGCTGCGGCATGGAGGGCCTCCTGGCGATCGGCGACCCGACTACAACGTCACTGGGCGGCGCTAAGTTCGCGAGGGCACCAGCGCGTTGACATGGATCCGCGGCTGGATGCGCGTGTCGGAGCCGTTGCCGCAATTCAGGCCACTCGAGACCACGCGCACCCGCAGGTGCGGGAAGACCTGATCGCGCATCGCGCGCAACAGATCGCAATCGCCGGGACCGAGCGAGAGCGGCGGGCTGCGTGTCAGTGCGACGGTGCGCCAGCTCGCCGGAAAGCGCTCGATGTCATTGGCGCTCGGCAGCGGCTGCTGCCGCAAACGGGCGACGAGCTCGTCGCGCGTGTCGTAATCGGTCGCGGCGGCCAGATTTTCCGGAGTTGCTTCGACGGGGACTGCGAGCGTGACTTGTGCGTCGGCATGCCGGACGAGCTCGCCGCTCGAGCAACCGAGCTCCACGCCGATGCGCTCGTGAGCGCCGACCGCGTGCAGGATAGCGGCGACGCGCCGCTGCAGCGCTCCGCATTCGAAGCGAACCGTCATGCTCTGGTAGACGAAGTGGACGCGCTCGATGTGCCAGATCGCGTCGATGCTTTCGTCAGGCGGCGGGGAGGGTGCGTCATCTGCAGCGCGCACGGCGGGGAGCCCGAGCAGCGCGCAGGCGAATGCCATGCAAGCCAATCTCCCCATTTTCATAATTCTTTTCGAGCCACGCATCGGAACGGGCTGGCGAGTTCCGACGGGCACATGCTAGCGTGCCGCGCCCGCGCCAACCATAAGTACTCGGCAACAATTCGCATTCGGGGGTTTTCCGTGACCGACGAGCAGAGGAACGCGCGTTTTGCGCTGGCGGTGCTGTTCGGCATCAACTTCATGAATTTCTTCGACCGCCAGGTCGCCGGCGTGCTCGCCGAGCCGATCCGTGTCGAGTTCGGCATGAACTTCCAGCAGGTCGGCTGGGTCAGTGCGGCGTTCACGCTGATCTACGCCGCGATCGGCGTGCCGCTGGGCAGGCTGACCGATCGCTGGACTCGCACGAAACTGATTTCCATCGGCATCACCTTCTGGAGCGTGCTGACGGCAGCGTCGGGATTCGCAGTCGGCTTCTGGTCCTACCTGTTGACGCGCATGGGCGTCGGCGTGGGCGAGGCGAGCTGCGCGCCGGCCGGTCAGTCGCTCATCGGCGATCTGTACCCTGCCGAGCGCCGCGCGCGCGCGATGGGCATCTTCATGATGGGTCTGCCGCTCGGCCTGTTTGCCTCGTACATCCTCAGCGGCATCATCGGCGCGGCCTGGGGTTGGCGCGCTGCATTCTTCGTCGCGTGCGTACCCGGACTGGTTCTCGCCGGCCTGATGCTGCTGATCCGCGAGCCGGCGCGCGGCGCGGCGGAATTGAAGGCTGCGCCAGTGGTCGGCGCGGATGGCAAATCGCCGTACCTCGCGGTGCTCAGCATCCCGACGTTATGGTGGATCATCCTCTCCGGCGTGGTGTTCAACTTCCACGCCTACGCCGTCAACATCTATCAGAACCCGTTCCTGCAGCTGTTCCACGAGATCGGCCTGAAGCAGGCCAGCATGCTGTCGGCGCTGTCGCTCGGCCTCGCCGGCGCGATCGGCCTGATCATCGGCGGCGTGCTCGGCGACCGGCTGCGCGTCAAACTTGCGAATGGTCGCTTGCTGCTGGCTGCGGTCGGAATGCTTTGCGCCGCGCCGTTGATCTTCATTGCGCTCGGTAAGCCGAAAGGCGACGTGAACACATTCGCGATGTTGATGGCCGGCTCGAGCGCGTGCACATTCATCTACTACGCCACTGTCTATAGTGCGATCCAGGATGTCGTGCCGCCGCAGCTGCGCGGCACTGCCGTCGCGTTGTACTTCGTCGGTCAGTACGTGCTCGGTGCGAGCTTCGGTCCGCCGATCATGGGAGCGCTCAGCGACCACTTCGCGCAGTCGGCGATGATTGCTGCCGGCGCGAACGAACTGACGTCGGCGTTCCGCGCGACCGGGCTGCACACCGCGATGTACGTGATGCCGCTGCTGTTGCTGATATGCGCGGGCTCGCTGTTCGGAGCCGCGAGCACCGTCGCGAAAGACATGCGACGGCGCGAAGCCTGATCACCGCGTTCCGGTGAGGCTCTCCATCATCAAGCCGGTGCCGCCCTTCGAGACATGTGCCACGATGGCGGTGCGCCGGTGAATCTTCGTGACGACGCCAAGGTTGATCGCGAATGCGAGATGCACCGTCGCGCCTTTCTTCAGTCCGAGATTTTCCGTTTCGATGAACACGCCGTTCGCGCTGAGATTGCGCGCGCGACACAGCTTGCCGGGGCGACCGGGAACGGAAACATAGACAGCGGTGCGTGCGCGATGACGCGTATGGAGACGTCGCTCCATGATCAGCTCTCGATGTAATAGTTATTGTCCACGCGCAGCCATTATGCCGCGCCGGCCGACGGGTGCGAAGCCCGCCGTGACGGTGTTATGTCGTAACATCGCACCATGAACGAGCCGCTGCAGCTGCAAGAGATACATGAGGCGGCGGCCAAGCTCGCCGGCCGTGTCGTCCGCACGCCGGTCCATCACTTGCGCGGTGCCGAAGTCGACGCTGCGCTGGGCGGGGACACCGAGCTGCACCTCAAGCTCGAACTGCTGCAGCTGACCGGAACGTTCAAGGCGCGAGGCGCACTGCTGAATGTGCTCGGATTGTCGGCCGAGGCGCACAGCCGCGGCGTCACGGCGATCAGCGCCGGAAATCATGCGATTGCAGTCGCTTTTGCTGCGGCTGCGGCCGGCGTCAGCGCCAAGGTGGTGATGATTGCCACCGCCAATCCGTTGCGGGTCGCGCTGTGCCGTTCCTACGGCGCAGAGATCGTGTTCGCGCCCGACGCGCACGCAGGCTTCGCGACCGTCGAGCGGATCGTGGCCGAGGAAGGCCGGACCATGATCCATCCGTTCGAGGGCCGTACCACGGCGCTCGGTACGGCGACGCTCGGGCTGGAGCTGAGCGAGCAGATCGCCGGCCTGCAGGCCGTGATCGTTCCGATAGGCGGAGGCGGGTTGTGCGCCGGCGTTGCGTCCGCGGTGAAGCTGACTGTGCCGGGCTGCGAAGTCATCGGGGTCGAGCCGTTCGGCGCCGACAGCATGTATCGCAGCTTCGCCGCCGGCGAACCGCGATCGATCGAGCGCGTCGCCACCATCGCCGACAGCCTGGGGGCGCCCTACGCGTTGCCATTCTCGTTCGAATTATGTCGCCGCAACGTCGATGAGCTGGTGCGTGTCAGCGACGACGAGTTGCGCGCCGGAATGCGCTTCCTGCTGCGGAACGCAAAGCTCGCGGTCGAGCCGGCCGGTGCGGCGACCACGGCGGCATTGCTCGGCCCGGTGCGGGAGCGGATGCGCGGCAAGCGCGTTGCCGCGATCGTCTGCGGCAGCAATATCGACGAAGCAACCTTCGCGAAATTGATCAGCTAGCAATCGGCGCGCGGCGCGCCGTCGGCAGCTCTTCGAAACATTCCACTCGATTGCGCCCGCAGAGCTTCGCTGCGTACAGCGCGTGATCGGCTGCTTCCAGCAATGCCAGCGTGCTGGCGAAGCGATGCTTAGTCGTGTACGTGGCGACGCCGATCGACGCGGTGACGCGCACGTTGCCGGTCTGCGGATCGTGATCGGCGGTGGCGAGTGCGTTCAGCATGCGCTGGGCGACCTGGCGAGCGATCTCCGGATCCGCGCCGGGCAGCATGACGACGAACTCTTCGCCGCTGAACCTCGCGACCAGGTCGCTGCCGCGCACGCACGATTGCAGCGCGTGCGCGCAGCTCCGCAGGACGCGGTCGCCGACGGGCGTGCCGTGACGCTCGTTGATCGCGCGGAAGTGATCGATATCGACGTGCGCAATGCTCAGGTCGCGGCCGAAGACGACGGCCTGCGTGAACTCGCGATCAAGCGTGCGATCGAGCCAGGTGCGGTTCAGCACGCCCGTGAGCGCGTCGCGCCGGCTGGAATCTTCCGCTTCCTCGGTGCGATTCAGCAGCACGCTGTTCGACGCCTGCAGCGCGCTGACTTCCTGGAGCGCATGCAGGTTACGGACGGCAAGCATCTCGCGCGCCTCCGCCATGAGATTGTCGGCGTCGTCGGCATCGAGGATGCTGGTCTCGTACAGCGCTTCGGTTTCCGGGATCAGAGCGATGATGCGCGTGACGACTTCGGTGAACTGCTCCTGGTCCATGCCGAGCAGGCTGTCGGCGCGCTTGGCGAGATCCGCGACCAGGCGCGCGCGATCCGTCACTACGACCGCCTCGGCGAGGTCGCTACCGAGCGCGACGCAGCGGGCGAAGCGGCCTTCGTCGGTCGTCGCGGCGAGCTGCTGCGGCTCGTGGCTGGCTCCCACGGTCTTGCAGATGCGCTCCGGCAGGTTCCAGGCCTTGAGCAGCATCTCGGAAAAGCTGGCGTGATCGCGCCCGAGCTGTTCGACTTCGTAGGCAATCCAGTCGGCATGCGACGAGGGCTGCGGCAGCTTGGCGTAGAAGTCCCGGGACGCCCGGTCCAGCGCCAGCACCGCCATGTCCTGCAGCAGCGCGGCAAGGAAGATGTCTTCGGCGTGACCGACCTTTGCCGACTCGCCGAATGCACGGGCGGCGGTCGCGGACAGCAGCGCCCGGCGCCAGAACCGCGGATAGTCGATGCCTACCGGGCGCAGTGCGCGCATGGACGAGACCAGCGAAAAGCTCAGTGCCAGGGTCAGCGCCGCGTTCAGGCCGATGATCACCAGCGCCTGGCGCAGGTTCTGGCTCGGCCGGCGCTGGGCGTAGAAGGCGGAATTCGCGATCCGCAGGATCTTGGCCGTCATGGCCGGGTCGCGGCCGACGGCCTGGGCGACCTTCGCCATCTCGATGTCCGGATCGCGGGCAAGCGCGATGATTTCCGTGGCCACCCGCGACGGGCTGGGGAAATCGACCTGGGCTTTCAGCCGGTTTTCGAAGTCTGGCGACAGCATCCGGTGCGGTTATCGGCCGCCACGGTCCCGACTTTAGAAGATCGTCAACTTGCTGTTGACACTCAATACCTTGGTAAAGAGAATACCCGGCTCTTTATGTCCGCGGAGGGGTACCCAAGCGGCCAACGGGGGCAGACTGTAAATCTGCTGGCTTATGCCTTCGTAGGTTCGAATCCTACCCCCTCCACCACCACCTCTGCGGG
>DATBKP010000058.1:0-64354 GCA_036555785.1 Steroidobacteraceae bacterium
GGCGGACAGGTGCTATCCACACCCTGTCCTATCGGGACACGCCGATCGAACTGGATGCCGACCGAATTGCTGCTATGTAAGTGTTTGAAAGAAATGGTGGCCAGGGACGGAATCGAACCATCGACACGCGGATTTTCAGTCCGCTGCTCTACCAACTGAGCTACCTGGCCAGGCGGGGACAATGCTTCCCTTGTGGGGACCATTGCCGAAAGGGAGGCGTATTAAATCGGCGAGCCCCCGGCCCGTCAAGGAAAAGGCCGGCCTCGCCCCGGTCATCCGGCCGGGGGGACCAAAACCTGCCACGGTCCGTCACATATTGGTGGTGAACTGCTCTTCCCTTCGGGGCATCCACCGCCGTGCCTCGCCTCGTAGAGTTGACCACAGCAGGTAGGGCCACCGACCCGATCCCTTCTGGCAACTTTTTCGTGCCGGGGGCGTTGGAACCATGGCGGTGCCTCGTCCTCCGCGCGAACGACAAAAGGAGTCCCGATGGCGGCCCCGCAACCCGTTCTAGTCCTTCCGGAATCCCGCCCAGCAGAAGTCCTCGCCGCTCGTTTCTCGCACGTCCGCCGCGTCTCGGTCGAGATCTGCGAGCCGCTGGAGACCGAGGACTATGTCGTGCAGAGCATGCCGGATGCGAGCCCGGCGAAGTGGCACCTGGCACACACCAGCTGGTTTTTCGAGCAGTTCCTGCTGAAGCAGCTGCTCAGCGGCTATCGCGCGTTTCATCCGGATTTCGAATACCTGTTCAACTCCTATTACCAGACCGTCGGCCGCATGCACGAGCGGCCGCAGCGCGGGCTGCTCACGCGCCCGACCGTGAAGGACGTGCTGAGCTATCGCGAGCACGTCGACGAGCACATGCAGAAGCTCCTGCGCGCGCGCGCCGACGATGAAAAGCTGCTCTCGATCACCACGCTCGGTCTCAATCACGAGCAGCAGCACCAGGAGCTGATGTTCACGGACATCATGCACCTGTTCTCGCGCAATCCGCTGTTGCCCGCGTACAAGTGCGGCTCTGAGGAAGCGCACGACGCCGCTGCGCCGATGCATTTCATTGCCTTCGACGGCGGCATCCACGAGATCGGCGCGAGCGGCAAGCACTTCTGTTTCGACAACGAGCTGCCGCGTCATCGCACGCTGGTCGAGCCGTACGCGCTCGCGGACCGGCTCGTCACGAACGGCGAGTATCTCGAGTTCATCCGCGACGGCGGTTATCGCCGGCCGGAATTCTGGCTCTCCGACGGCTGGAGCACGGTGCAGCGCGAAGGGTGGACGCGGCCGATCTACTGGGCCGAAGCGCTCGATCGCGAATTCACGCTGCACGGGTTGCAGCCGCTGCACGCCGGCACGCCCGTTTCGCACATCAGCTTCTACGAAGCCGATGCGTTCGCGCGCTGGGCCGGCGCGCGCCTGCCGAGCGAAGCGGAATGGGAAATCGCGGCCGAATCGTTGCCGGTGATCGGCAACTTGCTGAACACCGGCGCTCTGCATCCCACGGCCGCAGGCGTGCAGCCGGGCATGAAGCAGATGTTCGGCGACGTCTGGGAATGGACCGCGTCGTCGTATGCGGCGTATCCCGGCTACCAGCCGCCGCCGGGTGCGCTCGGCGAATACAACGGCAAATTCATGTGCAACCAGCTGGTGCTGCGCGGCGGCTCGTGCGTCACGCCGGCCGATCACATCCGCGCCAGCTACCGCAACTTCTTCTACGCCGACGCACGCTGGCAATTCATGGGCGTGCGGCTCGCGCGCAATCTGTGAGGCAAAGGAACCACCCAATGGCAAAGCATCCGAGCACCCTCCCCGCCCCGTCGCGGACCGACGCACTGGCCAACGGCGTGCTGGAAGGTATGCGCAAGCATCCGCGCCAGCTGTCGCCGGTGTGGTTCTACGACGAGCTCGGCTCGTTCCTGTTCGACAGCATCTGCGAGCTGCCGGAGTACTACCTCACCCGCACCGAAGTGCAGATCATGCGCGCGCACGCCGCGGACATGGCGCATCACATCGGGCCGGACGCCGCTATCATCGAGTTCGGCAGCGGCACGAGCATGAAGACGCGCGAGCTGCTCAACCATCTGGAAAAGCCGGCCGCGTACGTGCCGGTCGACATCGCGCGCGATCACCTGCTCACCGCCGCCAGCGCGATTGCCCGCGACTACACCACGCTGCGCGTGATTCCGATCTGCGCTGACTTCACGCGGCCGTTCGACCTGCCCGCATCCGTGTATGCGGCGCGCCGGCGCGCTGTTTATTTCCCGGGCTCCACGCTCGGCAACTTCACGCAAGAACAGGCGCGCGAGCTGCTGCAGCGCATGCGACAGATCATCGGCGCGCATGGCGCGGTGCTGATCGGCATCGATCTGAAGAAGGACCCGCGCATTCTCGAGCGTGCGTACAACGATCGCGCCGGCGTGACGGCGGAGTTCAACGTCAATGCGCTGCGGCACCTGAACCGCGAGCTCGGCACGGACTTCGACCTCGACGCGTTCGAGCACCTCGCCGTGTGGGTCGAGGATCAGAGCCGCATCGAGATGCACCTGGTGAGCAAGCGCGACCAGGATGTGCACGTCGGCGACGAGACCGTGCACATCGACAAAGGTGAGCACCTGACCACCGAGTTCTGCCACAAGTACACGCTCGAAACGTTCGCGGACCTGGCAGCGACGGCCGGACTCGCCGTGAGCCGCGTGTGGATGGACCCGGCAAGGCTGTTCAGCGTGCAGCTGCTGGAGCCGCGCTCGCTGCAGTAGTCCGCAACTCTTTGCGGCCGCCGCCGCAACCGACTGCGGCGGCTCACTCCAAACCCTTGAATGAGCTTGGGACGGAGGCGTGGCACGGTGCCTGCACTGAAGCCACTGCCCCATCCCCTCATATATATGGAGTGAGCTCATGAAGACGAAAACAGCCCTGATTTCCACGGCGGTCGCCAGCCTGCTCGCGTTCGGCGCGATCAGCGCGTCGCACGCCGCGGACGACCAGGCGACCGAGAAGTGTTACGGCATCGCCAAGGCCGGCAAGAACGACTGCGCCGCCAATGGCCATGCCTGCGCGGGTCAGTCGAAGACCAACGCCGACAAGAAGGAGTGGCTCAAGGTCCCGGCCGGCACCTGCGAGCGGATCTCAGGCGGCTCCACCAAGGCGTAACCGGCTCCGGCAGATCCCCCGCATGTCCCCCTCTCTGCCGAGAGCGGTTCCGGCTCAAAGGCCGATTCCGGCGCGCGCCGGGATCGGCCTGCGAGCGCGGCATCACGACGACCTGCTGCGCGCGCGGCCGCCGATCGGCTGGCTCGAAGCGCACAGCGAAAACTATTTTGCGGACGGCGGCGCGCAGCTCGACTACCTGCTGAAACTGCGCGAGCTGTATCCGCTGAGCTTGCATGGCGTTGGCCTCTCGCTAGGCACGACCGACGAGCTGGATCGTGAGCATCTGTGGCGGTTGCAGCGGCTCGTGCACTTGTCCGAGCCCGGCTTCGTCTCCGAGCACCTGTGCTGGGGCTCGGTCAACGGCACGTTCGCGAACGATCTGCTGCCGCTGCCTTACACCGAAGAAGCATTGCGGCACATGATCCGCCGCGTCAGCGAGATCCAGGATTTTCTCGGCCAGCAGATCCTGATCGAGAACGTCTCCAGCTACCTGCAGTTCGCGTGCAGCGAGATCCCCGAATGGGAATTCCTCGCGGCGCTCGCGTTCGAGAGCAACTGCGGCGTGCTGCTCGACGTCAACAACATCTACGTCAACGCCCGCAATCACGGCTTCGACGCCCGCAAGTTCATCACGCACGTCGCGCCGGTCGGCGTCAGCGAGATTCACCTCGCCGGCCACACGGTCAAGCCGCTGGAGCGCGGCGAGATCCTCATCGACACCCACTCGGCGCCGGTCTGCGACGCCGTGTGGGAGCTCTACGAGTTCGCTATCGAGCGCCTCGGCCCGGTGCCGACGCTGATCGAATGGGACGCGGAGCTGCCCGCACTCGACGTTCTGGTTGCCGAAGCTGCGCAGGCCGACATGCGCTTGGAGCGCCGCCGTGCCATCGCTGCGTGAGCTGCAGATCGCATTCCTCGACGGCACGCTGCACGGCTACCCCGCGCAGATCGCGTCACTGATCGCCGCGAGCGAGCTGGCTCCGGAAGCGCGCGTTGCGATCTACGCGAACAACGCACGCGAAGGATTCCTGAGCGCGCTCGCCGCGACGTTTCCGGTGATCGAGCGGCTCGCCGGCGCCGACTGGTTCCGGCAGACCGGACGCGACTACATGAGCCGCCATCCGTCGTGCTCCGGCAATCTGCATTTCGTCGGCGAGCGCTTCGCTGCATTTCTCGAAGACGCTCTGCGCGGCACTGACTTCGCGTATTTCGCGGATGTCGCGCGGCTCGAATGGGCCTACCAGGAAGTGCTCGTCGCTGCCGACCATCCGTCGTTCGACATCTCTGCGCTCTCAGGCGTCAGCCCGGATGCTTACGACTCGCTGGTGTTCCGTGTCCACCCGGCGCTGCAACTGATCGAGTCGCGCTATCCGGTGCTCGCGATCTGGAAGGCGAACCAGCCCGGAGCAGTCGAGCAATCGATCTCGCTCGACGCCGGCTCCTCGCGCGTGCTGATCATCCGTCGCGAGGACCACGTCGAGCTGCGCCAGCTCCCTGCCGCCGGATTCGCACTGCTGCGCGCATTCATGCAGGGCGCAACGCTCTCTGAGGCTTTCGAGCGCGCTGCGCAGGCCGACCCCAATGCGGATCTTGCATTCGTGCTCGGCCACGTCGTGAAATTGCAGGCCCTG
Organism: Steroidobacteraceae bacterium; assembly: GCA_036555785.1. Taxonomy (GTDB): domain Bacteria; phylum Pseudomonadota; class Gammaproteobacteria; order Steroidobacterales; family Steroidobacteraceae; genus Steroidobacter. The sequence goes on from DATBKP010000058.1 coordinate 4,779, forward strand.
GTCGACTTCGAGATCCGCTAAGAACACTCCGAGGATCCGCTATGCAACTCAATACACTTGCTCGCCCCTATGCCGCCCTGGTCCGCGCCCTGGACCTGCTCGCCAACTTCTTCGCGGTGTACCTGCGCGTCTGGGTCAGCTGGGTTTTCCTGAAGTCCGGCATGCTCAAGATCGAGAGCTGGGATCAGACGCTCTCGCTGTTCAAGGACGAGTATCACGTGCCGCTGCTGCCGCCGACGCTCGCGGCCTACGTCGGCACGTTCGGCGAGCTGTTCTTCCCGATCTTCGTGATTCTCGGGCTGGCCGGGCGCCTGAGCGCGCTGGGCCTGTTCGCCGTCAACGCCATGGCCGTCATCTCCTATGCGCACGTGCTGTTCCAGGAAGGCTTCGAGGCCGCGATCGGCCAGCACTACCTGTGGGGCCTGATGCTGCTGGTGATCATCTTCTACGGCCCCGGCGCCTTCTCCGTGGACAAGCTGCTGGCGCGGCGGCCGAACTCGCTCTGGCCGGTGTGACCGGGCCGGCCCGAGACGTTACGGAGTAACATCTTGCGACGCGTGGACACCAAAGACCTGCAGATCCTGCGGTTGATCGACGAAGGCACGGCGGCGCAGACCGGCGTCGCCTTCTTTCGCGAATTCGTGCAGCGCCTCGCGCAGGCGCTCGACAGCCGCTATGCGTTTGCATCGCGCTTCGATGCGAACAACACGCGCGCGCACGTGATCGCCTGGTGGGACGGCACGAACCTGCAGGAAGGCATGGAGTATCCGCTGCCCGGCTCGCCGTGCGAGAACGTGCTCGGCGGCGACATCGTTGCCTTCAACTCCAACATCGCCGAGCTGTTCCCGGTGGAGCGCGAGGCGCTGGAAGCGATGGGCGCGCAGTCCTATCTCGCGATTCCGCTGAAGACGGCGGCGGGCCGCGTGATCGGCCATCTCGCCGTCATCGACACCGCGCCGAAGAACTGGCAGGAGCGCGATTTCGGCATCCTGCGCATTTTCGCCGCGCGCTGCGCGGCCGAGCTGGAACGCCAGAGCGCCGAGCAGGAGATGCAGCGCACGAACCAGGCGTTGTCGCGCCGTCTGGAGCTGGAAGCTTTGGTCGCCGAGACCTCCACGCGCTTCATGAACATCGAAGCCGAAGGCATCGACGCCGAGATCGAGCGCACGCTGGATGCGATCGGCCGTTTCATCGGCAGCGACCGCGGCATGATCTTCATGTACGACGACGACGCGAGCAAGGCGACGCTGCGCTACGTCTGGCCGCGCGCCGCCGGCGGCAACCTCGCCATTCGCGTGCCGGTCATGCATCGCGAAGACGTGCCCGAAGTGCTCGACTACTTTCTCGCGCAGCGCATGCTCAATGCGTCGCGTCCCGAGAAGCTGCCGCCGGGATTCGCCAAGCTCGACGGCCTGCTCGGCTCGCACGAAGTGGTCTCGCGCATCGCCGTGCCGATGGTGTGTCACAACCGCACGATCGGCATCCTCGGCTTTCACTCGATCGGCATCGAGCGCGCCTGGCCCGATGAAGATCTGCGCCTGTTGCGGCTGTTGGCTGAAATCGTCTCGAGCGCGCTGTCGCGGCGCGAAACCGCCGAGGCGCTGCGGCTGGCGAAGAATGCCGCAGAGGCTGCGAACCGCGCCAAGACCGAGTTCCTTGCGAACATGAGTCACGAGCTGCGTACGCCGCTCAACGGCATCCTCGGCTACGCGCAGCTGCTGCGGCGTGATCCGGCGGTGCCGCCCGACCAGCGCGAGAGCGTCGCCGGCATCGAGAGCTGCGGCGAGCACCTGCTGACGCTCATCAGCGAGATCCTCGACCTGGCGAAGATCGAGTCCGGCCGACTGCAGCTCGACTTAGGTCACGTCGACCTCGACACCTTGTTGCGCGAAGTCGCCGACGTTGCCCGCGTGCGCGCCACGCAGTCCGGCCTGATGTTTACCTACCAGACGGCAACGCGACTGCCCGCGTTCGTGCTCGTGGACGGCCGCAAGCTGCGGCAGATCCTCCTCAACCTGCTCGGCAATGCGGTGAAGTTCACGGACCACGGCAGCGTCTGTTTCCGGGTGGCCGCGACGCGCCTCGGCGGCGGCCGGCTCAAGCTGAAATTCGACGTCGAGGACACCGGCATCGGCATCGCCTCTGCCGACCTGGAGACGATCTTCGATCCGTTCCACCAGGTGCGGCCGGCCGATCGCGCGATCGAGGGCACCGGGCTCGGGCTCGCGATCTCGCGCAAGCTGACGATGTTGCTCGGCGGCGCGCTCACGGTTCGCAGCGAGCGCGGCAAGGGCGCCACGTTCACAGTCGAGCTCGAGGTCGAGGAAGTCGGCGCGCAGCGCGACGAGTCGCTGAGCCAGAGCGCGCCGGTCAGCGGCTACGAAGGCCCGCGCCGGCGCATCCTCATCGCCGACGACAAGGCCGACAACCGCCACATTCTCTCGCGCCTGCTGAAGTCGATCGGCTTCGACGTCGATGCGGCCGACAACGGCGCGCAGGCCGTCGCGCTCGCGCAGCAACTGCGGCCCGACCTCATCTTCATGGACCTGGTGATGCCGATCAAAGACGGCTTCGCCGCGATCCGCGAGATTCGCGAGCTGCCAACGCCGGCGGCCCGCGTACCGATCGTAGCGGTGTCCGCCAGCGCGTTCGAGAACACACGCGTGCAGAGCGTGGCGGCCGGCTGCGACGATTTCATCACCAAGCCGGTGCGCCTCGATCACGTCGTCGAGGTCATTGGGCGCCTGCTCGAGCTCACCTGGCGCCGCGGCCATGCGTCATCGACGGAATTTACCGCGGCGCGCCCGCGCCCGGACTTCAGTACCCTGGTATTGCCGCCGGCGCTGGCGCGCGAGCTGTACGAGCTGGCGCTGAGCGGTGACGTGCAACGGCTGAGCAGCCGACTCAAGGAATCGCGCCGGGGTGACCAGGCGACGATCGATGCGGTGGACGCGCTCGCGAGCCTGGCTGCCGACTACGACACCCGAGGCCTGCGCGCAGCGCTGCGGCCGATGGCGGAGCGAGCGTCATGAACACCGCACTCAACAACTCGATCCTGGTCGTCGACGACACCCAGAGCAACGTCAAGGTGCTTGTGGAGATGCTGGGGCGCGAAGGCTATCGCGTGCTGGTCGCCCGCGAGGGCGAGAGCGCGCTGGAGCAGGCGCGCTACGCGATGCCGCTGGTGATCCTGCTCGACGTCATGATGCCCGGCATCGACGGGTTCGAAGTGTGCCGGCGCCTGAAGGCGTCTGCAGCAACGGCGGGCATCCCCGTCATTTTCATGACCGCGCTCGGCGAGCTGGAAGACAAGGTCAAAGGCTTCGACGCTGGTGGCGCCGACTACGTCGTGAAGCCGTTCGAGCACCAGGAAGTCCTGGCGCGCGTGCGCACGCACGCCGGCATGCGTCAGTTGCAGCTGCAGCTCGCGCAGGCGAACGAAGACCTCGAAAGCAAAGTCACGGCGCGCACGGCCGACCTGAAGGCGGCGCTGAGCGAAGTGGAACGGCTCAAGGAGCGGCTGCAGAACGAGAACCGCTACCTGCAGCAGGAAATCTGCGAGCAGGCGAATCATCGCGACATCGTCGGCACCAGCCCGGCCCTGCGCCAGGCGCTGCGCCAGGTCGAGCTGGTCGCGGCCACGGACTCGACGGTGCTGATCCGCGGCGAGACCGGGACCGGCAAAGAGCTGATCGCGCGCGCCATCCACGAGCGCAGTCCGCGTCGCGAGCGCGCGCTGGTCAAGCTGAATTGCAGCGCGATCTCCGCGGGCCTGGTCGAGAGCGAGCTGTTCGGCCATCTCAAGGGCGCGTTCACCGGCGCGACCGATCGGCGCATCGGCCGCTTCGAGCTGGCGGACGGCGGGACGCTATTCCTCGACGAGGTGAGCGAGCTGCCGCTCGATACCCAGACGAAGCTGCTGCGCGTGCTGCAGGAAGGCGAATTCGAGCCCGTCGGCAGCTCCAAATCGTTGCGCGTGAACGTGCGCGTGATTGCCGCGTCGAACCGCGATCTGCAGGCGGACGTGGCGAGCGGCCGCTTCCGCGCAGACCTGTTCTATCGGCTCAACGTGTTCCCGATCAACGTGCCGCCGCTGCGCGAGCCCAGCGACGACATCCCTGCGCTGGCACAGTTCTTCATGGAGCGGTGCGCTCGCAAGCTCGGCAAGCCGCTGCGCGGCGTCGAGGGCGCGACACTGGCAACCCTGCAGGCGCACTCCTGGCCGGGCAATATCCGCGACCTGCAGAACACGATCGAGCGCGCCGCGATCCTGTCGAGCGGCGAGCTGCTGCGCGTCGACTGGCCGCTCGACGCCGGGCCGCAGAGCTGCTTCGCCGCCGCCGCGCCGAAAGAGACCGTCGTGCCGGCCAGCGCGCCCGCGCCCGGCAACGCTTCGGTCTACAGCCTGGAAGAGATCGAGCGCCAGCACTTCATCGCAGTGCTGAAGAAGACGCGCGGCGTGATCGAAGGGCCGCACGGCGCGGCGCGCCTGCTCGACCTCAAGCCCTCGACGACGCGCTTCCGCATCAAGAAGCTCGGCATCCGCCGCGAAGAATTCACGCCCGGTTCTTATTGACGATCGCGGCGAGGATCAGCAGGTACGAGAACAGCCGGATCGTGTAGATCAGCGGGTTGCCCTCGTTCGGATTGTCCAGGAACAGGAATGCGAGGCGGTTGATACCCTCGATGGCGAACGCGGCGCTGAAGCCGAGAAACAGCTTGTCGTGCGTCTGCCGCCAGAACTTCAGGAAGAACGCGCTCGCCGCCAGCGAGGCAATTACGATCACGCCGAGCAGAAATCCTTCGAACATGCGTCAGTCGCTCTCGAAAATGAGGCCGTAAAGCAGCAGCAGCATCGACACTGCGGCGATCCCGAGCCGCCACGTATACAGATTGACCTCGGCCGGATAGATGGACAGGTCCACGAACAGCACGGCGTTCGAAATCGCCAGGCCGACGAAGCACAGGCCGCTCCACAGCAGCAGACGCTGCCTGACGCGGGCATAGCCGCGCAGGAGCAGGAAGGCACACAGGCCTACTGTCAGCGTCCCCAGCGCGTTGACGATGGCGAGCATCGGTTATCTGTCCTTCTTAAAATCGAACGCGCGCGCGAACTCGCGGACCGCGGTCGAAGCGCGAGAGTGAATGAACGTTGCAAGCTGGACAAGGTGGCGGCGATACGCTGCCGCGACTTCCGGCATCACCTGCCCCGTCGGATCCCACTGCGGGTTGTACTGATAGCGCGGCGCCTCCGCCGACTCCACGGCCACGAGGTTCTGCCGCTGCAGGGCCTGCAGAATTTGCGCAGCGTCAGCGCGCGATACGTAGACACGGCCCGCGACCTCCTCCTCCGTCCACGCGCGCTGCTGATTTTCCCACAGCAGCAGCAGCGACTCGAGCTGAGGCACCGTATCGATTCGCTCGGCAATGAACTGCAGAACGTTGGCGGGAATCTGCGGCGAATTCATCAAGCCCGACGTTTTACTACAGTCGGGAGCGTCGCTTCAACGCGGCGGCGTGCGCGCCAGGAACTGGAGCATCGTCGTTGCAATCTCGGTCGCGTGCGTTTCGAGCGCGAAGTGGCCCGCGTCGAGCAGGTGCAGCTCAGCCTGCGGCAGGTCACGCTGGTACGCCTGCGCGCCGGCGAGCGTAAAGAACACATCGTGCCGGCCCCAAACGATCAGCGTGGGAAATTGCCGCTCGCGAAACATCTGCTGAAACTGCGGATACAGCGCGACGTTGTGCTGGTAGTCGCCGAACAGATCGAGTTGCACGTCGATGTTCCCGGGTCGCTGCAGCAGGCTCCAGTCGAGCGTCCAGGTATCGGGGCTGAAGCGCTCGAGCAACGATGCCGGCACACCGGCGACGTACTGCTGCCGTATTCCGTCTGCAGTCAGCCAGCCGCGCAGGCCTTCACGATTGCGTTGCGTCGGCTCCTGCCAGTACGCGCGCAGCGGATCCCAGCCGACGCTCAGGCCTTCCGCATAGGCGTTGCCGTTTTGCACGATCAGCGCCGTGACACGCTCCGGATGCGCCAGCGCCATGCGCAAGCCGATCGGCGCGCCGTAGTCCTGGATGTAGAGCGCGTAGCGCGGCAGGCCGACGCTCTCCGTGAAGCGCTGCATCGTCCGCGCGAGTCGTTCGAACGTGTACGGGTAACGGCTCGCGGGCGGGAACTCGCTCTGACCGAAACCCGGATAGTCCGGCGCGATGACGCGGTAGCGGCGCGCGAGCGGCGGCATGAGGTTGCGATACATGAACGAGGAGCTCGGAAAGCCGTGCAACAGCAGGACCGCCGGCGCATCCGGCGGCCCCGCTTCGCGATAGAAGATCGAGACGCCATCGACGTTCACTGTCCGGTGCACGACGAGCGGCGCGGCTTCATCGGCCCGCGCCGTCGCCGCACAGACCGCGATCATGCCCAGCGCAGCAAGCGATGCGCGTCTCATGGTTGGCTCCATCAATAGGTATTGATCTTCGGCCAGTTGGCCTCGCCCTTCTTGATGTTGCCGGGCACGTCCTCGCTCCACATCTTCTTCGCCTGGTCGTTGAAGTTGAGATAGAGCTTGTCGTCGACGACGACGCCGGTCAGCGCCTCGCCCGGCGCCTTGTAACCCTTCGAAGCGGCGAAGGCGCAGTAGCCGTCGAACTGCGGCGCGTACTTCGCCGGATTCTGCTTGAAGCGGTTGGCGTGCTCGTCGTTGGTGAACAGCCAGGTAGCGCCGTTCCAGTGCACGGCGTGCGTGAAATCTCCCTTCTGCGGCGCCGACCCGTCGAAATACGACACGGGATCGTAGCCCTGCAGAGCGACGGTGAACTGCGGCCCCGCGCTCGCGCTGAAGCTGGCCGTACACAGCGCAAAGAGCAAGGTGACGAGAGCGATGAAACGATTCGACATGTGAACTTTCTCCTGATGCATTGCCATTAGCGCCCTCGATAGCTCGGGCGCGCGCACGAACTGCTGCAGATCGTGTGCCACTCGCAAGATGCGCCACTAGCCCGCGTTAGCGCGGCTCCCGCTGTTGCTACGCCGACGCACCAAGCAACGGATTGCGGGCCGCCACCGCTTCCTGCGGCAGGCCGCAAACGACGAGCCGCAATTCGTTGCGGGCCCTTCCAGGCGTCGGCGGCGCGCACGCAAGCGCTTGCGGAACGGAACTCGTTTTGGACCTTGCTCGACTGTCGTCGCACGAGACGCGGCCGCTGGCATACGCCGTGCACTGCTGTCGCCGTCGACTCATCAACAACCAACCTGGGAGCAAACACATGAGCAACTCGAATCTGCTGCGCACTGCGATGGCCTCGCTGCTCGCGCTCGGCGCGGCGTCCATCGCGACCGCTGCGCCGGCCGATCATGAAGGTCAGGAACAGTGCGCCGGCGTCATCAAGGCCGGCAAGAACGACTGTGCGACGAGCACGAACGCCTGCCACAGCCACGTGACGACCGACAGCAATCCGGAAGCGTGGATCTACGTGCCAGCCGGCACCTGCGAAAAGATCGTCGGTGCGCGCGTCGTCAAAGTCGTCGACCCGACGCCGGCGGACAAGAAGAAGAGCTGATCGTCATCAACGAGGACCGGGGCGCAGGCCGCGGTCCTTTTTCTGGGGAGCCTGCACATGCGTAGTTCATTCGATGCCGAGCCGCGCCTGATGGCGCTGACCGAAGCGGACATAGCGGCGCAGCGCACGTCGCGCACATGGATGCCGGAGAGTCCTGTCGCACGCACGATGCTCGACCCGTCCCGCTGGTCGCGCAGCACGCGCCGCGCCAGCTACTGGCAGATGGGTGCGATCGCGAGGCGGCCGCGATGAGCACTTGGGCACTGGTACTTGCTGCCGGCGAAGGCAGTCGTCTGCGCGCACTGACCACGACCAACGGCGTGGCGGTTCCGAAGCAGTTCTGCTCGCTGCACGACGGGCCTTCGCTGCTGCAGGAAGCCCTGCATCGCGCCGAGGCAGTCGCTCCTCGTCAGCGCATCTGCACCATCGTCGCCGAACAGCATCGGCGCTGGTGGCAAGGTCCGCTGTGGTCGCTGCCCTCGCAGAACATCATCGTGCAGCCGGAGAATCGCGGCACCGCCGCCGGCCTGCTGCTGCCACTACTGCATATCGAAGCACGCGATCCGCAGGCGCGCGTCGTCGTGCTGCCCTCGGATCACTACGTTCGCGACGAACGGACGCTGGCGCGCTCGCTGCGCGGCGCGATGACGAAGATCCGCGCCGAGCGCGATGAGATCTACCTGCTCGGCATCGGCCCCGACGAAGCGGATCCCGAGCTCGGCTACATTTTGCCGAGCACCGGCGACGGCACGAACGGCTTCCGCGTCGCGCAGTTCGTCGAGAAGCCGCCGGCTGTGCTCGCCCGCTCGCTCATCGAGCGTGGCGGCCTGTGGAATGCCTTCATTCTCGCGGCGTCGGTGCGTGCGTTCGTTCGCATGTTCGAGCAGCGCTATCCGCAGATCGTCGCGGACATGCGCCGCGTCGTCGCCCAGGACCGCGCGGATCCGCAGGACCCGCTCGCCACTTCCGAGCTCTACGGCCGACTGCCCGAGCTCGATTTCTCGCGGCACGTGCTCGAAGGCGCGGAGCAATCGCTGCGCGTGCTGCCAGTGCCGCCTTGCGGCTGGAGCGATCTGGGTACGCCGAAACGCGTCGCCGAAGCGCTGCGCCGCATCGAGCGCAACGACGAACGTCCCTATTCCAGTCTCGATCCCACTGCCTATCTCAGCCTGGCCGCGCAGCATGCGCGCCTGCAGATGGCGATGTAACAGGAGCAATGTCATGAAGTCACTCATTACTCTTGCGCTCGCCGTCACCGGCTCGGCGCTCGCCGCAGATCTCACGACGCAACCGGCGCTGACGCTCGAAGGCGCGAAGTCCGCCGTTGCGGCGGCGCTCAGCTATGCCCGCACCAAGAACGCGCCGGGCGGCGCGATCGCGGTCGTCGATCCAGCCGGCACCGTGATCTATCTCGAGCGGCTCGATGGCACGTTCGCGAACGCCTCGGCCGTCTCGATCGGCAAGGCGCGTACCGCGGCGTTGTTCGCGAAGCCGACGCGCTTCTTCGAGGACAGCGTCAACAAGGGCCGCTACGCGATGCTCGACGTCGCGGCCGTGGCGCCGTTCACCCCGCTCCAGGGCGGCATTCCGATCATGGTCGACGGCAAAGTGGTCGGCGCGATCGGCGTCAGCGGCGCGGCGAGCGCGGCGCAGGACGAAGAGATCGCGATCGCCGGCGCGGCTGCGATCGGCAACAAGGAGTAGCGGTCATGCGCTTCACGGCACTCTTTTACCTGTGCTTCGTGCTGTGCCTCACGCACGTCACGAAGTCGCACGCGGACAGCCCCGCCCGGGTGGGAGCAACGATCGACCTCACTACGCAGCGTGGCGTCGAGCTCGTGCAGGGTGCCTGGCGGTACAGCGACGTGCAGCTGATTCCTGCACAGCATCGCGCCCCGGATGCGAACGGCCAGCCGACCGGTGCGCCGGTCGACACTTGGGACTATCAGCCGCACGCCGGCGTCCGCGACTTCGACGACTCGTCGTGGCCGACGCTCGATCCCGCGACCTTGTCGGCGCGGCGCGGCCATGGACGCATCTCGTTCAACTGGTACCGGATTGCGATCACGGTGCCCGAGGCAGTGGACGGCGTCGGCGTCGCCGGCACGAACGTCGAGCTCGAAACCTCACTCGATGATTACGCCGAAGTCTGGGTCGACGGCGAGCTGTCGCGGCTCACCGGCCAGAGCGGCGGCTCCGTGGTGGCCGGCTGGAATGCGACCAATCGCCTGCTGGTCGGTCGCAACGTGAAGCCCGGCCAGAAGATCCAGCTGGCGATCTTCGGCATCAACGGACCGATCTCCGATCCGCCGAGCAACTTCATCTGGCTGCGGCTCGCGAAACTGACGTTCCAGCCCGGCAGCGGCGGGCCCGTTGCAGTGCCGCCGCAGGAAGTCAACGTGCGCGTGGTGCACAACGCCTCCGCGCTCGACCGCATCGTTCCGGCCAACGCGAAGCTGTTCAAGCTGGCCGAGGGCTTCCAGTTCACGGAAGGCCCGGTGTGGCAGCGTCGCGAACAGCGCCTGCTGTTCAGCGACCCGAACGCGAATCGCATCTACGAGTGGGACGAACGCACGCAGCAGCTGCGGGTGTTCCTGCAGAACAGCGGCTATGCGGGCAATGACGTCGCCGAGTTCGGCCAGCCAGGCTCGAACGGCCTGACGCTCGACGCCCAGGGCCGGCTCACGATCAACCAGCACGGCAATCATCGCGTCGTGCGCGTCGAGAGCGACGGCAGCCAGACCGTGCTTGCCGACAGCTATCAGGGCAAGCGTCTCAACAGTCCGAACGACCTGGTGTATGCCGCCGACGGCGCGGTCTACTTCACCGATCCGCCGTTCGGCCTGCCGAAGTTCTACGACGATCCGCGCCGGGAGCTGACGTTCAGCGGTGTTTATCGCACGTTCCGCGGCCGTACGACCTTGCTGAGCGACCAGCTCAAAGGCCCGAACGGCATCGCCTTCGCGCCGGGCGGCCGGCAGCTGTACGTCGGCAACTGGGACCCGCAGCGCAAAGTGGTGCTCCGCTTCCCAGTGCAGCGCGACGGCACGCTGGGCGCGAGCGAGACCTTCATCGATGTGACTCAGGAACTGCCGGGCGAAGAAGCGCTCGACGGCATCAAGGTCGACACGGCCGGCAACGTTTACCTTGCGGCGCCCGACGGTCTGCGTATCTACTCCGCATCGGGCCAACACCTGGGGACCGTCGTTGCACCGCGCCCGATCCACAACTTCGCGTGGGGCGGCGACGATGGTAAGACGCTCTACCTGACCGCGCGCGACCGGTTGTATCGGATTGCGCTGCTCGTCGAGGGAGTCAGGCCGTGAACATCACGCTCAGCCGCGACGTCCTGAACGAGTTCGATGGCGCCGTCCGTCGCGAATGGCTCGTGACCAACGGGCTGGGCGGCTTCGCCAGCGGCACGATCGCCGGCGCGAACAGTCGTCGCTACCACGGCTTGCTCGTTGCGTCGCTGCGGCCGCCGCTCGAGCGCACGCTCATGGTGGCGAAGCTCGATGCTGTCGCGACCTATCGCGGCCGGCGCTACGAGCTGTCGACCAACGAATATGGCGACGGGACGATCGCGCCGCGCGGTTACGTGCTACTCGACTCGTTCCGCCTCGAGGGCACGATCCCGGTATGGACGTGGCAGATCGGCGATGCGCGGATCGAGCAGCGCGTCTGCATGGCGCACGGCGCCAATACCACGTATGTGCAGTTCTCGGTGGTGCGCTCCAGCGAGCCGGTGCAGCTGCAGCTGAATCCGCTCTGCACGTATCGCGACTATCACTCGCAGCATCGCGGCTATCGCGAAACGCTCGTTACTCAGCTCAGTAGCGGCATTCGGGTCGACGCGTATTTCGGCGCGCAGCCGTATCGCTTGCTTGCGGACCGCGGCACTTGCGCGCTCGCGCCCGAATGGCACTGGAATTTCAAGCACCGCGCCGAGACCGAGCGCGGACTGGATGATCTCGAAGACCTGTTCCGTCCAGCGCTGTTCACGATGACGGTCGCGGCCGGCGAGAGCGGCGCCATGACCTTGACCGCGAGCGACGCCGAGCCGGCGCGCGCAGCGCAGGCACTCGAAGCGGAGCGCGCACGCCAGGCCGCTCTGTTGCAGCTCGTTCCGGAGGGCACCGAATCCGCCCGACAGCTCGTGCTCGCCGCCGATCAGTTCATTGTCGAACGCCAGGGCGGACTGACGGTCATCGCCGGCTATCCGTGGTTCGGCGACTGGGGCCGCGACACCATGATCGCGCTGCCCGGCCTGACGCTGTCGACCGGCCGTCCCGAGATCGCTGCGAACATCCTGCGCACGTTCGCACGCTTCGTCAGCGACGGGCTGCTGCCGAACCGCTTTCCCGACGGCGCGGATGCGCCCGAATACAACACTGTCGATGCGACGCTCTGGTACTTCGTCGCGATCGACGAATACGTCCGGGTCAGCGGCGATCGCAAACTGCTCGCTGAGCTGTTCCCGGTATTGCAATCGATCGTGCGCTGGCATCAGAACGGCACGCGGCACGGCATCCGCGTCGATGAGCGCGACGGCTTGCTGTGCGCGGGCGAGGACGGCGTACAGCTCACGTGGATGGACGCGAAGATCGGCGACTGGGTCGTGACGCCGCGTACCGGCAAGCCGGTCGAGATCAATGCGCTGTGGTTCAACGCGCTGGCGATCATGCGCGACTTCGCGCAACAGCTCGGCGAGAAGGAAGCAGCGCGCGAATACGGCTCCGCGTCGGAGCGAGTGGCGCGCAGCTTCAATGAGCGTTTCTGGAACGAGCAAGGCGGATATCTGTACGACGTCGTCGATGGCCCAGCTGGTGACGATGCAAGTCTGCGGCCGAACCAGATCTTTGCAGTCTCGTTACGACATCCGCTGCTGGAGAACGGCCGCGCGCAAGCCGTGCTCGACAAATGCCTGCAGGAGCTGTGGACGCCGGTTGGCCTGCGCAGCCTCGCGCCGTCGGATTCGCGGTATGTGTCGCACTACGGCGCCTCGCCTTACGACCGCGACGCGGCCTATCACCAGGGCACCGTGTGGAGCTGGCTGCTCGGGCCGCTCGCCGTCGCGCACTACCGCATCTACAACGATGCGCCGGCAGCCCTGGCAGTGCTCGACGGCGTCGCCGCGCATTTGCGCGACGCCTGCATCGGGCAGGTGAGCGAGATCTTCGATGCAGAGGCGCCCTTTGCGCCGCGCGGATGCTTCGCGCAGGCGTGGGGCGTGGCAGAAACATTGCGAGCGTGGAGCGAAATCAATGAAAGCGAAGCTCAGACCCGCAGCAGCAAAACGCGCAAACGTGTCGCCGCGTCCCGCAAGTGACACGCGCTCGGCGGAGCGTGCGCGCCTCGCGCAGTGTCATCCGCACGAGCTCGCGTGGAAGAAGTGGGGCCCGTACCTGAGCGAGCGTCAGTGGGGCACGGTGCGCGAAGACTACAGCGCGCACGGCACGGCGTGGGACTACTTCCCGCACGATCACGCGCGCAGCCGCGTCTATCGCTGGGGCGAAGACGGTCTCGCCGGCTTCTCCGATAACGAGCAGCGGCTGTGCCTGTCGCTGGCGTTGTGGAACGGGCACGACCCGATCCTGAAGGAGCGCCTGTTCGGCCTGACCAACAGCGAGGGCAACCACGGCGAAGACGTCAAGGAGCTGTACTACTACCTCGACGCGACGCCGACGCACTCGTACCTGAAGATGCTCTACAAGTATCCGCAGAGCGCGTATCCGTACTCGGCGCTGGTCGAGGAAAACCGGCGCCGCGGCTCGAGCGAGCCGGAGTACGAGCTCATCGACACCGGCGTGTTCGCAGAGAACCGCTACTTCGACGTGTTCGTCGAATACGCGCAAGCCGACGTCGACGACGTGCTGATGCGCATTACGGTACACAACCGCGGGCCCGAAGCCGCGTCGTTGCACGTCCTGCCGCAGCTGTTCTTCCGCAACACCTGGTCGTGGCGTCACGGTGCCGCCAAGCCACGCATGGCGCTGGCGCACGGACACGTCGAGGTCCACCACGATCAGCTCGGCGAGTATCGCTGGCATGCGGACCACAGCCCGAACTTCATCTTCACGGACAACGAGACCAACTTCCAGCGTCTGCACGGCACGCCGAACAGCGGACACGTCAAGGATGCGTTCCACGAGCGCGTCGTGCACCACCATATGCACGCCGTGAATCCGGCGCACGAAGGCACGAAAGCGGCGGCCTGGTACAAGCTCGACGTGCCCGCCGGCGGCTCGGTCGAGCTGCGCACGCGGCTCGCGAAGGCCACGCATGCGCGGCCGTTCGCCGACTTCGACGCGATCTTCGCGGCCCGCATTCGCGAAGCCGACCAGTTTTACGAGGAGATCCAGCACGACCTGGGCGACGCGGATCGTCGCCTGGTGCAGCGCCAGGCCTTCGCCGGAATGATCTGGAGCAAGCAGTTCTTCTACTTCGACGTACCCGAGTGGCTGAAGGGCGACGAAACGCAGCCGCCGCCACCGTCGTCGCGCCAGCACGGCCGCAACTGGGAATGGGAGCATCTCAACAACGCCGACATCATCTCGATGCCGGACAAATGGGAATACCCCTGGTACGCCGCGTGGGACCTGGCGTTCCACACGATCCCGCTGGCGCTGATCGACGCCGAGTTCGCCAAGGAGCAGCTCGTGCTGCTGACGCGCGAGTGGTACATGCACCCGAACGGGCAGATGCCGGCCTACGAATGGGCCTTCAGCGACGTCAATCCGCCGGTGCACGCCTGGGCGACGTGGCGCGTGTTCCAGATCGACCGCAAGCAGCGCGGCGACGACGGCGACCTGAAGTTCCTCGAGCGCGTGTTTCACAAGCTGATGCTGAACTTCACGTGGTGGGTGAATCGCAAGGACGCCGAGGGACGCAACGTGTTCCAGGGCGGCTTCCTCGGCCTCGACAACATCGGCGTATTCGACCGCAGCGCGACGCTGCCGACCGGCGGTCACATCGACCAGGCCGACGGCACCAGCTGGATGGCGATGTATGCGCTGAACCTGATGCGCATTGCGCTCGAGCTCGCTCAGCACAACAACGTCTACGAGGACGTCGCGACCAAATTCTTCGAACACTTCCTGCACATCGCCGAAGCGATGAGCACGTTCGGCGAGGACAGCATCGGGCTGTGGGACGACACGGACAAGTTCTTCTACGACGTGCTGCATACGCCCGACGGCCGCACCACGCCGCTCAAAGTGCGCTCGATGGTCGGACTGATCCCTTTGTTCGCGGTCGAAACGCTCGAGCCGGAGCTGCTGGAGCGCGTGCCCGAGTTCGCGGCGCGCCTCGAATGGTTCCTGAGCTATCGGCCCGACCTCGCCAACCTCGTGTCGCACTGGGACCAGCAGGGTCGCGGCAAGCGCCGGCTGCTGTCGCTGCTGCGCGGCCATCGCATGAAGAAGCTGCTGGTGCGCATGCTCGACGAGAACGAGTTCCTCTCCGACTACGGGGTGCGCGCCATCTCCAAGGTGCACGAGCGCGATCCGTATGTGTTCCAGGTGAACGGCATGGACCTGTTCGTGCGGTACCTGCCGGCGGAGTCGGACTCCGGCCTGTTCGGCGGCAACTCGAACTGGCGCGGACCGGTCTGGTTCCCGGTGAACTTCCTGATCATCGAGTCGCTGCAGAAGTTTCATCACTACTACGGCGATGACTTCCGGGTCGAGTGCCCGACCGGCTCCGGCCAGCTGCGCACGATCGATCAGATCGCGGACGAGATCGCGACGCGACTCGAGCGGCTGTTCCTCAAGGACGAGCGCGGCGTGCGGCCGGTGCTCGGCCAGTACCCGCAGCTGCAGAGCGATCCGCACTTCCGCGATTACCTGCTGTTCCACGAGTACTTCCACGGCGATAGCGGCCGCGGCGTCGGCGCCTGCCACCAGACCGGCTGGACCGGCCTGGTCGCGAAACTGCTGAAGCCGCGCCTGCCCGAGCACGGCGATCGCCGCCGCTCCCCGCGCGACGACTGACCCATCACCTCATCACCCTCATCACCTCCATCACGAGCCTCCCCCATGAACCCCCAACCTGCTCCCTCCTCCTCCATGCCCTCCCCCATCATGCCCTCGTGCCCACCGCAGCAACTGCTGCGCGGCCAGAAGGCGCTCGTCACTGGCGCGAGCTCCGGCATCGGCCGCGGCATCGCGCTGGCGCTCGCCGAAGCTGGCGCCGACGTGGTCGTGAACTACTCCTCCGGCGAGGACAAAGCGCGCGCTGTGTGCAGCGAGGCGGAGAAGTTCGGCGTGCGCGCAATAGCTGTCGGTGCCGACGTGTCGGACGAGGCGCAGGTCCAACGCATGTTCGCTCGCATGCTCGACGAATTCGGCACCATCGACATTCTCGTGAACAACGCCGGCCTGCAGCAGGACGCGCCGTTCGAAGAGCTGACGCTCAAGCAATGGAACAAGGTCATCGGCGTCAACCTGACCGGCCAGTTCCTGTGCTCGCGCGAAGCAGTGCGCGAGTTCAAGCGCCGCGGCGTGCGCCCGGAAGTCTCGTGCGCCGCCGGCAAGATCCTGTGCATCAGCTCGGTGCACGAAGTCATTCCGTGGGCCGGCCACGTGAACTACGCGGCGTCGAAGGGCGGCGTGATGCTCATGATGAAGAGCATCGCGCAGGAGGTTGCGCCGTACCGCATTCGCGTCAACAGCATCTGCCCCGGCGCGATCCGCACGCCCATCAACATGCAGGCGTGGGATACGCCCGAGGCCTACAACGAGCTGCTGAAGCTGATTCCGTACAAGCGCATCGGCGAGCCCGCCGAGATCGGCCGCGCGGCGGTGTGGCTCGCGTCCGACTATGCCGACTACGTGCACGGCGTGAGCCTGTTCGTCGACGGCGGCATGACGCTGTATCCCGGCTTCGAGACGGGAGGCTGAAGAAGAAGGCTGAAGGCTGTAGGCCGTAGGCTGTAGCCAGAGAAGAGTCAGAGATTCATTAGTCGAGCGCGCAGCATGCAACGAGCGAACATCACAATCGCGGACGAGAAGGAAGGAGCGTCTTCTTCCGCTTCTGGCTACAGCCTACAGCCTACAGCCTACAGCCTCCTCCTCCGCCACTGGCCCGAGTACCTGATCGAGGGTTGGGCGCTCGGCATGTTCATGGTGTCGGCGGGCGTGTTCGCGACCGCCCTCGATTACCCGCGCTCGCCTCTGCACCACGCGATTGCGGATGGCAACGTGCGACGCGCGCTCGGTGGCGTCGCCATGGGACTGACCGCGATCGCGCTGATCCATTCGCCGTGGGGCAAGCGCTCCGGCGCGCACATGAATCCGGCGATCACACTGGCGTTCCTGCGGCTGAAGCACGTCGCCCGCTGGGATGCTGCGTTCTACATCCTGGCGCAGTTCATCGGCGGCACGCTCGGGGTGCTGCTGGTTCGCGCGGTCCTGGGCGATGCGTTCGTGCAGCCGCCGGTCGCACACGCCGCCACGATGCCACTGCACGGCGTGACGATCGCGTTCGCTGCGGAGTTCGGCATCTCGTTCCTGATGATGACGATGGTCCTGCGTGCGTCGAACTCCGAGCGTTACATGCGCTACACCGGATTGTTCGCGGGACTGCTGGTGGCGCTGTTCATCACCTTCGAGGCGCCCTACTCCGGCATGAGCATGAATCCCGCGCGCAGCTTCGCGTCGGCCTTTCCTGCGGGCATGTGGAGCGGCCTGTGGATCTACTTCGTCGCGCCCGTGCTGGCGATGCAGGCGGCCGTGGCAATGCACCTGAAGCTCCGCGGCGCGGCTTCGGTCAAGTGCTCGAAGCTCATGCACACCCCCGATCAACGCTGCATTCACTGCGGATACCAGCCATGAACGATCTTTCCAGCTACGACGCAATTGTCGTCGGCTCTGGCGCGGGCGGCGCTGCGGCCGCTTACCGCTTCGCTGCTGCCGGCCTGCGCACAGCCATCGTCGAGAAGGGCGACGCCTTGCCACGCGACGCGAGCACGCTCGACTTCGCCAAGGTCGTGCACCAGTCGTCATTCAAGAGCAAAGAGGTGTGGCGCGACGGCGCCGGACGCAGTTTCGCGCCCGAGGAATACTTCAACCTGGGCGGCAAGACCAAGTGGTACGGCGCGGCGTTGCTGCGTTACGGACGCCACGAATTCGAAGCCGACGGCGCGCACCAGTGTCTTGCGTGGCCGTTCGGCTACGACGAGCTCGCGCCTTACTACGACCAGGCCGAGCAGATGCTCGGCGTGCGCACGTTCGACACCGAGCCGGATCTCGCCCGCATCCTGGCGCGCATTCAAACACGCTCGACCGGATGGCGCACGGAACCGCTGCAGATGGGACTGCACTCGACGATCCGCGACAACCGCCTCGAAGCGAGCCGCTTCGATGGCTTCGCGTCCGTCGCCGACCTGAAGAGCGACGCCGAAACTGCGTTTCTCTCCAAACTGCGCCAGCGCGACAATGTCACGATCCTGACCGGCACGCCGGTCGCCGAGCTGCTCGGCTCACCAACGAACCCGCTCCGCATCAGCGGAGTACGCTTGAGTGACGGGCGCTCATTGCAAGCGAAGGCTGTCGTGCTGGCCGCAGGCGCACTGCATTCGCCGCGACTGTTGCAACGCTACCTGCAGCGAACCGAGGACGGCAGACGATTGCCGGTCGCCGACCTCGCCGGCCGTTATCTGAAGCTGCATCTGCTGACCGCCGTCGTCGCGCTCACGAGCTCGCGCAAATCCGATCTGATCCGCAAGACGACGCTGCTGCTCAACGACACGCTGCCTCACAGCAGTATTCAACCGCTAGGCTTCGATGGCGAGCTGATCGGGACGCTGATTCCCGGCGTCGTGCCGCGGCTGCTGGCGCGGGAGATGGGCGATCGCGCCTACGGCTTCTTCCTGCAGACCGAGGACGGATCGCATCCCGCGAATCGCGTGATCGATGGCGGGCGACGTCGTGATGACCTGTCGACGCTTGACTACGACTCACAGCGCTCGGCCCCAGCGCTCGCCGAACACCAGAAGCTCGTCGCGCAGTTCCGGCTGGCGCTGGCGCGTGCGGGCACACTCGCGTTCGCGGAACGCATCGGTCTCGCCGGTACTGCACACGCGTGCGGGACACTCGTAACCGGCAATGATCCTGCTCGCTCGGCCGTCGACCCGCTCGGTCGCGTGCACGGCCTCGACGGACTCCATGTCGCGGACGGCAGCATCCTGCCGCGCTCGAGCCGCGTGAATCCGTCTCTCACGATCTACGCGTGGGCATTGCGGCTGGCTGACAGACTCGCTCCGCAACTCATGGCCGCTGCCGCGCCGGCGGAGGTGGCGCCCGCATGAACACAGTGAACCGGATCGTATTCGCCCTGCTCGCGGTCGTTGCGTGCTCCCTCGCGCACGCGGCGCAGCCTGTCGTAGCGTCGGTCGACTCCATCGGCATCACGGTCAACGACCTCGATCGCGCGGTCGACTTCTACACGGGCGTGCTCGAGTTCCAGCGCGTCGCGGAATCCGAAGTGACCGGCGAGAAGTACGAGCGCCTGTACGGCGTTTTCGGCCTGCGCTTGCGGACCGCGACGTTGCGGCTCGGCGACGAGCGCATCGAGCTGATGGAGTTCCTTGCGCCGCGCGGCCGGCCGATTCCCGCCGACTCGAAGAGCAACGACGGCTGGTTCCAGCACGCCGCGATCATCGTGTCGGACATGGATGCCGCGTATCGTCGACTACGCGAGCACCACGTACAGCACGCGTCGAGCGGGCCGCAGCTGCTGCCGGCGTGGAATCCGAATGCCGGCGGCATCGAGGCGTTCTACTTCCGCGACCCGGACGGCAATCATCTCGAAGTGCTGCACTTTCCGGCCGGCAAAGGCGACCCGCGATGGCAGCGCAAGGAGCAACTGTTCCTCGGCATCGATCACACCGCGATCGTCGTCGCCGATACGGCTGTGAGCCTGTCGTTCTATCGCGATGCGCTCGGCATGACGATCGCCGGCACGAGCGAGAACTATGGCGTCGAGCAGGAGCATCTGAACAATGTGTTCGGTGCGCGGCTGCGAATCACGGCGCTGCGTGCCGCGCATGGCCCCGGCATCGAGCTGCTCGAATACCTGGCGCCGCGCACGGGCCGGCCGATGCCGGTGGATACCCAGTCGAACGACGACTGGCACTGGCAGGTCAACGTGACCGCGGCCATCGACAGCGGCGATCAGGTGATTCGCCGCGGCCACTATCGATACGTATCGCCGGGCCCGGTGGCGCTCGGCGATTTCACCGGGCTGCTGGTACGCGACGTCGACGGCCACGCAGTGATGCTGTCGGCGCGGAGCAAGCAACATGAGTGACCAACCCAAGCGTCTCGTCGTAGTCGGCGGCGGTTTCGCCGGCATCACGCTCGCGCAGCAGCTCGAAGGGCGGCTGCCGCCGGACTGGCGCCTGACGCTCGTCAGCCAGGAGAACTTCATCACCTTCAATCCGCTGCTGCCGGAGGTGATCGGCGCTTCGATCCTGCCCGGGCACGTGATCGCGCCGCATCGGCAGATGGTCCGCTGCTCCAGCGTCTGCATGGCGCAGGTGACGGAGATCGACTATCAGACGAAGACGGTTCACTACCTCGGCGAAGGCTCTGGTCTCATCGAATACGATCAGCTGGTGCTCGCCTGCGGCGTCAACGCGAATCTCGATCTCGTGAAAGGCATGGCGCAGCACGCGCTGCCGCTCAAGACGCTCGGCGACTCGCTGTTCCTGCGCAATCGCGTGATCTCGCGGCTCGAGCAGGCGGAGTTGCAGCCCGACGTGCGCGCACGGCGCTGGCTCACGACGTTCGTGATCATCGGCGGCGGCTTCAGCGGCGTCGAAACCGCCGGCGAGCTGATCGACTTCCTGCAAGCGAGCCTGAAGTACTACCCGCGCATCCAGCGCGACGACATTCGCGTCGTCCTGCTGCACGGACAGAATCGCCTGCTGCCGGAGCTGTCGGCGTCGCTGGGCGAATTCGCGCGCCGCAAGATGTGCATGCACGGCCTGGATATTCGCCTGGAGGCGCGTGCGGTGCGCATCGACGACCGCTCGGTGACGCTCGGTAACGGCGAAATCATTCCGGCCGGCACGATCGTCTGCACCATCGGCACGAGCCCGAGCCCGCTGGTCACCGAGTCGCCGCTGCCGAAGGAGCGCGGCCGTGTGCGCGTGGACCCGGATATGTCGGTGCCCGGCTTCGAAGGCGTATGGGCGCTGGGCGATTGCGCGGCCGTGCCGAATCAACTGGACGGCAAGGTATGTCCGCCGACTGCGCAATTCGCCGACCGGCAGGCGCGACAGCTGGCGCGCAACATCTCAGCCAAACTGCGCGGCCAGGCGACGCGGCCGTTCGCGTTCAAGCCCGTCGGCCAGCTCGCGACGATTGGTCATAACAAAGCCGTCGCCGAGATGTTCGGCCTGCGCATCTCGGGCTTCGTCGCCTGGCTGCTGTGGCGCGGCGTCTATCTGCTGAAGATCCCGACGCTGGCGCGCAAGACGCGCCTGTTCCTGGAATGGAACTGGGCGATGTTCTTCCCGCCGGATATCGCGCACCTGGGGTATCGCAGAACCAAGCGCACGCATGCCGCGCGCGAACCGGAGAGGATCGCGAACGGCTGATCGGCTATCCTAGCGGCATGCGCCAGATTGCATTCATCGCCGCGTCCCTGCTGCTCGTGCCGCTGGCGGCGTCGGCCGAATCCATGCGTTGCGGCAAGTGGGTCGTGAGCGAGACCAGCAGCAGCGCCGAGATTCTGGAAAAGTGCGGCGAGCCGCAGCAGAAGGACGTCTCGCACGAAGACGTGTACGCGCGCAACACGCTCGGCAACACCAACAAGATTGGCGTGAAGGTCACCGAGCGCTGGCGCTACCAGGCCAGCAACCGCGCGCTGCCGATGCTGGTCACGATCGTCGACGGAAAAGTGATCAGCATCGAGCGGACGGAATGACGCGCCTGGTCAGCGGCAGATCTCACTTGCCGACGTTCGATTTCACCGACACATCGACGAATTTGAACTCCCCGGTTGAGCAGGAGAGTGAGATTTTCTGCGCACGGAAGTGGGTCGCAGCCAGCGACGCGTCCTTACCCCCGATTGTCACTCTGATGTCGCCCGCTGCCGTGGCTGACAGCGTGAACGCGACGGAGTGTGTGTCCGCTGGGACCGTCGTGAGCAACCCGCGGTCATTCTGATTCTTGCTGCCTGGTCGCAGAAGCTCGACCTGCAATACCTGTGGCGCGTCGGGTGTCACATAGAGCCGCAACCCGATTTTCTCCTCGGCCTGCACCACACGGACGCTCGCGGACGGCAGCCATCGCTCGTCATGACGCGCCTCGATCAGCTGAATACGACCGGAGACTTGCGTCATCGCAGGTGGGACAGTGCCATTCCATTCGGAAACCTTGCCGGGCGGGACGTCGCAGTCGAATTGGAACGTCTGTTCGACTACATCGGCGCGGACGAAAGCCGCTTTGCCGACCAGGAACGCCAGGACCAGAACGTATGTGACTGCTTTGGACAAGCTATGCCCGCAGCGGCGCGGTATCGGCGTGCAGGAACCAGCGGTTGATGACGACGTTCCGCGTGAACCACTGCGTCTGCATGAGCGATCGTGCGAGCGCGAGCTTCCATGACTCCGGCAGCGAGCTGGCGAGCGAAGTGCCGTTGCGCTCGCCGAAGCGAGCTTCTAGCTGCGCCTCGTACTCGTCCAGACGTTGCCTGCTGTAGTCGCCACGCGCGTTGGCGACGATCTGCGCCGCCATCAGGCCCGACTCGATCGCGGGCCGGATGCCCTCGCCGCTCTCGGGATACGCGAGGCCCGCAGCGTCGCCGATGATCAGCACGCCGTCGCCGACGACCGGCCGCTTCGCATGTGAATACAGCAGATACGCATGACCCTTGAAACGTGACGGCGCATCGGCCGGCACCTTGCCCTGTGCCTGCAGCCAGCGGCTGAACGCGTGCACGTGCTCGGGCAAGCGGTGATTGCCTTCGCGCCCGAGCCCGACGTTGAGAAAATTTCCTTTGCGAAAGCACCAGCCGTAGCCCTTCAGATCGTCGCAGAAGTACAGCTCCGGGCGATCGTGCTCGACGCCGCAGTGCAGAGCCTGCTCGTCGTTCATCTCGAACTCGATTTCCTGTGCGGCGATCGCACGCTCGCCCTTGCCGAGATTCGCGCCGAGGAAGCGCGCGACCGGGCAGAAGTGCCCGCCGGCGCCGATCACCAGTGCAGCGCTGATCGTACCGTTGACGAGCCAGCGCCCGTCGACGCGCTCCATGCCTTCCCACGCTTCGCCGAGACGCAACCGCGCACCCGAACGCTGCAGCAGGTAGTGGTCGAATTCGCAGCGACGGATGCCGTAGCTGACGATCTTGTCGTAATGCACCGGCTTGCCGGCGCGCTCGCCCATGCCGGCGATGAAGCTCTTGATCGGCTGCAGCACGCGGCCGTTTTCATAGTCGCGCGTATCGATCTCGAGCTCTGCGACGACCTGCGGCGTGATCCAGCCGGCGCAGACCTTGTCGCGCGGAAACTCGCTCTTGTCGAGGATCAGCACGTCGAGTCCCGCACGGCGCAGCAGACGCGCGCACGACGAGCCCGCCGGCCCGCCGCCCACGATCAGGACATCGCAGGACTCGCGTTCGCTCATCTGCCGTAGATATCGGCCCGCGTCCAGGGAATCTGGTTGTTGCGGCCGGGCGCGAACACCACCTGGAACAGTTGCAGCTCGCCGACGTTGAACGCGGCCTGCGAGCCGAGCAGGTACAGCCGCCACATGCGAACGAAGCGCTCGTCGAACATCTTCGCGACGCGGTCGGCGGAGCGCTCGTACAGCGTGTGCCACCACTCGAGCGTCTTCGCGTAGTGCAGGCGAATGTTCTCGACGTCGAGCACCGAGAAGGTGCAGCCCTCGAAGATGTCCATCATTTCCCGCAGCGACGGCGGCTGCGCGCCCGGGAAGATGCGCCGGTCGATCCAGCGGTGCATCGGCTTGGCGACGTTGCGGCCGATCGAATGGATCAGGCCGAGGCCGCTGTCCTTCAGGCAGCCCTTGATGACGCGCCCGAGCTCCGGATAGTTCTCGACTCCGACGTGCTCGAGCATGCCGACCGACATGAACTTGTCGTAGTGACCGCTGATGTTGCGGTAGTCGTCCTCGACGAATTCGACTTCGTTCGCGAGTCCTTCGCGCAGTGCGCGCTGCCGCGCATAGGAAATCTGCTCGCGTGAAATATTGAACGCCCGCACCTTCACGCCGTAGTGACGCGCCATGTGCAGGGCGAGCGCGCCCCAGCCGCAGCCCGCTTCGACGACGCGCTCGCCGCGATTCAGCCGGACCTTGCGGCACACGTGGTCCATCTTCGCGATTTGCGCCTGGTCGAGCGTCGCCGCGGGCGTCGGGAAGTACGCGCACGTGTAGGCCATCGTCTCGCCGAGCCACAGCGCGTAGAACTCGTTGCTGATGTCGTAGTGATGATGGATATTCTCGCGCGAGCCCGTCAGCGTGTTGCGGGGCCGGCGATGGCGCCACTGCGCAAAGCGACGCCGCAGCGAGACCGGCTGCGCAGCCTCCGCAGCACCCACGTACAGCTCCTCGATCATCCGCAGGATGCTGCCGTCCACGTCGATCTTGCCGGCGCTGTACAGCTCGCCGAACTGCAGGTCCGGGTCCGTGCACAGGCGTAGCAGCGTGCGGCGGTCCGGGACGTGCAGCGTCGCCACCGGCGCTGAGCCGAGCGGCGCGATCCGGTCGCCGTTCCACAGCGAGAAAGCGATCGGCGGATTGCCGAACGCGTGCAGCAGCGTGCGGATCAGCCGCGTTTCCATCGAGTAACGTGCGTCGTCCGCGATTGCCTGCGGCGGCTCGTACGCCGGTTCCTGCTCATGTAGCGCGCCGTCTCTGGGTGGAGTAGGCGCCGCTCGACCTTCATTCGCCGTCTGCACGGAGGGTGCTCCCTTCAAGCCCCAAACCCGCCCGATTGTAAGGGGTTGCCCGGCCGGGGATAAATAGCAATCATCATGGCGCGTTAACGCCCGTGCCCCAGCGAAGGTCCCTGTATGCACAACCGCCCGGCCGGAGTTCTCCTCACGTCCCTGGTGATTTCCGCAGCGGCATCCGCCGCCGGCGGCACGATCACGAGCGCCCAGCTCGATGCGGCCGCCAAGGCCGTCGAGCCGAAGACCATCGAATGGCGGCGCGACTTTCACGCGCACCCGGAGCTCAGCAACCGGGAAACGCGTACCGCAGAACAGATCGCGAAGCGGCTGCGTGCGCTCGGCATCGAGACCAGGACCGGAGTCGGCCTGACGGGAGTGATCGGTCTTCTGCGCGGCGCGAAGCCGGGACGCACGGTGGGATTGCGCGCCGACATCGACGCGCTGCCGGTGACGGAGCAGACCGACGTGCCGTTCAAATCCAGGGCCACGGCGCAGTTCCGCGGCGAGACTGTCGGCGTGATGCACGCGTGCGGCCACGATTCGCACATCGCGATCCTGCTCGGCGTCGCCGAAGTCCTGGCGGGCATGCGCGACCAGCTCGCCGGCCAGGTGCTGTTCGTGTTCCAGCCGGCGGAGGAAGGACCGCCCGAGGGCGAGCGCGGCGGCGCCATCCTCATGCTCGAGCAGGGCGCGTTCCAGGCCGCCAGGCCCGACGTCATGTACGGACTGCACGTGATCGCCTCGCTGCCGACCGGCGTGATCGGCTATCGCGCCGGCCCGTTCATGGCGGGTTCCGACAGCTTCACGATCGTGGTCAAAGGCCGCCAGACGCACGGCTCGCGCCCGTGGGCCGGCGTCGACCCGATCGTCACGTCCGCGCAGATCGTGCTCGGGCTGCAGACGATCGTCAGCCGGCAGCTCGACATCACGGCGCTGCCGGCGGTCGTGACGGTCGGCGCGATCAAGGGCGGCATCCGCTTCAACATCATTCCCGACGAAGTGCAGATGATCGGCACCGTGCGCACTTTCAGCATCGACATGCGCAACGACATCGCGCGCCGCATGCAGACGACTGCGAGCAAGATTGCCGAGTCGGCGGGCTCGACCGCGACGGTGCGGTTCAAGAACCTGGAGCAGCCCGCCTCGGCGGACGAGTATTCGATTCCGCCGGTCGTGAACGACGCCAGGGTCACGGCGGCGGCGCTGCCGGTGTTCGAGCGGCTGGTCGGCAAGGACCACGTGCGCGAGATCAGCCTGCAGACGACGGCCGACGACTATTCGTTCTTCGCCCAGCAGGTGCCTTCGCTGTATTTCTGGATCGGCATCACGCCAGCGGACCGCGACCCGCAGCAGGCAGCGTTCAATCATTCGCCGCTGTTCTACCTCGATGAGAGC
The DNA here is from genome assembly GCA_036555785.1 of Steroidobacteraceae bacterium. Classification (GTDB taxonomy): domain Bacteria; phylum Pseudomonadota; class Gammaproteobacteria; order Steroidobacterales; family Steroidobacteraceae; genus Steroidobacter. Next base: position 30,655 of record DATBKP010000058.1, read on the forward strand.
GGCATGAACACGGGCGTGCGCGCCCTGCTCGCGCTGACGACGGAGTTTTTGGCGCAGCAGTAGCTGGAGCCGATGCGAGGGGGAAATCTCGGGCAGGTCAATTGGCGAGCGCCTGTGCGAGGGCGATGTCGCGCACGGCTAGTGACGGTGGAATATGACTGCGACCAAAGTGCCGTGCGCACCGCCCGAGCCAGGTTCGCCAGAAATTTCCGGCCGTCCCCGGCCGAAATTTCTGTGCGCGCTCGCCCTTGACCTGCCCGAGATTTCCCCCTCGCATCGGCTCCTCCACGTCATCGATGCTTCAACAGGTTCTGCAGAATCCCTGACTGCGCACCCGTCACACGACTCTGTGCCACAATGCCTCGCATGGCAGAGGCATCTGCGCAGGGCAGCGCAAGCGGACCGGCGCCCGGCCGCCCTATCCTGTTCGAGCTGGCGCGGCTGGCTGCCGTCGTTGCCCTGCCCCTCCTCGCGGTCATTGCGCTTCTGTTGTTCGATGCTGCGCGTCGCGATCTCGCCCATGCGACGGACGACACGCGGCGGGTCGCGGATGAAACCGCCGCCCGCAGCGAGCGCTTCCTCGGCGACTTTCGTGTCACCCTCGAGACCATAGCGCAGCGGCCGCTGGTACGTGCGATGGACGCCGCGCATTGCGATCCCGACCTGGCGACGCTGCGCGAGCTCTACCCGCGCGCCGGCAACATCATCGTGGTCGATGCCGCGGGTTTCATTCTCTGCGGCGCCAAGCCGCCGCCGAGCGGCGAGCGGCTGCACGTTGTCGACATGGAGCTGCAACGTGCAGTCATCGAACAGGGCGTTTTCCGCCTTTCACCGCCGCTGATCGGCAAGATCAGCCGCACCTGGGGCGTCACGGCCGTGCAGCCGGTTCGCGCCGACGACGGCAAGGTCATCGGCGCCGTCGGCATGCAGGTCGATCTGCGTCAGCTGCAGCCGTTCGGCCGGGTGCCTGAGCACGTCATCGCCGGAATCGTCGCCCAGCCCGGCGTCGTCATCGCCCACTCCGACGCGCCCGAGCAGTGGATCGGCAAGACCGTGAGCGGCCTGCCCGCGATCGCGAGCATGCTCGCGCGCAAGGAAGGCACGTTGCGCGACGTCGCCTTCGACGACCGGGATCGGCTGTGGGCATTCCGCCCGGTCGGCGGCACGGGCTGGATCGCCTACGCCGGCATCGACGCCGAGAGCGCCATCGGGCCGGCACGGCGGCGCGCCGTCGCCGCGCTCTTGCTCATTGCCGTGATCGTCGGAGCGACGATCGGAGCCGCAGCCTACGCCGCCCGCCGCATCGCGCGGCCCATCAGTGCAATCGCCGAAGTCGCACGGGCCCGGGCGAGCGGCTCGCGCGACGCACGCGCGGCGATCGATGGACCCCGCGAAGTCGCAGACGTCGCGCTCGCGTTCAATGCCGCGCAAGGGAAGCTGCAGCTGCAATTGAGCCGCCTGGATCTGCTGCACCGGATCACCCGTGCGATCGGCGAGCGGCACGACCTGCGCAGTATCTTCCAGGTCGTGATCCGCAGCCTCGAAGTGGACCTGCCGATCGACTTCGGCTGCCTGTGCCTGTACGACGCGACCGAGCCTGCGCTGATCGTTACGTTGTCGAGCAAGCCGCAACTCGCGGAGCATGAGCGCATCGCTGTCGAGAGCACTGCCCTGGCGAAGTGCATGCAAGGTCAGCTCGTCTACGAGCCCGACATCGCGCGTGCCGCAGGCGATCTGCCGCGGCGGGTCATGGCAGCGGAGTTGCGCGCGCTGGTCATCTCGCCGCTGCTCGCACAAGGCACCGTGTTCGGCGTGCTGATCGCTGCGCGCAGGCAGCCGGACAGTTTCTCCAGCAACGAGTGCGAGTTCCTGAGCCAGTTGAGCGATCACGTGGCGCTGGCCACTCACCAGGCGCAGCTCTATACGACGTTGCAGCAGGCCTACGACGACCTGCAGCAAAGTCAGCAAACCGTGATGCAGCAGGAGCGCCTGCGTGCGCTCGGGCAGATGGCCAGCGGCGTCGCACACGACATCAACAACGCCATCGCGCCGATCGCGCTCTATACCGATTCGCTGCTCGAGCACGAAGACGGTTTGACCGATCGCGCGCGCGACTACCTGAAGATCATCCGCCGCGCCATTGCGGACGTCGGCGAGACGGTGAAGGGGATGCGCGAGTTCTACCGGCCGCAGGAGCGGCAGGCAACGCTCTCGCAAGTCGACCTGAACCCCATCGTCACGCAGGTGATCGAGCTGACGCGCAGTCGCTGGCGCGATCTGCCGCAACAGCGCGGCATCGCGATCGCGATGCGCACGGAGCTGCAGCAACCGCTGGCTGCCATCCTCGGACAGGAAAGCGAGATCCGCGACGCGCTGACCAATCTCATCTTCAATGCGGTGGACGCGATGCCGGAGGGCGGCACGCTCGCCGTGCGCACGCGCGGCTCCGCCGAGACGGTACAACTGGAAGTTGCCGATTCCGGCGTCGGCATGGATGAGGCGACGCGGCGGCGCTGCCTGGAGCCGTTCTTCACGACCAAGGGCGAGCGCGGCACCGGCCTCGGTCTCGCGATGGTGTACGGGATGGTGCGACGGCACAGCGCAGAGCTGGAGATCGACAGCACGCTGCATCAGGGCACAACGATGCGCATCGTGTTCCCGGCAGCTCGCGCGCCGACCGCCGTGCCGCAGCCGGTCGCGAGCCCGCGCCCGTCACGTCCGCTCTCCATTCTCATCGTCGATGACGATCCGCTGGTGCTCGAATCGTTGCGCATCACGCTCGAGAACGACGGCCACAAAGTCACTGCAGCCGACGGCGGACAGGCGGGCGTCGACCTCTTCGTCGAAGCCCAGCGGCGCAGCGCGCCATTCGACGCGGTCATCACGGATCTCGGCATGCCGCACGTCGATGGCCGCCGGGTCGCCGCTGCAGTCAAGGCGGCTGCGCCATCGACACCCGTCGTGCTGCTCACCGGCTGGGGACAGCGCCTGGTGGAGGACGGGGACATTCCCGCCCATGTGGACCACGTGCTCAACAAGCCACCGAAGCTGAGCGACCTGCGCGCCGCGCTGGCAACGGTTGTGTCGGGCTGAAGCCCGACCTGCAGGGCCAACTGCGAACTCCATCACAGTCGCGGACGAAAGTTTCCGCGCAGGCTGCCGCTGTTCCATTTCAGGGCGGACGCCGGTTCATGGCTTTGAAAATGTCGAAGAATCTCCTGGGAGTCATTGCAGGCCAGGCGTCGATCATTGCGATCCTGACGCTGGTGCTGCTCCTGTCGATCGTCGGCGCCCCGCTCCTGCAGCAGAAGAAGATCGTTGCCCAGCGCCTCGGCGCGGATGTCGCCGTCACCAAGGCCGTCGCCATCAGCGAAGCCATCCTGGCCGGCAAGCGCGAATCGCTCGACACCGACGCCTCAACGTTCACCGCCTCTCACCTGCAGCACGCACGCGCACCGGATGCGCAGCCGCAATCGCCGGGCACCCAGGCCGCACGCGCAGCGGCGGCGTTGCGAGCCAACCCCAGCCATGCGTATACGAGCTTCGAGCAGGTCGCGGGCACTCCGCACCTTTTCTATGCAGTCGCCGACCGCGCCGACGGCGTGCTGCTGCTCGACCTGCCGCTCGATCGCGAGCGCGCGACGATCGGCCGGTTCTTCGGTCAGTCCTACCTGGCGATGGACGCGCTCGGCTATTTCCTGATGGCGCTGCTGCTGTTCGGCGCCTTCAGTCTGCGTTACTACCTGCGCACGCTGATCCAGCTGCCCGAGGCGGAGCGGCGCGACACGATCATCCAGGGCCTGCGCGGCGATCTGCACAGCCGCCGCAATCTGTTGCCGTGGCTGCTGATCATGTGCGGCGCAATCCTCGCGCTCGACATCGCCAACATCCTCGACTCCGCGGTCGGCATCGGCTACCTGCTCGCCGTCGTGCTCGCGCTGTCCTCGAATCGGCACTGGCACATCACGTTGATCGCGACGATCAGCGCACTGCTGATGCTGATCGCGCCGATGATCTCGCCCTACGACGGCAGCTGGTGGTCCTACCTCGAGAGTCATTCGGTTGCCGTGTTCGCGATCTTCGCGACCGGCTTCTTCGGCTCCGCGAACATGCGCAAGTCGCAAGCCGAGGCGCTCGCGCTCGCCGAAGCTGTGCGCTCGCGCGCCGAGACCCAGGGCCTGCGTGAAGCGCTGGAGCGCGCCGAAGCCGCCGAGGCCGAGAACCGCCGCATGGTCGAGCGCATCCGCATGGCGAATGACGCCGGCGGATTGTCGGTGTGGGAGTGGGACATCAAGGAAGACATCACGCGCATCGACGCCAACAGCCCGTTCCTCGAGCGCCTCGGCGCACCGCGCGAATTCCGCGGCACCGAGTACACCGACAAGTACGTGCACCCGGACGATCGCGAAGGCTGGGTCGCACACTTCACGAAAGTGCTCACGAGCAAGGACGAGTTGCTGTCGTACCGCTACCGCGCGCTGTTCAAGGACGGCACGGTCGGTCACATCCAGTGTCACGCGCGCGTGATGCGCAATGCCAAGGGCCATCCGGTGCGCGTGCTCGGCATCGACTGGGATGCGACTGATCAAGAGCTGGCGAAGCAGGAGATCGCGCGCCAGGCCGGCGATCTGCGCGAGGCGCAGGAGCGCTTCCAGCGCGCCGTGTCGGGCACGCAGGACGCCTTGTTCGAGTTCAACCTGCGCACCGGCGAGACCTGGTACTCGCCGCGCTTCCGCCAGATGCTCGGCTACGCCGCGGCCGACGCCGCTGCCGACGGCAAGATCGAAACGTTCATCCACCCGGAAGACGGGCAGATCGTCGGCAAGGCGATGGGCGACCACCTGACGTTCGGCCTGCCGTACGACGTCGAGTACCGCCTGCGCAAGCGCGATGGCGAATGGCTGTGGGTGCGCTCGCGCGCCTCCGCCGAGCGCGATACCGAGGATCGGCCGCTGTGGCTGGCCGGCTCGATCCGCGACATCACCGACGAGCGCGCCGGGCGCGAGGCGATGGTGCTGGCGAAACAGGAAGCGGAAGAGGCGAGCAGCGCCAAGAGCACGTTCCTCGCGACCATGAGCCACGAGATCCGCACGCCGATGAACGGCATCATCGGCATGACCGGCCTGCTGCTGGAAACCGGCCTGGACCGCGCGCAGCGCGACTACGCCGAGACGATCCGCGCCAGCGCGGACTCGCTGCTGACGATCCTCAACGACATTCTCGATTTCTCGAAGATCGAGGCGGGCAAGCTCGATATCGAGAACCTGGAGCTGGACCTGCGCTCGAACGTCGACGACGTCGGCTCGATCATGGCGTTCCAGGCGGCCGCCAAGAGCCTGGAGCTGGTCGTCAACGTGCGCCCGGAAGTGCCGGAGCGCGTGTTCGGCGATCCGCAGCGCATCCGCCAGTGTCTGCTCAACCTGGTCGGCAACGCCATCAAGTTCACGCCGAGCGGCGAGGTCGTGCTGGAGGTGTGCTGCGTCGGCCGCCAGGACGGCCGCGCGCTGGTGCACTTCGAAGTGCGCGATACCGGCATCGGCATCCCGCAGGAATCGCTCGACCGCCTGTTCCAGCCGTTCACGCAGGCGGACTCCTCGACGACGCGCCGCTTCGGCGGTACCGGCCTCGGCCTGTCGATCGTGCGCAAGCTGATCGAAATGATGGGCGGCCAGGTCGGCGCGCACAGCCAGCCCGGCAAAGGCTCCACGTTCTGGTTCACGCTGCCGGTCGAGCCTGCAGTGGTCAGCGACCTCGGGCCGCGCGTCGATCAGAGCGTCGAAGGCCGGCGCGTGCTGCTCGTCGACGACAGCGCAACCAATCGCCAGGTGCTGGCGAATCAGCTCACGCACGCCGGCTACGAAGTCGAGACTGCTGACAGCGCTGCGCGCGCGCTGGCGGTCCTGCGCGCGCCGGGTCCGAAGTCGTTCGATGCGGTGGTTCTCGACTACCAGATGCCGGACATGGACGGCGCGATGCTCGGCGAGCAGATCGTGAAGTCGCCCGACATTGCGCCGACGCGCCTGATGCTGCTGACGTCCCTCGATCGCTCCGGCGACATGCAGCGCTTCGCGCAGATCGGCTTCTCGGCATATCTGACCAAGCCCGTGCGCACCCGCGAGCTGCTCGACTGCCTGGATCGCGCGCTATCGCACGACGCCCAGGACTGGCACATGCACAGCCAGCCGATCATCACGCGCGGCACGCTGGTCGCCAATGAAATGAAGCGCCAGTACTCGGGCCAGGTGCTGCTGGTGGAAGACAACGCGATCAATCAACGCGTCGCGCGCCGCTTCCTCGAGCGCCTCGGCTGCGAAGTACAGGTCGTCGGCGACGGCAGGCAGGCGATCGAGGCGTTCGAACGCAACCGCTACAGATTCATATTGATGGACATGCAGATGCCGGTCATGGACGGACTGGAAGCGACGCGGCGCATCCGCGAGCTGGAAACCGGTGGGACGCGCCGCACGCCGATCGTCGCGCTCACCGCCAATGCGATGATGGGCACGCTCGAACGCTGCCTGGAGGCCGGTATGGACGACTATCTGACCAAGCCGCTCGATATTTCGCGGCTGCAAGACGTGCTGGATCGTTTCATGGGCCGCGTCGATGGCACTGGGCCGGCCGGCAGCCCGATGGCCGCGGCCGCGATACCGCCCGCCGCGGACAGCGGCGACAAGGTCATTCGCGCGCGGCTCGCCGACGTCGCGGGCGACGACGAAGAATTCATCATCGAGCTGGTCACTGCGTTCCTCGCGGGCGGCGAAGAGACGCTGCAGGAGTTGCGCGCGGCCGTCGAGCTCAGCGATACGACTGCGATTGCACGCGCGGCGCACAAGCTGAAGGGCGCCGCCGCCAACCTGCACGTCAACAATCTCGCGACGCTGTCGTTCGACCTGGAAACGCGGGCGAAGTCCGGCCAGAAAGGCGACTGGCGCGCGGAGCTGGAGAAAATCGCGGCGGAGTTCGCGCGCGTCTGCGAGGGTCTGCGCACGGAGTTCGGGCTGGAGGAACCGGCGCGCAAGACGGGATAATGGGGACATTCCCCATTTCCACAGAAGCCCTGTCCAGCAGAACCGTCCGAGCGGAAATGGGGAATGTCCCCATTATCCCGGCTCGACGAATTCTTTCGGCTTCTGCGAGCCGCCGCCGAAGAAGAACTTCTCCATCTCCTCGACCAGGAACTTGCGCGCCTTCGGGTCGATCGGCGTCAGCCGGTATTCGTTCAACAGCATCGTCTGGTGCTTGAGCCAGCGCTGCCAGGCCTCCTTGGACACGTTCTGGTAGATGCGCTGACCGAGCTCGCCGGGATACGGCGCGTAGTCGAGGCCTTCCGCCTCGACGCCGAGCAGCACGCACTTCACCAACCTGTCTGTTTTCTGGGCCATGGCGTCATTCAATCCTTGCGCCACACGATGCGCAAGCGGCAAGTTGCCGTCGCGACCAGCACGCCGTCCTCGTCGCGCAACTCGCCCGCCGTCTCCGCATTGCGCTCGTCGCGGTTCACGAGCCGGCTGGTCGCGGTGAACATGCCGAGCCTGGCGGGTTTGAGGAACGACACGTTGAGATTGGCGGTGAGCGCCGTCGACTCCGCCGGCAACACTGCGTAGAGCGCCAGTGCCGTGGCCGAATCGAGCATCGCGCACAGCAAGCCGCCCTGCACCGTGCCGTGACGGTTGAGGAACTCGGGCTGCGCACGAAAGCGCAGCACTGCGCCGCCATTCACCTGGTCGACCTCGACGACTTCGCGCCCGAGCAGCTTCCCGGCCGGCGGAACGTAAGCGAGGATCTCGTCCTTGGTCATCGCGCCACTACCTTGCGCCTGCGCAACCACCCTTCGACCGCGAGCCAGTTCGGCACCCACGAGCTCCACGCGACGATCGTGTAGGCAACCGGGAACGTCAGGCCAGCGACGATCAGCAGCGGCAACTGGATGCGCAGCGTCGCGGCCGCGAATGTCAGAGCGTAGTTGCGCAGCATCCAGCGTCGATGCAACTGCACGTTGCCGCGCCGGATCGCGATGTACGCTCGTGCGCCGCTGTAGAGCCAGAACAATGCGAGCGTAGTGAAGCCGACGCTGCCGATCGTGCCCGCAGTGCTCGTTGGCGCAAAGTACAAACCGCCGAGCGCACCGGCGAGGACGGCGAGCAGATACGTTCGCCCCAGCCACACGTGCACTCGCGGTCGCGAGGTCCGCAACTGGGTGATCAGCTGAAACGGTCCGAGCAGCGAGGCGACGGCGCCGCCCATCGTATGCGCCCAACCCGCGATCGCCGTGCCGAAGAAGCGGGACTTGATGTCGGGACTGCCGTAACCCTGCGCGAGCATGAACACCACAGCGTTGACCGCAGCGAACAACGCGCCGAGCAGCAGCAATACCCAGCCGACTCGCTTCCAGTTGCTCGGGCTCGCGGGTGCGGTCAGTGCAGTGACGTTCATAGCGCGCGGATCAGGTCGACCGTTGGCTTCGTGAGCCCGATTCTGGCGGGCTGCCGCGGGTCGTACCAGCAATACCGTTCGTTGTCGGCCATACCCGGCATGGACGCAGCGCGGACCAGCACTGGTTGCAGCGTGAGATCGAAATGCGTGAAAGAGTGGAAGTACGGCGGCAGGGAAACAGCGCCCGGAATCGACTGACGCTGGTCGAATTGCGGCAGCGTCCACAGGCCGCCCCAGATCCCGGCGGGCGGACGGCGCTCCAGCAACACCGCCCCGTCCTCGCGGACCATGAGCACGACATACGCGGTCCGCTGCGGACGGATCTTCTTCGGACGCGGCGCGGGCAACGCCGCCTGCCGACCTTCGATTCGCGCGATGCAATGCTCGGCCAGCGGGCACGCTGTGCAGAGCGGTCGCGAGCGCACGCAAAGCGTCGCACCGAGATCCATGATCGCCTGCGTGTAGTCGGCGACGCGCTCGACCGGCGTGCACTCATCGGCCAGCGCCCAGAGTGTCTTCTCCACCTCGCGCTCGCCCGGAAAGCCCGCGATGCCAAAGTACCGTGCAAGCACGCGCTTGACGTTGCCGTCGAGAATCGGATGCCGCTGCCCGCGTGACAGCGCGAGAATCGCGCCCGCGGTGGAGCGCCCGATGCCGGGCAGTGCCTGCACCGATTCGATCGCCTGCGGGAACTCGCCGCCGTGCTCGGTGACGATGAGCTGCGCAGCGCGATGCAGATTGCGGGCGCGCGCGTAGTAGCCGAGACCGGTCCACAGGTGCAGCACTTCATCGATGGGCGCAGCAGCGAGCGCGCCGACATTCGGAAACCGCTGCATGAAGCGCTGGTAGTAGCCGATGACCGTCGCGACCTGCGTCTGTTGCAGCATGATCTCCGACACCCACACGCGATAGGGTGTCCGGTCCTGCTGCCATGGCAGATGCTTGCGGCCGGCGCGGTCGAACCACGCGAGCAGCGGCGCGGCTATACCTTCCCGCGGATTCACTCGCGACACACGTGCACGCGCGTCTGGCTGAAATCGTTGACGAAGGACGGCGCGAGCTCGACCATGCGCCGCGCCGTGCGCGTGAGATGCGCCTGGTCGTAGAAGCCGGTGCGCTGCGCGATCTCGGCGATCGTCGTGCGCCCGTCGACGAGCTCGAGCGCGACCATCAGCCGTCGCCACAGCACGTACTCGCGGATGCGCACGCCAAGCTCGGCCTTGAAACGCCGCATCAGCGTGTAGCCGGAGAGTCCGACGCGGCGGCCGAGCTCGTCCGGCGTCGGCGTGTCGGTCACCGCGTCGCGCAAGATTTGCAACACCTCCTCGACGCGCGCGTCGAGCTCATGAGGCGGCGCATCGAGGCCGCCGAAGGCCTGCAGAATTGCGTGCGCAGCACGCTGCGCTTCGGCGCAATCGCAGGTTCCCTCGAACAACGCGTCCCATGAAATCGCGCGACCTTCGAGCGCTGCGATGTCCAGCTTCACGATCGGCTCGCCGGTGAGCAGCGGCTTGAGGTAACGGAACCACGGATGATCCGCGCCGATCAGCACTGTGACCGTCCGCGCGTTGCGCGCGTCGATGCGATGCCACGCGTTCGGCGCGACGATCGCTGCCCGGCAGACCACAGGCTCAGCGTCGCGCGACATAAGCGTGAACGATCCTTCCGCTGCGATCGTGACGATCGCGCCGAAATGGCGATGGCTGGAATTCTCCCGGCCCGGCCCGGCGGAAATCACCAGCCGATCGCATGCATAGATTTGTATTTGCGCCAGTTTCATACAAGCAAGGCCGACGGCGGTTTGCGCACAATTGTCGCGCTTCGCACCGCAGTGCGCCTGCTCACGACGCGGCGTTCACCGGCACTCGCTCAGGTTATCCCCTAGGGTCAGACTTAGGCGAGCCTTAGCCGACCCTCAGCCGGTGCAACCCTTGGGTTACTCTCGGCGTCGTAGTGCTGGGGCTAGTTTACGGGCTTTCAAAGTGGGGAGTTGAGTATGCGTTCGGTTCAATGCATGGCAGCCGCGGTCGCGGCAGTGTTGTGGGCGGCTGCTGCCGGCGCCACGGCTCCGATCGATCATGTCGACAACTTCGCCCTGCTCGACCAGGCAGGCAAGTATCACGACCTCTATTACCTCTCGGACGCCAAGGCTGTCGTGCTCATGACGCACGACGACGAATGCGCCGCCGTGAGCAACGCGCTCCCGGCGCTGGAGCAGGCCAAGGCGAGCTACGCCGGGCGCGGCGTCGAGTTCCTGATGATCAACACGCAGGACGATCGCGCAGCGGTCGCTGCGAAGCTCGGCGGCTCGAGCATCCCGGTGCTGCTCGACGAAACGCACCTGGTCAGCGAATCGCTGCAGCTCAGGCACGCGGGCGAAGTGCTCGTGATCGACCCGAAGGGCTGGAAGATCGCGTATCGCGGCCCGCTGGACAAAGCGAAGGCTGGCAACGCACTGCTCACGGGCGCGCTCGACTCCGTGCTCGCCGGTCAGCCGGTGAAGAAGGCGCAGATCGCAGCACGCGGTTGCTCAGTGAAGCTGACGAATGCGGCGAAGGCCGGCGCGAAGATCTCTTACTCCGAGCAGATCGCGCCGATGCTGATCGACAACTGCGTGACCTGCCACCGCAGCGGCGGCATCGGCCCGTGGCAGATGTCGAACTACGAAACGGTCAAAGGCTTCGCGCCGATGATCCGCGAGGTCGTGCGCACCAAGCGCATGCCACCCTGGCATGCCGATCCGCACATCGGCACCTGGGACGGCGACCGCTCGCTGACGGTCGAAGAGAAAGAGACGCTGGTGCACTGGATCGAAGCCGGCGCGCCGCGCGGCAAGGGTCCGGATCCGCTCGCCGACCTGCACAAGACCTGGAGCGAGTGGGCGTTCGGCAAGCCCGACATGGTGATCGAAGTGCCGGCGTTCGACGTGCCCGCGAGCGGCATCGTCGACTACAAGCGCTATGTGGTCCCGAACACGTTGGGCCGCGACGTGTGGGTACGCGCCACCGACGTGATCCCCGGCGCGCGCACGGTCGTGCACCACGTCATCGTCGGCGTCTACGACCCGAAGATCGCGGACGAGCGCACGCGCATGATCAAGGCGTCGAGCCCGTCGCTCGGTGCGTACGTCCCCGGCAACGGCCCCACGATGTATCCGCAGGACACGGGCGTGCTGGTGCGCGCGGACCAGTCGTTCGCGTTCCAGATGCACTACACGACCTCGGGCAAGGCGGAGCATGACGTGACGCGCCTGGGCCTGTACTTCCGCGATACCGCGCCGACGTACGAGTTCAAGACGGTGGCGCTGGCGAATCCGAACATCAAGATTCCGCCGAACACCAAGGAGCACGCCGAGACGATCGCACAGCAGTTCCCGCGCGACATCATTCTGTACCGGCTCACGCCGCACGCGCACTTCCGCGGTCACGCGTCCGAGTTCGTCGCGATCTATCCCGACGGCCAGCAGGAGACGCTGCTGTCGGTGCCGAAGTACGACTTCAACTGGCAGACGACGTACACGCTGAAGACGCCGAAACAGATCCCGGCCGGCACGAAGATCGTGCACACGACGGTGTACGACAACTCGACGCAGAACCCGGCGAACCCGGACCCGAATCGCACCGTGCCGTGGGGCGAGCAGTCGTTCGACGAGATGCTGTACGGTGTCGTGCAGTTCCGCGAGCTGACGCCCGTCGGCGCGCCTGCGCAGGTGTCGTCCGCGGGTAAGTGAAGCAAAGGATGGGAGACTGCAGGTCGGGGCTTCGGCCCCGACGCTAATTGCTGGCCGCTTTTTCTTCGCTGTCCTTCTTCGCCCGCATCTCGACGTTCATGAAGAGGTCGCCGCTCGCATCCGCCAGGGTGCGCAGCATCCAGCGGCGGCCGACGATCGAGGGAATCCAGAATCCCGGCGTGATGCTGGTGCTGTAGCGCACGAGCGTGCCGCCGTCCTGGTCCGGCGCCAGCTCCGTGCGCGTCTCGCCGAATTTCACGTCGCTGCGGCTCGGATCCGCGGTCGCCGCCAGTCCATACTGCAATTCCTGGACGCGCTCGACGCGGGTGACGTTGCGACAGAACCAGCCGAAGCAGACGCGTACTGTCGTTTCCAGCGTAACCACGGTCGGCTCGGGACGGTCCAGTACGCGCGCCTGCAGAATGCGAGTATCGAGCTGCGGATAGCGCTCGTAGTCGCGCAGCACAGCCTCGACCTTGTCGGGCGGCGCATCGAGCTTGACGCTCAGGTCGCACTGATAACGCCGATTCGCATAACGCGTCTCGCTCTTCTCGATCTCGAAGGCGCCCGCGGAGGCGGCGCAGAGCGAAGCGGCGACGAACACGGTGGCGGCGGGAACTGAATGGCTCATGAACGAAAGGACGCGCGGCTGAGGCTTTCTGCCAGTACGTGCCTTACCAGACGCCCGGCGTTCACCCCGGTTCCCTGTCATTTCTTCTTGAAGATGTCCTTGAGCTTGTCGCCCAGCTTGTCCTTGAGCTTGTCCTCGACTTTCTTCTTCACCTCACCCTTCAGGTAGCTCTCGACGTCCGGGCGGACTTTCGGATCGGTCAGCGAACCGCTGACCTTCACCGGGATCTGCGCATCGACCATGTCCTGCATCTGTGTCGTGTCCGCGCCCTCCCGCGGAATCTTCAGCACCGTCGTGACCAGCTTGTAGTCGAGTGCGCTGCGCGGCAGATCGACGGTGCCCTGCCCGGTCACCTTCAGGTACTGCATGGCGACGTTCAGATCGTTGTTCTTCAACACACCGTCGCTCATCGTGCCGGTTCCGGTGAGCGCGCTGAACGGCGTGCGCGGCGGCCCGCTGTCGCGCGCCGGAATCGCCTGCTGCTTCAGCACGGCGCGGGCCCGCCGGATCTCGTACCACAGGTCGGCGCCTTCCAGCGCGCCGTCGGCCACGTTGAAGTCGAGCGTGCCATCCAGCGTCTTCATCAGGTCGTCGCTGTTGCGGCCCTCGCCCGCAAGCTTCATGTTCATGCTGCCCTTGCCCGAGACGCGCTGCGTCTGGAACAGGTCCTTGAACAGCGGTGCGAAGTTGACGCCGGCGACGTGCTCGTCGAGCGTCACGCGGGCGGTCTTACCCGTGGCGTCGATGCCGATGTCGCCGTGGTACTGGCCGCCGTACATCGCAGCTTCCGACGGATACAGCCGCACCTTGCCCTCGCGCGCGTTCACGCCAAGCCGCAGCTTGCTGAACGTCATGCCGGCGAAGATCGCTTCGCCGACCGACAACTGGCCGCGCGCGTTCAGGGTGCGCAACAGGTCGACCGGGATCTCGGTCGGCGGCGTCTTGGCATCCTTGGCCGGTTTCTCGCTGGCCGGCGGCAGGTAGCGATCCGCGTTGATGCGATCGACGTTGAGGTCGAAGCGCAGCGCCTTCGCCGCGAAGTCGGCCACACTCAGCATGCCGCGCAGCGTCGTGTCATCGAGCTTCAACACGATGTTGCCGACCTCGGCCGAGGACTTCGTGAGGTGCACGTTGCCAGTGAAGGTCAGCTGCTTCAGCACGTTCGGATCGGCCGTCTTGGGCGCGGCGATGCCAAGCTTCGGCAGCCACTCGCGCAGTGCCAACGGCTCGAGCTTGAGCGCGCCCTTAAATGTCGGCGCATCGAGAATTTCCGCGCCCGTGAGACTGCCGGTCACGTGCGCACCGGCGGCGTCGGCTTCGAGTCCCGCGAGCTCGAGCGTCTGCGACGCAAGGTTGGCGTTGCAATCCTTGGCGCTGAACGCGACCGGCACGCCGGCGGCCGGCAGGCCGTCGCTCTTCCAGGTCGTCTTGATCGCAAGACTGTCGAGGCGATAGAGCTTCTGACCGACGTCGGCGTCCACTGCCTTGGCACGCACCTCGACCGGCACACCGTCGGCCGGATAGCCCTGGCCGGAGATCGTGAGGTCGATCCTGGGATCCGCGAGACGATGGGTATTGCGCTCCAGGTCGGCCGTAACGTCGGCGGCGAGCTTCACCTTGACGACCAGCGAGCGATCCTGGTCGAGCACGAAGTCGAGCGCGAGCGGGAAGGTCTCGCCCGAGGCGAGCCGGCCGGTCTTCAGGTGAAAGTCGCGGATCTCGCGCCGGCTCTTCTGCCTGCGGTTCTCCATCACGACCGCCGCGTCCGAGATCTCGAGCCCGGCGATCGTCGGAATCTCGGTGGCGCCGGTATCGGGCGGCGGCTCCTTCTGCGGCGTCTCGCTCTGGCCGAGATCGGCCCAGTTCTCGCGGCCGCGCTCGTCGGTGATCAAGCGGATGCGCGCACCGTCGAGCCGCACGTTGCCGACTTCGATCTTGCCGCGCAGCAGCGGCAGCAGCCGCACGCCGATGCGCGCCTCCTTGATCGAGACGAACGGCTCCGGACCGAAACCCGGCGCGTCGCCGAGCGATGCCGCGCCGGCTTCGAGCGCGATCCACGGGAAGACCGAGAGCTTGAGATCGCCGCTGAGCGTCAGCTCGCGGCCGGTCTTCTGCTCCACCATTCTCTCGATGTCGTCTCGGTAGTCGTTCGGATCGACGAACACCAGCACCAGCACCGCAGCGACGACGATCAGGCCGATCAAGCCGACTGCGACATAAGCAGCGATCCGGAGCGGGCGCATCGGCAGTCCTCGAAGCGGGAGCCTAGTCCATCGGCCGGGTGGTCACGCAGTTCCGCCCGGCCGCCTTGCTCGCATACACGCCTTCGTCGCAGCGTGCGACCAGCGCATCGAACGTCGAGCCCTGCGGCACGCTGCCCTGCCAGCCAGCGACGCCGAAGCTCGCCGTCACGGCGAGCCCGCCGGTCACGCCCGGAAACGGCGTCGCCGCCACTTTCGCGCGCAGATGCTCGGCTGCGATGGCCGCGTTCGCCACGTTGGTCTCGGGCAGCACCACCAGGAACTCTTCGCCGCCGTAGCGCGCCACCCAGTCGCTGGCACGCACGTGGTGCTGCAGCTGCCCGAAGAACCACTTCAGCACGTCGTCGCCGACCAGGTGACCCTGCGAGTCGTTGATGCGCTTGAAGTGATCCACGTCGCACATCACTGTCGCGAGCTGGCGACCGTAGCGCGCAGCACGCTCGATCTCGCGCGGCAGCTGCTCGGTCAGGTAGCGGCGGTTGTAGGCGCCGGTCAGCGGGTCGGTAATCGAGAGCCGCCGGTTCTCCTCGTTCGCAGTGCGCAGCGAGCGCTCCAGCGTCACGATGCGCTTGCCGGTGTTGAGCCGCGCGATCAGCTCCGGCTCGATCACGGGCTTGGTGAGATAGTCGTCGGCGCCAGACTGCAGGCCGGTCACGACGTGCTCGATGGCGTCGCGCGCCGTAAGCAGAATGGTGTAGATGTAACCTTTGCCGGGTGTCGCGCGCAGCTCACGGCACAGCGCGATGCCGTCCATTTCCGGCATTTCCCAGTCCGTGATCATCAGCTGGAAGTCGCCGGCGGCGATCTTGCCGAGCGCCTCCTTGCCGTTGCCGGCAACCTCGACGCTGTAGCCGGCGCGCTTGAGCAGCCGCGCCATGATCAGCCGCTGCGTAGGCTCATCGTCCACCAGCAGGATGCGCCAGGCTTCCTGCGCGGTTGCGCTCGGTGAAACTGCGGGCTCGGTCATTCCGCCCGGGATCGTACCCGCAGGCTCCGCCCTCGCCAATAGTGGCCGGCACCAGTGCCGCTCAGCGGTTGCAGATCTCCACGGTGCCGTTCAGCGCCTTGATGCGGACGCGCCCGTCGCCGTTACCTTCCTTGAAACGCAGCGCGTTGCCCGGGCCGTATTCGCTGGTCTTGTGCGGCTTCGGGCCGAAGCAGTTGTCGATCTCGCCGTTGAAGGTCGAGATGTCGAACTCGGCGTCCAGCGTGCGCGGGAAGCGGAAGCGCAGGTCGCCGTTGATGCCTTCGGCGTCGATGCGCAGGTCGTCGGTCACCTTCGAGGCACGGAGCTCGACGTTGCCGTTGGTGGTCCTGATGCGCGCGCGCGAGAGCTCGGACACGCGCACCGTCATGTCGCCGGTGACGGTGTTCAGGTCCATTTCGGACCCGATGTCTTCCAGGCGCAGCCCGCCGCTCACGCTCGTGGCGCGCAGCGTGCCCTTGCCGCTGTGGCCGCGCACGTTGACCTCGCCGCTCACGTTCTTGAGCTCGATGTCGTCGTTCCACAGCTCCGTATCGATCGTGCCGCTCACGGCCTGCAGGCGCTGCATGCCGCGCACGCCCTTGATCGTCTGGTCGGCGCTCACGGTCGTCATCGTCAGCGAGCTGTTGCGCGGCACCTGCACGACCAGGTCGGTCGAGCCCTGGTAGCTGTGGCCGCCGTGCGGCAGCACCACCTCGATGGTGGTGCGCGCGCCGCTGGTCTTGAACTCCAGCCGCTGCTCGTCGTCCGACAAATCGGCACTGACGTGCACTTCGTTGCGGTCCCAGCCCGTCACCTGCACTTCACCGGCAACGTTGCTGATGACGACTTCGCCGTTCGGATCGGCTTGCGCGCGCTTCTCGACATCTTCAGCGCTCGCCGCCTGCGCCAGCAGCAGCGCAACGGCAACCGTAACAGCCACTCTCATAGATCGGTCCTCATAGAGCCGGCGGTCGGCAGCTCGCTCACGTTCGTGAGCAACTGCAACTCGCTCTGGTAAGTCGACATCAACAGATCCTGCAGCAGCGGATCCGACGGATGCTGGGCCAGCGTCTTGGAGATCTGGTCCGCCGCGTGGCGGATGTCCGCGAGGTTCCTCTCGACCTTGGTGCGATCCGCCGGCGGCAGTGTGCTGAGACGCTCCTTGAAGCGCTTGTCGAGCTCGGCACGTGTTTTCATGTAGCCGGCGCCGAGACGCTCGGGCCCAAGGCTGAAGCTCGCCGGCTGCGGGTTCACCTGCGGCGCCGGCAGCTCGGTGGCGGGTGTGTTCTGCACGATCTGCGGCTGCATGGACTGACGCGTGACGTAGTAAGTAACGAACGAGGTGGCGAGCACGAGCAGGACTGCGGCTGCGAGCCGAAACCACGTCGACTGCACGGGACTTTCCCGCACCGGCGCGACGATCGGAGTCTTCTCGATCTCCGCGCGGATCTGCGGCCACAGGTCGCGCTGCGGGCTCACGTCCTCGGGCAGCGAGGCCAGCGCCTCATCGAGCGGGTCGCGCCCGCCTTTGCGGAACTCATTCATCGCTCGTCTCCGGCAAACCCATCCGCTCGCGCAACAGGCGGCGGCCGCGGTGCAATTGCGCCTTGCACGTGCCGACTGCGATGCCGAGCATCTCGGCGACTTCTTCGTGGCTGTAGCCGTAAACGGTCTGCAGCACGACTACGTGGCGCGAGCCCGGCGGCAGCGTCGCGAGTGCTCGCTCCACGTCCATGACTTCACCTGCGTCGTATTCGCGCTGCGCCTCCAGGGGCGCCGCCTGCGCGTCATCGACAGCCTCGCTGTCGGACTCCGCGCGTGTGCCGTGATTGCGCTCGTGCGTGAGCACCTCGTTGACGGCGATGCGGTGCAGCCACGTGCCGAAGGCGCTGCGGCCCTCGAAGGCCGCGAGACTCCGCCAGGCACGAATGAAAGTCTGTTGCACGCAATCCTCCGCCGCATCGCGCCTGCGGGTCATGCGCAGGCACAAGCCCATGACCTTGCCGCTATGAAGGCGATACAGGCGCTCGAAAGCCTTCATGTCGCCCTTGCGGGCTGCAGCCACCAACGCGCCATCCGAAAGCGGCGAGCGATCAGCATTCAGTGCCGAACTGTGGGTTCCGGCCCCGGTCGTCAAAGTCGCCTCTCTCCTGTCGCGTTTGTCTTTTGGATGCCGTGCGGGAGGGGCAGGTTTAAGGCAAAAAGGGGTGATTTGTCACGGATTTGCGGGCAAGGGCGGTCCGGAGGAGCCGGAAGAGCCGGAGACTTGCGCCAAGATCGCCAAGGACAGAACAAGACCGCCAAGGAGGGAAAAGATCCGAAATGTTTGAATCCGGAAAAGGAATTATTTCTGCTTGGCGCCCTTCTCTATCTTGGCGAGCTTGGCGCCATATTCGGGTTCTCCTCCTGCTCCTTCCGCACTCACCCCTGCTTTGCGTTCCACTCCCTGACAGCACGCTCCAGGGCGTCGCCGGGCATCGGGCGGCCGATGAAGTAGCCCTGGGCGCGGTCGCATTCCACGGCGTCCAGGAAGTCCAGGACCTCCTGCGATTCGACGCCCTCGGCGCAGGCCGTCAGGCGCAGCTTGTGCGCGAGCAGCACCATCGTTTCCACCATCGTGCGCGCGTCCTCGTGCGCGAAGATGTCGCGCACGAACGAGGTGTCGATCTTCAGCTCGCTGAACGGCATCAGGTACAGCTGCTTGAGCGAGGAGTAGCCGGTGCCGAAATCGTCGATCGACAGGCCGAAGTTCTTGACGCGCATGCGCGTGAGTACGTCCATGGTCGTGCCGGGATCGAACATCGCGGCGCTCTCGGTGACCTCGAAGATGATGCGCCGTGCATCCGCGCCGACTTGCGCAGCCATGCGCGCCACCTGGTCCGGGAATGCGAGATCGTTGAGCAGCTGCGGCGACAGGTTGATCGCCACCGACAGCTGCAGGCCGGCCGCATCCCAGGTCCGGCACTGCCCCAGCGACATTTCCAGCACCTGCTCGGTGAGGCGGCGGATCAGGCCGTTCTTCTCGGCGAGCGGAATGAAGCGCGCCGGCGAAATGAAGCCGAGCGAAGGGTGATGCCAGCGCGCGAGCGCTTCCACGCCTTCGACGATCCAGCGATTCGGGCCGACGCGGGTCGCCTTCGGTTGGTAGTGAACCGTGATTTCCTGCGCATCGAGCGCCGCCGCGAGCACCGCCGGATTGATCGGCGAATCGGCGCGCAGGCATTGGCGCAGCATGACCTCGAGGTCGGCGAGCAGGATCGGCTTTTGCAACGCGCCCAGCATCGCGAGCCCTTGCGCCTTGCCGATCTGCTGCGCTGTCGCGAGCACACGCTGATCCATACCGCTCGCGACCAGCACCTGCGCCTTGCTGCCGCGCTCGCCGAGGTAGCGCAGCAGCTCGATGCCGTCCGCGCCGGGCATCTGCAGATCGAGCACCACGACCGTGGGCTGGAAATCCTGGACAGCGCGGCGGAATGCATCCGGCTCGGTGACCGCCAACGACTCGAAGCCGAGGCCGTTTGCGGCTTCGGAGATGAACTCGCACAGGTCCGGTTGGTCGTCGATGACCAGCAGCTTGTTCCCCGGCTCAGGCAACGCGCGCCTCCCGGTCCAGCACCGTGCGGATGCGCATGGCCAGGTCCTCGTTCCGATAAGGCTTGGTGATCACATCCGCCGCGGTCAGTCCGGCCGTGCCGGCCAGCGCGCTGTTGTCGGCGTAACCGGTCGTGAACAGCACGTTGATCTGCGGCCGCATCTCGCGGGCCCGCTTCGCGAGCGCGGGACCGAGCATGCCGCCCGGCATCATGACGTCCGTGAACAGCAGGTCGACGTGCTCGCTGCCCGCGAGGATGCGCAGCGCGGCATTGGCGTTTGCCGCGGACAAGGCTTGGTAGCCGAGCTGCGTCAACGCGGTGACCACCGTTTCGCGCAGATCGGCGTCGTCCTCGACCACCAGGATCGTTTCGTTGCCGCCGGGCGAGAGCTTGGTGGTGACGATGGTGTCCTCGCGCACGCTCTGCTCTTCCATGCAGCGCGGCAGCAGGATCGTCACGGTCGTGCCCTCGCCGACCGTGCTCTCGATCGTCGCGACGCCGCCGGCCTGCTCCGCGAAGCTGTCGACCATCGCGAGCCCGAGACCGCTGCCCCGCCCGGATTCCTTGGTCGTGAAGAACGGCTCGAACACGCGCTTGAGCACATCCGGCTCGATGCCGGCGCCGGTGTCGCTGACGCTGATCGAGACGAACTCGCCCGGCTCGATCTCCGGGTGCTCGCTGCAGAAGATCGAATCGAGATAGACGTTGCGGGTGCGCACCGTCAGCCGCCCGCCTTCCGGCATCGCGTCGCGCGCATTGATCGCGAGGTTCAGGATCGCGTTCTCGAACTGGCCGGCGTCGACGCGCGTGTGCCACAGGTCGTGCGCCTGCACCATGTGCACTTCGACCGACTCGCCGAGCGTGCGCTGCATCAGCTCGGTGAGGCCGGAGAGCTGGCGATTCGCATCGACCACGACCGGATCGAGAATCTGCCGGCGCGCGAACGCCAGCAGGCGACGTGTGAGGTCCGCACCGCGCACCGCCGCGCGCATCGCCGTGTGGACCTTGCGTGCCAGCGTTGGCGTCTCGGACACGCTGCGCTCGAGCAGCTGCAGGTTGCCGATCACGACGCCGAGCAGGTTGTTGAAGTCGTGCGCGATGCCGCCGGTGAGCTGGCCGATCGCCTCCATCTTCTGGGCCTGCAGCAGGCGCGCTTCGAGGCGGCGCTGCTCGGTGAGATCGTAGATGATCGAGAAGAAGCCGAGCACGTTGCCGTTCGCGTCGACCTGCGGCACGTAGTGGTTCTGCCACTCGCGCATGATCCCGTGACGCATGCCGGTGTGGCGCGAGTGCACGCGCTCGCCGGCCATCACCTTGTCGACGTACGGCATCACGCTGGTGAACATGTCGGTCGGCAGCAGCTCGCGCAGGCTCTTGCCGATGAGCTTGGTCGACGCCAGCCCGACCCATTCCTCGAACGCGCGGTTCACGTACGTCATGACGAAATCGCGGTTGAAGTAGTTGATCGGCGTCGGCACGGCATTCAGCGTCTGCTCGAAGAAGTCGCGCGTCTCGCGCAGCTGGCGCTCGGCCACGACGCGGTCGGTCACGTCCTGCAGCGTGCCGTGCAGGCGCACGATCTTGCCGTTGCGGCGCTCCGCCTTGATGATCATGCGCACCCACAGCTGACGGCCGCGCGCGCTGGTCAGGCGCAGATGCAGGTCGCTGCTCGCGCCGGTTTCGAGCGCCTGCTGCGAGGCGTCGACCAGCTTCTTGCGATCCTCCGCGTGGAACATCTCGCGGCTCGCTTCGAGCTCGATCGGCTGACCGAACGGCAGGTCGTGGATCGAGTACAGCGCTTCGGTCCAATGCACCTTTTTGGTCTCGACGTCGTACTCCCAGCCGCCGATGCGCGCCGTCGTCTGCATGTCCTTCAGCAGGTTGTCGAGCCGCACGCGCTCGCCGACGTCGTGGAACACCAGCACCGTGCCGACCGTCGCGCCCTGCTCGGTGACCGGCACGATTCGATACTCGACGGGGCGGAACTGACCGTTCTTCCGCCGCAGCAGCGCGCCGACGCCGCGCATGATGTCGGTGGTGTAACGGACGCGGCGCACCGGGTCGGTGCGGTTGTCGTCGTCGCTCTGCGTGTTGATGAGGACGCGGTAGTCGAGCCCCGGCAGCTCTTCGATCTCGTAGCCGAGGAGCTTGGCGGCCGCGGGATTCGCGTAGCGCACCTGCCCGACGTTATCGAGCTCCAGCACGCCCTCGCCCGCGCCTTCGACGATCGCCTGGTTGCGGCGGTGAGTTGCGGCGAGATCCACGCCGCGCGGCTGCCCGGCCTTGCTCTTGCGGGCGCGCAGCAGGATCCACGCGAGCGGTACGCCCGCGAGCAACAGACCGATGACGAGCCCGGCGATCCCCGCTTGGTTCAAGGCTTTTGTCCGGGCTCCCGGCCCGCGTACCAGTTCACCGCGTACTGCATCAGCTGCGCCGAAGTGCGCAGCGACAACTTGCGTTTGATGCGTTGCCGGTGCGACTCGACGGTCTTCACGCTGAGGTTGAGCGCCTCGGCAGTCTGCCGCGTCGACAAACCTTTGCCGATCATGTGCAGCACCTGCAGCTCGCGGTTGGTCAGGCTGTCGACCGGATTCGAAGAAATGTACGCGCCACCGGACGCGAACTTCTCGATCATGCTGTTGCCGACGGCTTCGCTGACATAGATGCCGCCGTCGAGCACGCGGCGCAGCGCCACGAGGAACTGATCCGACGCAGCCTGCTTCATGATGTAGCCGTTCGCGCCGGCAGAGAGCATGCGCTCCGCGTAGATCGCTTCGTCGTGCATCGACAGCACCAGCAGCGGCAGCGACGGATAGTGCGCGCGCGCATCCTTCACCAGCTCCAGGCCGTCGCCCTGCTTGAGCGACACGTCGACGATCACGGCGTCGGGCTCGAGCTCGCGAATCAGCGATTTCGCTTCACGCGCCGTCTCGGCCTCGCCGCACACCTCCAGATCGGCTTCGGCCTCGATCAGGCGACGCAGTCCCTGCCGGACGATCGGATGGTCGTCGACGATCAGCACGCGTCGCTTGCGGTCCTTCGACACGCTGCCGGCCGGCCGGTGCGCGGTCTTGAACAGAGAGGGGCCAACGGTCATTGCATCACTCCTCGCAATTGTTCCTTGTAGTGGTCCGGCGGCTTCAGCCTGCCGCCGTGGTCACCCGGCTGCGACGGCGCGTGCGCCGTGCGCGGACAGGTTGGGCCAGGGGTTCCAGCGGACATTCGCACACGATGCGCGTGCCTTGCGGCTCGACTCTCTCGAAGCGGACTTCGCCGCCGAGCATACGCGCCCGATACTGCATTATCTTCAGTCCCATGCCGGCCGCGTCGACGGCGTCGACGGGCATGCCGGTGCCGTCGTCGGTGACGGTGAGCCGCACCTTAGCGCGCGCGCCGTGCAAGTGCAGCCGTATAGTCCGCGCGCGGCCGTGACGGACCGCATTGCGTACTGCTTCCTGCGCGATGCGATACAGATGATTCGCCAGCTCGGCGCCGAGCGGCCGGATCGTCTTGACCCGATGCGTACAGACGATCTGCACGCCATAGAGCTCCGCCGCGTGCATCGCCAGGCCTTCCAGCGCGTCCTGCAGACCGCCGCGCTCGAGATTCACCGGCGACAGGCCGCGCGCCAGCGCGCGCGTGCTCTCGATCGCATTGTTGACGAGACGCGTGATGCTCTCGATCTCCGGCAGGATCGGCGCGTATTCGGCTGACAAGCGCCCGGCGACGCCGCGCAGCATCAACGCGATGCCGGTCAGCTCCTGGCCGAGGCCGTCGTGGAGATCGTTGCCGATGCGGTACTGCTCGCGATTGACCGCTTGCAGGATCGCGCGCTCGAGCTGTTTGCGCTCGCTCACGTCCTGCAGCACTACCAGGCAATGGTTGCGACCGGCGACGTCGAAGCGCGACAGCAGCCCGGCCGCGGCGAAATGACTGCCGTCGCTGCGCAATCCGTCGAACTCCACGCGCATCGAGGGCTGGCCGTGGCGATCGCCCGCGAGCTGCCGCCAGCGCTCGGGCTGCTCGAACGGCCAGCCGGCGAGCGAGGTCATGGCCCGGCCGATCAGCTCGCCGCGGCGGTAGCCGAACAGCGTGTCGAAAGCGGGGTTCGTGATCTCGATGATCGCCTCGTCGCTGACGACCGCGACGCCTTCGAGCATCGACTCGATCATGCGCGCCTGCGTGGCGATCGCGCGCTCGGCGCGCACCTGCTCGGTCGTTTCGGAAGCGATCAGCGTGATCGCGACGATCTGCTGCTGCGAGCGGATCGGGCTGATGCGGATGTCGAAGTGACGCGCGTCGCCGTCGTCGAGCATCGCGGAGTAGCCGTCGACCTGGCCGGTCGCGAGCACGCGATGCATGGCTGCGAGCGCTTGCGGATGCAGGTCGCGCGGAAAGAATTCCGTAACGGCCAGGCCTTCGAGCTCCTGCGCGCTGCGTCGGCCGACGCCGCGGTTCGCGAGCAGCACACGCAGCCGCCGGTCCAGCACCAGGACGTAATCGGGAACGGACGCGATCAGCTCGCGCAGGGGCTCGCTCGCCCAGGCGGCCGGTGACGACAGGTCGGTGGGCGCGGGCGCGGGAGTTGCCGCGGGTTTTTTCGTCGCAACGCTCAAGGGCCGGGCACCGGACGGGGGTCGAAGGACACGCCGCATGGTGTTGGAGGCCCTGTGTAGGGGATATCAGCTATTCCCTTAATGTCGCACGCGACGCGCCAGTCATCGTGCAAAGCTGCGATGCGGGTCGCGCTGCGAATCCTGCAGGCGGAACAAGACGTTGGCGCTGGCCCGGCGCGGGCAATGCCCTCAGGCCGAACCGTGGCTCAGCCCAGGCGCGCCGCCGCGATCGGAGACCCATTGCGTGGCATAGCGGATCAGCTCGCTGGTCGAGCGCAGGTTGAGCTTCTCGCGCATGTGGCGCCGATGGGCATCGACGGTCTTCATCGACAGATCCAGCCGCTGCGAGATCTCGCGCGTGCTGATCCCTTCGCCGATCAGGCGAAACACTTCCAGCTCCCGGTCGGTCAGCGCGGAGACCGGATCTTCGTCGGCGCCGGGTGCGCGCCCGCGCGCGACCTGCGTGAGCAGTCTCTCACCCATCGCGGCGCTGACGTGACGCTGGCCCCGCGCGACCTTTCGCAGTGCACCAAGGAAATCCGTGCCCGCGACGTTCTTCATGACATAACCGCTGACCCCGAGTCGCAGCAACCGTTCGGCGTACAAGGCCTCGTCCTGCATCGACAGCACCAGGACGCGCACGCTCGGGTGCGAGCTGCGGATCCAGCGCACCAGGTCGACGCCATCGTCGGCGCCGAGCGCCAGGTCCACCACGGCCACGTCGGGATTGTGCGAGGCAATTGCCGCGCGCGCGTCCGCGATGGACGACGCTTCTGCCGCCAGCAGGAAGTCGTTCTGACCGGCCAGCAGCTGTTTCAAGCCCTCGCGCACGAACGGGTGATCGTCGACGATTACGATCCGGGTCTGCTCCGCCATACCTCGTCCTCTGCCGCCATCCTCGGGCGAGTCTTGCGGCGCGATTCGCGTGGGGCAATCCTCATTTTCCACAAGCGCCGCAGAGTGATAGCGTTGCTGCCGGTCAAGGACGTGAGAGCTCGACGGCTCAGTTTATGAAGAAAGGTACGGGCCCGCTGCGTTTCGTGCTGCTGGAGGACGACCCGAACGACGCCGAGCTGATCCAGTTGCAGCTGGCGAAGGACGGGATCGCGGTGGAGTGGCGACACGTCGTCGCGGAGCGCGATTTCCGCGAGGCGCTCGCCGGCGCGCCGCCGGACCTGGTGCTCGCCGACTACACCCTGCCGGGCTTCGATGGTCTCGCCGCGCTGAAAATCCTGCTGCAGCATTCGCCCGACATTCCCTTCATCTTCGTCTCCGGCTCGCTCGGCGAAGAGCGCGCGATCGAGGCGCTGAAGAGCGGCGCGACCGACTACGTGTTGAAAGACCGGTTGCAGCGCCTGCCCGCCGTCGTGATGCGTGCATTGATGGAAGCGCGGGAACGGCGCGAGCGCCGCGAGGCCGAAGCAGCCCTCGAAGAGCAGCGAGTGCTGCTAGGCACGCTGATCGACAGCCTGCCGGAGATCATCTACGCAGTCGACACCGACAACCGCGTGAAGGTGGTCAACAAGGCGTTGCTCGACACGCTCAGCCGCCGACGCGACCAGGTCCTGGGGCGAACGCTGGCGGAAATCTCCAGCGACGAGAACGTCGCCGATATCGAAGCGCAGGCCGCCGCGACCATGCGCAGCGGCCGGCCGCTCACTGATCAGGAGCGCGCGTGGATCTCCGCGGACGGTTCCGTGCGCTGGTTCAACTTCACGCACGTGCCGTTGCGCGATCACGGCACCGTCTCCGGCCTGGTGTGCACCGTGCAGGAAGTCACGACCCGGCGCGAGCTCGAGCAGGAAATTCTCGAGATCTCCAATCGCGAGCAGCGTCGGCTCGGCAGCGACCTGCACGACGGTCTCGGCCAGGAGCTCACGGGATTGTCGCTGCTGCTGAAAGGATTGGAGGTGCAGCTGTCGCGCGAAGCGCCGCAGTACACGTCGCAGATCACCAAGATCACCGACCTGCTGGCGCACGCAATCCAGAGCACGCGCTCGCTGGCTCGCGGGCTCGCGCCGGTGAACCTGGAGCGCGGCGGCCTGCCGGAAGCGCTGAAGCATCTCGCTGCGCGCTGCACCGACATGTACAGCCTGCAGTGCACGTTCGGCAACGGCAGCCCGAAGCTGCCGGACCTGGAAGAAGGCGCGGCCACGCACCTGTATCGAATTGCGCAGGAAGCGACGACCAACGCAGCGCGCTACGCGCGGGCAAAGACGATCGCGATCGACCTGCGCTCGACCGGGCGCAAGCTGCAGCTCTCGATTGCCGATGACGGCATCGGGCTTTCAGCCGGCTTGGCACAGCGTCCGTCCGGCATGGGTCTGAAGATCATGGAATACCGCGCGCGCATGCTCGGCGGCACGATCAACTTCGAAGAGCCGAACCCCGGTACGCGCATCGTGCTGTCGGCGCCGCTGCACCTGCTGCGCACGTCGAAAGACAAGCTGAGGAGAGCAGTCTGAAGAAGGCTGTAGGCTGTAGGCCGTAGCCAGAAAAGAAAGGTCTTCCCTGGCTACAGCCTACAGCCCAGAGCCTACAGCCTATTTCCTCATCACCGGCACGAGCGTGTGGTCGGCGCCGTTCCACACCTGGATGAAGTTCTCGATCTCCGCCGCCGGCATCGCCGAGGCGATGAAGTCGCCCTGCATCGCGTCGCAGCCGCTCTGATCGAGGAACTCGAAGATGTCGGGCTTCTCGATGCCTTCCGCGCAGACGGTCAGCGACAGGTTGTGCGCGAGGTCGATGATGGCGCGCACGATCGTCGCCGCCGGCTTGCTGGTCGCGATCTCCGAGATCACCACGCGGTCGATCTTCACTTCGCTGAACGGCATCTTGTAGAGCTGCGTCAGCGACGAGGTGCCGGTGCCGAAGTCGTCGAGCGACAGGCCCACGCCCTTGACGCGCAGCCGCGTGAAGATGTCCATCACCAGCTCGGGATCGTCGAGCGACGCCGCTTCCGTCACTTCCAGCGTGAGCTGCTCGGGCGCGACTTCGAACTCGCGCAGGGTGCGCGTCAGCCGGTCCGGAAACTCCAAGTCCTGCACCAGTCGCGGCGAGAGATTGACCGCGGCCGCGAGATCGAGCCCGCGGTGCCGCCAGTGACCGATCTGCCGGATCGCATCCGTCAGCACGAAGTCGGTGATGTCGAGGATCAGCCCCGACTGCTCGGCGAGCGGCAGGAACTCGCCGGGAAAGAGCAGGCCGAGCCGCGGATGGCGCCAGCGCACCAGCGCTTCGGCGCTGCGCACCTGCCAGTCGCCGCCGGCGCGCAGCACCTTCGGTTGATAGTGGACGAGCAGTTCGTGCTCTTCGATGCCGCGGCGCAGCTCGTCGACGGAAATGCGCGCGCCGGGTTCCAGGTGTTTTGCGAGCAAGGTTTCGATCTCCTCGAGCATCGCCGGCTTCTGCAGCGTGCCGACCATCTTCAATCCGAGCGAATCGCCGAGCTGACGGGCGCTGGCCAGCACGCGCTGGTCCATGCCGCTGGCGAGCAGAATGCCCGACGTCACGCCCTGGCGCGCCATGTAACGCAGCGCTTCGATGCCATCCATCCCCGGCATCTGCAGATCGAGCAGGATCAGCGAAGGCTGGCGGCGGCCGAGCTGCTCGCGAAACGTGGCAGCCGTGTCGGCGGTGATCACGTCGCAACCGATCCCCTGGCCGATCTGCTCGATCAGCTCCAGGAAATCGGTCTCGTCGTCGACCGCCAGTAACAGATTCCGCTCGCGCCGGGACACGCTCATCCTCCTGATGCGGATCGACAGCCTACTCGGACGCGGGCGTCCCGTCTCCCCGTGACGGCGCACGAAGTGACGGAAATCACAGAGAGTTTTCGGCTCGCCGAGCGCTTTCAGGGAATGTCTTATTCGTAAAGCGCTAGCGGGCGAGCCAACCGCCATCCACTGGAATGATGGTGCCGTGCACGTAGTCGGAAGCGGCAGACGCGAGGAACACGGCGGCGCCGCCGAGATCCGACGGCTTGCCCCAGCGGCCGGCGGGAATGCGGCCGACGATGTCGCGATTGCGCTGCTCGTCGGTGCGCAGAGCGGCCGTGTTGTTGGTCTCGAAATAGCCGGGCGCGATCGCGTTCACGTTGATGCCGCGCGACGCCCACTCGTTCGCGAGCAGGCGCGTGACGCCGGCGAGACCGCTCTTGCTCGCGGTGTACGACGCGGTGCGAATGCCGCCCTGGAACGACAGCATCGACGCGATGTTGATGATCTTGCCGCCGCGGCCCGCCTGCACCAGCGAGCGCGCCACTGCCTGCGCGAGGAAGAACGGCACCTTGAGATTCAGATTCAGCGCGTCGTCCCAGTCTTCCTCGCTGAATGTCAGCGCATCGTCGCGACGGATGATGCCGGCGTTGTTGATCAGGATGTCGACGCGACCGGCGAGCTTGAGCGCCTGCGCGACCACATTCGCAGCCTCGTGGCGGCGCTCGAGGTCGGCGTGCAGTGCGTGGAACTTGCGGCTCGCCGCCGTCACGCCCCGCTCGGCGTCTGCGGTGCTGGAACGCGCGACGCCGACGATGTCCGCGCCGGCCTGCGCCAGCGCGATCGCGATGCCCTGCCCCAGCCCGGTGCTGGCGCCGGTCACGAGCGCCACCTTGCCGTGCAGTGAGAACGGATTCGATCCCGGATTGGGTGCGGTCATGAGTGTTACTTGAGCTGACAGATGTCGAGCACGTTCATGTCGGTGTAGTCGAGGTTCTCGCCGCCCATCGCCCAGATGAAACTGTAGCTGCGGGTGCCGGCGCCCATGTGGATCGACCACGGCGGCGAGATCACGGCTTCGTCGTTGCACAGCACGAGGCTGCGCGTTTCGTCGGGTTCGCCCATGAAGTGCAGCACTCGCTGCTCGCTCTTGTCGCCCGGCGGGCTTTCCAGGTCGAAGTAGAAATACACCTCGGACCGGCGATCGTGCAGGTGCGGCGGCATCGTGTTCCAGACGCTGCCGGGCTTGAGCATCGTGAGCCCGAGCAGCAACTGCGCGGAGCGGCAGGTGGCCGGCACGATGTACTGGTAGATCGTGCGCTCGTTGGAAGTTTCCAGCGCACCTCGCTGCAGCGGCACCGCCTTGTCGATCGAGATCTGCACGGGCTCGAAGCGCGCGTGCGCCGGGGTCGAGATCAGGTAGAACTTCGCCGGCGCGCCCGTCGCGACCGCGGCGAATGTCACATCTTTCGTGCCCATCGGCACGTACAACCCATCGCGCGGCGCGAGGTCGAAGGCCTTGCCGTCGAGCGTGACGCGACCGGCCGACCTGCCGACGTTGACTACGCCGAGCTCGCGCCGCTCGAGAAACGGCTTGCCGGCGGCCGACGCCGGCGCGGTCTGCTCCGGCAGGCGCAGACCGCGCGTTGCCGCCAGTGCGCCGCCGATCACGAAGCGCTCGTAGTGCGCGTAGTTCAGCGTGATCGTATCCGGCGCGAACAGTCCGTCGACGAGATAGCGGTCGCGCAGCTGTTGATTGCTGGCGCCGGCCATCATGTCGGGGTGCGTTGCGTGATAAGTCTTCTTGAACACGAGCGGATCCTGCGGTCGCTAGAGTTTGTACGCTTGTTTGGGCAGACGATACGCAAGATCGACTGCGATCTCACGCGCCTCGTCTTCTTCCAGCCGATGCTCCGCGACCAGCCGCGCCAGGAAGCTGCAATCGACGCGGCGCGCGAGGTCGTGCCGCGCCGGGATCGACAGGAAGGCGCGCGTGTCGTCGTTGAAGCCGACGGTGTTGTAGAAGCCGGCGGTCTCGGTCGTCTGCTCGCGGAAGCGGCGCATGCCTTCAGGGCTGTCGTGGAACCACCAGGCGGGTCCGAGCTTGAGGATCGGATAGTGGCCGGCGAGCGGTGCCAGCTCGCGGCTGTACGCGCTCTCGTCGAGCGTGAACAGGATCAGCGTCAACTCACGCTCGTTGCCGAAGCGATCGAGCAACGGCTGGAGCGCGTGCACGTACTCTGTAGCTTGCGGCACGTCGGCGCCCTTGTCGCGGCCGTAATGCGTGAACAGCCAGCGGTTGTGATTGCGGAACGCGCCCGGATGGAGCTGCATCACCAGACCGTCGTCGACACTCATGCGCGCCATCTCGACCAGCATCGCCGCGCGAAACAGCTCGGCATCGGCAGCCGAGAAATTCCCGGACGTGACGCGTGCGAACAGCCGCTCCGCTTCGCGGCTCGACAGGTCAGCGGTCGCGGCCGTCGGATGGCCGTGATCGGTCGAAGTCGCGCCCGCCTTGGCGAACGCCGCGCGCCGCTTGCGATGCGCTTCGAGATAGCCGCGCCAGGAGAATACGTCCTCGCCGCTGAGCTCGCCGAAACGCTCGAGCGCGGCGGCGAACGCCTCGTGCTCGGGGTCGATCACGGCGTCCGGGCGATAAGCGGTGATCACGCGGCCTCGCCACCCGCTGCCGGCGATCGCGCGGTGCGCGTCGAGCGTATCGACCGCAGATTCGGTGGTCGCGAGCACCTCGATGTTGAAACGCTCGAACAGCCGCCGCGGACGAAATGCGTCCTGCGTCAGCTTGTCGCCGATGACGTTGAAGTAGTAGTCGGCCGTGCCGGCATCGAGACGCACCTTGATCTCGAAAACTTTCGCGAACACGTAGTTCAGCCACAGCGCCGACGGCGTGCCGCGAAACAGGTGAAAGCGCTCAGCGAACAGGCGCCATGCGGTGCGCGGATCGGCGGGCGCAGGTCCGCTGCGCGCACCGACGCCGAGCGCGGCGAGATCGACTCCCTGGCTGTACAGCATCCGGTAGAGATAGTGATCGGGCGCGAGCAGCAGTTCGGTGGCATTCGAGAAGTGAGCATTCGCCGCGAACCATTGCGGGTCGGTATGACCGTGCGGGCTGAGGATCGGCAGGTCCGCAACTTCGCGATACAGGCGCTGCGCGATGCCGCGCGTCGCGGACTCCGCGGGAAACAGCCTGTCCTCGTGCAGTTGCAGTGGTTTGGTCACGTTGCCTTCGGCCGTGTTGCGGTGCATTGCGCCCGGCGCGCAGGGCGACCGCCGATTGTCCCGGCATGGTAACCGGTGTCATGGCCGAGGGAAAGAGACGGCGCCTACTTGCCGGGCGGGCCGGAGGATTCGCGCACCACGAGGTGCGGCAAAACCGTGGTGGCGGCGATGGCCGGCCCGTCGGCGATCCCCGCGACCTTGGCGACCAGCTTCTCCGCGGCCATGCGGCCCATGTCGCGGATCGGCTGCCGCATGGTCGTGAGCGATGGGCACAGCCGCGAGGCCAGCGGGCTGTCGTCGAAGCCGATGACGGTGAGATCGTCCGGGATCTTCACGCCGCGCAGGTAGGCCGTGCGATAGACACCCGCCGCAGTTTCGTCATTGCCCGCGAAGATCGCAGTGGGGCGCGGCGAGCGCGACAGCAGCGCATCTGCGCACGCAGCGCCTGACTCGAACGTGTAGGCGCCTTCGGCCACGAACTCAGGCGGCAGCGACAGTCCGCGGTCGGCGAGCGCATTCGAGAAGCCCTCGAGGCGCTCGATCGCCGAACGAAACGTGTGCGGACCCATGATCATGGCAATGCGCCGGTGGCCGAGCTTCGCCAGGTGCTCTGCGACCTCGGCGGCCGACTGCCGGTCCATCGACATGATCAGGTTCTTCGGATCGTCGAGCGCCGCCGCGATCACGCGAATGTACGGGCAAGCCATCTTGCGCAGCATGTCCGCGAGCTCGGGATTCTCCGAGACCGGCGGCAGCATCACGACGCCGTCCAGTTTCTGCCGCGTGATGAAGCGCCGGATGTCGGTCAGGAATTCGTCGCTGTGGCGGTCGCACGGATGCACCACGAGCTCGTAGCCCGCGCGGCGCAGCGCACCGAGCGCGCCTTCCTGGAAATTGATCACGTACGGCGCATTCGGGTTGTCGTAGATGAGCCCGATCAGGAACGAGCGCCGGAAGGCGAGCGCGCGCGCCTGCGGATCGGGCGTGAAACCGACGCGCTTGATGATCTCCGTGATGCGTGCGCGCGTTTCCTCGCGCACGAACGGCGATTCGTTGATCACGCGCGAGACGGTCTTCTTCGAGACGTTGGCGAGTCGCGCGATGTCGTTGATGGTGTGCTTACGCTCCACGCTGACCGCGGCGGTCTCGGGCGCGCGCGCGCGAGCTTCCGGCCGCGCTTTCGCGGGCAGTCGGACGACTTTGGTGGCGGACTTCTTGGGCATGCTCGACGGATTGTGCCGGATTGTGCCGGACGATAGGGCGGGACCGGGCCGGCCTGACACCGGTTTCCACGAGCGTTAAGATGCCCTATCTCCCATGGACAGCGCTACCCCCTCCCTGCCGCCCTGCTACCGGATCTGCGCGCCCGACGACGTTGCGGTCGCCTTGCGCGATCTCGCGGCCGGCGAGCGTATCGAGGTCGAGGGTGCCGCGATCGATCTGCTCGATGTCGTCCCGCGCGGCCACAAGGTCGCCCTGCGATCGCTCGCTGCGGGCGAGCCGGTCCGCAAATATGGGCAGGTCATCGGCCGCGCCTCGGCGCCGATCGCGCGCGGTGGACACGTCCACACGCACAACCTGGCGACACTCCTCGGCGGCGTCGACGAGTACCGCTTCGTCCCGCGAGCGGCTGCCAGCGCAGCGGCAAGTTCAGAGTCACTGTCCTTCATGGGCTACCGTCGCGCCGACGGACGCGTCGGAACGCGCAACGAGATCTGGATCCTGTGCACGGTCGGCTGCGTCGGCCGCACCGCCGAGCGCATCGCGCGGCTGGCCGCAGAGCGCTGCAAGGATCGCGTCGACGGCGTGTACGCGTTTCCGCACCAGTTCGGCTGTTCGCAGCTGGGCGGCGATCTGCAGCGCACGCGCAAGCTCATCGCCGCACTCGCGCGCCATCCGAATGCCGGCGGTGTGCTGATACTCGGGCTCGGCTGCGAATCGAACCAGCTGGCGCCGCTGCTACAGGAAATCCCGGAGTCGCAACGCGAGCATGTCCGCACGTTCGCTGCGCAGGCGACGGTGGACGAAGTCGAGGAAGGCCTGCGCCTCGTCGCAGAGCTGGCGGATATCGCTGCATGCGCCCGCCGCGAGCCCTGCCCGATCGGCTCACTTGCCGTCGGACTGAAATGCGGCGGCTCGGACGGCTTGAGCGGCATCACTGCGAACCCGTTGCTCGGGCGCATCGCCGATCGCGTCACCGCTGCGGGCGGCACGGCGATCCTGACCGAGATTCCGGAGATCTTCGGCGCGGAGCGCCTGCTGCTGGAGCGCGCCGCGGACGCGCAGGTCTTTGCAGGCATTGCCGGACTCGTCAACGATTTCAAACGCTACTTCCTCGAGCACGGCCAGCCGGTGCACGAGAATCCATCGCCCGGCAACATCGCCGGCGGCATCACGACACTCGAGGAGAAATCGCTCGGTGCGGTCCAGAAGGGGGGCCACGCGACCGTGACGCAGGTGCTGCGCTATGCAGAGCTCATCGAACGTCCGGGCCTCGCGCTGCTCGA
>DATBKP010000059.1:0-89341 GCA_036555785.1 Steroidobacteraceae bacterium
ACACTTTGAGACGGACTATGAAAATAAGCGCCAGCCTGGGTATTGCAATCGCCGCGATGGGTATCGCACTCGCGTCGTTCTCGCTCGCCGCGCATGCCGACTGCCCCTATCCGAAAGCTCCCACGGTCATGCCGGACGGCAAGACCGCTTCCGAAGCCGAAATGCTCGACGCGATGAAGGCCTTCAAGGCCTACAACGAGGAAGTCAATGCGTTCGGCGCCTGCCTCGACGAGGAAACCAAGACCAAGGCCGCGGGCACCGTGCAGCTGATGCAGCTGAAGACGCTGCAGATGAAAAAGCACAACGCAGCCGTCGACGAGCTGCAGACCAAGGCCAAGGTTTTCAACGAGCAGGTCCGGCTTTTCAAGGCCCGCGCGACCTGAGCCGGCATGATGGCCGCGAGGCCGGCCTCGTGACACACTTTGTGCGTGTCGCGGCCCCTGATTTCACCCGCTGAAGCCGAAGCGCAGATCCGCGCGAGTGCGACGCTGCTGCCGCCAACATCGCTGCCGTTGACGCAGCTGATCGGCACGACGCTGCGCGAGCGTGTCGTCGCCGCACTCGACCAGCCGCCGTTCGATCGCGTCACGATGGACGGTATCGGATTCGCGTTTGCGGCGTACCAGCAGGGCCGTCGCACATTTCGCATTGCCGGCACGCAGGCGGCCGGCGCCCCGCCGCTGACGCTTGCGAATGGCGAGCACTGCCTCGAAGTAATGACCGGCGCGATGCTGCCTGCCGGCTGCGATTGCGTCATCCCGGTGGAGAAGATCTCGGTCGTCGATGGCATCGCGCAGCTCGCACCGGATGCCGCACCGGAGGCGAGATTGAACGTGCATGCACGTGGCACCGACTCGCGACGCGGCGACGAGCTGCTGCAGCCGGGGATCCGGCTCGGGCCCGCCGAAGTCGCCGTGATCGCAGCCAATGGACAAACCCACGCATCTGTCAGTCGTGCGGCGCGGATCGCGGTGATCTCGACCGGCGACGAGCTGGTCGAGCCGGGCCGGCCGCTGGCGCAGTGGCAGATTCACCGCTCGAATGCCTATGCGGTCATGGGCGCCCTGCAGCGCCGCGGCTTTGCGCAACCCACGCTCGATCACTTGCCCGACGATCCCGCCATCCTGCGCGAGCGGCTCGGCGCGCACCTGCAATCGCACGACGTGCTGATCCTCAGCGGCGGCGTTTCGATGGGTCGATTCGATTACATCCCGCAGGTGCTGGCGGAGCTGGGCGTGAGCGTTGCCTTTCACAAGGTCGCGCAGCGGCCCGGTAAGCCGCTGTGGTTCGGCGTAGGCACTGCCGGACAGACGGTCTATGCGCTGCCCGGCAACCCGGTCTCGACGCTGGTCTGCCTGGTCCGCTATGTATTTGCCGGCATGGAGGCTGCGCTCGGCACGGCGCCGCGTGCGATCGAACAAATCGCACTGGCGGAGCATTTCGAAGTGAAGCCGGCACTTGCGATGTTCGTCCCGGTGCAGCTCGCAGCTCAGGGCGGGCGCCGGCAGGCCGTACTGAAACCGACCCGCGGCTCCGGCGATTTCACCTCGCTGATCGGCACCGACGGCTTCGTGGAGCTGCCGCCCGGACCTGTCACCGTCGCCGCCGGCACGCCCGTAGCGTTATATTCGTGGTGATATGACCCATTCGATCCTCACCCTGCCCGTTCAGCCGCGGCCGCGCGACACGCTGGATCGCCCGCTGCACGACCTGCGCATCTCGGTGATGGATCGCTGCAATTTCCGCTGCCCGTACTGCATGCCGCGGGAGACCTTCCACGAGCACTATCGATTCCTGAAGGCGAGCGAGC
Source organism: Steroidobacteraceae bacterium (assembly GCA_036555785.1). Taxonomy (GTDB): domain Bacteria; phylum Pseudomonadota; class Gammaproteobacteria; order Steroidobacterales; family Steroidobacteraceae; genus Steroidobacter. The sequence goes on from DATBKP010000059.1 coordinate 1,811, forward strand.
GCCTGTCGTTTGAAGAGATCACGCGCCTGACGCGCCTGTTCGTGCAGCTCGGCGTGCAGAAGGTGCGGCTCACGGGCGGCGAGCCGCTGCTGCGTCCCAACATCTCCGAGCTGGTCGGTGAGCTGACCGCGATCGACGGCGTGCGGGACGTCGCGCTGACAACCAACGGCGTGCTGCTCGCCCAGCACGCAGCGGAGCTGAAGGCGAACGGGCTGCAGCGGATCACTGTCAGCCTCGACACGCTCGATCCGGACATCTTCAAGCAGATGAGCGGTGGCTTCGCGGAGCGCGACCGCGTGCTCGACGGCATTCGTGCGGCCAACGATGCCGGGCTGACGCCGGTCAAGATCAACTGCGTCGTCGAGCGTGGCATCAACGATCACACGGTGCTCGACCTGGTCGAGCATTTTCGCGGCACCGGCGTGATCGTGCGGTTCATCGAATACATGGACGTCGGCACGCGCAATCACTGGAGCCGCGAGCGCGTGGTCGCGTCACGCGAGCTGCTGGAGCGGATCGGAGCACACTGGCCGCTGCATGCAGTGCAGGAGAACTATCACGGCGAGGTCGCAGAGCGCTATGTGTTCGACGACGGCGCGGGCGAGGTCGGCTTCATCTCGTCGGTCACGAACCCGTTCTGCGGCAGCTGCACGCGTGCCCGGCTTTCCTCGGAAGGCGTGTTCTACACCTGTTTGTTCGCGCGCTCCGGTCTCGATCTGCGCGAGCCGCTGCGCAGCGGCGCCAGCGACGACGAGCTGCGCTCGCTGATCGCTGGAGCCTGGACTCGTCGCGGCGATCGTTACAGCGAACTGCGCTCTTCTCTGCATGCCGGCGAGCAGCCGCTGCGCAAGATCGAGATGTACTACATCGGCGGCTGACAATGTCCTCGTTCTCGCATGTCGATTCCGCCGCACGGCCGACCATGGTCGACGTCGGCGACAAGGCAGTGACCAAGCGCACGGCCACCGCGGTCACGCGCGTGCGCTTTCCGCCGCCAGTCGCGCAGGCGCTGCGCGACCAGCAGTTCAATACGCCGAAGGGGCCGGTGTTTCAGACGGCGATCATCGCCGGCACGATGGCGGCGAAGCGCACCCACGAGCTCATTCCATTCTGTCATCCGCTCGGCATCGAGAGCTGCAAGCTCGCGATCGACATGGAAGGTGACGATGCAGTGGTCCAGTGCACGGTCGCTGTCCATCACAAGACGGGCGTCGAAATGGAAGCGCTGACCGGAGCGAGCGTCGCGGCGCTGACGATCTACGACATGTGTAAAGCGCTCTCGCACGACATCGTGATTGCCGAAACGCGACTGATCGAGAAGCGCGGCGGCAAGAGTGATGTAGGTTGAGACGATGAGCGCCGCACTGTTCGGTCTGGTTCTTGCCGGCGGTGCGAGCACGCGCATGCGCACGGACAAAGCGCTGCTCGACTACCACGGGCAGCCGCAAGTGCGCTGGGCTTTTGAGTTGCTGACGAAATTCTGTGCCGCCACGTTCGTCTCGGTGCGGCCGGAGCACAGCGCAGACCCGTCGCGATCCGGCCTGCCGCAGATCGTCGATCGCCAGCCCGGCATCGGTCCCATCGCCGGCATCTCCGCCGCGTTGCTGGAGCATCCGAAGGCTGCGTGGCTCGTGCTCGCCTGCGATCTGCCGTTCATCACGGAGCAGACGCTGCAGCACCTGATCGCACATCGCGACCCGCACAAGATCGCGACTGCGTATCGCAGCGCTCATGACGGTTTGCCGGAGCCGCTGTGTGCGATCTGGGAGCCCGCCGCGCGCGAGCCGGTTCTGGCATACATCGCCGGCGGCAAGCAGTGCCCGCGCAAGTTCCTGATCAACTCGGACATCGTGCTGCTCGATCTGCCGCAGCGCGCGGCGCTCGACAATGTGAATACACAGGAAGAGTTCGCAGCGGCGACGGCGCTGCTCGGCGCCAAGGAAAGGACCAGCAAGACGGTGCGTGTGCAGTACTACGCGATCCTGCGGGAGCAGGCTGGCCGCAACGAGGAGACGCTCGATACCAGCGCCGGCACTCCGGCGGAGTTGTACGCGGAACTGCGGCGACGCCATTCGTTCCAGCTCGAGCCCGCGCAGTTGAAAGTCGCGCTGAACTCCGAGTTCGGCGACTGGCAGACGCCGCTCGCGCACGGCGACACGGTGGTGTTCATTCCACCGGTGGCGGGCGGATGAAACCGTTCTCCTTCAGTCAAGGACCGCTTACTCCCGAGAGCTATCGGGCCGCGCTCGCCCACCCCTCCGCCGGCGGCTACGCCGCGTTCGAGGGCTGGGTGCGCAATCACAACGAAGGCCATGCGGTGACGCGGCTGGAATACGAAGCGTTCGAAGCGCTGGCGAACAAGGAAGGCGAGCGTATCGTCGCGGAAGCGGTCGCGCGCTTTGGCGTACTGAGCGCGGCATGCGTGCATCGCGTCGGCTCGCTCGCGATCGGCGAGCTCGCGGTCTGGGTCGGTGTCAGCTCACGCCATCGCGCCGAAGCATTCGCGGCCTGCCGCTACATCATCGACGAAGTGAAGCACCGCGTGCCGATCTGGAAGAAAGAGCACTACGACAACGGCGATTCCGGCTGGGTCAATTGCGAGCGCTGCGCGCATCCTCTTGCTCACGAGCATTGACGGCGCGCATCAGCGCGTCCGTCGCAAGCGCGAACGCCTTGTCCTTCCTGTCACGGACGACCCGCGTACTCGCGGCGTACAGGAACCGTCCGAGCCCGAGCGCGCGTACGTTGTCGACAGCGCGTGCCTTCGCTTTGGCGTCGCCGGTGCTGTAAGTAAGGACCTGCTGTCGCAGGTCGCGCTCGACCGAAGGCGTGATCAGCTCGGCGCGTCCGACCATCACGCGCACGATCTGGTCCGGTTGCGGGGTAACCTGCAGCTGCAGCGTGCGGTCAGTCCAGGGCCGCGGCAACAAGTAGAGCACGCGCGTGCCCTCCTCCGCGAACCACTGATCCTGCCAGGTGTTCACCATGGCGCGCGCTTCCTTCTCGTACAGACCTGCAGCGACAAGCGCCCGCGCCATGTCCTGCATGGCCACTTTGCGCACATCTTCCAGGGCTCCGAACGGCTGCGTGTTCGGATCGATCACGGCGGCAGCGTTCGCGATTGCACCCGCGATCCTCTGGTAGCGCATCATTCCCCGCCGGATCGAGACCAGGAACGCCGAGTCGATGCGCTCGGCTTCGCGGGCATTGAGCGACAGCGCCTGCTCGTCCGCGTCCATGCCGACCGCAAGCGGCGCCTGGAAATAGCCGAGACCGCGATAGAAGAGATCACGCTCATGCTCGACGCGCGAGCGCGCCTGCGGCGCAGCGATACGCAGGAAGTTCGCGTCGGTCTCGCGCGCGATGTAGTAGTGATCGCCATCGCCGGGCTTGCTGCGGATCAGCTTGTCCAGCGCCATCTCACGCGTGTCGCGCGCCAGGATCTTCACGCCGTTCCATTCGATCACGAACTGCCGCGTGTCGCGCGCAGGCATCGTGTAGAGCTCGCTTTGCGGGCTTTGCGCAGCGACGCGCATCGGCTGCGGATACCACTCGGTCAGATTGCCGCCGCGGAACAGCACACGCACGTCCGCGACGCGCTCGCGCTGCGAATAGAAGTAGATGACGGGAGTCTCCATGCGCGCCAGCGCGCTCATATCCTTGGGGTTGAACGTCACCGGGCGGTCGTCGCCGCCGAGTGCGGCGCGGTAGACGAAATCGGGCAGGTCGACGCTGGCGGGCGGCTGCCACCAGATCTGCTCGCCGTCCGCGCCCTGGACTGTCGTGAATGTTCCCCACTCGTGCACGACGAACGGGTCATCGTTTGCTGAGACTGCGGGCGGTGCCGCGAACGCGACGAGGGCGACTAGCGCCTGGGCGAGACGGGTAAGCATGCGGGCGACCCCTCTTCCGGGACGGGCGCCCCTATCGTCTGCCCCTCCCCGGCCCGTTGCAAGGGCAACGTCAGCGCTGGTCGGGGTGGATGACCAGGTCGATGCGGCGGTTGCGTGCGCGACCCGCGGCAGTCTCGTTGGTCGCTACCGGCCGCGCTTCACCGTAGCCCACCGACGTGATCTTCTCCGGGTTCATCGCGAAGTTGCTCACCAGGTACTGCCGTACCGCATCCGCGCGATCCTGCGACAGGATCAGGTTGGTCGAATCGCTGCCGTTCGCGTCGGTATGGCCCTCGATCGAAATCGACGCGTCGGGGAACAGCGCGAGCCCCTGCTGTACTTTTTTCATCAGCGCAGCGCTGCTGCTGTCGATCGTGCTGCGGCCCGAAGGAAACTTGATGCCGAGGAGCGACAGCACGACGTCGTCGCCCTGCCGCACGACGCGCGCCTCATCGGCAGTGAACGAAGCCTCCAGCGCGCGCACGCTGCTGCGCAGCCGCTCCTGTGCATCGACGCGCCGCTGCAACGCGACGCGCTCTTCGGACACCCCGCCCAGCCGCGACTCCAGCTTCTGCACCTGCGCGTTCAGCGCGGCGAGCTGATCATCGCGATCTGCCAGCTCCTGCTTGAGGCGACTCAGCTCCTGCGCCTGCTGCCCGGCGTGCTCGTTGATTTCCTGCATCGGCGCCTGCATGCCTTTGTCGAACTGGGCCTGCAGCTCCATCTCGCCGGCGATCTGTTTCAGCGGCTCTTCCCACGACAGGATCAGCGCTTCGACGCCCGCCTGGTCGTCGCTCTCTTCCTTCGTGACGCGCTCGATGAGCTGCGCAAGGTACGTCGCGTGACGCGCTTCGTAGCGCGCCTGCGCGGCGAGCTTGCGCGGCTGAGCCACTTCGTAGCGATTGCGCTGCAGCTCCTGGTCTGCTTCGGCGAGATAGCGCTTCGCGGCCTGCAACGTGCGTGGCGCGAGCTTGCCCACCTTGGCTTCGTCCGCCTGCGCGATCAGCGCGCGCGCCTCATTCAGAATGCCGCCCTTGATCGCGATCAGCTCCGCCTCGCGCAACAGGACTTCCGCTTCGGCCGCTCGGCGCTGCGCGTTCTTGTTGTCGTTCTGCTCGTTCTCGGTCATGGCCTCGCGAAAGCGATCGGCCGCCTTGGTCCAGGCTTCCGCGGCAAACTTCGGCGCTTCCGCGGTCAGCGCATCCTCGCGCGCTTTGATCACGGAACCGAGGAGCTGGCGGGCAGCCGCGGCCGCGGCATTCGCGCGTCCCAAGGCAGCCTCGCCTTCCTGTACGCGCGCACGCACCTTGTCGTCTTTGCGGCCCTTCGCTGCATCTTTGACAGCCGCGTCGTGCGCCTCGACCGCCGCAGCGAAATTCTTCGGCGACAATGCGTCGACGTGCTCGCTGCGCGCTTTGTCGAGCGCCGCCGCGAGCCCGGCCGCATCCAGATTCTCTGCAGCCTGCACAGCGCCCGCGAGCACCAGCAGCGCCACGATCAATCGACTCATCAGCTTCACGGTCGCACCTGTCCCGAGCCTCGCACTACGTATTTATAGCTGGTCAACTGCTCGACCCCGACCGGTCCGCGTGCATGAAACTTGTCGGTCGAGATCCCGATCTCTGCGCCCATGCCGAACTCGCCGCCGTCGGCGAACTGCGTGGACGCGTTGTGCAGGACGATCGCGCTGTCGACGTTCGCCAGGAACCGGTCGGCCGTCGCCGGGTTGCCGGTGACGATCGACTCGGTGTGTGCCGAGCCGTAGCGCGCGATGTGCGCCACTGCGGCATCGACGCCGTCGACGACTTTCGCGGCGATGATCTTGTCCAGGTATTCCGTGTACCAGTCCTGCTCGCTGGCGACTGTGACCCGCTTATCAAGGCGCTGCACTGTCTCGTCGCCGCGTACCGCGCAGCCCGCATCGAGCAGCGCTCGCACTATCGACTCGGCGCCGGACCAGCCGCGATCGAACAGCACGGTTTCGGCCGCGCCGCAGACGCCGGTCCGCCGCAGCTTGGCATTGAGCACGATCTCACGCGCCATCGCTGCGTCGGCATCGCGATCGACATACACGTGGCAGTTGCCTTCCAGATGGCCGATGACCGGCACGCGCGCTTCCTTCTGCACGCGCTCCACGAGACTGCGGCCGCCGCGCGGTACGACGACGTCGATGAAATCCGTCATGCCCGAAAGCATGACACCCACGGCGGTCCGATCCGTGACCGGCACGATTTGAATCGCGGTCTCCGGCAACCCGGCCGTGCGCAGTCCGGCGACCAGGCAGGCGTGAATGGCGCGGCTCGAGTGCAGGCTCTCCGAGCCGCCGCGAAGAATGACCGCATTGCCGGACTTCAGGCACAGCGCGCCCGCGTCGGCGGTCACGTTCGGACGACTCTCGTAGATGATCCCGATCACCCCGAGCGGTACGCGCACACGCTCGATGCTCAGCCCGTTCGGCCGGGCCCATTGCGCAATCACGACGCCGACCGGATCGGGCAGCGCCATGACTGCTTCGATCCCGCGAGCCATCGCGTCGACGCGCGACTCATCGAGGGCGAGACGATCCAGCAGCGCACCCGACAACCCACGCTCAGTGGCCGCCTGCACATCGATGCGATTCGCCTCGAGAATGGCGCTGCATTGCTTGCGAATCTCGTCCGCCGCCGCGGCGAGCGCGGCATTCTTGGCCGAAGTGGTGGCACGCGCCAGCGCACGCGCCGCGTCCACGGCGGCGCGCCCCAATGAATCCATCAGGGTTGCGATGTCCTGCGACGAGGCTCCGGCCTGCATGACGGCATTCTAGCGTCACTTCCCGACGTACTGCTCCCGCAGCTCGCGCTTCAGCACTTTGCCGATCGGGCTACGCGGCAGCAGCTCGCGGATTTCCACCGCTGCGAGCCGCTGGGTCTTGCCGAGGCGCTCGTTGGCCCACGCGCGGATCTCCTCCGGCTCGGCGGCGCGGCCGGGCTTCAGCACGACGAACGCAACCGGCGTTTCACCCCATTGGCGCGACGCCACGCCGACGACGGCTGCTTCCTTGATCGCCTCGTGCCGGCTGAGCACGCTCTCGAGATCGCTCGGATAGATGTTGAAGCCACCGGAGATGATCATGTCCTTGCGCCGGTCCATCAGCGTGAGAAAGCCCTGCTCGTCGAACCGCCCGACGTCGCCGGTGCGGATGTAGCGGTTGCCTTCACTGTCGTGCCACTCCGCGTCCGCGCTCTTACGCGGCTGGTTGAAGTAGCCGTTCATCATCGAGGCCGGCGAACGGCCGACGATCTCGCCGACCTCGCCGCGCGGCACCTCGCGGCCCTGCTCGTCGATCAGGCGGATCTCGTGACCGGGCGCGGGCTGGCCGACCGTGTGCAGCTTGTCCGGAAATTCGTGGGCGTAGAGGATGCAGCTGCCGCCGCCCTCCGTCATGCCGTAGTACTCGGTCAGTCCGCCGGGCCAGCGCTTCAGGATGTCCGCTTTCAGCGCCGCGGCGAACGGCGCGCTGGTGCAGAACTTCATGCGGAAGCTGCCGAGCTCGAAGCGCTCGAATTCCGCCAGGTCCATGATGCGTTGATACTGCACCGGCACGAGCATCGCGTGCGTCGCGCGATACCGCTGCGCCAGTTCGAGGAATTTCAGCGCATCGAACTTCGCCATCAGCACGACGGTGCCGCCCCGCGCCAGCGTCGGAAAGAAGCTCACCAGCGTCGTGTTGGAGTACAGCGGCGTGGAGCAGATCGTGACTGCCGTGCGGTCGTAGCGCGCCAGTGCCGCGCGATGCACATGCGCCCAGCGCATACGGTGCGATTGCACGATGCCCTTCGGCGTTCCGGTCGTGCCGGAGGAATAGATGATGTTGAACGGCGCGTCGGGCGCGATCGACACGGATTGCGGTTCCGCATCTTCCGGCGCGAGCCAGTCGCGCATCGACATCGGCACCTGTCGCAGCGCTGCCGGCAATTCCTGGTTCGCAAGCGCCGCGCTCGCTGCGTCATCGAGAAACAGAATCTTCGCGCCGCAGTCCGCCAGCATCGTAGCCAGCGCCTGCGGGGTCGAAGACGGCGCGAGCGGTGCGACCGCGACGCCTGCACGCAGCGCGCCGAGAAAGATCGCGCCGTACTCGACGCAGGATGCAGCGCAGATGGAGATGACTTCGCCGCTGCGCACGCCGTCCCGCTGCAGCGACGCCGCGACGCGGTCCATCAGATCGTCGAGCGCACCGTACGTGAGGACACGCGCCTCGTGAATCATCGCAGGATGATCGGGCCGTTCCAGGGCGTAGCCGTGAACGAGGTCGGCGACCAGGCCGAAGTCCTGGTCGAGCGCTGCATCGGGAGACATGGCGGCGATTATCTTTGAGTTGCGCTATCTTCACTATCCCGTAGCCGCTGCGCCTCTCACCATGAACCGACTGCAGAGCAAGACCGCGCTCATCACGGGCGCCGCCAGCGGCATCGGCCGCGCCACGTCGATCCTGTTCGCGCAGGAAGGCGCCAATGTCGTCGTGCTCGATCGCGCGCCGGCGGTGGAAGAGACCGCGGCGAAGATCCGCGACAACGGCGGCAAGGCGCTCGCGTTCGTGCGGGATTCGGCCGAGGAGTCGGCGATCGCCGGCGCAATCGACGCGGCCGTGCGGGAGTTCGGCGCGCTGGACGTGTGCTATGCCAACGCTGGCGTCAGCGGCGGCCTGCTGCCGCTGCAGGAACAGACCCCGGAGCACTGGGCCGAGATCCTCAGGATCAACCTGATCGGCACTTTCCTCGCGGTGAAGCACGCGGCGCGAGTGATGACGCCGCGCAAGCGCGGCTCGATCATCTGCACGGCGTCAGTCGCCGGCTTGCGCTCCGGCGCAGGCGGCTCGCCGTACAGCTCGAGCAAAGCCGGTGTCGTCAGCCTGGTGCAGACGACGGCCTATCAATTGAGCGGCAGCGGCGTGCGGATCAATGCGATCTGCCCGGGGCTGATCGAAACCGGCATGACGCGGCCGATCTTCGAGCAGGCGCGCGCCCGCGGCACCGATCACAAGATCGGTCAGCTGAATCCACTGCGCCGCGCCGGTGCGCCCAGCGAGATCGCGCAGATGGCGCTGTTCCTCGCTTCGGACGAAGCTTCCTACGTCAACGGGCAGGCGTTCCCTGTGGACGGCGGCCTGTCGAGCTCGCACCCGATCGTGCCGCCGAAGATGTGACCCTGCAGTGAGGAACCGAGCGCGCGCCGGATGCGTCTGGTCGGAAACCGTCAGGAGATCTCCGTCATGCCGAGCTCCCGCAGCGAACCGCGCCGCTTCGCGCTACTGGAAACGGTCGCGTTGCTGAGCGCAGCCGTCCTGATCGCGACGCCGGCGTGCCAGGGCATCGCGCGGCGCTGGCGCCTGCGTCATCCGCGCGCGAGCCGCGAGCCAGCCATCGACGAGCAGTTGCAGGAAACCTACCCGGCGAGCGATCCGCCGGCGTCGCGTTATTTCGACATCCCGTCGAATTCGCTCAGTCGATCACGCCGGTGATCACGAGATCGTCGCGGTGGATGATTTCGTCGCGACCGTGGAACCCGAGCAGCGCCTCGAACTCGTTCGAGTGACGGCCGCGCACCCGCTCCGCGTCGATACTGGAATAGGCTGACAGCCCGCGCGCAATCTCCTTGCCGCTGGGCGCGCGCACGATCAGAGCGTCGCCGCGTTTGAAGCGGCCTATGACCTTGGTCACACCCGCCGGCAACAGGCTCTTGCCGCGGCCGAGCGCAGCGGCGGCGCCCTCGTCGACGTGCAATTCGCCGGCGGGCTTCAGCGCCCCTGCAATCCATTGCTTGCGAACCGTGGCCGGCGTGACGGACGGATGAAACCAGGTGCAGCGCTCGCCCTGCGCGATGCGCCGGAGCGGATGCTGCTCGCGCCCGAGGGCCACGGCCATGTGACATCCGGCCGCAAGCGCAATCTTTGCAGCCGCGATCTTCGTTGCCATGCCGCCCGAGCCGACCGCCGACGACGCGCCGCCGGCCATGCGCTCAATCTCAGCGGTAATCGAATGCACGTCCGGAATGAAGCGCGCGTGCGGATTTCGGCCGGGGTCGGCGCTGTACAGGCCGTCCACGTCCGAGAGCAGCACCAGGCAGTCCGCGGTGATCATCTGCGCGACCCGCGCCGCCAGCCGGTCATTGTCGCCGTAGCGAATTTCCGCGGTCGCGACCGTGTCGTTCTCGTTGATCACGGGAATTGCGCCGAGCCGCAGCAGCGTGCTCAGGGTGTTGCGCGCATTCAGATAGCGCCGGCGCTCCTCGGTGTCGCCAAAAGTCAGCAGGATCTGCGCCACGCTCAGCCGATGCAGCTCGAGTGCTTCCTTCCAGGCATGCGCCAGCCGGATCTGGCCGGCGGCCGCGGCGGCCTGCTTCTCTTCCAGCTTGAGGCGCGTCGAAGTCAGGCCCAGATGGCGCCGCCCCAACGCGATCGCGCCTGACGAGACCAGCAACACTTCCTGACCGCGGGCGCGGATGGCGGCCACGTCGGCGGCCAGCGTTTCCAACCAGGCGCGATTCGCAATGCCCTCCTCGGCGTCCACCAGCAGGGCGGATCCGACCTTGATTACGATGCGGCGCGCGCGTAGCAGCGGCATTGCAGACGATGGGTGCATGGCGGCAGTCATGGCTCGTGCCACTATTACCTCAACCTCGGATGCTTTGCAGCTGAAAACCATTGCACGGTCGAGGGATTGCGGACGCCCGCTGCAGGCGGCGCACCACGCTTGGCAGTCACGGCGAATGCCCCTAATATTCCGCGGCCGGTTGCCTGCCGCACGGCGTTCTTGAGGTGTTTGCGTGGCCAGAGACTACGACCCGGTTCAGGGACAGTGGTACGAGGATCTCGAAGAGAACGAGATCTTCCGGGTGCTGTCGGTCGATCCGGACGAAGAGATCATCGAGGTGCAGTACGAGAACGGGGACATCGAGGAAATCGATCTCGATACCTGGCACGAGCTCGACCTGGAGCACGCCGAGGAGCCGGAAGGCTGGGCCAGCGACGACGACGAGGACGATGAGGACGAGGAAGACGACGAGGACGACTGGGACGAGGACGAAGACGACGACGACTGGGACGACGACGACGACGACGACCTCGACGACGACGACGATTACAGCGACCGCGACGACGCCTGAAGCCCGCCTCCGCCGGGCCTCTCCCCTTGAATCCACGGGCAGCGCCCGCATAGCGCCTCCATGAAACGCATATTCCTGCTGCTCGCCACCAACGTCGCGATCCTGCTCGTCCTGAGCGTCACCCTGCGCCTGCTGGGCGTCGATCGCTTTCTCGACCAGCGCGGCGGCGGGCTCGACCTGAACGCCCTGCTCATCTTCTCGGCCGTGCTCGGCTTCGGCGGCTCGTTCATCTCGCTCGCCCTCTCCAAGTTCATCGCCAAGCGCGCCATGGGCGTGCGCGTCATCGAGCAGCCGCGCGACGCCGTGGAAGCCTGGCTGGTCGAGACCGTGCGCCGCCAGGCGCAGGCCGCCGGCATCGGCATGCCGGAAGTCGGTATCTTCGATGCGGCCGAGATGAATGCATTCGCGACCGGCCCGCGGCGGAACAGTGCGCTGGTGGCGGTCAGCAGCGGCTTGCTGCACAGCATGTCGCGGCGTGAAGCCGAGGCGGTGCTGGGTCACGAAATCAGTCACGTCGCGAATGGCGACATGGTCACGCTCACGCTGATCCAGGGCGTGGTGAATACGTTCGTCATCTTCCTGTCGCGCGTCATCGGCTACGTGGTCGATCGCGTCGTGTTCAAGACGGAGCGCGGGCAGGGCCCGGCGTTCTGGGTCACGACCATCGTCGCGCAGCTGGTGCTCGGTATTCTCGCCAGCATGATCGTCATGTGGTTCTCGCGCTATCGCGAGTTCCGGGCCGACGCCGGCGGTGCGAAGCTCGAAGGCCGCGATGCGATGATCGGCGCGCTGGAACGCCTGCGGGCGCAACACCCGCAGCCGCTGCCCGATCAGATGGCAGCCTTCGGCATCAGCGGCTCGCTGGGCCATGGATTGAAGCGCCTGTTGATGACGCACCCGCCGCTGGAAGAGCGCATCGCCGCGCTCCGCGCCACTAACGCCTGATCGTGTTGTGGGTCAGGCTGCGGCCTGACATTCTTGGCATGTGCTGTCTCTGCGCCTCGCCATCTTCGCCGGGTTGTTCGGCATCGCCCTGTGGGGGCTGTTCTCGCTGCTCGACAACCTGCACGAGCCGAAGCTGCTGCGCACCGAAAAACTGATCGTGGTGAAGGGCTGCGAGTCGCTGGAATCGGCACAGGCGCAGCGCCTGTGTCCGCAGCTCTACTGCCAGAAATACCTGCTCGACCAGCACAGCGTGCCGCTGCGTACGGTGTTCAAAGTCACGGGTGATACTGCGACAGGTAACGAGCGTTCGATCGGCGGTGTGCTGCGCTTCCCGGAAGACGACCGCGACCAGCGTTTCACCTGCACTGTGCGCGACGGCAAGATCGTCGCCGCGCAGCTCAGCGTCGGTCACCCATGAGCATCGCTGCCGCAACGCTGGATCGCCTGCGTGCGCTGGTCGGGCCGCACGGTTATCTCGATCAGCCGACGGACCTCGCGCCGTTCCTGGTCGATCATCGCAAGCTGTATCGCGGCGCTACGCCGCTGGTGCTCCGGCCGGACTCGACGGCGCAGGTCGCCGCCATCATGCAGCTGTGCAACCAGGAACGAATCGGTGTCGTGCCGGTCGGCGGCAACACCAGCTACTGTGGCGGTGCGACGCCGAGCTCCGACAGCTCGCAAGTCGTGCTGTCGCTCGCGCGCATGCGGCGCGTGCGCAAGCTCGATCCGGCGAACTACACGATGATTGCGGAAGCTGGTTGCGTACTTGCCGAGATTCAGACGGCGGCGGCCTCGGTCGATCGACTGTTCCCGATGAGCCTCGGCTCGGAGGGCTCCTGCCAGCTCGGCGGTAATCTTTCGACGAATGCGGGCGGCACCGCGGTCCTGCGCTACGGCATGATGCGCGACCTGGTGCTGGGCCTCGAAGTAGTGCTGCCGGATGGTCGGGTGCTGGACGGGCTCAAGCCGCTGCGCAAGGACAACACGGGCTACGATCTGCGCGATCTGTTCATCGGCGCGGAAGGCACGTTGGGCATCATCACCGCGGCGGCTTGCAAACTTTTCTCGCGCCCCGCGTGGACGCTGACTGCGTTCGTCGGCGTCGCGGATCCGCACGCGGCGGTCGCGCTGCTCTCGCGCTTGCGCAGCTTCACCAGCGACGCGGTCACCACCTTCGAGCTCGTGCCGCGAATCGCGCTCGAGCTGGTGCTGCGGCACATTCCCGGGACCAGCGATCCGCTCGACCGGGCCCATCCGTGGTACGTGCTGTTGGAGATCGGCATGGGCCGCAGCTCGACCGCGGCGCGCGAGAGCATCGAAGTCGAGCTCGCGGCCGCCATGGAATCGGGCGAGATCGTCGACGCGGCGATCGCCGCAAGCGAGGGCCAGCGCGAGATGTTCTGGCGCCTGCGCGAAACGATCCCGGAGGCGCAGGGACGCGAAGGCGCGAGCATCAAGCACGACATCTCGGTGACGACCAGCGAGCTGCCGCACTTCATCGTCGAAGGCGCCGCGTTGCTCGCGCAGCTGGCGCCGGGCGCGCGTCTGATTTCGTACGGTCACCTCGGCGACGGCAACCTGCATTTCAATCTCAGCCCGCCGCCCGGCGGCGACGACCGCGCGTTTCTCGGCCTGGCGCCGGCGATCAACCGCGCCGTGCACGACCTGGTAGCGCGCTATGGCGGCAGCTTCAGCGCCGAGCACGGCATCGGTCAGCTCAAGCGCGCGGAGCTGCTGCGATACAAGAATCCCGTGGCGATCGAGCTGATGCGCTCGATCAAGCAGGCCGTCGATCCGCACGGCATCATGAACCCCGGCAAGGTTCTCTAGCTGCCGACGATCCCGCCGCCGTCCTTCGTGATCGCGATGACGCTCGGGCGCGGCTGCGTGCCCGGACCATCCGGCCAGTGGCTGCGCGGCTCGGTGACGCTGCCGCCCTCGCCCGGGTGCTGGATGCTGAGGAACAGCGTCTCGCAATCGGGAGAGAATTGGCAGCCGCAGATCTCCGCCCCGACCGGACCGCTCATGAACTGTTGCAGCCGGCCGCGTTGCGGTCCTGCGGTCGGGCACGCATAGCAGCCGTCGTTCGTGTTGCGGGGCTGCGGACCGTCCGTGACGATCCACAGATTGCCGCTGCGATCGAAGCCGACGTTGTCGGGGGAGCCGATCGGACTCAGCTCGTCTGCATTCGCGTAACCCGCGTAGTAGGTGCTGTCCGGGCGGACTTGCGTGAGATCCGTGACGAGGCGTCCGCCCGCGGGATCGCCGCCGAGCAGGAATACCTCCCATGAGAACTCGCGCGCGGTGTGATCGTCGCCGGCCTCGCGGATTTCGATGATGTGGCCGAAGGGATTGGCACCGCGCGGATTGGCGCGATCCGGGCCGCACTCGACCTCGCGGCCCGCGTACATGAGATGTCCGGTCGCTGCGGTGCGTTGCTCGTTGCGCGTGCACGCAACGTAGATGCGGCCCGAGACCGGGTTCACGTCCATGTCCTCGGTGCGATCCATCGGTGTCGCGCCGAGCAGCGTCGCGGCCGCGCGTGCCTTGATCAGCACTTCCGCCTGATCGTGGAAACCGGCGGCCGCGTTCAGCGGACCCTGCGGATCGAACACGAGCGGCAACCACTCGCCACGCCCGCTGTCATCGAGCCGCGCTACGTACAGCGTGCCGCGATCGAGCAGGTCGCGATTCGCGGCCGGGTTCTTCGCGTCGAAGCGCACGTCGGAGACGAACTTGTAGATGTGCTCGAACTTGTCGTCGTCGCCCATGTACACCGCGACGCGACCGTCGTGCGCAATGAACGGGCTCGCGCCTTCGTGCGCGAATCTTCCGAGCGCGGTGCGCTTGACCGGTGCGCGCGCCGGATCGCGCGGGTCGATCTCGACGATCCAGCCGAAGCGGAACGGCTCGGTCGGCGTGCGCGGCAGATCGAAGCGCGCATCGGCCGCTTCCCACGCATACAGCGACTGGGCCTTCCACATGCGCCAGCGGCGATGCGACTCCACGATGTGCGGATCGACGTCGGTGCGCGCCTTGAGCTGCTCGAAATTGCCGAAGTAGTCCTGGATGTTCTCTTCGGCCGTCAGGTACGTGCCCCATGGCGTCTCGCCGCCGGCGCAATTACCGAAGGTGCCGAAGGCCCGCACGCCATCCGGATCCGCTTGCGTTCGCAGCAGCGCGGCACCGCGCGCCGGGCCGCCGATATCCATTGGCGTTTCCGCAGTGATCCGCCGGTTGAAGTGCGAATCCTTGACCATCTGCCAGCGACCGTCGATGCGCGCGATCTCCACCACCGACACGCCTTGCGCGGCCTTCGACACCGCCACGGCCTGTGGATACTTGCTCACATACTCGCGGGTGTCGCTGTGCAACGCCCCGGCAAGGCCCGGATGGCCGGGGTACAGCAGCTCATCGTGCGTGTATTCGTTGTTCACGCACAGGATGCCGCGCTGGCCGCGCGCATCGAGCGGAAAGAAATGAATCGCGTCGCAGTTCGTGCCGAACTGCCGCTGCTGGCGTTCGGCGGCGCCGGCCTCGAGCAGTACGCCGTCGGCAAGACGTGCCGCGTCGAGGTCGGGAGAGGATGACCACAAGCTCTCGCCCCAGCGCACGACCAAGTCGTATTTGTAGCCGGGCGGCAGCACCACGGCATCGGCTTTGCTGCCCTGGATCGGCTTGAACGAGAGCTGGCCAGCCGGCCGCGTGACCGCGCACGCTTGCAGCAGGCCGCCGCCCGCCAACGCCAACGGTGCGAGCGTCGCGCCTGTGGCGAGCACTCGCCGGCGCGTCACGCGGTGGGAAAGCAGCTGGACGAAAGGCGTGGCGTCGGGAATTCTTTTCATGGCCGCGAGGATCGTGGGATCCGCGCAGCCTAGCGCATTTCGCGCGCCCGACCCATTACAAGCCGTTGTGCTCGCGCAGCCACGCGATCTGCATCGGATAGTAGTCGGGCTCGAGGCCGGTGTAGCGGCGCTCGCCGTTCTCCTGCTTTACGAAGCGGATGATGCCGTGATCGGCCTCGGGGAAGACGTGGTGCCGTACCGGTCGCCCCTCGGCCTCCAGTTTCTCCAGCTCGCGCAGCGTCCACGGGGTCGGCGCACTGGAATCTTCGCCGCCGAGCAGCCACAGGCTCGGAGTCTGCAGCTGCTGCATCGTCTGCACGGGATCGTAGAGCCGGTCGATGAACGGCGTGTCGCCGAACGATCGCTCGCGCCACCATAAGAACGTGCGCCAGCCCCACAGCGGCAGCTTGGAGCCGGTCAACTGACCGAGACCGGAGTCGCTGCCGCGGACCGCCTGGAACCAGGGCTTCGAGCGCGCCGCGTCGAGCATGCCGCTGAGATCGCTCCAGCGATTCTGGTGACGGTCGACGATGTCCCCGATCACTGCGTTGACGCGGTCCGCTTCGGCGATCGCGTCCGGACCGAAACCCTTCTGCTCGAGTGCGTAGTAGTAACCCCAGCGATCCTCGCCGGTGACCGGCACCATGACGCCGAAGCCGACCAGCACACTGCGAATGTTGCCGTCCTTGAGCGCCGCGAGCGGTGCGATCCAGCCGCCCTGGCTGAAGCCAGCCAGGTGAATGCGATTGCCGTCGATGCCCGGTTGCGCGCGCAGCCAGCGGACGGCTGCGACGACGTCGTCCGCGAGCACGTGAAAGTTTTGCAGGTACTTGCCTTCGGACTCGCCGGTGCCGCGCTTGTCGAAGGCGAGCCCCGCGAAGCCGTTCGCGGCGTACAGGTACGGTTCCGAGTAGTAGTCGACTGCGCTGTACGACTCGGAACCGTGCACGATCACGACCGCCGCAAACGGGCCCGCGCCCTGCGGCAGCACCAGCTTGCCGCGCAAAGAAATGTCGCCGCTCGGAAACTTCGCGATGCGCTCCGGCAGATCGAGCCAGCGTGCGTGCACCACCTGGCCGTCGGCGCGGCGCCAGTCGAAGCCGGAGCGGCCGTCGGCTCGCGCAAACTTCACGTGATTGACCACGGGCTCGCGCTCGGCCCAGCCCGGGCCGCCCTCGTACTCGCCGTCTCCGGTCGGCCACAGCACGCCGCCATCGCCGTTCATCATGCGATAGCGCAGGACCTTGCCGTCGCGCGGATGCACGAACACCTGAGTGCCGTCGTCGAGCGCATACGCGCCCGTAAAGCGCGTGTCGGCGGGCTCAGGCCGCGTCAGGACATAGGCAACGATGCCGCCGATCACCGCGAGCGCGACGATCCCCAACAGGATTCTTTTCCACATAGTGCGACCTTGGACGCAGGCGCCGCGCGCGCGGTTGCGGTGGAAATGGGGACATTCCCCATTTCAGTCAGGAAGACACGGGAGGGGTGTCGGTAGTTGCTCAGGACCCGCGACGGGCGGAGACGAGCAGCCACTCGATGCCGGTCGGGACTTCGGCTGCGGGCGGCAGATAGCGGAATGAGCTGACCCAGGCAGTCAGCGCTTCACGCACGCAGCTGGGGGCCGCGGGCAGCTCGAGCGAATCCGTGCTGCCGTCGGTACGGACCCTGAATCCGACGAACAGGCTGCCGCTCACGTCGCAACCCGGCGGCAGCACCAGCGGCTCCGAAGTCACGAGTTGCAGCGACGACGGCGCCGGTTGCGGCGCCGGCGGCGTCACCTGGCATCCCGCGAGCGCCGCGAGGGCAACGATCACTAAGGCGCGTTTGCGCATCATCGATGGGTCAGCTCGAAATCGACGGGAATCCGCAGGTCGCTCAACGCTTTGCCCAGCTGCGGGGTCACCGTGAAGCCGCGCGCCTTGCGCGCCGAGAGCGCCACGATCAACCGCACTTCACCGCCTTCGGACTGCAGCTGGCGGAAGAACTCGGCTTGCCGGCGCAATACACTGCTGATGAGCACGGTAAGCGCCGAATCGAGCGCGCCGAGCGCCCTGTCGTACGCCGGCGCGCTGACGCCGGGCATCAGGCTGGGATCGAATGCCGTCCCGAGGAACAGCGTGGCCGGATCGACTGTCCCGAGCCAGTAGCTCTCGGCGTGCACCGGTGTGACCGTGGGGCGGCCCGCCTCGCGCGGCTCGCCGGCGCGGAAGGAGTGGTCGGCCTCGATACCCAGCTCGCGCGAGATGTGCGCAGGATCGATCGAAGGGTGACGGATCCGCAGCGACAGCTGGAACGGATAGGACGGCTGCGGCGACGCTCGGCGGGCTTCCATACAGCTCCTTGAACGCGGATCTCCTCGAAGGGGCGGCCATCAGAGCATCGCCCTGTGCGGACCGCAAGTGCGGTCTATCGCGTCCGATCGATCGCCGCCGCGAGGTGATAGAGCGAGTCGAGCAACGGCGCCGGCTGCTGCAACTCCTGTGCCCGATGGACCGCGTAGCCGAGCGTTTCCTCGATCTCGAGCGGGCGGCCGGCCTCCAGGTCCTGGAGCGTCGACAGGCGATGGTTCGGCGAATTGGCCTGGAAATGACGGCCGGCCTGCAGCACCGCCTGCACCGCTGCGTCCTCGGTGCCGGCGAGGATTCCCTGCAACGGCAGCAACGTGTCCTCCAGCGCCAGCTGCACGCCCGCCGCATTGGCGATCGCGGCGACTTCGCGCACTACTCGCACCAGCACGAGCGCGCAATCGGGATCCGTCAGATAGCGCCACGTGACTGCACGCGTCGTGATCGCCATCAACATCAGGCCGGCCCAGCCGACGAATTTGGTCCACTCGCGCGACAGCACGTCGGGGACCGCCGTCGAGCGCACGCCGGATGCATCGATGGTGCGTGCGATTCGTTGCGCGCGCTCGCTCGATCCCGCTGGCAACTCGCCGACGTAGATATTCACGTTGCGCGTGAACAGCACCTCGCCGGACGGCAACAACTCGCCGCTCGTGTTCGCGAGACAGCCGAGCACGCGAGCAGCACCGAAGACGCGCGCGAGCGCATCGTTCTTCCACAGGCCGTTCTGAATGGAGAAGGCCACGCCGACGTCGGCCTTGCGCAGCGACTCGAGCGCTGCCGCGGTGCCGGGCGTCTTCATGGCGACGATGAGAACGTCCGCGCCGCGCAGCTGCGAAGCATCGGTGAGTACGTCGACGGACGTCGTGAGCTCCGTGAGCCCTTTGATCCTCAGACCGTCGCTGCGCAACTGCGCCGCGCGCCGCTCGCGAACGAGCATCGTGACCGAGTGGCCGGCGCGCACCAGGTGCGCGCCGACGATCGAGCCGATCGCGCCGGCGCCGAGGATCGCGAATTCGGGTTGGGACGCAGTCATGGGAGGCGCGAAGATAGCACCATTCGCGCGCTGCATGGCCGGCGATGCCGGGATTGCATTGGTGGGTCAGGCTTCAGCCTGACACTCTTCACCGCGTGACGAACGCTGACATTCCCACGGGCTTCGCGCCGATCTTCCGGACCAGCCCGTTCCTCGAAACGATTGGACCGCTCTACAGCGCGGGCTCCGGCGCCGCGCTCGTCATCGGACTGCGCGTGCAGGAGAAGCACACGAACGCGCGCGGTACGCTGCACGGCGGCGTGCTCGCCTCGATCGCCGACATCGCGCTCGGCTACGGTCTCGCGACTTCGACCGATCCGCCTACTAGCATGGTGACGGCGAGCCTCAACGTGGATTTTGCCGGCAGCGCGCAGATCGGCGACTGGATCGAAACTGCGCTCGACCTCCAGAAGATCGGCTCGCGCCTGGCATTCGCGAACGTCTACTTCACGCTGCGCGGTGAGCGCATCGCTCGCGCCAGCGGCGTGTTCCTGGTGACCCGGCCTGCAACCTGAAAAGTAACGGCTCGCCTCGCAGGCATCTGTCACAATCCGCGCCTCTCACCATGGCGGCGAGGTTCGCGATGTGGCCTTCGAAGCGTCTGTTCGCATCGATCGTGTGCGTCTTGGCGGTCGCACCGGCACTGGCCCAGGCGCCGGCGCAGCCGACGAAGAAGGTTCCACCGGCGCGCAGCGAGATCGTCGACGGACAGCGCCGGCTGCAGATCGTGGATTTGAGCCCGCGTTTCCTGGACTTCTACCAGGCGGCCGCCAACGTCGACGCCGATGCACGCTGGCAGCTGTGGAACGAGAAATATGGCTTCGCGGCCGTGCCGCCGACGCCTGAAGGCACGCAGCTCGCACGCAAGCTCCTCGACGAGGCCTGGCCGCGTTATCCGCAGGCGCTGCCGCTGATCCGCAAGGGTGCTGCGGCGATGGAGCCGAAGCCCGAAGCGGTGCTGAAGAAGGTCGCGGATGTGCTCGGTCTCGACGGACCTTTCTCGATGCAGGTCACTGTCTACGTCGGCGCGTTCGACGGCAACGCGTTCACGATGGCGCAGGATCGCAAGCCCATCGTCTCGGTGCCGCTGGAAATGGACGCCGCGCAGCGCGCGCTGGTGTTCCCGCACGAAATGACCCACGCCGTGCACATTGCGACGGCGGGACTGTCGGGCGGCTGGGAGCGGTCGATCGCCGAGACGATCATGCAGGAAGGTCTCGCCATGCACGTCGCGCAGACCGTTACGCCCGGTCGTGACGTTCGCGCCTACATCGAGCACAAGGAAGGCTGGTATGACGCGGCGATGGCAAAGTCGGACGCCATCCTGCGCGGCTTGCTGCCGGAGCTCGAGAAGAGCGATTCGCCGACCGTGTTCCGCTACACGATGGGCACGGGCAACACCGGCACGGAGCGGGAAGCTTACGTCGCGGGGTGGCTGGTCGTGGGCGAGCTGCTGAAGGAAGGCAGATCGTTCCCGCAGATCGCGCGCGTCCCCTCGGCGGACATGCCGGCGCTGGTTCGCACGACGATCGGGCACATACTCGCGCAGCGCCGGTAGAGCTCGCCGCCTATCTGCCGCCGGCGACCTTGCGCGCCTCGGCCTGCTCTTCCGCCGACTCGACGCCGAGCCGCTTGTGCATGAGCGGGCTCGTGGTCGTGTACTGCAGGTGCACTTTCTTGCCGGGCTCCAGGTACTCCTTGATCGCGAACGCGGCGAGCGCCGCCTCGTGGAAGCCCGACAGGATCAGCTTCTTCTTGCCGGCGTAGTGATTGATGTCGCCGACCGCGTAGATGCCCGGCACATTGGTCTGGAACTTCTCGGTGTCGACGCTGAGCTGGCGCTTGTTGATCTCCAGGCCCCAGTTCGCGATCGGTCCGAGCTTCGGATGCAGCCCGAAGAACACCAGCAGCTGATCCAGCTCGACGCGCCGCACGACGCTGTCCCCGCCCTGCACGCTCAGCGACTTCAGCACGCCGTCGACTGCATTGACCTCTTTCGCCTGGCCGATCAGCACGTCCGCGCGATGCTCGTCGCGCAGTGCGTAGAGCTTTGCCACGGACGCAGGCGCGCCGCGAAACTCCGGACGCCGATGCACGAGCACGAGGCTGCGCGCGTGCTCGACCAGCGTGAGCGCCCAATCGAGCGCGGAATCGCCGCCGCCCAGTATCACCACGTCCTGATCCGCATAGGCGCGCGGATCCTTGACGCGATAGTGGATGTACTTGCCCTCGAGCTCGGCCGCCCCGGGCACGTCGAGCTTGCGCGGCTGGAACGAGCCCACGCCGCCGGCGATCACGACCGCGCCGGCATCGAACACCGTGCCTGCGCCGGTCACGACGCGAAAGCGGCCGTTCTCCTGGCGCACGACCTCGGTCACTTCCTGGCCGAGGTGCAGGCCGGCGCCGAAGGGACGGATCTGCTCGAGCAGCCGGTCGGTCAGCTCCTGGCCGGTGCACACGGGCACCGCCGGGATGTCGTAGATCGGCTTGTCCGGATAGAGCTCGACGCACTGGCCGCCGGGCGCGGGCAGCGAGTCGACGACGTGCGCCTTCAGTCCGAGCAGGCCCAGCTCGAACACCTGGAACAGGCCGCACGGTCCGGCGCCGACGATGACCACGTCGGTGTGGACCGGGTGGCGCTCGAACTTAAGCGCGGAGTCGGTGAGCATCGGCACGAGCAATCTCCCGGGCGGCAATTTCCGCGAACGGCACCTGCGGCACGCGGTCCGGCGCGAGCGGCTGATCGAGGCCGGCCGCCTCCAGCAATCCTTTCTCGCCGAGCCATTTGCGATTGAAGAGACGCGACTGGTACTTCGCGCCGGTGTCGCACAACAGGGTCACGATCGTGTGACCGGGCCCGAGCTTCTGCGCGACCTGCAGCGCGCCGGCGACGTTCACGCCGCTGGTGCTGCCGAGAAACAAGCCTTCTTCGCGCAGCAGCTGATACACCGTACGCACGCATTCGACGTCGGTGACATGGAACGCATCGTCGATCGGCGCGCCTTCGAGATTCGCAGTCACGCGGCCGATGCCGATGCCTTCGGTGATCGAGCCCGCACCGGTCGGCTTGAGCTCGCCTTCGCGAATCCAGTGATAGAGCGAGCTGCCCTGCGGGTCGGCGAGCAACGCCAGCGGCTTCTTGCCGCGATGATTCTTCTGACGCGCGAGGAAGCGTGAAACGCCGCCGAGCGTGCCGCCCGTGCCGCTGGCCGTGACGAACGCATCGAGGCGGCCGTCGGTCTGCTGCCAGATCTCGGGGCCGGTCGTCTGCTCGTGCGTGTCGCGGTTCGCAGTGTTGTCGAACTGATTCGACCAGATCGCGCCGGGGATTTCCTCGGCAAGGCGCCGCGCCACCTTCTGATAGTGATTCGGATCGCTGTACGGCACGGTCTTGACCCGCAGCACCTCGGCGCCGAGCGTCTCGATCGTCTGATACTTCTCCGGCGACTGGTTGTCGGGCATCACGATCACGAGCTTGTAGCCGCGCGCGTTGCAGACGTGCGCGAGCCCGATACCGGTGTTGCCGGCCGTGCCCTCGACCACCGTGCCGCCCGGCTGCAGCCGTCCGCTGCGCTCGGCGTCGTCGATCATGGCGCGCGCAGCGCGGTCTTTCACCGAACCGCCTGGGTTCATGAACTCGGCCTTGCCGAGGATCTCGCAGCCCGTGAGCTCGCTGAAGTAGCCGAGCCGGATCAGCGGAGTGTTGCCGATGGCATCGGCGAGGCCGTAACGGATGCTCATGCTGTGAGCCTCACTTCGTTCGATACTGCAAACAACGGAACCGCCTGCCGCCCCGCCGCCGTGTTGAACCACTGCAACGTATCGTGCAGGCGCACCACATCGCCGACGATCAGGAGAGCCGGCGATTGAACACGCGCTTCCCGCGCCTTGTAAGCCAGGTCCGCGAGCGCTCCGGTCACGACGCGCTGCCCGGCACGCGTGCCCTGCTCCACGATCGCAGCGGCTCGCGACTCCGGCGCGCCGTGCGCGCGCAGCCGCGTAACGATCTGTTCGAGGTGACCCAAGCCCATGTAGAACACGACGGTCTGACCCGATCGTGCGAGGTGATTCCAATCGAGCGCCTCGTCCGCTTCGTCTTTCGTGTGGCCGGTGACGAACAGCAGCGACTGCGCGTGATCGCGATGCGTGAGCGGAATGCCCGCGTACGCTGCACAGCCCGCTGCGGCGGTCACACCCGGTACGACTTCGAAGCGCACGCCAGCGGCCGCGAGCGCTTCGAGCTCCTCGCCGCCGCGACCGAATATGAAGGGATCGCCGCCCTTGAGCCGGCACACGCGCTTGCCCTGCTGCGCGAGCTGCACGAGCAGCGCGTTGATCTCGTCCTGGGAAACCTGCGCCTGACCCGCCGCCTTGCCGACGTTGATGCGCTCGGCATCGCGGCGCGCGAGATCGAGGATCTCGGCGGAGACCAGGCGGTCGTACAAGATCACATCTGCGTTCTGCAGCGCCCGCAGCGCGCGCAGCGTCAGCAGACCCGGATCGCCGGGCCCAGCGCCGACCAGCGCGACTTCGCCGGCGGTCTCGGGCGCGTGTGCGATCTGCGCGAACGAATCGACGATGCGAGCGGACGTCGCAGCGTCCGCCGCATCGTCGCGACCCGCGAGCACGTCGGCGGCGAACGGGCTGTCGAAGAAGTTTTCCCAGAATCTGCGGCGGCGCGCCGGACTCTCGATGCGCGACTTGATCGTCGGACGCAGCTTGCCGGCAAGCTTCGCGAGAGCGCCCAGCCGCTGCGGCAGAAACGATTCGAGCCGTTCGCGCAAGCGCCGGGTAAGCACCGGAGCATCGCCGCTGCTGCCCACTGCCACGACGACAGGCGAGCGATCGACGATGGCCGGGACGATGAAGCGCGACAAGTCGCGATCGTCGACGACGTTGACCGGAATGTTGCGACGCTCGGCCTGGCGCGCTACCCACGCGTTGATGGCGTGCTTGTCCGTAGCTGCAATGGCGAGGCGGACGCCTTCCAGATGCTCAGGACTGAACTCAGTGGCGAGATGCACGATCTCGCCCGCTGCTGCTCGCTCCGCCAGGCCGGGGACAAGCTCGGGTGCGATAACCCGTACCTGCGCGGAGCTTCGCAGCAGCAGATCGACCTTGCGTGCGGCGACTTCGCCGCCGCCGACGACGAGCACCGGCTCGCCGGCGAGACGCAGGAAAATCGGGAAGTAGTCCATGTCAGCAGCCCGCGGCGGCCGCGGTACGACGCGGCTCGACCTTGAGCGGGATCACACGACGCCGCGGCTGCAGGCCGCACTCGCGCGTATCCGGGTTCTCCCACCACCAGCGGCCGGAGCGCGGGTCC
Source organism: Steroidobacteraceae bacterium (assembly GCA_036555785.1). Lineage (GTDB taxonomy): Bacteria > Pseudomonadota > Gammaproteobacteria > Steroidobacterales > Steroidobacteraceae > Steroidobacter. The sequence continues at coordinate 26,344 of DATBKP010000059.1, forward strand.
GCGCCGGGCTCGATGGCGCGTGTGCACGGCGCGCAGCCGATGCTCGGATAGCCGCGATCGTGCAGAGCGTTGTACGGCAGATTGCGCGCCTTGATGTAGGCCCACACGTCCTGGTCCGTCCAGTCGAGCAGCGGGCTGACCTTCCACAATCCGTAGCGCTCGTCCCAGGCGACCGACTCGCCGAGCGCGCGCTCCTGCGACTGCTCACGACGCACGCCCGTGACCCAGGCGCGATGACCGGCGACGGCGCGCTTGAACGGCTCGATCTTGCGGATGTTGCAGCAGCTCAGCCGCTCTTCGATGCCGAGGTAGAAACCGTTGATGCCGTTGTCGCGCACGTACTGCTCGACCAGCTTCGCGTCCGGATAGAAGACTTCGATGCGACGCTGATAGCGGCGCTCGACGCGATCGAGCAGCGCGAGCGTCTCGTCGTGCAGCCGTCCGGTATCGAGCGTGAACATGTCGATCTCGGGCACGTGGCTGCAGATGATGTCCGTCAGCACCATGGCTTCGGCGCCGAGGCTGTTCGAGTAGACGACGTCGCCGTACTCGCGCACCGCGTGCTCGAGCATGGCGCGCGTGTTCTGCACGAGAGATTGCAGGCGGGGCGAAAGCGAGTCCGGGTTCATAGTGAGCCGGACTGTAGCCAACCGGGTCATACCCTGAGAAAGACCCGTTTGTTCTGTCATGATGCGGGGCCGTTATGACTTTACAGTGTGCCGGGCTCTACACTTAAGTTCATGAAACTACAGCAATTACGCTACCTCGCGGCGATCGTCGAAAGCGACCTCAACATCACGGCCGCAGCGGAGCGGCTGCATACCTCGCAACCTGGGGTGAGCAAGCAGCTCAAGCAGCTCGAGGACGAGCTCGGCTTCCCGATCTTTCTGCGCCAGGGACGCACGCTCACGCGCGTCACGCCCGCGGGTAAACGGGTCATCGATCGGGCGCTGAAGGTCCTCAAGGAAGTCCAGAGCATCAAGCGGCTGGCGGAGGAGCAGAAGGGCGACGGGCGCGGCTCGCTCGCGATCGGCACGACGCATACGCAGGCGCGTTACGTGCTGCCGGAAGTGATCCGCAAATTCCGCGAGCGTTATCCGCAGGTCGAGCTGCATCTGCACCAGGGCACGTCGGAGCAGATCGCCGACATGAGCCAGCGCGACCGCATCGATTTCGCGATCAACACCGGCTCGCAGGAGATGTTCGGCAACCTGGTGCTGCTGCCGTGCTATCGCTGGCATCGGCGCATCGTCGTGCCGCACGGCCACCCGCTCGCCAACGAGACGAAGATCACGATCGAAACGCTGGCGGAGTATCCGATCGTCACCTACGTGTTCGGCTTCTCGGGACCTTCGTCGCTGCAACAGATCTTCGCGCGCGCCGGCGTCACGCCGCGCGTCGCGCTCACCGCACGTGACGCGGATGTAATCAAAACCTACGTGCGGCTCGGGCTCGGCGTCGGTATCGTCGCCAGCATGGCGGTCGACCCGCGCGAGGACGGCGATCTGGTGTCGATCGACGCATCGCACCTGTTCCCGGCGCACATGACATGGGCCGGCTTTCACCAGGGAGCGCTGCTGCGCGGCTACATGTACGATTTCCTGCAGCAGCTGGCGCCGCATCTGACGCGCCGCCTGGTGGATCGCGCCGGCAACGCCGCTACGCCGGCCGACGTCGACGCGCTGTTTGCCGACGTGGATTTACCGGTCTACAAATGAACGACACGCTCGATCGCCCGAAGGGCCGCTCGCTCAAGCCGCTGCGCGCCTTGTGGCCGTACCTGCGCCGTTATCGCGGCATCCTCGTGCTCGCGCTCGGCGCGCTGCTGATTGCGTCGGGCGCGCTGCTGGTGTTGCCGCTCGCTTTCCGCAACGTCATCGATCAGGGCATGGTCGTGCAGGATCGCGCGACCATCGATTTCTACTTCATCGCGTTTCTCGCGGCGGCGGTGGCGTTCGGTGTGTTCGCTGCGCTGCGTTTCTACCTGGTCAGCTGGCTCGGCGAGCGTGTGGTCGCGGACGTGCGCTCCGACATCTACGCGCGCGTAATCCGCATGGATCCGACGTTTTTCGAGGTCACGCGCACCGGCGAAGTGCTGTCGCGGCTGACCACGGACACGACGCTGGTGCAATCGATCGCCGGCGTGAACCTGTCGATCACGCTGCGCTCCACCATCCAGCTGATCGGCGCGCTGGTGCTGTTGATCGCAACCGCTCCGTCGCTCGCCGGCATGATCCTGCTGGGTATTCCGCTGGTGATGGGGCCGCTGATCGCATTCGGCCGGCGGCTGCGCACGCTGTCGCGGCAATCGCAGGATCGCATCGCGGACACCAGCGGCCTCGCGGGCGAAACACTCAACGCGATCCAGACCGTGCAGGCGTTCACGCTCGAAGGGCTGCACACGGAGCGCTACAGCAAGGCGGTCGAGGATTCATTCGTCGTCGCGATCCGCCGCACGCGCATGCGCGCGCTGCTGACGGCAGTCGGCACGATGACGATCTTCGGCGCAGTGACGTTCGTGCTCTGGCAGGGCGCGCATCGCGTGCTCGCGTCGGAAATGACCGGCGGCCAGCTCAGCCAGTTCCTGATCTACGCGATGTACGTCGCGATCTCGGCGGCTTCGCTCAGCGAAATGTGGGGCGAAGTGCAGCGCGCGGCGGGCGCGATGGAGCGGCTGGTCGAGCTGAAGAATGCGCAGCCGGTGATCGTCGCGCCGCCGCAGCCAGAAATGTTTCCGACGCCGGCACAGGGTCGCATCCGCTTCGACAGCGTCTCGTTCCGCTATCCCGCGCGACCCGACTCGCTCGCCCTCGAGCGGCTATCGCTGGAAATCGAGCCGGGCGAGACGGTCGCGTTCGTCGGCCCGTCAGGTGCGGGCAAGAGCACGACGTTCCAGCTGCTGCTGCGGTTCTACGATCCGCTGTCCGGGCGAGTGCTCATCGACGGCGTCGACATCGCGAAAGCCCGGCCGGACGACCTGCGCCTGCGCATCGGCCTGGTGCCGCAGGAGACGGTGCTGTTCGGCACCAGTGCGCGCGAGAACATTCGGTATGGCCGACCCGGCGCGAGCGATGCGGAAATCGAAGCCGCGGCGCGCGCGGCGGGCGCCGACTCCTTCATTCGCCAGCTGCCCGAAGGCTACGAAACTTTCCTCGGCGAGCGCGGCACGCGGTTGTCCGGCGGCCAGCGACAACGCATCGCAATCGCGCGCGCGCTGCTGAAGGATCCGCCGATCCTGTTGCTCGACGAAGCTACGAGCTCGCTGGATGCGGAGAGCGAGCGCTACGTGCAGCAGGCGCTGGAAAAGCTGATGCAGAACCGCACGACGATCATCATCGCGCACCGGCTCGCAACGGTGCTGAAGGCGGATCGCATCGTCGTGCTCGATCACGGCCGGATCATTGCGATCGGCACGCATGCCGAGCTGCTGCAGACTAACGAGCTGTATTCGCGGCTGGCGGCGTTGCAGTTCGCGGATTTGTCGACGACCGAGAAGCGCGTCGCGGTCAGCGGTTGAGTGCGTCTACTGGTCCTTGATCTCGCTGCCAACCTCGACAAACCAGTGCTCGTCGCGAGGATCGCCGAACTCGCTGAAATCGCAAAACCATCCCATCCCCGGGGGTCCGCTGTCCGGGAGGGATGCCGCTTTCGCAACGTGCTTCTGCACGACTGCACAGGCAGCATCCTGATCGAGTGCTCTTGGCGGGACAGAGACATAGATGTTGGTGCATTCCTTCACGACCCCTTGCGCCCTGAGCTGTTCAGCGCAGACACCACCTTCCGCGTCCCATCCGGCGATGTCAGGCTGTAGTAGGCGGGGCCGTAGTTTTCTTTGATGCCGGCTTGATCGTTGAGAGCATCCTGGAGCTGCTTCACCTCGGACGCCGCGGCCGGATCGCAAACACTCCTGCCATTGATCTTGTTGATGTTCACGGAGTACAGCGTGGCTTGACTGATGTTGATGCTCAGGCCGGTTGCCCGCACGGCACCCTCGACAATGATCGCGAGGCGAGAATCGACGGCAGGTGAGTCGGCGGCGCTTGCGGCCGACGTGATCAGCAGTGCGAGCAGCAGCAGTCTCTCCATAACGCCTGCTAGCGCGCTTTGGTCGGCGAGCCGCCCAGATGGGCGCCGCCGTCGACCATCACGAACTCGCCCGTGACCAGCTCCGAGCCTTCCAGCAGCCACAGCACCGCGCGTGCGATGTCATCGGGCGTGCACACTTTCTGCAGCGCTGCGTTCGACATGTAACGGGCCTTGACGCCTTCGTAAGCCGGGCCGAGCGCTTCCTGCAGCCAGCGCGTCTCCACGAATCCCGGACACACGGCGTTGATGCGAATCTGCGGCCCGAGCGCGCGAGCGAGTGAAAGAGTCAGTGTGTTCAGCGCGCCTTTCGATGCCGCATACGCTACCGAAGTGCCGATGCCCATGACGGCGGCGATCGATGAAACATTGACGACCGCACCGCCGCCCTGCTTGCGCATCGCCGGCTCCACGGCGCGGATCATCTGGAACGCGCCGATGACGTTCACGCCGTATACGTGCTGAAAGTCCGCCGCGCTCAGCGCGCCGAGGTCCGCGTGGTTGAACGCCACCTTCGTCGTACCCGCGTTGTTCACCAGCGCATCGATGCGACCCCACTTCGCCAGCGCGGCCTCCGCCATGCGCCGGCAATCCGCATCCTCGGCAACATTGGCGCGGACCAGCAGCGCCTCCGTTCCGTGCTGCTCGCAGCGTTGCAGCGTCTCGCGCGCTTCGGCCTCGCTCTTGGTGTAGTTGATGACCGTGCGGCAGCCGCGCTGCGCGAGATGGATCGCGCAGGCCGCGCCGATGCCGGTTGCAGAGCCGGTCACGATGCACACGCCGTTCTTCAGTTCCATGCCTCAGACCCTCTCGAGTATCCAGCCGCTGAGCAGATCGATGAACCGCGCCCGCTCCGCAGGACGCTCGTTGTGCACCTCGTGGCGCAAGCCAGGATAAATCACGAGCTGCTTGTCCTGCGACTGCAGCGCGTCGAACAGCACGCGCGACCCCTGCACCGGCGCGATCGCATCTGCCTCGCCGTGCACGACGAGCCATGGCAGGGTGAGTTGCACAGCATCCTTCCGGCAGCGTTCGCACGCGGCGGCGAATTCGACGATCAATCGCAGGCTCGCGGTGGGTGGGATGAGCGGATCGTTCGCGTACGCATGCTGCACGGATTCGTCGGTCGAGATCTTGCGCGAGTCGAGGCCGAGCGGAATCCGCACGCGCGGCACCAGGCGCGACGCCAGGCGAAACAGCGGATTGAGCGGATTCGGCCCGCGCCGGAACACCTCGAGCGAATTGCTGGAAGTGATCGCGCCGCGCCAGCGATGCCGCGCGGTGAGCACCGCGGCGATCACGACGATCGAGCCCATGCTGTGACCCCAGACGAACAGCGGCGGGTCCGGCGAGCGCCGGCGCAGCGATTCCGCTGCGAGGTTCAGATCGTCGACGAAATCGTCGAAGCGCTCGACGTGCGTACGCTCGCCCGGCCGCGAGCCATGACCGCGCTGGTCATAGGCGAAACAGGAAATTCCGCGTTCGGCGAGCGTAGCTGCGAGGCCGCGATAGCGATCCGCGTACTCGGCGAGGCCATGGACGATGAGCAGCTGCGCGCGCGGCTGCGTTGCGAGACATTCGAAGCCCGAGGTGCCGGAGTCGACGAGCATCCGGCAAAGATACCGGAAGTTACGAGGCGCGGCGCTCCAGCGACAGGTTCACGTCCGCCGCGCCCTGGTAGGCGACGGAAAAGTCGTCGAAGGCGTGCAGCGCACCCGCGAGATCCGCGCCCGCGGGCAACTCGAACGAGTCGAACCCGCAGCGCGCTAGATAGAACAGCTGATCGCGCTGGATGTTGCCCACGGCGCGCAACTCGCCCACGAACTTGTACCGCTTGCGCAGCAACTGCGCCTGGCTGTAGCCGCGCCCTTCGGCGATGCCGCCGAATTCGATCGCCACCAGGCCGACCCGCAGAAAGTCGCGCGCCAGCGCCGCGACCGGGTCGGCCGGACCGAGCCGCACGCCGAGGCGGCCGTCCCACAGCCACCAGCGATTGCGCTCCAGCTGCCAGCGCGCGAACGGCAGGATCAGCGCGCGATCGCGACCCTGCGGATCCTCGTCCGCATAGCGCCAGTCGTCGCTGACGATTTCACGCCGCCTGATGAGCTGGCGCATAGACATGTGCCTTGAACGGAGCGACGCCGATACGGCGGAAAGTGTCGAGGAAGCGCTCTTCCTCGTGCCGCTCGGCGACGTAGACGTTGATGATGCGCTCGACCGTGTCGACCACTTCGTCGAACGCGACCGACGGGCCGATGACTTCGCCGAGCGACGCGTCCGCGCCGCCGGTCGAGCCGCCGAGCGTGATCTGGTACCACTCCTCGCCGCTCTTGTCGACGCCGAGAATGCCGATGTGGCCGACCGAGTGATGGCCGCAGCCGTTCATGCAGCCGGACATCTTCAGCTGGATCTCGCCGAGGTCGTACAGGTGGTCGAGATCGTCGAAGCGCTCGTTGATCTGCTGCGCGATCGGAATCGAGCGCGCATTCGCCAGCGCGCAGAAATCCAGGCCCGGGCAGCAGATCATGTCGGTCAGCGTGCCGATGTTCGGCGTCGCGAGCTCGAGCATCTTCAGCGCCTGCCACACGGCGAACAGGTCGCGCTGGCGCACGTCCGCAAGCAGCAGGTTCTGGTCGTGCGTGCTGCGCACCAGCCCGAGCGAATAACGGTCGGCGAGATCGGCCACGCTGTCGAGCTGCTCGGCGGTGATGTCGCCGGGCGGACGATCCGGCGGCTTCAGCGATACGAATACGGCCCTGTAGCCCGGCACCTTGTGCTTGCGCGTGTTCTGGCGATACCAGTTGCGGAACTCGAGCGGCTTGCCGGCCTCGACGTTCTCGTCGCGCAGCGCTTCATATTGCGGCTGCGCGAAGAATGCGGCGATGCGCGCGAATTCCTCCGGCTCGAACACCGGCGCAGTGTCGCGCGCGGCGGCGAACTCAGCCTCGACCAGCTCGCGGAATTTCTGCGGGCCCGCGGCCTTCACCAGGATCTTGATGCGCGCCTTGTGGATGTTGTCGCGCCGCCCTTCCAGGTTGTAGGCGCGCAGGATGGCTTCGAGATACGCGAGCAGGTCCTGCTTGGGCAGGAACTCGCGGATCACATGGCCGATCATCGGTGCGCGGCCGAGGCCGCCGCCGACGATCACTTCGAAGCCGACGTCACCCGCCGCGTTGCGCACCAGGTGCAAGCCGATGTCGTGCACGCGCGAGGCGGCGCGATCCTGCGGCGAGCCGGTGACCGCGATCTTGAACTTGCGTGGCAGGTACGAGAATTCCGGATGCAGCGTCGCCCACTGGCGGATGTACTCGCACCACGGTCGCGGATCTTCCAGCTCGTCCGGCGCGACGCCGGCGAGGTGATCGGCCGTCACGTTGCGGATGCAATTGCCGCTGGTCTGGATCGCATGCATCTGCACTGTTGCGAGCAGCGCCAGGATGTCAGGGACCGTTTCGAGCTGCGGCCAGTTGAACTGCAGGTTCTGGCGCGTCGTGAAGTGACCGTAGCCGCGATCGAACTCACGCGCGATGCGCGCGAGCATGCGCAGCTGCCGCGTCTGCAGCAGGCCGTACGGTACGGAAATGCGCAGCATCGGCGCGTGCTTCTGGATGTACAGGCCGTTGCGCAGCCGCAGCGACTTGAAGTCGTCGGCGGAGATCTGGCCGGCGAGGAACCGCTGCGTCTGGTCGCGAAACTGCGCGACACGCTGCTCCACCAGCCGTTGGTCGATCGAGTCGTACCGATACATGGGCGGGGACTGTAGGCCCCCGCTCCATGGCGCTGAAATATGCTTTCGGTATGACTATATAGCGGCCTGACGAATCGCTGGCAGGCCCCGCAAGCTACCGATCCGATTGCACTTTTCGCTAGTCCGGCACGCCCAGGCGCTTGTGCATGATCGGGCTGGTGGTCGTGTACTGCAGCGGAATCTTCTTCGCCGGGTTGAGGTGCGCAGCCACCGCGAAGGCCGCGAGCGCCGCCTCGTGGAAGCCGGACAGGATCAGCTTCTTCTTGCCGGGGTAGGTGTTGATGTCGCCGACGGCGAACACGCCCGGAATGTTGGTCTGGAACCTCTCGGTGTCCACCTGGATCGCGCGCTTGTCGATCCCGAGCCCCCATTGCGCGATCGGTCCCAGCTTCGGATGCAGTCCGAAGAACACCAGCGCCTGGTCGGCGCGGACCTCGTGCAGCTGGCCGTCGAGACTCTTGACGCGCACGCCGCGGAAAGCTTCGCCGTCCATGAGCAGCGAATGCGCGACGCCTTCGACGTAGCGCATGCTGCCGTGAGCCACCAGATCGCGCATCTTCGAGACCGAGGCCGGCTGCGCGCGGAAGTCCGGGCGCCGGTGCACCAGCGTCACGCTGCGCGCCTTGCCCACGAATTCCAGTGTCCAGTCGAGCGCGGAGTCGCCGCCGCCGAAGATCGCGAGGTGCTTGCCGGTGAAGTCGCCTGCACTCTTCACCTTGTAATGAATGTGCCGGCCCTCGAGCGCCTCGCTGCCTTCCAGGCCGAGGCGGCGCGGCTGGAACGAGCCGAGACCGCCGGCGATGATCACCGTCCTGGCATGGAAGCGCGTGTCCCGCGAGGTGGTCAGCAGGAACGTGTGGTCGGGCAGCACCTCCAGCGCGGTCACTTCCTCGCCCATGTGGAACTGCGCGTTGAACGGCTTGGCCTGCTTCAGCAGGCGATCGACCAGCTCCTGCGCGCCGCACACCGGCAGCGCCGGGATGTCGTAGATCGGCTTCTCGGGATACAGCTCGCTGCACTGGCCGCCCGGATGCTTGAGCGAATCCACGACGTGCGCATGGATGCCGAGCAAACCGAGCTCGAAGATCTGGAACAGGCCGCAGGGCCCGGCGCCGACGATGACAACGTCGGCCTGGATGGCGCCGTCGACGGCGCCGCTGTCGGAACTCTCGGTCAAGAAGGGTCTCCCGCGTCGGACGAGCGCGGGATTCTAAAGCTTCAGGCGCAGCTCGGCGAACACCTTGGTGGCGCGGTCGCCTTCGACGTCGGCGTGCGTCAGGGGCTTGGCGACCTCGACGAAGCCGGACAGCCGCCAGTATTCCATCGCGAACCCGAGCCCGGCGGTGGCCGCCGACTCCCGGCCCGGCTGGTCCTGCTTCCACGCGGCGGCGAAATCGTAGAACCCGTAGAGCGAGGTCTTGCCGACCACCGCGCCCGCGCCCGACATTTCACGCCGCAGCTCCGCCTTCGCGCCCAGGCCCTGGTCGCCGGCGATCTCGGTGACTTCGAAGCCGCGGCCGAGGCGCTCGCCGCCGATCTTGTAACGCTCGCCATCCGGCAGCACGTACGCGGACTGCTGACCGAACGCATCGAAGCGCACGCTCCAGCGCTGCGCGAAGCGCACCAGCTCCGTGAGCTGCAGCTTGGTGACGTAGAAGTCCTTGCGGCGCGGGTCGTCGGCAATGTCCAGCGCGTCGAGCTCGCTGCCGAACGCGTTGAGACCGTGGCGCACCTGCAGGCCGACGAAGTACTGGCTCGATGCTCCCACGCGGCCGCTGACGCGCCCGCCGAGCTCGAGCACGCGCAGCTTCTCGCTGCGCAGGCGCATGTCGTCGCGCGTGATGCCCAGGTCGTCCCAGTCGAAGCCGGCCGACCAGCCGAGCGTGGTCGGCGACGAGGAATCGAAAGTGCCCGCCGCGCGCAGCGACACGCGCTCGCGCTGGTAGTCGTCGTCGCGATCCGGCGTCTCGGTCGGATCCGACTCCGTCTTGAATGCTGTCGTCGTCAGATGCGTGTCGTCTGCGCTCAGCGGAATGTCGAAGAACAGCCCGCCGCCGCGGTACTCGTCGGTGTCGGTCGCCGCCGAAGCGAACAGGCCGAGCCGCTCGCGCAAGCCGAACAGGCTGTTGGCGACGACCTGATTGAAAACGAACATCGGGCCGATCTCGCGCGTACCGCGATTGCTCAGCTGGATCGTCGTGTCGAAAGGCTTGTACTCGGTGGCGACCGTCAGCGCGTAAGCGTTGCGGCGCGACTCGTCGCGATGCGTGGTCGCGCGCACAGTCAGGCCCGGCAGCTCGCGCATGCTCTGCAGCGCCGCCTGCAAGTCCGTCGTACGCAGCGGTACCCGCAGGCTCAAATCGCTCGCCAGTTCTTCCAGGCGCGCGGCGTACGGACCGGCCTCGCCCGTGAACTCGACGCGTGTGATCTGCGCCTCGAACACCTCGATGCGCAGGATGCCGGCGCCCGTGAGGTCTTGGTCGAGCCGGAATTCCGGCCGCGAGTAGCCGTCGCGCAGGTACAGCGCTTCGAGCTGCGCGAGAATCGCCTGCGCGTTCGAGGTATTGATCGGACGGCCGAGCTGATCGCGATATGCCGCGAACAACTGCGTCGGCGTGTACGCGCTCGAGCCGTCGATGACGGTGGCGCTCAGCGTTGGCTCATCAACAGCGCGCGCAGGAACGCTCGCGCACAGGCCCGCACCGATTATGACAAGCGCCTGTGCTGCTGTTGACGTAACTCGCGATGTGGCCCAGTTATGAAACATCTGCGACCGTTGCCTATGCCTCGTGACGTATCTTTCCCGACGCTCGACTCCGGTGCTGCGATGACCCTCACATCTGCAGGCGCGCTCAAGCCGTACGATCGCGTTTGCTAGGGGAGAGCCGATCGATGTTGCAATCTTTGAGAATCGCGTCACGGACTGCCGTCCTGACGGTCCTCGCCGCGTTAGTCGCGTGCCTGCCGCTGTCCGGCATTGCGGCGACGACTGCGTCACATGGCGATATCGTTGTCGTCACCGTGCACGGCACGGCCACCGCGACAATGGCCGGCATTACGGCGCCGCTTGCTGCCGGCGCGATCCTTCAGTTACCCGCCACTGTGCGTACCGGCGCCGACGGCGCCGTCGAGCTTCGCCAGGGCAACAGCACCTTCGCCGCCGCTGGCAACACCGAGCTGGAAATTCCGCAGAGCGCCGCCGCGGATGGCTTGATCGAGCGCATCGTGCAGATTCGCGGCAACGCGTTCTACAGCATCGGCAAGCGGACCGGCACCCGCCTGCGCGTCGAAGCGCCCTACCTGGTAGCCGTCATCAAGGGCACGCAGTTCAACGTCGCCGCCCAGGAAGACAACACCACGATCGCGCTGTTCGAAGGTCATCTCGAAGTGCGCGCCAGCGACGAGAGCGACGTAGTCGAGCTGGACGCGGGTGAGATCGCAATCCGTCACCGCAACGACGTCAGCATCAGCGTGCTGCGCTTGAACGCCGCGCGCGCCGAGGCGCGCCGCAATCAGGAACTGGCGGCTGTCCAACCGCGATCCGATTCGCCCGGCTCGACTTCCGGCACCGTGAACGCTCGGGCCGACGACACCGCGTCGCGCACGCGGATCGACACGACCCTGCCCACCGACAACATCGCGCCGCGTGACGGCGTGAGCGTGACGCCGACCGAGCGCGAACGCATCGCAGACGCGCTGCCGGACGTCGGCGCTGAAGTATCGGCCAAGACTGCTGTCGACATCGGCGGCGTCGGCGCGGATGTGAATACGAGAACCGCCATCGATCTGCCTGCGGGCACTGTCGATGTGAATGTCGGCGCGGCGGCTGCAGTCGGCGAGGTCGCGAGCGTCGACACCCGCGTCGCGACGGCTACTGATCTCAGCGCCGGCACTGTTGCTGCGAGCACTGATGTTGCTGTGACGGCTGGCCCTGTGACTGCCGACGTTGGGGCTAGCGCAAGCGTCAATGTGCCTGCCGGCACTGTCGATGCTGGCGTCGGCGCGACAGTCGCTGGTACTGACGTAGCTGCCAACGTTGGCGTAGATGCCGCCGCGGGCAACGTCGGCGCTGACGTCAATGTCGGACCGGTCAACGTCGGTGTCGATGTCGGTTCCGGCGGCGTCGACCTGGACCTCGGATCGAGCGATGACAGCAGTGGCGGGCTGCTCGGCGGCCTCCTCGGCCGCAAGCATAGGAACTGACATTGATCGGCCGCGCGCATCGCTGGCCACTCGTCGCCCTGACGATCCTTGCGGTGACCCTGCTGCTGCGCGCAGCGGGATTTCTCGCGCCGTTCGAGCATAGGGCGGCAGACGCGCGCTCCCGCCTGCTGCAGCGGGAAGTCGACTCGGACATCGTGCTCGTCGGCATCGACGCGCGCAGCCTCGCCGACCTGCGGCAATGGCCGTGGCCGCGCCGCTACCACGCCCGCTTGCTGCAGACGATTGCCGCGGCCGAACCCCGCCACGTTTTCGTCGACGTCGACTTCAGCGCACATACGAATGCCGAAGACGACGCGCTGCTCGAAGCGGCAGTCGCCGGCTTCGAGCCTTCGCAGATCGTGTTGCCGGCGTTCTTCCAACCGGATGCAGGCGTCTCCGGCAAGTTCGTCTACACGACACCGCTCGAGCGCTTGCGCGTATACGCTACCCTCGGCGGCGTCAACTTCCAGCAAGACGACGACGGACTCATCCGCTTTATGGCGACGCGGTGGGCGTTCGGCAAAGCAAGCGTCCCATCGGCCGTCGCCTTGCTTGCAGGGCCGGACGTCGCGTCGCACGGCGAGGTGCCGATCGACTATTCGATCTCGCCGTCCTCCTTCACCTACCTCTCGTATGTCGACGTGCTCGCCGGACGCGTGGATCCGGCGGCACTGCGCCACAAGACCGTGATGATCGGTCCGACGGCGCTGGAGCTGACGGACATCAAGGCGGTGCCCGTCTACCAGGCTCTCCCGGGTGTGGTCGTTCAAGCTCTCGCCGCCCAGACGCTGCGCGAGGGCGCGCTGCATGCGACTCCGCTCTGGCTCGACCTGCTCGTGCTCGCAGCGCTCACCGCATTGAGCGCGGGGTACTTCGCGCGCAATGGCTGGCGTATGAGCCTGCTGGCCGGCGCGGCTACGATCGCAGTCCTCGGCGCGTTGAACGTTTACGCTTATGCGGCGCATCGCCTGGTGCTCGAATTCGTGCCGGCGGTCTTGATCGTGGGCGGCACGTTCCTCGCAGCGACGATCCGTTCGCTCGATCGCGAGACGATGCGTGCATTCGTGTACGCGCTTGGCATGCGCCGCCGCGACGCGCTGCTCGGCAGCGTCGCGGAGTCCTCTGCCGACGCCATCATGGTCGTCGGCCCGCAGGGTCACATCGAGATGGCCAATGCCGCCGCGGCTTCGATGCTGAAGTGCAGCCGCGATGCGCTGGTCGGCGCACTGGTCTCGCAGTACGTGCCGCTGCCGGACGCGGCGCAAGTGCCGGCGACGCTGCCGGGCAAAGTGATCGAGCAGGACGCGACGAAGTTCGACGGCACGAACTTTCCGGTCGAGATCACCATCAGCCCCGTCGACATCCAGGGCGAAGCGCTGCGCACGGTGATCGTGCGCGACATCACGGCGCGCAAACTGCAGGAGCAACGCCTGCAATACGAAGCGACCCACGACTCGCTCACCGACCTGCCGAACCGCGCCGCCCTGATGAGCCACCTCGAGCTGGCCCTGACGCGCGCGCGCTCGCAACGCCGCGTCGTGCTGCTCATGCTCGACCTGTGCCGCTTCAAGGAAGTGAACGATACGCTCGGCCACGAGGTCGGCGACCAGGTGCTGCGCGAAGTCGCCCGCCGCTTCGAGTCGGTGGCTGGCCACGGCTTCGTCGCGCGGCTGGGTGGTGACGAGTTCACGCTGGTGCTCGAACAAAGCACGGCGCACGACGACACCGTGGCCGTAGCCGGAATCCTGCACGAGAGCCTGCGTGAGCCGATCGCGGCTGTCGGCATCGCCATCGACGTCGGCGTGAGCATCGGCATCGCGCGCTATCCCGACGACGCAGGGGATCCCGCGACGCTGCTGCGTCACGCTGACGTCGCGATGTACGTCGCGAAGCGGCGGCAGACACGCTTCGAGATGTACGACCCGGCGAACGATCGCAACACCGTGCGCCGCCTCGCGATGGTCGGCGAGCTGCGCAACGCCATCGCCAACGGCCAGCTGCGCCTGTACTACCAGCCGAAGATCAACTTCCGCACCGGCCGCTGCGACAGCGTCGAAGCGCTGATCCGCTGGCCCCACCCCGAGTACGGATTCGTCAGCCCGGCCGAGTTCATCGTGCTCGCCGAGTCCACCGACCTGATCCGTCCGCTCACCGAATGGACGCTCGCCTGCGCGATGTCGCAATGGCTGCAATGGCGCGCCGCCGGCTTGCAGATCCGCATCGCCGTGAACCTGTCGGCGCGCTTGCTGCAGGACACGGAGTTCGTCGGCGTCTTGCGCGGCCTGCTGGAAAAGCAGCGCGTGCCGGGCGAGGCACTCGAGCTCGAAATCACCGAGAGCGCGATGCTCTACGACAGCGAACGCGCGTTGCGCGTGATCCGCGACATTCACAGCCTGGGAGTCGCGCTATCCATCGACGACTTCGGCACAGGCTTCTCGTCGCTGGCGTATCTGCGCCTGCTGCCGGTGCATGCAGTGAAGCTCGACAAGTCGTTCGTCACGAACCTGCACGAGCGGGCGGACGACCGCAGCATCGTGAACTCGACCGTGCGCATGGCGCACGAGCTCGGGCTGCAGGTCGTGGCCGAGGGCGTCGAATCGGAATGGACTGCGCAGTACCTGGCGCAGGCCGGTTACGACTACGGGCAGGGATATCGGTACAGCCCGGCGATTCCCGCCGAGGAATGCCGCCGTTGGATCGTCAGCTTCAACGGCGCGGCGGCTGCCGGCGATGCGCAGCCGCTAGCGGCTAGCGGCTAACTGCTCGGCCTCCCGCTCCGTAACCACTCGTTCCGTCGTCACGGGAGTGTTCACGCGGATGCGTGTAACGCTGCCGTCACGGATCTCTTCGAGCGTCTTGATGATCCGCTCGCCGACCAGCGACAGGATGGCGACGGTGGCAAACACGCCCGCCGCGATGAACGTCAGCGCGCCGCCGCTCTGCGAGAAAATCCATACCACGCCGAGCGCCATCAGCCACGCCAGGACACCGACCGCCAGGAAGAACCATCGCATGACATTTCTCCACAGTGGGCTGTAGGAGAAATGGCTGACGGGCGAGCGCGGTTCCGGCCCTGATGCGACGAATGGCCGCACACGGGCGGCGGACCGCATTGTTCCGGGCACCGTGCCGTGAAAAAATCGGGCGCGACCTCTCACGGGAACCCCTCCTATGCGCCTACAAGTCAACGGCACCGAACACGTGGTCGAGGGCGTGGACGACTCCACACCGCTCTTGTGGATCCTGCGGGATCACCTGGGACTGGTCGGCACCAAGTACGGGTGCGGCATCGGTCAGTGCGGCGCATGCACGGTGCACGTGAACGGCGCGTCGACCCGCTCGTGCTCGCTCCCAGTCAGCGCAGCCGCCGGACAAAGCATCACTACGATCGAAGGGCTCGCGAGCAAGGACGGCAAGCTCCATCCGCTGCAGGCCGCGTGGATCGAGCACGACGTTCCTCAATGCGGCTATTGCCAGGCCGGCCAGCTGATGTCGGCCGCGGCGCTGCTCAAGCAGAAGCCGAACCCGAGCGACGCCGACATCGATGCGGCGATGAACGGCAACATCTGCCGCTGCGGCACCTATCCACGCATCCGTAAGGCGATTCACGCCGCGGCGAAGCAAGCGCACGAGTGAGGGAACGGCCATGAGCGCAGCCGAGCACACGATCCTGTCCGCGGATGACTACGTAGAGCAGATGCTGCGAGCGGCCGAAACGCACAGTAACGTCGCTCCGCTCGACCGCCGCGCGTTCCTCAAGCTGGTCGGCATCGCCGGCGGCGGGCTCGCCCTCGCCTTTTATATCGGCGATCGCGCAACCGCGCTTGCGAACACCCCCGGCAACGATCCGTCGTTCGCACCGAACGCGTTCCTGCGCATCTCGCCGGACGGCAGCATCCTCATCTACTCGAAAGGGCCGGAGATCGGCCAGGGCGTGAAGACCTCGTTCCCGATGATCATCGCCGAGGAGCTCGACGCCGACTGGTCCAAAGTGCGTGTCGAGCAGGCGCCGGTGAATCCCGCGGTGTACGGCCGGCAGAGCGCCGGCGGGTCGCGCTCGATCCCGACGAGCTGGAATCAGCTGCGCAACGCCGGAGCCACGGCACGCGCGATGCTCGTTGCCGCCGCCGCCAAGGAATGGGGCGTGCGCGCTGACGAGTGCACCACCGAGGACAGCAGCGTCGTCCACAAGTCGAGCAATCGCCGCAGCGACTACGGCGCGCTCGCCACCAAGGCGGCCGCGTTGCCGGTCCCCGACGAGAAGTCGCTCAAGCTGAAGGAGCGCAAGGATTACCGGCTGCTCGGCAAGCGCGTCACCGGCGTCGACAACATCAAGGTCGTCACGGGTCAGCCGCTGTTCGGCATCGACCAGTTGATCCCCGGCATGCAGTACGCCGTGTTCGAAAAGTGCCCGGCGGTCGGCGGCAAGGTCGGCGAAGCGAATCTCGAAGCCATCCGCAAGCTCCCCGGCATCACCAACGTGCTCGTGATCGAAGGGACCGGCAAGCCGACCGAAGTGATGCCGGGCGTGGCGATTCTCGCCAGCTCGACTTACGCGGCGATCGCCGCACGCCGCCAGCTCAAAGTGAGCTGGGACGAGTCGGGTGCATCGAAGGACAGCTGGAGCAAGGCGGTCGCCGATGCGCAGAAGCTGGCCAAGCAATCGGGCCCCGATTCGCTGCGCGATACCGGTGATGTCGAGAAGGCGTTCGCGCGCGCGAAGACGGTGGAAGGCTTCTATACCTATCCATTCGTGTCGCACGCACCGCTCGAGCCGCAGAACTGCACGGCGTCCTTCAAGGACGGTGCGGTCGAGATCTGGGCGCCGACGCAGACACCCGACTCGGCGCTCGGTCTGATTGCCGGCGCGCTCGGCATTGCGAAAGAAAAAGTGACGATCCACCAGACGCGCGTGGGCGGCGGGTTCGGACGCCGGCTGATGAACGACTACGCGTGCGAGGCCGCGCTGATCTCGAAGATGGCCGGCGTGCCGGTGAAACTGCAGTGGACGCGCGAAGACGACATGCAGCACGACTTCTATCGCGTCGGCGGCTTCCACTCGTTCAAGGGCGGCGTCGATGCTGCCGGCAAGCTGGTCGCGTGGTCGGATCACTTCATCACGTTCAGCCGGGACGGGCAGAAGCCGACCAGCGGCGGCGATCTCAGTGCCGAGGAATTTCCCGCGCTGCTGCTGCCGAACGTGCGGCTGACGCAGACCAAGCTGCCGCTCGCGATTCCCACTGGGCCGTGGCGCGCGCCGCGCTCGAACTCGATCGCGTTCGCGGTGCAATCGTTCCTGCACGAATGCTCGGCGGCCGCGGGCCGCGACCACCTGGATTTCCTGCTGGAGATCATGGGCGAGCCGCGCTGGCTGCAGCAGGGCAACGAGTACTCGCTCAATACCGGCCGCGCCGCTGCCGTGCTGAAACTGGCCGCCGCGAAGGCGGGCTGGGGCAAGCAGCTGCCGAAGGGTCGCGGGCTCGGCCTCGCGTTCCACTTCAGTCACGCCGGACATTTCGCCGAAGTCGCCGAGGTCAGCGTCGATGCGGACCGCCGGCTGACGCTGCACCGGGTGACCGTCGCGGGCGACATCGGCCCGGTCGTGAATCTGAGCGGCGCGGAGAACCAGGTCGAAGGCTCGGTCATCGACGGCTTCAGCACCGCGCTCGGCCTGGCGCTCTCGATCGAGAACGGCCGCATCCAGGAAACGAATTTCGACCGCTATCCGCTGCTGCGCATCCCGCAGGCGCCGACGGTCGAGGTGCATTTCATCCAGAGCGACTTCTCGCCCACCGGCGTCGGTGAGCCGGCGTTGCCGCCGGTGGCGCCGGCGATCTGCAACGCGATCTTCGCCGCCACCGGACAGCGCGTGCGCACGCTACCGCTCGTCAGCGAAGGCTTCAAAGTCTGAGCGCCGCGGCGCGACGCTGCGCGGGCGGCGCCGTGTCGCCAGCTTCCACATGATCGACGGCGTGAACATCGCGGTCGGCGCCTTCAGCAGGTGCATCACTTCGTAGAAGCGCTCGGTGACTTGCGGGGAGACGCCCGCGGCCGCGTGCACTTTGCGCGTGTACCAGTGCAGGAAGCGCAGGGAGCGAGCGCGTGCGCCGGTCGTGAGCGGATGCCGGAAGTCCTCACCGGTCGCGAGTTGCCAGGGCCGATCCGCAGCGCGCGCCGCTTCGCGGAAGAACGTTCGCCACAGGTCACGCAGACTCCGCCCCGACGCGACTCGCTCCTGCAGGCAGGCCTGGAGCGCATCGGCGTACATCGACGCCGCGCTCATGCCCTGCCCGTAGACGGGATTGAAGCTGCACAAGGCGTCGCCGAGCACCAGCAGGCCCGACGGAAAGCGTTTGAGCTTCTCGTAATGGCGGCGCAGCGACGCCTGAAAGCCGTAGCGCACGGGCTCGATCAGCGGCTCGCCGGTGCGCAGCGCCTCGTAGAGATCCGGCACCTGCAGCGACCTCGCGAATGCCATGTAGCCCGCGAGGTCCGTCGGCGGATGATCGCCGTGCATGCCGACGAGCGTGCACATCCAGCGATTGCCCTCCATCGGCAGGATCAGGCCGCCGCGCCGGGCCGGCGGCGCGGACACGACATAGAGCATCTTCCAGTCGCGCGCAGCAGCGGGCGCGCGGAATACGCAGGTGGAATAGCCGACGTCGATGCGCACCGCGGATTCCTCCGGGCGCTCGAAACCGAGCGCGCGCAGCTGTTGCGGGATCTGCGAGCCGCGGCCGCTCGCGTCGATCACCAGGTCGGCGTGCAGGCGCTGGTCGGTTTCGCGATCGTCGCGGCGATGCATGCGCACGCCGCTCACGCCCTGGCCGTCGTAGATCAGGTGGTCGACGGCCCAGCCGTGCATGAGCTTCACGTTCGCCAGGCGCCGCACCTGCTCGGCGATCGTCCACTCGATCAGCGGCCGGCTGGCGGCGATGAAATCCAGCGCACTGTGATAGCGGCACTTCCAGACGCCGAAGTGATACCACTTCACGTCGCGGCCCATGTTGACGTCGGTGGCGCCAGCGGCGAGCAGCTCCTCGCGCACGTTGGGGAACAGCCGGCAGATCGTATTCTGGCCACGCAGCAGCAGCCCATGCGCATGACGTCCCTGCGGAACGCCGCGACGCGGCTCGGGCCGCTCGCTCGGCTCGTCGCGCTCGATCACCGTGACAGTAGTGAAGTAGTCCGCCAGCACGCGCGCCGCCAGCAGGCCCGCCATGCTGCCACCGATGACCACCGCGTGGCCGAAGGTATTGCGCTCCATGAATCCCCCGCAATCTCTGGATGACGGTAGGAAACGTAGAACGCCGCGATTGCCGGCAGAACGCCGTAACGGCTAAAGACGCCGCTGACCAAAGTCAGCGGCGCGGGTGGGACAGAAGGACAGGTTCAGCTGCCGAGGGCGTTTGCGGAGGTTCGCGTCCGGCCTCCGGCGCAAACCGAAGAAAATACTCTCGCCAAGACCGCCAGGAACGCCAGGAACGCCAAGGAAGAGAAGATCAAAGTCGGAAATTTCTCAGCCCGACTTCTTCGTCAGGCCGCGCTGCACAGCGAAGAGCGCGGCCTGCGTGCGGTCTTCGAGCTTCAGCTTCGCGAGGATCGTGCTGACATAGCCCTTCACGGTGCCTTCCGTGAGATGCAGCTCGTCGCCGATCTGGCGATTGCTCATGCCGCGCGCGATCAGATCGAGCACGCTGCGCTCGCGCTGCGTGAGCAGCGCCAGCGGATCGGCCTGGCGATTGCGCAGCTGTTCGACCAGCGCGCGTTGTGCGAGCGGATGCAGCCACGTCTGGCCGCCGGCGACCGTCCGCAGCGCTGTGAGGAAATCGGCCTTGGTCACGTCCTTGAGGATGTAACCCTGCGCGCCGGCGGAGATGATCTCGCGCACCTGCCCATCTTCGGCATAGCTGGTCAGCGCGATCACCTTCACCGTCGCGGACGAAGCGCGGATCACGCGGATCGCATCGCTGGCCGGCAGACCCGGCATCTTCAGGTCCATCAGGACGATGTCGGGCTGCAGCCGGCGCACGGCCTCGCACGCTTCGTCGCCGTTGGTCGCCTCGCCGACGATGACGAAGCCGTCGCAGTCGTCGAGCAGTGCGCGCAGGCCTTCGCGCACGATGCCGTGATCGTCGACGAGCAGCAGCCGGATGGCGGGCGCTGCGCTCACGACGGGCTCGCCAGCAATGGAATGCGTATGCATACGGTGGTCCCCTGTCCAGGCTGCGATCGAATTTCGCACACGCCGCCGAGTACGGCAGCACGCTCGCTCATGGTCTGCAGGCCGATGCCCTGCTCGGTGCGATCGGCGTCGGCGGCCGTGCGCTCCGCGAGATCGAAGCCGCGACCGTTGTCGCTGACGCTCACCGTCAGCACCTCGCCGTCGAGGCGCCCGCGGATATCGACGCGGTTGGCGCCGGAATGACGGATCGCGTTCGACAGCGCCTCGCGGCAGATGAGATACAGGCTCTCTTCGAGCCCCGGCGGCTGCGAGCGATAGGCCGCGAAATCCAGGCGAATGCTAGGTGTCTGCGGCGCAAGCACGACAGCGAAACGTTGCAACGCGGCCGCCAGGCCCATGCGCTTCACATCGCCCACGCCGACGCGCGAGGCCGAATCGCCGCTATCGCCAGACACCGAGTCCGGCCGCAGCTCGCGCAACAGCGCGCGCATTTCGGAGAACGCGAGCCGCGACAGCTCTTCGATACGGCGCGCGCGCCGCTCGCCTTCCGCCGGATCGCGGCGCCATGCCGACACCAGCGACTGCGACATCAGGCTGATCGAAGACAAAGCCTGACTGACAGCGTCGTGCAGATCGCGCGCCAGTCGCGCCCGCTCGCGCATTACTGCAGCCTGCCGTGCTTCGGAAGTGAGTCGCGCGTTCTTGATCGCCACGGCCAGGTGGTCCGCGATGATCTGGATGCTCGCGACGTCGTCCTCGTCGAACGGGTTGAGCCCTTCGAGATTGATGACGCCGAACGCTTCGTCGCCGAGCATGATCGGCACCGCGAGCTCGGTGCGCACGTTGACCGGCAACGGCGGCGGCACGTAGCGCGGGTCTTTGCGCACGTCGTTGACGATCTGCACTTCGCCGGTCGTCACCGCTGCGCCCGTGACGCCCTTGTCGAGAGGCATGCGGAACGGCTGCTCGAAAATATCCTGGTAGGCGCCGGCGTGCGCGCGGAACAGCAGATAGTCCTCTTCACCCCGGTAGACCAGCGGGATGACGACGTTGCGATAACCGAGATGGTTGTGGATCGCCTGCGCTGCCGTGGCCACCAATTCCTCCGGCTCGAGACCGGAAGTGATCACGCGCGCGATGCTCGCGATCAGCATCATGCGCTCGGTGCGCCGTTGCTCGCGTCCGTAGCGCAGCGCGTTCTGAATCGCGATGGCAGCGTGCCGCGCGAACAGGCGCAGCGTCGCCAGGTCGCTCTGTCCGAATTTGCGCGGCGGGCGCGCGCCGATGCCGAACACGCCAAGCAAGCCGCCGCTCGGGCCGGGAATCGGCACGCCGATGACTGCACTGCCCGTGTGATCCGGCAGCGTGATGCGATCGAGCTCGCCGTAGTTCTCGAGGATGACCGGCTTGCCGGTCGCGAGCACGCGGCCGACCAGGCCTTCGTTCGGCTCGAATTCGGCGCCGAGCTCGGTCTCCGGCAGGCGGTGGACCGCCTCGATCTGCACGACGTGCCGGCGCGCCTCGTACAGGCCGATCGCGCCGTCGTCGGCGCCGAGCAGACCGCAGGCGCGCGTGATGATGCTGGTGAGCAACGGGCGCAGCTCCAGCTCGCTCGCAATCTCCTCCAGGATCGAGCTGAAGGGCTCGCTGAGGTGGGCCGACTCGTGCGCGGTTTCGGGCGCGGGGGCGGCGGCGGCCGGCTCGGGCACTTCGAGCCGGATCGTGATGGGACCGGAATTCATAGGCGAACGGTGCGAAGACATGTTGCCCGCAGTATTCGCTGCGCGCGCCTGGGGTTCAAGTGAAAGGCCGGCGAAACGCGGCCAAACTGACTTTCGTCAGTGCACGATTCAGCCGTTGGAGGTCTCCCGCTCGAGCACGACCGGCAACAGCCGTCCGATGATCTTGCGCACGGCGTCGCGCTCGCGCCCGACCATGCGGCGCAGCGGATTGCCGATGATGGCGTCGCCGAGCGCGGCCATCGTCACGAACAGCGTTGCCGAGGTCACGCGCTCGTGGATGTCCCGCGCCGCGGCGGGATCGGCGCCGCGCTCGACGCTGTCGATGGTGTCGCGCACGACTTCGCCGATCGGCGCCAGCCGCGTCGCCTCGCCGGACAGCACGATCCAGGCCGCGAGCCGGCCCGCGCCGCCGCGATCGAATGCGTCGAACACGATATCGACGAAATCGCGGAACTCGCCCTTGCCCGCGCGCAGCCGCATCACCGCCGATTCGATCGCGGCGGTCAGCTCGCTCATCATCTGGCGCATCAACTCCGATTGCAGGCCGGCCGCCGAGCCGAAGTGATGGATCAGGTTGGTGTGGGTCATGCCGAGGTCCGAGGCCACGGACTGCAGCGTGATCGCATCCGGGCCGTCGGCCAGCAGCAGGCGCCGCGCCGACGCGAGCGCCAGGGTCCGCGCTTCCTCCGGCGTGCGCCGCACACGCCGGCCACTGGTGTTTTTTGCGACCTGTTTCGCCTTGGGCACTATTGACACCACTCTCAATAAGGAACTCTAATACCCCGCATGAGCGCCGCCACGACTCCTGCCGACCTGACGATTACGCCCCGCGACCTGAAGGTGGACCGTAACACGCGCAACGCGCGCTGGTGGCATGGGGGCGATCCGATCGCGACCGCGTACTTCAACGCGCTGTCCGCGGCCTTCCCGCAGGGAGAGACCTTCTTCATCGAGTCCGTGCGGCGCTACCGCGACCAGGTCGAAGAGCCGCTGCGGCAGCAGATCGCCGCATTCGTGCAGCAGGAAGCAATGCATACGCGCGAACACGTGGTCTTCAACAAGCTGCTGCGCGGCGCGGGCTACGACCTGACGGCGATGGACGCCGAGACCCGGCGCCGCGTCGACGAGGCGCGCACGCGCCCGCCAGTGGTCCAGCTGGCGCTGACGGTAGCACTCGAGCATTTCACGGCGATTATGGCGCATTCGCTGCTGACGGAGCGGCAGCCGCTGCCTGGCGCATCCGAGGAGATTCTCCGCCTGTGGCAGTGGCACGCCATCGAGGAAATCGAGCACAAGGCCGTGGCCTACGACACGTTCCTGGCGGTTACGCGCCACATGTCCGGACTGCGGCGCTGGGCATTGCGCTGCCACGTCATGCTGCTGGTGAGCCTGCAGTTCTGGTATTCGAACTTCCAGCGCATGGCGGACTTCTTCCGCCAGGACGGCATGAACACGTCGCGCACCTGGTGGCGCGTCGCCAGGTATCTGGTGGTCAAGCCGGGAATGATGCGGCGGATCTTCTGGGACTACCTGCGCTTCTTCGGCCCGGGCTTTCACCCGTGGCATCGCGACGACCGCAAACTGATCGCCGCAATCGAGAGCAAGCTCACGCTCGGGCCGCCTCCCCCGGCAGCAGCGTAAGTTGCTTTGACAACGCTGAGGCGCGTTTAGATCCCGGCCGTTCGGGCCGGAAACTGCCTAGCAACCGCCGCGAGCCCGCCCCTGTCTCATGCGGCGCAGATCCGCATAACCCTTCCGCGCGACTGCCTCGTTAGTAGTTCACGGGTTCTGGGCTTCAAGGGTTCCGGGAGAACAATCATGTCTGCGACAACGGTGAATACGTTCCCAGCGCTACACGCTTTCAACTCTTCGCGCGGCTGGTTCCTGGCGGCGATCGTGCTCGTCCACCTGGGATTCTTCTGGGCGCTCACCAACGGCCTGACGGTGTACATCATCGACACGCCGGACAAAGGGAAAGTGGTGCTGATACCGCAGCCGCCGCGCCAGCCGCCGCCGCAGACGCCGCACACCCCGATCGACATCGACGTTACGCGCATCTGGGTGCCGACGCCGTCCAATCCGCCGCCGCTGCAGTTCGATGATCCCGGACCGCAGCTGGTGAACAGCGATCCGGTGCCGCCGACGTTGCCGCCGCATACGGACACTGCGGGGCCGGGCGCGGGGCCGCTCATCATCGAGCCCGCCAGCGATCCGCGCTTCCCGCTGACCGAGCCCGCGTATCCGGTCTCGGAAATCCGCCAGGGTCACGAAGGCACGGTGTGGCTGTCCGTGCAGATCATGCCCAACGGCCGCGTCGGCGCGGTGCGCGTCGATCGGTCGAGCGGCTACCCGAAGCTCGATGAATCGGCAATGCGTGAGGCGCGCGGCTGGCGCATGAAGCCCGGTACGAGCGACGGCACCGCGATGGCGATGTGGACGCGCGTGCCGATCAAGTTCCAGCTGCGGCAGTAGCGCTCACCAGCGATAAGTAAACGACGCGCCGTAGGTTCGCGGCGCGTTGTAATTCCGATTGCCCGCGCCGAGGCCGGTATTCAAACCCTGCGCGACGTATTGCTCGTCGCCGAGGTTCTTGCCCCACAGCGCCACCTCCCACGAGTGAGCCGCGTTGAACAGTGCGACGCGCGCATTGACGAGCACGTAGCTGTCCTGCGCGATCACCGGATCGTTGATTGCATCCTTGAACACGCTGTCCGAGTAGCTGCCGTCGATCTGGATCGAGCCGCCGAGCGTCGGCGCAAGATCCGCTTCGTAGCGGGCGAGCGCGCCGAGCGTCAGGTCCGGCGCATTCGGTAGATCGTTGCCCTTGGGCACCTCGCCGGTGAGCGTGCGGAACGCGCCGAGCTCGGCATCGAGCCAGCCCACGCTGCCCTGCAGAGTCAGGTGCGAGGTCGGCGCCCACGTCGCCTCGAGATCGAGCCCGTAGACGCGCGCGTCGTCGACGTTGCCGAGGCGCTGGATGATGAACGGTCCGATGTCCACGGCGATGAAGGTCTGGATATCGCTGTAATCGTAGTAGAACACCGCGGCGTTGATGTATGCGTTGCGGAAGCCGTGCTTGAAGCCGACTTCGTACGCAGTCAACTGTTCCGGCGCGAACGGCGCCAGCTGCAGGTTCGTGGTGGAGATGCCGGAGAAGAAGCCGCCGCTCTTGGTGCCGCGCGAGATCGTCGCGTACAGCAACTGCGACTGCTCGGGCTGATACTCGAGCCCCGCGCGCCACGACCAGTTGCGATCGTCGATGGTCTCGTCGACGAACGTCAGCTGCGCCGGACCGACGAAGCCCGGCGTGCAGGTCGGGCTCAGCAGACAGCTGAAGCCGATCGGGTTCAGATCGGTCGTGCCGCCGGCGTAGCTGCGCTCCTCCCACGTGTAGCGCAGGCCGGTGACCAGATCGAGCTTGTCGGTCAGGTGCCATTCGCCGTGCGCGAAGCCGGCGGCCGATTTCGTGTCCTGATCGGCGGTCACGAGCGTCCGCGTGAGAAACAGATCCTGATGGTCGCCCGGAATGCTGATGCCGACTTCGTCCTTGGAGTAGAACGCGCCGACGATCCAGTCCAGCCGCTCGCCGCTCGCTGCCAGTCGCAGCTCCTGCGAGTACTGCTTGATGTCGTCGCTCTCGAGGAAATCCAGCTCGCGCGCCGGCGTCGCATCCACGTCGATATCGAAGGTGCGAGCGAAATCCACGTAGCCGGAAACGCTGGTGAGCGTCGCGGCGCCGAGATCGGCATTCATCGTCAGCGTGACCGACTTGTTGTCGATGTCGTACACGCCCTCGCGCGCCCAATCGCCTTTGAACGGATCGCCGTCGGTGTCGGTGTAGCCGAGGAGGTCGGTGCACTGCGTGTTGTCGATGTGACCGGCCAGAATCGGCGCGCAGGTGCCGCCGGTCGCTGGATCGACCGTGCCGAAGAATTCCGGCTGGCCCATCTCCGAGCGCGAGCGCACGCCTTCCACTTTCAAATTCAGATCGAAGCTGTCGCCCGGCGCCAGCGCGAGCTGCAGCCGGCCCATCGTCAGATCGCGATCGCCGATGGTCTCGCCCGGCAGCAACCGGCTCTTCCAATACCCTTGCGACTGCTGGATCGTCTTGGCGCTGAAGCGCAGCGCAGCGGCATCCGTGAGCGGCACGTTCACCGCCGTCTCGAAATCCAGCGTGTCGTAGTTGCCGTAGCTCAACGTCGCGTAGGCGTCGAAGTCCTGCTGCGGCTTGCGCGTGATGATGTTGAGCGCGCCGGCCGTGGAGTTGCGGCCGTACAGCGTGCCTTGCGGGCCCTTGAGCACTTCGATGCGCTCGACGTCGAACATGTCGAACGCCATCATCGCGATCGAAGCGACGTACACCTGGTCGACGTACACGCCGGCGCTCGGGCTGTTGGCGGCGCCGAAGTCGTTGAGACCGACGCCGCGGATCGTGATCACCGGCATCGCGCCCGGCACCTGTTCCTTGATGTCGAGGTTCGGCACGCGGCCCTTGAGGTCGAGGACCTGCTCGACCCGCTGCTGCGCGAGCGCGTCGCCGCCCAGCGCGGTCAACGTCAGGCCGACCTGCAGATTGCTCTCCTCGCGGCGCTGCGCGGTGACGACGATCTCGCCGATGGTCGGTACCTCGGCTGTATCGGCGCGCGCGGCCTTGTCGTCCGCAGCGGTTGCGGCCAGCGCGGCCAGCAATCCGATCGAGCCGATGGCGACCCTGGAGCTAAAGCCGTACGCGTGACTCATCGCCCACCCCCTGCAGCCCATGTCTGTCGTGATCCGGGTCTGTTTTGACACTTCGGTATGCGAAGATAACACCTCGTCGAATCCGCTTGTCAAGCGATTTGACGTTCGGTTATGGTTGCATCCGCAGATGTCAGAGCAACGTAAACAAGCGGGCAGGGACAACCCGGCGGCAGGCCGCCGGCGTGCTCGCGCCGGACGTCCGCGGCTTGCCAGCGCGCCGCCGCAGCCGACCCGGCGCGAAGTGCTCCTGGACGAGGCCGCCCGCCAGTTCAATGCGCGCGGCATCGCGGCAACCGGGGTCAACCAGGTGGCCCGGCAGGTCGGCCTGACCCGCGCCGCCGTCTACTACTACGTCAAGGACAGCGAGGACCTGGTCTTCCAGTGCTACCTGCGCGCCTGCCAACTCACCGCCGACGATCTCGCGCACGCGCATGAGCAAAGCAAGGACGACGTCGGACGAATTGCCGCTTTCGTGCGCCGGGCGCTCGCGCCCGAGCGGCCGCAGGCAGCAGTGGTGAGCGAGATCGCGTACCTCTCGGCTGCGCAGCGCACGGTCATAGAGACCGAGCACGGGCGCAACATCGCCGCGCTGGAAGGGTTCGTGCGCAACGGAATTCGCGCGGGAACGATTCGCGACTGCGACGCGCACGTCGTGGCGCAAGCGATCTTCGGCATCGTGAGCTGGATCGTGCTGTCGCCCGGCTGGGTCGGCAAAGGCGGCGACGCCGCCTTCGCGCTGCGCATGGCGGATGCCGTTGTCGACCATCTCGAGCACGGCCTCGCGCGCTCGCCTGCGCCGCCGTTCAACTGCCGCATCGACGTGAAGTCGCTGGTCAGCGCGCCCGCCAACATGTTCGACCGCGAGCATGCGGCAGCGCTGAAAGTCGAGCAGTTGCTGGAAACCGCCTCGCGACTCTTCAACGAGCGCGGGCTCGACGGCACATCGCTCGAGCAGATCGCGGCAGCGCTCGGCGCCACCAAGGGCGCCCTCTATCACTACTTCGCCGACAAGCGCGAGCTGATCCTGCGCTGTTACGAGCGCTCCGCCGCGCTCGACGAGAAGATGACGGATCTCGCGGAGCGCAGCGGCGGCACCGGACACGACCGCGGCATGATCGGCCTGCATCTGAACGTGCAGGCGCAGGTCGCCGGCCCCTCCCCGCTCGTGCCGCTGATCGGCTTCGAGTCGATTGCGGCCGGCCCGCGCAAGGCGCTGCAGAAGCGGCTGGCGCAGCTGCACGTGCGGTTCACCGAGATGGGCCGCCAGGGCATCGCCGACGGCAGCAATCGCCAGTGCGACGTCGATGCGATCGCGCTCGCCGGCGCCGGCATGTTCGGCTGGATTCCGAAATGGCTGCCGGCGGGCGCGAGCGAGCGCCGCTGGGAAATCGCCGACGAAATGGTCGACCTGTCGCGTTTGGGCCTTCGTTCCCGATGAGAGTGTCATGAGCAGCCTATTGCAGAGTCCATTGGACGCCGTTGCAGGTCACGTTGCCGCCGGTTTCGAGCCGGTCCGCGCGCGTTTCGCCGCGAATTTCCTGCGCGACGACCACTGTCGCGAAGTCGGGGCGGCGCTCACCGTCTTTCATGGGGAGCGTTGTGTCGTCGACTTGTGGAACGGGCATGCGGATGCCGCCAGAGCGCGCCCCTGGCACAAGGACACGCTGCTCAATGTGTATTCGACCACCAAGGGCATCGTGGCCACTTGCATCGCCATGCTGGTCGAGCGCGGCGCGCTCGACTACGACGATACCGTCGCGAGCGTATGGCCGGAGTTCGCTCAGCAGGGCAAACAGCGCACGACCATCGCGCAGGTGCTCTCGCATCAGGCGGGGCTGCCCGCGTTCGAGGATCCCACTTCGCTGACGGATCTCTACGACTGGCACGCGCGCTGCGCCGCGCTGGCCGGGCAGAAGCCGCGCTGGACGGCTGGCGAGAAGACCGCCTACCACCCGGTCACGTTCGGCTATCTCGCCGGCGAGATCGTGCGGCGTGCGAGCGGCCGCAGCGTCGGCGAGTTCCTGCAGCAGGAGCTGGCGGCGCCGCTCGGCGCAGACTTCTTGATCGGGCTCGATCCGGCGCTGGAACGGCGCGTCGCGCAGACGCTGCCGCCGAAGAACATGATCGATCCCAGCGCACTGCCCGCCATCCCGGAGACGCGGCTCAGCGTCACGAACCCGTTGCTGCATCCGCAAGCAGCGAACACTGCCGCGTGGCGCGCGGCCGAGCTGCCTGCGCTCAATGGTCACGCTTCCGCGGATGCAATCGCGCGCATCTACGCCATGCTCGCGAACGGCGGTGAATTCCAGCACCGCAGGTTCCTGTCGCCCGCGACCATCGAGCGCCTCACTCGCGTTCGCAGCGAGCGAATGGATCTGACGCTGGGCCTGCCGGCGCTGTGGGCCGCCGGCGTGGTATTGAACGGGTCGACTACGTTCTTCGGCCCGAACCCGCTGAGCTACGGTCACTCCGGCTGGGGCGGCTCGTTCGGCTGCGCCGATCCGCAGCGGCGGCTGGCCATCGGCTACGTCTGCAACCAGATGGGACCGGATCTCGTGGGCGATGTGCGCGCACGGGAGTTGTGCGCGGCGATCTACGAATGTTTGTCGGGCTGAAGCCCGACCTACGAGTCAGATCAGCTCTGCGTCCGTTTCGATGACGCTGCCCGCACCCTGCTCCACGACGCGTGCGAGTGCCAGCGTCTGCGGCAGGATGTGATCGGCGTAGAAACGTGCGCTGGCGATCTTGCCGGCGAGGAACTGTTTGTCTGCATCGCCCGTCGCGAGCTTGCTTGCGGCGATTGCCGCCGACTTCGCCAACAGCCAGCCGCCGAGCGCGAAGCCGCAGAGTTTCAGGAACGGGATCGAGACGGCGTACGCATCGGCTGGCGCGCTCATCATGCTTTTCAGCACTGTGCCAGCGGCACGTCGAGTCGTAGCCAGCGCCTCGAGGGCCGCGGTCTTCGCTTCGAGCACAGCTTCGTCTTGCGATTGCACGGCTTCGAGCTCGTGAGTCGCCTCCGCCAGCAACGAGTTGAGCGCCGCGCCCTGGTCGCGCGACAGCTTGCGATTGAGCAGATCGTTCGCCTGGATGCCGGTGGTGCCCTCGTAGATCGAGGAGATGCGCACGTCGCGATAAGGCTGCGCCGCGCCCGTCTCTTCGACGTAGCCCATGCCGCCGTGCACCTGGATGCCGAGCGAGGTGAGCTCGATGCCCGACTCGGTGCTCCAGCCCTTGACGACCGGAATCAGCAGCGCGGCGCGCGCCGCGGCGCCAGCAGCAATCGCCGGGTCCGCATGCCGTTCGCCCAGATCGATCAGGAACGCGGCGTACAGCGCCAGCGCTCGCATGGCCTCGGTGTGCGACTTCATCGTGAGCAGCATGCGCTTCACGTCGGGATGATGAATGATCGACGCGGGACCGTCGGCCGCCGCGACCGGCGGTTTGCCCTGGATGCGCGTGCGCGCCCATTCCGCCGCCTGCTGGAACGAGCGCTCGGCCAGCGCATAGCCTTCGAGCCCGACCGCGAGCCGCGCCGCGTTCATCATGATGAACATGTGCTTGAGGCCGGCGTTCGCTGCGCCGACCAGGTAGCCGATCGCGCCGTCCTTCTGCCCGTAGCCCATCACGCAGGTCGGCGACGCGTGAATGCCGAGCTTGTGCTCGATCGATACGCAGTGCACGTCGTTGCGCTCGCCGGGCGAGCCGTCCTTGCGCGGCAGGAACT
The DNA here is from genome assembly GCA_036555785.1 of Steroidobacteraceae bacterium. Taxonomy (GTDB): domain Bacteria; phylum Pseudomonadota; class Gammaproteobacteria; order Steroidobacterales; family Steroidobacteraceae; genus Steroidobacter. Next base: position 56,772 of record DATBKP010000059.1, read on the forward strand.
TCGGCACCACGAACAGCGAAATACCCTTCACGCCGCCGGGCGCGCCGTCGATGCGCGCGAGCACGAGGTGCACGATGTTCGGCGTGAAGTCGTGCTCACCGTAAGTGATGAAGATCTTCTGGCCGAACAGGCGGAAGTGATCGCCCTCCGGCACCGCGCGCATGCGCACCTGCGCCAGATCGGAGCCGGCCTGCGGCTCGGTCAGATTCATCGTGCCGGTCCACTCGCCGCTGATCAGCTTCGCCAGGTACGTCTGCTGCTGCGCCGGCGTGCCGACCTGCTCCAGCGCGTCGATCGCGCTGTGCGTCAACATTGGACATAGCTTGAAAGCGCAGTTTGCGGAGGTCCAGATCTCATCCACCGCAGTGGCGAGCGCACGCGGCATGCCTTGCCCACCGTACTCGACGCTGTGCGACAGCGACGGCCAACCGCCCGCGACGAACTGGGCATACGCCTCCTTGAAACCCGGCGGCGTGACCACGCCTTGCGGCGTCCATTTCGCGCCGTCGCGATCGCCGGTCCGATACAGCGGGTCGAGCACGGACTCGGCGAACCGGCCCGCCTCGGCCAGCACGCTGTCCGCCAGGTCGGCCGAGTAATCGCCGAGATCGCGGCAGCTCTGCAGCTCGGCGTCGCCGATCAGGTCATGCAGGATGAATTGGAGGTCTTTGAGCGGTGCACGGTACATGCACCGATTCTAGGACATCACTGCGTGGCGCGGTTGCAGTTCTCCAGGTCGCGCCCGATCATCTCGCGGCCGCGGCTATAGAACCGCTTCAGCTTGCCGAGCGCGCCGGCGACCTTGCGGCATTCCTTCATATAGGAGTCGAGCGAGTTGCGGCGCTCGGCCTTGCCGACGCATTTCTCGCCCTCGCAGTGCCAGGTCACGCCGTCCACGTCCTTGTCGATCGCCGACTGGACCGCTGTCGCCAGCGTGGCTTCCGCGTGGTATGCGCCGCCCCCGGCGGCTCCAGCCGTGGGCGCGATGGCGCTCGCACCGAGCCCGATCGCACAGATCACCGATAACTTCAACGTCGCAACCTTCGTCATCGCATTCCTCCCGGGACACACATTGAGCCGGCGTGCACTCTAGGGGAATCGCACGCGCGCGACCAATCGGCCCGGGCGCACTAGTGACGTGAAGTTTGATCAAGAATGGCCCGCAGTTCCGTGCTGCGGTTTTGGGATAGGAACCGGCTCAGCGGGCGCCGCGGTTGCAGCTGTCCAGGTCGCGCTTGGTGAGCTCCTTGCCGCGGCTCGAGAAGCTGGCGAGCCTGCCGATCGCCGACGCCAGCTTCCTGCACTCATCCAGCCGCGAGCCGGACCTGCGGCCGACCGGCGTGCCGACGCACTTGTCGCCGGTGCAGCGCCAGTTGAGACCGTCGATCTCCGTATCGGTCGCAGCCGGCACCGGCCGCTCCAACGATGCCTCCGCCTGCGCGTCGGCTGCATGCGTCGCCGACACTCCGAACACACCCACCGCCAACAATCCAACCGCCGCGACCTTGCGCATCCCTGATGCTCCTTCCGCACGTCACGGGGGAGTTTACAGGGCATCACTGTGGAACGGGCGCCGCGGCGCAGCGCCCGTTGTGCGGAAAACTCAGGTGCTGGGCGCAGCGCCCTGCAGTGCGCGATTGAGCTCGTCGATCGTGGTCGTGCGGCCGTGCACGCTCGCGATGCGATCGACGCCGAGCCGCAGCTCCTGCAGCTTCTTCGCGAAGCTGACGGTCGTCGCCTGCGGCGGTCCGGTCGGCGCATCGTTCGGCGGCATGAAGAACAGGTCGCCCTGGAACAGGATGCGCTCCTTCGGCAGGTAAGCAACCACCATGTCGCGCGCATGCGGGTTCGGGCCGACATTCAGCAATTCCAGCGTGCGCGTGCCATCGCTGATGACGCGCTTGCCGCGCTCGACGAACAGGAACTCGGGCTTGCGCGGATTCTTCGCCAGGCGATCGAGCTGCGGCGCAGCCGCCATCATCTCCACGACTTCGCGGTTGCTCTGCGTCGTCACGACCGTAGCGCCTTCGGCGATGAAGCTGCGCAGCCCGCCGATGTGGTCGCCGTGATGGTGCGTCATCGCGACGTAGCGGATCGGCTTGCCGGGGATCGCGGCCTTGATGCGCGCGATGACCTGGTCGGCGCCATCGCTCGAGCCGGGCGCCTCGACCGCGACGATATAGTCCTTGAACGCGACGGCGAGCGTGTTCAGGTTCTGGCCGGCCACGTTCTGGATCACGAACACGCCGTCCGCGAGCTGCTCGACTTTCTCTTCGAGATTGTCGGGGAGCGGCGCGACGCGCACGTAGCCCTCCGCCGCAACCTCGAATGACTGCTCGGTCACGGCCGGATTGATCTCGACCTTGAGTTTCGCGCTGACCACGAGGTCGTTCGCCTGGCGCGAGCGCCAGCTCTGCGGCACCTGGAAATTGCCGGCGCGCACGTAGTCGCCGAACATGATCTCGGACGCTTCTTCGCCGGTGAACGGGTCGACGAAGATCAGCTCGTATTTCGAGACCAGGTGAGTCGCCGAGTCGACGTACAGCGCCACCTGCTGCGTGTCCGCCATCACGAAGGTGATCACGTCCTGCTGCTTGCCTTCGAACGTGTCAGTGCCGAGCGAGCGCAGCGAGTTGGTGCGCTCGAGCGCCTGGCGCAGCAGCAGTTGCGGAATACGGCGGTAGTACTGCACGAACTGCTGCTGGCTCGACTGCGCGACCGGAATCGGCGTGACGACGTGCGCGCGCTGATCGTAGTTCTCGCCCTGCCCGCCCTTGATCACGATCGTGTTGTGGCCGTCGAAGCCGGCGCCGCTCGCCTCCTGCTCCAACAGCAGGCGATTGTTCTTCAGATCGAGCAGCAGCGTTTCCTTCTGCGTGCCCGACTCGAAGGGCGGCGCGGCGGTGGGCATCTGCAACCGCGGCCAGGTTTCGCCGTCGAAGCGCAGGCGCACGACCTCGATCGACCGCAGAGCTTCGGCGCCGCCGATCGCGGCCACTGCGGCGTCCAGCACGCCTCGCGCCGTCGCCTGCGAGCGCTCGGCCAGGGTCTCGGGATTGTTCGAATTGGTATCGGCGTGCACGACGCACGCCGCAAGCAGCAACAACGCTGTCGCTTTTCGGCGCATGGGAGATCCTCCATCCAGGATGCCGCGACGCTAGGCGCGCGCCTGCGGAGGATCAATGGAAATGCGTCAGAGTGAGGGCGCGTCGCGGCGAACGGTGTCGGCCGAGCGATCGATCGACGCGCCGGAATCTCTACGGCGCGCCGAGGTTGTAGACCGCTGCCTCGCCCCAGTAGGGCGGCGCGTCCGGAATGCCTGCAAACAGCGTGTTGCCGGACAACGCGAGAGCGTCGCCGTGGCTGATCTCGTTGACCATCATGTGGGCGGCGAACAGCGAGCCGCCGGACCAGCGATAGTCGACCACGTAGCCGGGCTCCCACTCGTCCACCTGGTACGGCGCGCCGATCACGACGTGCGTAGCGGACACGCGCACCTGCAGACCGAAGGACGCGTACCAGTTCAACTGTCGTGCTCCGGGATGCAACTTCTGTTGCTCGATCCACGTCGTGCCCTTGCGCACGAACAGGTAGGCAGAGCCGCCGGCGCGGTGATTCTGCTCGCTCGGCGCCAGGTCCGGATTGCCTGGAACCCAGTCGGCCGACGGCGCGCCGACGACGAGGATGCCGTTCGCGAGATCGACGGCCTGTCCGAAGCCGTCGCCGCGGGTACCGTCGTTGGCGAGCAGCTTCTGCCGCTGGACGCATTGCGTGTCAGTGCAGGTGTAGACGTAAGCGGCGCCCTGGCCCGCGTTGTAGCCCGGCGCGGTCACCGCTACGGTCGAGCCGTAGACCGCGACGCGCTCGCCGAAGCGGTCGCTCGAAACAGCGTCCGGCGCTGCGAAGCGGGTGATGCGCCGGAACGTGCCGTTGGTGTTGAGGCGAAATGCGTAAACCGCGTCGCCGGTCGAATCGCTGGCGCCCACGGCGACCGTGTTCCCTTGCACATCCAGATCGCGGACCTGCACCGCGCGGCCAAACGGGAGTTGGCCGGCTGCGCTCCACTTGCCCGACTGCAGTCGGAAAATGTAGACAGCCGTGTGTGACGTGATGAGCGCACACATGTTGCAGATTGCGATGTGCTCGCCGAAGTCGGCGCCTGCTGTCGCGTTGCTCGCAGTCAGCGTCTGGAATCGCACCCATTTGCCCGATGCGTTGCGGACGAGCGCCGCGACTCGTCCCTTGTCGTCGAACGCGCCGGGCATGCCGGCGAGTGCGACATTTCCCTGCAACGCCAGACCCGCGCCGAAGAACGGCGGGCTCGGCGGCAGATTCGGATCGTCGGTCGCATCGCTATCGTTCGGCGCGAGCATCTGCACCGGATTGAGCTGCGGCAACTCGGCCTGCGCGAGCGGCACGACGCCCAACGCGAGCACCGACGCTGCAATCCAGCAACGGACGGAAACATTGATCACGGAATCTCTCCCCAGCTCGTCATGGTTCTCGCGAGCACAAACGACGGCGGTGTGCACTTCGTTCCAAGCTGCGACGCAAATCGGCGACGTGTGCTGACACGTCCGACAGTCGTGTCGAGGAAACTCGCGCGATGGAACCGTTACAGCCGCGCTGACATTCACTGATCTTCAACGAGGAGACAGACCATGACGACCAGCACGGGACACACGTCCGTTATTCGCGCGAGCAAAGTGATCGGCACGACGGTTAAGGACAGCGCCGGCGAGCGCCTCGGCAAAGTCGAGGACGTAGTGCTCGACAAGCAGTCGAACAGCATCGTGTTCGGCGTGATGAGCTTCGGCGGCGTGCTGGGAATGGGCGAGAAGTATCACCCCGTGCCCTGGGCCGCGCTCGACTATGACGAGAGCGAAGGCGCGTACGTGATCAACCTGACGAAGGAGCAGCTCAAGGCCGCGCCGGCGGACTCGCTCGAAGAGCTCACCCGCAACGACGGCCAGGCGTACCGCGACCGCGCGTTCGACTACTACAAGGTGCCGCGCAGCTGATCTGCGTGCCAGCGCAGGTGATCGTCGATGAAAGTCGCGATGAAGTAGTACGAGTGGTCGTAGCCGTCGCGCATTCGCAACGTCACCTGCTGTCCGGCCGCGCGAGCGGCTTCGACGAAGCGCTGCGGCTGCAGCTCGCGCTCCAGAAACGAATCCGCCGCGCCCTGCTCGATCAGGATGTGCGCGGGTGACGGCTGTTTGCGGACCAGCTCGGTTGCGTCATAGCGTCCCCATGCGGAGCGATCGCTGCCGAGATAAGCAGTGAACGCCTTCTGACCCCACGGCACCTGCGACGGCGCGACGATCGGCGAGAACGCCGAAACCGAGCGATAGCGCTGCGGATGCTTGAGATGCAGCGTGAGCGCGCCGTGGCCGCCCATGGAGTGACCGGTGATTCCCTGCCGCGCCAGATCCGCGGCGGGGAACTCTGCAGCAACGATCCGCTGCAGCTCGTCCGTGACGTATTGATCCATGCGGTAGTGCTTCGCCCACGGCTCCTGCGTAGCCGTGAGATAAAAGCCGGCGCCCTTTCCCAGGTCGTAAGCCGGATCGTCGGCAACGTCGTCGCCGCGCGGCGAAGTGTCGGGCGCGATCACCATCAGACCGAGCGCTGCAGCGGTGCGCTGCAGGCCGGCCTTGGTCATCACGTTCTCCCACGTGCACGTCAGGCCCGAGAGGTACCACAGCACCGGTACGCGTTGCGACTGCGCCTGCGGCGGCGCGTACACCGCGAAGCGCATGTCGCAATTGCAGGTCTGCGAGCGATGCTCGAAGACGGACAGCGTTCCGTCGAAGCAGCGCCAGCTGTCCTTCTTCGTCAATGTCACTTGAGCACGCCCTTGGACTTCGCGGTGTGGGTCGCGATCGCGTCCATCAGCGGCGGCGACAGACAATCGTAGGGTTCCAGTCCCAGCTCTTTCAGGCGTGCGCGCACCTGTCCCATCTTCGCCGGATCGAAGCCGGACTCGATGATGCTCGACACGAACGCCGCGAACTCGGGCGCCGACCAGCCGGAGTCCGAGGACAGCTCGGTGTGCACGAAGTCCAGGCCGTGGAACGGATGTCCTTTGTTCTCGATGCGGCCGTACATGTGCACGCCGCAGCCCGTGCACGCATAGCGCTGGATCGCGGCGCTCGGATCGACGACCTTGAGCTTCTCCTTGCCCGAGGTGACCTCGACCTTGTCGCGCGACACGACCGCGATCTGCGAGAACACCGCACCCGCCGGCTTCCAGCACTTGGTGCACCCGCAAACGTGGTTGTGCGCCGTCTGCGCCGAGATGCGCACCGTGACCGGTCCCTGCGCGCACTTGCATTTCAACGTTCCGCCCGAGAACGACGCGGACCCCTTTTTCACGCCGCCGTCGACGGCAGGATGGATAGCAATGGCCATAGGACCCTCCGGTTGAAGTGGTTTTGTTCGGGGAAGCGCAGAAGGCGCCTATGAAGCGCGCCCGCCGGCCGGGTGTCAATCCGTCGGGCTATCAGGCCGTCTGGGTATCAGGCAGGTGCAATCCGGTCGATCGCTGCCAGCTCCTCGGCGCTGAAGGACAGTTGCCGCAGAGCCCCCAGATTCTCGCGCAACTGCTCGACGCTGCTGGCGCCGACCAGCGCCGAGGTCATCCGGGGGTCACGCAACACCCAGGCGAGTGCGAGCTGCGCCAGCGTCTGGCCGCGCGCCGCGGCGATGTCGTTCAACGCGCGGACTTTGCGCATGATCTCGGGCGTGATGTCCCCAGGCTTGAGGAAAATGCTGTGGGTGACGCGCGAGCCCGACGGGATACCTTCGAGGTAGCGGCTCGACAGCAGGCCTTGCGCCAGCGGCGAGAAGGCGATCATGCCGGCGCCGACCTGCTCGACGGCATCGAACAGCCCGTGCTCGATCTTGCGATTGAGCAGATTGTAGGCAGGCTGATGAATGAGCAGCGGCACGTGCCACGCGCGCAGTATCCCCGCCATCTGGCGCGTCTTCTCGGGCGAGTACGCAGAGATCCCGGCGTACAGCGCCCTGCCCTGCTGGACTGCAGTCGCGAGCGCGCCGGCCGTCTCTTCCAGCGGCGTGTCGGGATCGAAGCGATGCGAGTAAAAGATGTCCACGTACTCGAGTCCCATGCGCTGCAGGCTCTGGTCGAGGCTGGCGAGCATGTACTTGCGCGAGCCGCCGCCCTGCCCGTACGGTCCCGGCCACATGTCCCAGCCGGCTTTCGTCGACACGATCAGCTCGTCGCGATAGGGCCGGAAGTCCTCGCGGAACAGGCGCCCGAAATTGGTCTCGGCGCTGCCGTAGGGCGTGCCGTAGTTGTTGGCGAGGTCGAAGTGCGTCACGCCCAGGTCGAACGCGGTGCGCAGGATCGCGCGCTGCCGCTCGAGCGGCGTGTCGGCGCCGAAGTTGTGCCACAGGCCGAGCGAGATCGGCGGCAGCTTCAGGCCGCTGCGGCCGACGGTGCGGAACGGCGCAGTCTCGTAACGATTCTCAGCTGCTGTGTATGACATAGCTCGTAGGTCGGGGGCTTCAGCCCGACTCCGCGGCGCGCTGCGCCGTCTCGATGATTTCCAATCCCGCGACGGCATCGGCCGGGTCCACCGGCGCCGGCGCACCGTCTCTCAGTGCGGCGACGACGCCTGAATAGAACTGCTGATAAGCGCCGGGCTCGCTGCGCACGGGAACCGCAGTATCGCCGACGCCCAGCAATCCCCAGTGCTCGCGCGGCTCTTCGCCCCAGCCCGGCTGGTCCGGACGCGCACCCGCGCGCAACGCAGCCTCCTGCACGTCGCCGTGCACCTTCAAGTATGCCGCGCGCGAGCCCAGCACGCGCATGCGCGCAATCGGCTGAGCGCTCAGCGAGGTCGCAGTCAGATGCGAACGAACGCCGGACGCATGCGTCAGCGCGAGAAACATGTCGTCGTCGACTTGCATGCCGGGCCGGCGCCGATCGAGCTCGGCGTACACGTGCGTCACCGGCCCGAACAAGTGCAAGGCCTGATCGATGAGATGCGTGCCGAGGTCGTACAGCAATCCGCCGGCGAACTGCGGCGCGCCGCGCTCCCGCCATCCGCCCTTCGGCTGCGGACGCCAGCGCTCCAGCCGCGATTCGAACCGCAGTACCTGGCCGAACGCCTGCTCGGCGAGCAGACGCTTGACGGTCAACAGCTCGCTGTCCCAACGCCGGTTGTGATAGACCGTGAGCAACAAATTCCGCCGCCGCGCTTCCTCGATCACCTGGCGCGCTTCGGCTGCATGCACTGCGAACGGCTTGTCGACGACGACTGGCAACCCGGCGGCGAGCGCCGCCAGCGCGAGCGAGGCGTGCGAGTCGTTGCTGGTGGTCACGACTGCCACATCGAGCTCCTGCGCGCGATCCCACACCGCTTGCACCGAGTCGACGATATTTGCTCCAGGATGCTCGCGTGCAGCCTGACTGCGACGCTCGGGATTACTCGTCACGATGGTGTCGAGCCGCATGCGCGGCGTGCACGCAATCAACGGTGCGTGGAATGCGGCGCCGCCCAGGCCGTAGCCGATGAGCGCTACGCGAACCTCGCCGCTAGCGTTCGGCATCGATGCGCTTCCGCATCTTCGGCGCCGGCCGGAACCGGGTCGCGACTTCGCCGACCTTGACGAAGCCGCAGGAATCGTAGAAGCCGAGCGCGCGAGTGTTGGCCGTCACCCAGAGATGGGTCGCGCCGTCCGCGAGGGCGATCCGCTCGGTCTGCTCGACCAGTGCGCGGCCGATGCCGTGCCGCCAGTACGTCGGCTCGACGAACAGGCCGTCGAGCTCGGCGTCGCCATCCTCGCGCGGCAACACGACCGCAAAGCCGAGTAACTGGCCGGCGCTCTCCGCCACGACGGTGCGGCCGCCGGTGATCTGTTCGAGCGGCAGCTCGATCGCATCGGGGTTGGCGAGCAGCGCGGCGCGGTCTTCCTCCCACATCAGGGAGGCGCGGCGCTGCAACTCTTCGAGCGCACTGCGCTCGGCGGGTACTGCCAGTCTGAAGGTGGGTGCACTCACCCACCCATCGTACTCACCTCGCCTCGACGATGTCACCCGAATCCGGACTCGTGCCGTCGGCGCGGACGCGCGTCGAGCCGAGCACGCGATCGAAGTCCACGAATTGCGAGGGCAAGCCCTCGCCGTCGGTGCCGGCACTCGTCGCCAGCTCGTAATGCAGATGCGGGAACAGGGACGATCCCGACGTCCCGACCTGGGCGATGGCCTGACCGGCGCGCACTTTGTCGCCCACGGCGACCCTTATGCTGCCGGGCTTGAGATGACCCAGGTGGCTGAACTCGCCATTGCCGTGATCGATGACGATGTAGTTGCCGAAGATCACCATGCCGTTCGCTTTCACTGCAGCAATGCTCATCTCGGAGTTGTCCTCGGCCACGCCGTCGGCAACCGTCACGACCGTGCCGTCGCCCGGCGCGAGCACCGGACGTCCGTAGGAATAGTTGTCTTCGTGCTTTGCGCCGTCGCCACGATAGCGATTGCCCGCGGCGTCCACGACCGTGAAGTCGTACGAATAGCGCGCCGCGTTGCTCTTGAATCCGATCTCGACCGCCACCGGGTGGTCGAAATCGAAGCGGCGGTGATGCGAGTAGAAATCGTGGCCGTCCCAGATCAGCAGCCGGCCATCGAGCGGCAGCCGCAGGCGCGTCTTCCTCGCATACTGCTTCGGGATCACTCGCGCGGTCTGCGTCGCCTCGCCGCCGTTTTCGTCGGCGAAGCGGAACGTATAGTCGAGCGACGCCAATGGCCACTGCGCAGCCAGCGTATGAAACGGGTTGAAGAGTGTGACGCCGGCGCCTGCGGCGACCTTGCGATTCGGTACAGTGGTGATGCCAGGCAGGATGCCGTTGTCGTTGACCTCGAGCCGGGCGATGAGTGCGCCGGCACCACAGTGACCTGCAGGGGCTCGGGCTCAGCAGCCGCAGCGGTGTGAATCGTCAATGCGACCGCAACGCCCGTGCTCGCCAACAGACCCGCCCGCATCGCGTCTCCTCCGGGGCATCTGCCCCGCAGACTGCGACGCGAGCTTGCGGCGAAAGGTTGCAGCCGCGCGGCTAGATCCGGCCCAGCAAAAGCAGAATGACCAGGACGACGAGGACCACGCCCAGCAAACCGCTCGGCCCATAGCCCCAGCCCCGGCTGTAGGGCCAGCTCGGCAGCGCGCCAACCAGCAACAGAATGAGAATGACCAGAAGGATCGTGCTCACACCAGGCTCCGACGTGCTTATGTATTGCCAGAGCAATGCCTGCGCCCGTCGGAAAGTTTCCCGTGTGTTTCTTACGCGCGGGGTGCGCCCGCGCCCTGTAAAATCACACCATGAGCTCACCGCAGATCACGCTGCAGACCGTCACCGGAGTGGACGTCGAGTTGACCATCGCCGGTCCGGGAAGCCGCAGCTATGCGTTCGTCATCGACTGGCACATCCGCATCCTGCTGCTGCTGGGCTGGGTCGCCATCGCGCAGCTGATCTTCACGGGCGGCACCTTCATCCTCGATGAGGTGCCGGGGCGCAGGTATTTCCTCGCGGTCTGGCTGCCGGGCCTCCTCCTGTACTTCCTCTATCACCCGGTGCTGGAAATCGCGATGCGCGGCAGCACACCGGGCAAGCGCATGGCGCGCGTGCGCCTGGTTACGCGCGAGGGCGATATCCCAGGCGTGGGCGCGCTCCTGCTGCGCAATGTCTTTCGCCTGCTCGACAGCGCCCCGGCGCTGTATCTCGTCGGGCTGGTGACGGTGATGTTCACGGATCAGCACGTGCGGATCGGCGACCTGGCCGCGGGCACGTTGCTGGTCGTGGACCATGAGAGCACGCCAGCTTCCTTCGCGAGCAGCGCGCCGCAGGGCGGATTGACGCCGCAGGCCACCGATCTCGTGCAGGAGCTGCTGGACCGCTGGCCCGCGCTCGAAGTCGAGCATCGCGCCAACATTGCGCGCACGCTGCTGGCACGTCTCGAACCGCAGACTTCGCCCGACGAGCTCGCGCAGCTCACGGTGTTCCAGCTGCGCGACCGGCTCGCCGCCAAGCTGAGCGCCCGATGAGCGAGAATCGCGGCCTGCAGTCGTGGGCAACTTCGCGCATCGCTGCGTGGAGCGATCTCGGGAGCATCCTCGACGAGCTCGAGCGCAAGCGCGATCACACCGTTGCGGAAGCGCTGCGCGCCATCGAGCTGTATCGCGCGCTCGGTCGCGATCTTTCCATCGTTCGCCGCACGCTGCCCGCCGGCCGCATGACCCGCGCGCTCGCGCAGAGCTACGCCCGGCTGCACGCGGTCATCTATCGCAAGCCGCACAACTGGCGCGATCGGCTGCGGCTGCTGTTCCGGGAAGAGATTCCGCAGGTCGTGCACGAGCTGCGCACGCCGATCCAGTTCGTGTCGCTGGTGATGGTGCTGAGCGCCGGCGCGGGCTGGTGGCTCATCAGCACTTATCCGGAGCTCATCCGCCTGCTCGCGGACGAGCGCATGGTCGACGGCGTCGAGCAGGGACATCTGTGGACCGAGAACCTGTTCAACGTGGTGCCGTCCTCGGTGCTCTCCATCGGCATCCTGGCCAACAACATCACGGTCAGCCTGGTGGCGTTCTGCCTTGGCGTATTCTTCGGCCTCGGCACGTTCTATATCGTCGCGACCAACGGCTTCATGCTCGGCGGCATCTTCGCCTTCACGCATCAGCACGGCATGGCCGGCGAGCTGTTGAAGTTCGTGCTGGCGCACGGCGTGGTCGAGCTCTCGGTGATCTGCATCGCCGGCGCGGCCGGCATGATGCTCGGCGAAGCGTTGATCCGCCCGGGTGAGGCAACGCGGCGCGAGGCGTTTCAGCTGGCGGCAGGCAAGGCCAGCAAGCTCCTGGTGTTGTGCGCGCTGCTGCTCGTCGGCTGCGGTTTCATCGAAGGCTATCTCTCGCCCGACCCCGATTTCCCGATGCTGAACCGCGCGTTCATCGGCTTCGGCTACTGGATCGTGATGGTCGCGGCGCTCACCGGCCGATTGTTCGGAAGAAAACCGGCTCGCCAAGACGCCAAGGAAGAACAAGCTCGCCAAGTGAAGGATGTTCTGACCTGAATTCCTTGGCGTCCTTGATCTTCCTTGGCGCCTTGGCGAGATTGTCTTCCCTCTTACACTCTTCGCCGCAGCCGAAACTCGGCGTAGGCATCCAGCACCGCGCGCTCCATCTGGTTCGGCAGCGCCAGCACCGTTGGCGCGCCGAGCGCGCGCAGCGCGGCGGCATTTCTTTCGAGACGCGTGCAGTACTCCTGTGCCGCGAGCGCTTCATAGGGGGCGAGCCAGTTGCCTGCCTCGGCGTGGGCGAGTGCTCGTGCCTCCGGGCTCGCGAGCCCCGCCACCATCGGTAGATGCTTCGGCAGCAGCAAACGCGCTGCCGCCGCGAGTTGCCCTGCGACCGTGGCATCGTCGAGGTCGGTCAGCATTACGACGAGACTGCGATGACGCACGAGCGTGCGGATCCGCAGCACCGCATTCAGCGGATTCGATTCGGCAGCAGCCGGTTGCGCAGCCGTGAGCAGCGCACGGATCCGCGCGACAGTACCGATACCACGGCCGGGCGCGATCGACGCGAGCGGTCGATCCGCGAACAGCACCAGGCCGACCTGATCGTCGTGCGCGACCGCATGCTCCGCGAAGCGTGACGCGATGTTGGCGTAGTGACCGAAGCGGTCGAGATCGCCGGCGCGCAATGCGCTGGCGCGGCCGGCGTCGATTGCGAGCACGATCTCGAGATGCTGATCCTCCGAGAAATCGCGGCTGACGAGCTTGTTGCTGCGTGCGGTCGCCTTCCAGTCGATGACGTGTTGCGGATCGCCCTGACGGTATTCGCGCAGCTGCAGCACCTCGCCGCCCACGCCGAGCAGCGATCGCGCACGCGTTCCCGTGCCGACCGCGCCGGCGCGGTCCGCTTCATCGCGCAACAGATCGGGTGTGACGCTCAAAGTGAACGGCGCAGCGAGCGGCCGGGCCCACCACGCCAGTCCGAGCGGCCCGGCGACGCGCGTGCGCAACGGCGGCCAGGCTCGATTGCCGAGCCGGCGCGGAATGGCAGCCAAAGACAGGCTCGCGCCCTCGCCTTCAGGTACTACCAGCGTGCGCACTGCGCCATCGATCTCGACGGCCGACGGCGGATCGGCAGCTATTTCCAGCGTCAGCGCACGCGCCAGCCGATGCTTGAAGGACATCTGCAACGTCCCCGTACGCCCGAGAATCCAGCGCGGCTGCGGCGAGCTCAGCGACACCTCCAGCCTGGTGCGCAGCATGAGCCAGCCCTCGTACGCGAGACCGAGCAGCAGGACGGCGAGGCCTAGGTACCACAAACGACCCAGAGACGGGTCGCCGCTCCAGTCGCCGATGATCGCCATCAGCACGGTCAGCACGATCAGGGCCATTGCGTTCTGCCGCAGGCTCATCGGGCGCTACCGCGGCACAGGCGTCTGGTCGAGCAACTGCTGCGTGATCGTCCGCGCAGCGATGCCTTCGAGCACTGCCTCGGGCGCGAGCACGAGTCGATGCGGAATCACGAGCGGCGCGACGGCCTTGACGTCGTCGGGCGTGACGAACTCAGCGCCGCGCATCCCGGCATCGATACGCGCCGCACGCAGCAGCGCGAGCGCACCGCGCGTCGACAATCCAAGTGTTACGTGCGTGTGCTGGCGAGATGCAGCCGCAAGATCGACGACGTAGCCGCTGAGCTCGGGGGCGACGTGCACGCCCTCGACCGCTGCTTGCGCCGCAGTCAGTGCGGCACTCGCAGCCTCGGGCTCATGCTGCGTGGCATGCGCGTCGGCGTTGCCGTACTTCTCCAGAATCTGCAGCTCGTGCGCGCGCGCTGGATGTGCCAGGTCGATCCGTAACATGAAACGGTCGAGCTGCGATTCCGGCAGCGGGTACGTGCCTTCGAATTCGCGCGGATTCTGCGTGGCGATGACCAGGAACTTGTCGGGCAGGCGATAGTTCTGCCGGTCGATCGTCACCTGCCGCTCCTCCATCGCCTCGAGCAGCGCCGACTGGGTCTTCGGGCCGGTGCGGTTGATCTCGTCGACCAGCAGCACATCGGCGAACACCGGCCCCGGACGGAACACGAAGTCGCGACGCTCGGCGTCGAACACGTGCACGCCGGTGATGTCCGACGGCATCAGGTCGGCGGTGCCCTGCACACGCTTGAACACGCCGCCCAGCGCGCCGGCCAGCGACTTGCTCAGCAGCGTCTTGCCAAGACCCGGAGCGCCTTGCAGCAACACGTGGCCGCGCGCCACGACCGCGATCGCGAGCGCGCGGATCACCGGCTCCATGCCGACTACGACCGCGCCGAGATCCTGCTGCAGCTTTCGTTCGAAGGATTCGAGTGCATTCATCGTGCGAAGGTCTCCGTTCAATTGAGCTGGGCGCGAATGCGTGCGATCAGGTTGTGCAGCTCGCGCAGATCGACGCGCCGCCGCTGCGCGGCTCGGCGATGCAGCTGCTGCAGGCGATCGAGATCGGACGCCGGGACCGCGCCTTGCGCACCGAGCCAATCCCATACGGGAGCGCCGTCGAGCGCCAGGCCGAGCCGGCTGCGGATCTCGTTGAAGAAGTTTGCGAACAGCCGCTGCCCCGCCGCCGCGGGCTGCAGGACGCGAGCCATGAAGCCGCCGGTGGCACGTACGAAGCTGGTCACGTCCAGCAGGCTCCAGGTACGCGTGGTGCCTCGCAAGCGGCGCGGCCCGAGCACGAACACCAGCCACAGCGCGAACAGCCACCACAGCGAACGATGCAGGCGCGAGTCGCCGAAGAACTTCGCGGGATCGTAGAACGCGACCAGTCCCTGGTGCGCATCGTCGATGAGCACCCGTCCATTCTTGCCGAGCGACCAGCGTGCGATATTGGCGAGCAGTTGCGCGTTGTCGTTGTGCCCGATGACTTTGTTGGTGAAGACGCTGCCGTACGCGCTGACGATGATCTGGCCGTCGCCGTAGGGCATCAGCCACAAGGCGGGGACTTCGTTCTGGTGATCGCTGGCGAGCTCGAGTACCACGGAGCGGTCGGACGTAGCCTGCCAGCGCGACGATGGAAACTCGGAGATCGCGACGATCGACTGCACGCCCTGGAGCAGCGGATGGTTGCCATTGGGCGCGGACTCGACATGCTGCGGCTCGAGCATGCGCGTGACTGCTTGCACCGCGCTCCTCGCCTTCTGTGGCGCCGGCTTGTCCTTGTCCTTCTCCTTGTCCTGCTCCTTGTCCTGCTCCTTGTCCGGAATCTGCACGAAGTTCAGTCCGGTCATCGCGCGCAGGTGCTGCAAGAACAGCGGATCGTTGCCTTCGCCGAACGACCACTCCGGCGTATCCGACAGGCCCGCAACTACGAGCAGAGTGTTGCCGGCCACGATCCAGTTCTGCAGCGGCTGCGTCTCCGCATCGCGCAGCGGATAGACGTGCGGCGCAGTCGTGATGAGGAGGTTCCCCGTCGGCGTGCCGGGCGTCGCATCCGCCAGACTGCCAAAGCGCTCGCGAAACGAGACGACCGGTACCTTCGCCGCGGCGAGCCAGCGCAGCATCCCGAGATAGCCGTTGGGACCCGCCTCGGTGCTGACCGGTCGCGTGACCTGCTGCTGCGGCGTCGAGGACTTCGGTCCAAACAGGATGTAGAAGGCCGCGAATGCTCCGAGCGCCAGCGCCAGGGTGAGCAGCCGGTCCTTCATGCCGGTGCTCCGCGCAGCTGCGCATCCAGGGCGCGCGCGGCGGCGACGATCGGCTCCACTTCCTCCGCCGACACTTCGCCATGGCCGTACACCGTGCGCTCCGCAAGCGTGGCCACGCGCCGGAAACAATCGCGTTGCTGCGCGTCGTCGAAGTTCGCGCGCGCGGAGAGCTCGCGACAAGTCAGGCTGCGCTCGGTTCGCAAACGTCCGCTCTTGATCAGCGTCGCCACCAGCATGCGCAGGAGCATCGGTGCCTTGCGGTCCGCAGAAAGCGAGTCGAGATCGCCAATATCGTCCGATGCCAGGCCGGCTACTGCACCCGCATCAGCATCGGGCGCGACAGGCCGCCGGCGCAACACGCCGGCGGTGCGGAGCTCATTCACTACGACGACAATCCCCACACCGATGAGCAGAGTGAGCGCGAGCAGAAGAATCGTCCGCACGACGACCACAGACACGTTCACGCCCTCGAGCCAGCGGCTCAGCCAGTTGTCGGGATCTTTCGCCCGCTGCTCGAGCAGCTCGCGCAGCCAGCGCATGAAGCGCTCGAACCAGCTGGGCGGCGGCGGCTCGATCGCCGGCAGGCGCAACGCATCGAGGATCGGACCGAGCATGCCGACGTCGACGTCCGCCGGTTCGTCCTGACCGTAACGGCGGCCGACCTGCGCCACTTCCGTGAGATCGTAAACGCTCAGCTGGTCACGGGCTGCGGGCGGCAGCAGCTCCATATAGCCGGACTCCTCGAGCGCGTTGGTCAGACCCGGGCACTCGCTCTCGAGATCGGTGAGACCGTAGGTATCCTCTGGCGCAGAATCGCCGCAGCGATCGATGACATCCAGCGCGGAGCCGCGAGCCTCGCCGGCCGTCTGACACCAGACGGCCGGCGCAAGGGCCAGCAGGACCAGGAGGACGACCGAACGCACGAACTATGCGGGGTTGAGCGCACCGACGCGCCCGGCCAGATCGGCGCCTTCTTTACGCAGCTTCAGGTCCCAGTAGAGCGCCAGCATCAATGCAATGTAGAACGGGGTCATGACCAGCCCCATCAGTGCGCCGACGACGACCCCGATGATGAGCGTGAAAACGAGCACGTTCCCCGGCCCCACCGCCGTCGCGGCCAGGGGACTCACGATGCTGATCAGCAGGATCATGACCATGTAGAGCACGAGCAGCAGGATGAAGCCCACCACCAGGATGGCCGACGTGCGCCACCAGTTGCCCCACACAAGCCGATGGCTGGCGGTCAGCGAGCCAACAGGCCCCTTGTTGTCGAACACGCAGGTGCCGACGAACAACAACAGACTGACGCTGAAGATCACGCCGGGGATGATCAGCAGCAGGAAGCCGACAGCGAAGGCGATGGTGTAGAGCAGAGCCGCTATTGCCAGGGATGGCAGCCGTGGCAGTGCAGTTCGCAACGCCGTGCCGATGCCTGCATCGCTGCCCGCTCCGATCTCATTCATCCTGATCGCCGAAGCGGCGAGCATGAGCTGACTGAGGACGAACGTCAGGCCCATCGAGAGCCAGTAGCCGAGGCCCGGGCCGAAGCTGGCCATCGCGGCCGCCGGGTTCGCGGACCCTCCGACTTTGATGAACACGTAGATGTAGTAGATGTAGACCGGGCTGGCTGCGAGCAGCGACAGCAGCGTTAGCGGGATCATCTTGACGACCGACGCCTTGTAGAGCTGGAACGTGGTATCGAGAACGCCGCCGATGGACTGAGGCTGAGCAGGTTTTAGTGACATGTTAGGTACCTCCCTTCGGGCGGCGGCTACGATAGCATTTCGCCATGATGCGTGCGTCCATGCTCCGTACAGCGCTGCTCGCGGCGCTCTGCCTGCTCGCTTGGGCCCCTCCCGCGCCCGCCCAACAGCGCGTGGTGGCTTACATCACCGGCTGGACGACGCCGCCTGAAATTGCAGCAGCGAAGCTCACGCACATCAACTTCGCGTTCGGCAAGATCGACGCCACCGGCCAGGTGGTGCTGCCGCATGCGGGGATTCCCTCACAGCTCGCACATCTGCGCTCGCTGAAGCAGAAGAATCCGCAGCTCAAGATCCTGCTCTCCGTCGGCGGCTGGGAGGCGGAAGGCTTCTCGGACGCGGCGTTGTCGGCGGAGTCGCGCGCCAAGTTCGCCCGCAGCGTCGTCGCGCTGTTGCGCGAGCATTCGCTCGACGGCGTCGACCTGGACTGGGAATACCCCGGCCAGAGCGTCGCGGGGATCAAATCGCGGCCCGAGGACAAGCAGAACTTCACGGCGCTGCTGCGCGAGATGCGGGCGCAACTAGGAGATCGCTACCTGCTGACCATCGCCTCCGCCGACCGCGAATACTTCGACTTCACCGAGATGGACCGGGTGCACGTCTATCTCGACTGGATCAACGTGATGAGCTATGACTTCTTCAACAGCCTCACGCCGACCACTGGACATCATGCCGGCTTGTACGCGTCGGAGTTTGCAGCGCCGCGCGACCGCAATGCGGATGCGTCAGTGCGGCAGCACCTTGCGGCGGGCATTCCTGCGGAGAAGATCGTGCTCGGCGTGGCGTTCTATGGACGCGGCTTCGCCGGCGTCGCACCGCTCCATCACGGCCTGAATCAGGCTTACGAGCGCTTCGAGGCGGCGCATCCCTACTCAGAGCTCGTGGAGAAGTTCATCAACCGCGACGGGTTCGTGCGCGAGTGGGATGTCAAGGCGCAGGCGCCATTTCTGTGGAATGCGCAGAAGCGCGCGTTCATCACTTACGACGATCCGCAGTCGATCGCGATCAAGGCGCAGTACGTGCGGGAGCACCACCTCGGCGGGATGATGTTCTGGGAATTGAGCCAGGATTCGAGCGGTGCGCTGCTGGACGCTATCGTGCAGGGAAGGTAACCCCCTCAAACTGCCCTCCTGCCCCTTCAACCGCCGGGCGAAGCTCAGCTGCAATGTCCGGCGCTCCTACAAAGACCAGCTTCAGATTGTCGAGGCGCTCTCCTTGCAAGAGACTCAACGCATCGAGGATCACTTGTCGAGTCATTGCATCCGAGGGTCCAGACGACGTCCCCCCGTCTTCAGTAGCGACTCGCTTTAGAGTTTCCGGCATTGTAGTTCACTGATACGTTATCCACGCTCTTCGCCCGGCCCGTTGCCTCGGGCCTTTCCCTCAATCGCCCGAATGCGGTCCCTTGTCACCAAGAACAGCACTCCAAGCTCATCAAGAGTCAGCGACCTTGGATCAGCTTCGGCACGTTTGGCGAGAGCTTCGATCTCAGCCTGAGTCAGAGTTGCACGAAGTTGCTCGGAGCGCTTTCGATCCCAGCCAGGTTCTTTGTCGCTCATGACTCAGTACCACCTATTCGATCACTGCGGTTGTTACGGCCTTCGCGGCCAACCGCTTTGCATACTCCGCGGGGGTCAACCCGCCGAGGACTCTCTTCGGTCTCTCCTCGTTGTACTCGCGCCGCCATGCCTCGATGACCGATCGGGCGTGGCTCACACTCATGAACCAATGCTCGTTCAAGCATTCATCGCGCAGTCGGCCGTTGAAGGATTCGATGTACGCGTTCTGGTTCGGCTTTCCTGGCTCGATCGCACGCAGCGTGATGCCGTTGCGATGTGCCCAAGTGAGCATCGCCTTGCCCGCGAACTCCGGCCCATTGTCCGAGCGGATCACGGCTGGCTTGCCTCGCTGATAGCAGATCTGGTCGAGCACACGCGTCAAGCAATTGCCGCCCATGCTGTGCTCGGTAACGATGGCCACTGACTCGTGTGTGGCGTCATCGACGACCGCCAGAATTTTCAGCGAACGACCCGCAGCGATGCGATCAAAGAGAAAATCCATCGACCATACCTCGTTGGCCGCGCCGGGACGCACCAGTGGCTGACGCTCCGACAACGGAATCTTCTTCCTGCGCCGGCGACGCACCTGCAGCTTCTCCAGCGCGTAGAGCCGCTCCACGCGTTTGTGGTTCACCAGCTCGCCCGCCTGTCGCAGCTTCAGATAAATCATCTCGGCGCCATAACGACGATGCCGCTGAGCGAGCGCAACGATCTGCGCTCGCAGCTTCGCATTCCGATCCGGCCGCGGTTCATACCGCAGTGAGCTCGCGCTCATGTCAATCACCTCAAGCCCGCGACGCTCGGACAACCCTTTGTCTTGCATCCAGCGCACCAGCTCTCTCCTTGCCGGTGCGCTCACCACTTTTTCCGGAGCGCCTCACGGGTCACTTCGTTCTCCAGCATCGATTCGGCCAGTAGCTTCTTCAGCCTGGCGTTCTCCGACTCGAGCGCCTTCAGTCGCTTCGCATCCGAAACATCCATGCCGCCGAACTTGCTGCGCCAGAGGTAATAGCTCGCCTCCGAGAAACCGTGGCGACGGCAGAGATCCTTGATCGCTACACCGCGCTCGGCTTCGCGCAGAAACCCGATGATCTGCTCCTCGGTAAATCGCTTCTTCACGTCCAACCTCCATCCGGGGGCTAGACTCTAAACCGAAGCGCTACTCAAAAGCGGGGGGACGTCGCACCGTTGATCAGAAGACGCTGCGTATTCGTTTGTGCCTCGTGCGCCATGAAGATTCCAAGAGCGAGACCGATAGAGAAAAGCAGCGCTATGCTCTTCCAGCTCATCCGATAGATCGTCTCGAGTTGGACCGCTTCTGTTTCTGCCATGAGCTCGTCAGGCGGCACCGCGCGCCCTGTAAGCAGCGATTTTCCAAAGCCTGAGGGCGATAAGGACATAGCATATCGAAAGCGCAGCGCTTCTAAATGGGTGACTCACCCAAATTCCCGTGAAGAGCCCGCCGATCACGAGACCGATGGCGGTTGCGGCGATGATCCGCAGCGTTAGCGGGCCAAAGAGTCCCTTTCCTTTGAGCCCCAATATGAGCCGAACAGCTATCGAAACGGCCCAGAGGCACAGCAACGAGATTACGCCCGCGACCAGCTGCAACAGCGGATCCGATTGAACCTTCGGAACACCAAAGATGGTCAGGGCTCCCGCCGTACAGAGCAGCGTGAATGGCAGCAGCAATAGGCCGGCAATAACTTGCACCCATCGGGGCAGCGCAGGCGATTCAGGCGTCGAATCGTCACGATCGGCCGACTCGACAGCAATGCGGCCGACGACTTTAGTGTCGATGTCTTCCGGTCGGAACGGAGGCTCCGTCGACTTCGCGTTCGTCGTGTCGGGCGCCGGCACGCCCGATTCGTCGAGAGTGTAGACCGCATAATTGCGATCCTCCGCGAAATAGTCGTAAGGCGCTCCGAACCGCATCGCGAGTGCAAGTATGTCGGTCTCGTTGGCTTCGGCCCAATCCATGTTCTGCTCTTCCGCCAATCGAGGGCCGACATCCGTCTCCACAGAACCGCCAACAGCAAGGACATCTCTGCGGAGCTCCGGACTGAAAATTCGAAACCCGTAACTCGCCGATACCCCTTCGCATACCCACGCGAAGATATCCGTGGAGTTCTGGCGAGCGAAGTCTGACAGCTGCCCTTCGCTCATCATCACGACCATCTCCGGGTCAAACAGGTACGTCCAGCCGTTGGACTCGTACGCCGCCTTTCGTATGACGTCGCGGAGGTCTGTCGATTCGTCCAAGGCTGCTTCCAATGCCTTCGAAGTGGAGTACGCAGTTGGCGAGCCAACGAGCCGATAGTCGAGGCGCGACAGAAGCTCCGGCATGCGCGACAGATGATTGCCTCGAATACAGACGACACTACAGTGGAGTGACATGGACGCTGCCAGGCCTAACGCTCGCGCTGAGAGGCACCTTGCTTTGGACACGTCCTCTGGGAGTATTGCTGGGCTGCACTGTCATGCGCACTCGTAGTCGCAGACGCCAGTCCGGTGACCGCAGCCTTTGCAAACGACGTCCAAGCAAAACGTATCGAAAATGTCCTGCCTTCTTTCGAAGTCGTCGAACTCACCATCTTCAAACTGGTAGCTCACGACTGCGGTGGCAGCAAATATGATTCCCTTGCACTTTGCGCAGGCCAAAGTCGACTCCTCACCTTCAGCTCTGCGGGAACAACATCCACCGCCAAGTACGGCGTCGTATCCATGTTTTTCAACGTCGAATACTTCGCTCCGGGTACCACAGTGGTCGCAGTCAAGAGTAAGCGGACAAAGTAGAAGGTCAGGTTCCGGTTGATACCCCACCACTTTCCAGTTCGATGTGCCGCACTTGCAGGTCAGTTCGAAATGAGAAAAGGCATCATGGTCTTCGTTGGGGCTGGTAATCGGCTTTGCGTTAACTCCCGCCAGGCATTGAGGCGGATGAGCCCATGAATACTCGACCAGAGTCGTTGGCGTGTATGACACAGTCTCTCCATGTTAGGCAGCTGCGCGTTGGGGCTAGTGACAGACACCATGGACATGGCAGTCCAAGAACATCATGAGAGCAGGCACAGCCAATGCTGCAAATACATAGACTGCATCGACCCAGCGGACTCTATCCGGCGGATACGCGAGGAGCACTGTGACCCAGAGGGAAATACCAAGCCACAGCGTGAGCACACCAGCAACGAAGAGCCGGAAGCGCTTCTCTCTCGCGAGACGGGCTGCGACGATGCCGACGAGCATCCCGATTCCGCTGGCCCACAGCAAAAGAATCACCACGGCAACTCCCTCCGTCTAACCCGCGGGCGGCACCCCTGACGCCGATGTCCAACTGCCAGACCTCACGGTTGATCTTCACGACTTGATGCGGTCGTATGACTTCTCTCCGTGAACTCCGGGTCCTTCCTGTGTGGAGTACTAGAGCTCTCACTTACGGTCCTGCGCATCAAGTATCTGACGAGCGCGAGTGGCGCGGCCAACGCCACCCACCAATACTCGGGGTATTCGTTGATCAAGATACCGACAGCTACGATCGCCGGTATCCCGAGAATGATGAGCCATTTCTGCATCATGTCTTCGCCGGGAGCGCGGCCCCGATCGTCTCGCCCCAAGGCCGGGAAGCGTAAAACCACTTGCCGTGGCAGCACCGCGAGATCGTGCTCACGTTGAGCTGATACCACTTGTCCGAGACGTCCGGCACCTGCAGCAGGGCGCGGCCTGCGGCTGAATCCCAGACGTAGTAGACGACGTACATCATCCGTACTTCGTCATCGAGCTGTACATGGAACTGCACCGTGTATCTGGGCAACTCTGCGGCGGGCGCGCGCGCTTGACCTGCTTTCTCGTCGATGAAGTTGCCACTCCACACATTCGCCGCAATCGCCTCGCGCTGCGTGAGCTCGATCGGCTTGTCTATGCCGGGGCCGGTCACGGTGACCTTGGCCGTTGGCGCCTTCGCTGCCGCTGGGAGCGCGACGAATAAGAGCAGTAGCAGGGCTGAAAGCCATTTTGTAGCCATCGTCATCTCCTTTCGAGTCACATCCTCATGACGTTCTGATGAGCTCATAAACGAGCTCGTTGTCCCCAGAGATACTTTCGCTTCCCTTGAACCGCGACACTTCCATATGCCCATCTTCGAATACGTCGACTTCCACGCGCTCACCAACGAGTGTGATCGTAACCAAGATCGTCTCGGGCCGATGTCGTTGCAATGTGAAATGAACACCGGCGCGCTCGAGCGCGCAGACCAGCTCGAAAAGTGCATGGCTCATAGCTTTGATGCCAACGTTGCGCTAGTCCGCCTTCTCAATCAATCACTGACCGTGCCAAGTAGGGCCGTGACATCTTCGTGATGATGTCTTGATCCGATTCGATCAGCGTAACCCGACCTTCTGCGTCGCGCGAAGGCCGGCCAACCGCGTCAAACTCAAAGTCGACCTTGATGATCGGGCAGCGGCGATACACGTACGTGCGCCTCAGCCCAGAGGACAAGCCTCCTTCCATGCCGAACACCGTAAGCAATTGGGCACGGGTCATTCCAACCTTCACAGTCTCTATTTCCAATAGTGCATCGCCGACCCAACGTGTCGCATCCTGATCGAACTTGGAGGGCTCCGGTTCAGCGCCATGCGCCAAGCAACTCCACACGGCAACGGCAGCGACGGCGACTTCTGCGATGCGGATTGACATGCTGAGATTTCCTGAGCGTGTGATGGACTCGCAAAACAGCTCACATCGGCATTCGCGCGAACATCTGTGCAACCTGAACCAGCTGCTCGGCGGCCGCAATGACTTCGGGGTCACACCTTCCGGCTCGGATATAGCCGACCGGAGGCCCCTCTTCGAACGTGATTTCCCAGTCCACGTGGTATTCGCGACTCAGCGAGCTTAGAACCTCGATCAGATCCACTACCGAGCCGTCAGGAAGACCCCTCTCTGCCGCTGCTGCCGAGTCTTGAGGATCGGGGGCGAAGTTTGGCTTGCTGCCACCTCTCAGGCGACTGTCGTCGCTCGGGAAGAACTTCACCGGTTCGCAACTCAGCCAGGTTCTAGCTGCCTCGGCAGTCCTGGCAGCAGCTTCGATAGTACCGCGCTCTGTATCACTGACTGTCCGCAGAGACCGGTAGTAGATGCTGGCACTCATTCTTCTTCTCCGTTAGGCAACGCTCGCCGCGGATGGCCCGCTGTTGCCCCTGCCATCGGACCCCCTGAGCGCGACCAACTTGCGAATGATCTCATCGGCCTGCCCCCCAGGGACATAAGTTCAAGCATCTGTTGCCCAACGATGCGGCTCAGTCGCCGCCGAGCAATGCGTCCGTGCGGCGATGCCGCGCACAGCTATTTGCCCAAGCGGGCAGATAGATCTGCCACTGCAGCTCGCCATTTCCCACCATCTCCCTCAGCCCATAGCTGTTGAAGCTCAGAGATCTTCGGGTCTTGAATCCGGACCAGAACCTTGCTTGCGACAGGCGCCAACTGCGCAAATGCTGGAAGCGATTGGCGCTGTAGCCAGCTACGAAGCTCCGGCGGAAGCTTCGCGCTTGGTCTGCCCAGTGCGGCGGCCACAACCTCGGCGGCTGCGATCGCTGCCGAGCCGTCAGCTGAGTCGATGTAGTCTGACTTGAGCACTGCGTCGAAAGCTCGCACTAGTTGGGCGGTCCCGTTTGAATTCACGCATTCCGCTACCCAGTCCGCTGCGTCGTCATTTTCGAAGCTACCTTCACCCCACGCACCTGCATGTGTCAGCGGTGCCAAAAGTAACGCCAGGAGGATTACAGCTGCCGCCTTTATGTTCTCCGCCCAACGCCGCCCTTCAGTCGCGCGAGGGTTTCCGGGCGTCGACTGCAAGCGCTTGCTAGCGAGCCCAACTCCTCTATTTGATAGGCACATCCGAAACTCCTCCGAACTCAGAGACGAAGCGCTGAGCCAACATTTCGATCTGCGCATAGTCGATCTTCGAGTTGAGAGCGGACGATATGAAGAGGCGCTCCCTTACTGACTCTAAGGACCGTTGACCCCTAACCAGTAGCTCAAGATCCTCCTCCTGCAAAGCGCCGATCTGCTCGATGCTTATGGAATATGCACGCTCTCTCGGTTCTCCATCCGGTACCGCAATCCAAATGTCCCAAACACGACCGCGCCTGGTGCGCACAAGTCTTGAGGCGACGCTCTCAAGTAGCGCATCCGCCTCCATCAACCTCGCGGCGTCGAGTTCCACCTCAAGCAAGGCGCGAATGCTAGGGCCGGCCATTTCTTGGCTCGCTAACGCCGCGCTCAGGCGCGTGCGTCTTCGCACGTCGCCCGCCGCGGTCTTTAGCTGGCCGCATCATCTCGTACCCTCAGGGCATTCGAACGATATCTGAATGAGGCGACTACGCCTGTGGCGAGAATGGCAGAGACGATCGAGAGCAAGACTGCTCCTCTAGTCAATGCCTGAGGGACGACGAGAAGCTGCCACCAGACGAAGGCGATCGAAGCAACCGAAGCTGAACGCCAGAGATGGAATACTCCGTACGCCAGTGCGGCATACACAACGGCGCTCGCTCCGTAACCGAGCAACGCGGCATTGAGCGGAAGGTTCTGCGAGCGAGCCAACCAGACTCCCGCGCCAACTCTTGCCAATGCGAAGAGAGACAAGACGATGACTGCAGGGAGCGCACGCCTTCGCGCCGAAGTGATGTCCACCGATTCACCTCACGTGTCTCACGTCAACTAGCCAGTCCGAAAGATCGGGTTCTCGGGGTTAGGCGTCACTTCAGATCCTCCGCGGGGGGTTTAGGCGCGGCAAGCGCGCGATTGATGTCAGCAACGATGCCTTCCAGGCTGCTCTCGCTATAGCCTGTGTACACCGCCACGACGCGACCGTCTCTGCCCACGATGACCATGTGAGGTATTCCTTTGACGCCATATGTGTCCTGCACTTTGTGGTCATTGTCGTGAGCGTGCAGAACATCCAGCTCTTTCAGCGCGCGCGCCGCCTTGCGGAACACTTCGTACGACTCCGTGTTGACCGCTACAACTTGCATGCTGTCCTTTCCAGCCGCCCGTTGAATGTTGTGAAGTATGGGAAGCTCCTTGAGGCAGTATGCGCACCAGGTAGCCCAGAATGAAACGACGATCGCCTTGCCCGAGAAACTGGTAAGCAGAACGGGTTGCGCCTTCAGGTCAACGCCTACTCTCGGAGGTGGCACATCTCCGACGGCTGGAGCTGCCATCGCCACCGCTGATGCGCCTAGGAAGGTGCTTGCAATGAGTAGACGCGCAACTTGAGTGATCATGCAAGCCTCCCGTCGAGGACCATCGCTGGTTTGGATATGACGCCTAACGCCGTCTCCAGCGAGATGTTAGGCCGCAGGCTGGCCGAACGTGAGCCAATCTCCGTCCGGCAGACGAACTTGAAACTCCTTTTGGCCCCACGGCTGAACCGCAACAGGCTCGACTTGCTCGCGAGGTAGCTCGTCCAATCGGTCGCGAAGACGTGCGTAAAGATCATCAACATCTTCGACATCAACGTACACGGACACCCGCGCCTTTCCGTCCGGCGTGAGCCTCCGAGTAGGTTCCTCGAGAAGGCGAAGTCCGGCGCCGCCCAGTTCGACGTAGGCGTAGCTACTCACTTGGAATCTCAAGACGAACGGCAACGTTTCGCAAAAAAAGTGCAGCGCGTTCTCCATGCTCGGCACGTGCAGAAACGGCGTGATCTGGCGAATCTTGGCCATGGGTGGGTGGCGAGGCTCAGGTTCCACGGTTCTTGCTCCCCGGTGGGACAAACGGCGGTGCTCGATACATAAGTACTCCGAGAACGGCCATGATCGCTGGCATTAGGAAGGCCACAACCCGATAGAACAGATCATGTGCCGGCTGACCCTATGGCGAAT
Source organism: Steroidobacteraceae bacterium (assembly GCA_036555785.1). Lineage (GTDB taxonomy): Bacteria > Pseudomonadota > Gammaproteobacteria > Steroidobacterales > Steroidobacteraceae > Steroidobacter. The sequence continues at coordinate 83,690 of DATBKP010000059.1, forward strand.
GCGCCGAGTATTAGGGTGCGACATCTCATGTGACGCCTAACGCCGCGAATGAGTTGCGAGCAAACAGAACGGCTGTTTGCGAGTCGGGCGACTTAAGGGAGCGAACTCGATTTGCTTGTTAGCGTTTGTCACGCTGCGCTCCCTCCCCGTTCAAGATCCAGATTGCTGCGATCTTGTCGCCATTGACTCGATAGAGCGTCAGACCCAACTCACGCATATCACCGACGAGGCCGGTGCCCTCTTCGCGTACTACGACCGTCGAGCCTGATACGACCTGTGCAAGGACGCGGAATTTTGCATTCGGGTTGATGCGGAATGCATTGGCGAAAGTCTCGCGCTGCTGAGCGCGATTCAGCAGTCTCTTGCTCTCGGGCGTGCCATCCGGCATGAGAATGCGCATATCCACAGCATCCGAAAGAAGCGCAAGAAGGCCGTCGATATCTTTGGCATTGTGCGCAGCCAGGTAGTTGGCAACGACTGTCTCCGCTTTCGACGCGGCAGGGGCGGCAGGCGCACCGGCGCAGAGAAGCGAACCTAGCGTGAGGACCAGAAGCCTTGAGATGTTCATGCTTTTTGTCCCTGCAAAGCTAACGTTCCGGCTGAGCCGCGAGCAACGGCGCCTCACCGGTGCGAGTCGGGCGCGCAATGCGCACGGACTGAGCCAATTGTTAGAGAGCGCCATCAGCCACCTTGTAGAGTTCGACTCGCTCGGCATACACGACGCCGTCGCGCCAGAAGCATCGCAATGCCATTCGCTCATCCCCACGACGCCAGATCCTACGCTGAACCTTCAGCGCTTCTTCCCGAAAATTCTGCTCCGCGTTTGGGTCGCCGTACATGCTCGAGATTCGATCGTAGACATCGTCGCAAAAAGGATATGCCTTCTGTCCATCCGAGCTCTTACGCTCAAAGATCAGGAGCACCTGCTCTTTCGAGATCGCGATCCCAAAAATCTGGTCTGTCGAATCCTCGGCTGCAACATGAATGTAGCTCTCAGTCACAAGCGAGTTCGGGTAGCGCTGCCTAACGTCATCGATCCGCGTCGCTGCGCCGAAGCCGGCGAACCCAAGTCGCGGTTCTTCTCCTGCATATGCAAGCGAGGCGTATGCGGCAGCGATACCGGCGAACAGAAGGTGTGCTCTCATGCTGCGCGCCCTAACGCCGTTGCTCACGCGCGTGCGTGTCGCACGTCGCGTGCTGCAATTTGTTAGGGGGCAACATGATCTTCGCTCGAAGAGCTACCCGTATACAGCACAAGAAGATCAGGCTCTACGTTCAAGGCGAACAGTTTTGCGAGATCCTCTCTGCCGAACATTGAAACCGTGTAGATCAGACGATTGTTGTGGTCGAGTTGGTTAAACATTACATCTTCGACCGTAACGCTCAGATACGCTTTCGTCGGCGCGCCCCTGCGTGCTTGAAGGGCAACACATGGGAACCGCTCTTTGTGTCTCCTGATATCCGCCGTTACGCGAATGTCCAGAATATCGTCGAAGCATGAGGGATAGAGCGGATAGTAGTCGTTGGCCAGAAGGAAGGCATGGATGTTCCCGAGTGCCAAGACATAATTCTTCTGGTCTGCGACAAATTGTTTTGTGTACGTCTGCAAGCCCTCCAACACCTTGGGCGGTTCGCCGTTGGGTCCTGCTTCGTAGTCTTCGCTGCGGAACTCACCTGAACACCCGCACATCATCAAGACGATGGCGAGCAGCGTGCTAGGCAAAGATTTGCGCATGCTTTTGCTTGCCCCTAATGCGGCCGCTGTGCCCCGAGCACCGGCGCTTCGCCGTTGCGAGTCGGAACCAGCGGCTTGTTATGCCTATGCACGGTGCTCACCGATGACCTCAATGATCCCAACGATGTTGTCGTTCAGTTGCTCCAGCTCTTCGGCCGGAACCCACCATTCGGTGTGGTGATCCCCACCTACCTTGTGAATCTCATAGCGGCGCATGAAAGTACGGCGGACCGCAAAGCGCGTAACGTAACCGACGCCGTCGTCTTTCACATTCCATCGGCTCGCGATCTCAGCCGCGTACCTTTCATTCGTGACTGGATAAAAGATGGGCTGTTCAGGCAAGCGCGGTGGCCAGCGACGAAAACCACTGTCCTCCAAGAGCTTCAGCTCCTTCGGGCCCACCGGGCGATACATCGTGACTGTGTCCTCTTCCATGCCTAACCGGCATAACGCTAGCCATCACGCGCGTGCGTCTTCGCACGTCGCGTGCATGGCTTTGTTGGGCTGAACTACTGCTTGCGCCATCTGCCCCCCAACGCAATGAACTTGCCGTCGTGAAGTTCTATGACCATCTCCGCAATCTCGCCGGGGCAACACATCGCATCATCAAGTCTCCAATGCCTTCCCTCGAGACGAATGCCATCACTTACGACCTCGATCTTGTCCCAAAGCTCGCGGCCCTTACCACCGACGAGCAGTGACTCAGTGGGACTGTGACCTGTCGGCGAGGAGAGGAAAGCCACTAAGTACTGCCAGTGGTTCCCATCTCGAGACGAGCCGATCTGGTAGCTATACAGGATGATCTCGTCTATCACCTCATCCGCGTTCAGGTCAGCGGTTACGTCAGCAATGATGCCGGCATCCCCAAATCCCTCCGGCCGTCTTGTCTCAAGCAGAGATTCGACAACTTGACGGTCCACAGCTGCAGCAGCCATAGCGATGACAACAATTGCAGCGCTCAGTGGCACTGTCGGCCTCGCTTTGCAGCCCAACGCCGCCGCTGTGCCGCGAGCAACGGCGCTTCGCCGTTGCGAGTCGGTACCAGCGGCTTGTTAGGGCTTAGCCACATGCTGAACCCAGATGGTCTGACCCGGATGATGCTCTTCCATGGTAGCCAGGGCTTCTTCCAACACCGACCTGCTCGCACCAGCAAGCGCATAGCTGAATCGCGTCAAGGTCACACCTTCCGCACTGAACCGACGATGTTCTTCTTTAGAGATCGCATCGGATCCCACCCATACCGCGTGGCCACCCGACGCCGCAAGTGCGATCGCCTCCAGCGCTGACGTTCGGTCTAATGCCAGATACACCATGCGTGTGCCCTAACGCCGCCCATCAGCCGCGTGCGTCTTCGCACGTCGGCTGCATGGGTTTGTTAGCCGCTTCATACATCGTTGCGATGAAATGGTCGGCCGGCCATTCCTTGCGATCGGACACTTGCCCATCGCCAAGCTCGATCACTCGCAACTCGCCGTCTAGGCGTCTTGCCACATCTACCGAATAGAAAGGGCTCTTAATGCGCGCAGCGCAGGTTGCTACCAGCTCGGGCACCGGGTGAGCGGTGGCCAAAGGTTTGCCCCGGAACACGAAATACCTCCTCTCCGAAGCAGGTTCATACTCTTCTTTGCGTCGCACGCAGACACCGCCTTCGACGAACCCTCGATACTTCATCATCAACGACACAATACCCGCAATGTCTTCGGGCCGAGTCACCAGGGATCCGTCGCCCGTGCTCAGTGACTTCACGTAATCCTTGATGAAGTAGCCGGGCCAATTGCGTCCACCGAGAGCGCGCACGAAATCCGCACCTTGATCCAGCACGACTGTCTCTGCCGTCAACTCACTCAATAGTGGGTACCACTGCGGAAGATGGTGAGTCGCTGCGTATTCCTCAGCGGACGTGAACGGCCTTGCGGAGCGTAGGCCGATGGCCTGCAGCAGATCCTTGAAACGCGGAACGGTCAGCATCCAGCCCGGATATAGCACCGCTTCATCAGGCTGCAGATTGGGCCGGGGCGTGAAGATGCCACGCTCAAAGTCCTCGAAAGAGAAGAGCGACACCTCGAACCCGGCAGACCGGGCGGCCTCAAACTCCTGAGCGTACGTGTCGTCTGCCCTCTTCGAGCTTATCGGATCGCTTGGGTACAGCAGGCGCATGCAGTTTCTCAGGCTAACGCCGCGAATGAGCCGCGAGCAAACAGCCTCGCTGTTTGCGAGTCGGGCGACCGAAGGGAGCGAACTCGATTCGCTTGTTAGGCATTGGAGCCCTCATTCCTGTCAGGATCGAGGTCAGGAAACTGCTTGATGAGCGGAACAATGAGATCTACGTAAAGACCTGCACTGAACTGACCGACCGGCCGCCGGAACCGCTTCTGGTCGTCCGAGTTAGGTAGCGCTCCAATGGCGTGCGTCATTTGATTGAGTTCAGCGCAAATGCGCAGGTAGTGATTGACGAGCAATGCAGCGGTGTCGCGATCCATAGAGGCCAGTTCTCTAAGTGCCTAACGCCGCGAATGAGCCGCGAGCAAACGGCCTCGCCGTTTGCGAGTCGGGCGACCGAAGGGAGCGAACTCGATTCGCTTGTTAGGTGGCATGTGTCTAACAGCCACACCCGCCTCGAACGGGAAAAGAAGTCCTGTCTTCGCCCTGCGTGATGGACACTGTTCCGTCGAACCAGCAGCTTTCCTCTCCCGGGCCAGTCGTCGACAGATTGAGGGCAAGAACAACATCGTCGGCTTGCCAGCGCGATAGCCACTTCTGTCCCAAACTACAAGCGCCTCCACCAACGCTGCTCACACGGTCAAGCCTTAGATTGCCCCGCCCGAGGTTCACTACAGCAAAAGGCGGCTGCTCGTTGATGCCAAGCGCAACCAAAGGATCAACCTCATGCCCCTTACCTTTCGCCGGCCTAAAGAACTCACAGCCGCACGTCGTTGTCGGTCTCGGCTCGACGCGATGGAGCATGATCGAGGTGCTCGCTGAGACCGCAGCCGATGCGAACACCGCTATTAGGCAAGCCAGGAGTGGTTTCATGACTACCTAACGCCGCGAATGAGCCGCGAGCAAACGGCCTTGCCGTTTGCGAGTCGGGCGACCGAAGGGAGCGAACTCGATTCGCTTGTTAGAAGTCATTGCGTCCGAATCGGGTGACTGACGGAGAAATCGCAGACGTTCTTCTCGTAGTCAAAGCTTCCACCCCCGTCCAAGCAGGAGTCAACTTGTAGATGCCGCGGCACGTCAAAGGTGACGACCAGGCCGATCAATATGGCTGCGATGCCGAGAATGACAGCCAAGATCCCGCGTGCATGAAAGGCCGGAGGTTCGCCTTCTATCCCAACCGGGATCTCACGCTTCCAAATCCACGCTACTCCGACTGCGATCAAGAGAAGGCCAGAAACCAGTTGCCACCCTGTGCTCATGCGCTCTTTTGACTTCTAACGCCGCCGCTGTGCCGCGAGCAACGGCGCTTCGCCGTTGCGAGTCGGAACCAGCGGCTTGTTAGGCGATTGCATGAAGAGCCAAGGCACCGAGCCACCCTCCAAAAAAACCCGCGGCACAGATTGTTACGAAAGTGGCGAAATACAGCGAGCGAAATGAAGCATCCGACGCGTCGCGACGCATTCGCTCGGCAGCCAAACTGGAGGAGCGAAAAGCAGCCAGACCAGCGACGAGACCCAACACTCCTGACGCAACGACCGCAGCAATTCCCACCGTGAGCTGCATCGAAACCGCCGCACTGACGCCGCCCAGAAGAGCAGTTGGCCGCATCACGTCCCAAAGAGTCATAGGGCTTGCACGCCTAACGCCGCGAATGAGCCGCGAGCAAACGGCTCTGCCGTTTGCGAGTCGGGCGACCGAAGGGAGCGAACTCGATTCGCTTGTTAGGCACGCGTTCTTCACGAGAAAGATGTGGAGCG
>DATBKP010000060.1:0-5470 GCA_036555785.1 Steroidobacteraceae bacterium
GATGAACATCGAGTGCGACAGCAAGACGCTGAGCGAGCTGACCGGCGCGTTCCGGTTCAGCGACGCGGTGCTGCGCCACCTGGTGATCAAGATGGACGCGGCGGTCACCGAGCCTTCGCCGATGGCCAAGGGCGACGACGAAGGGCGCGACGAGCGCTTCGTCGATGACGGCGACGACGACTCCGCGCGCGCCGACGCCTGATCCCGACCGTTCACTCCTTTCGAGAGGTTGCACCGATGGCCCGTTTCTTCCGCCGCCGCAAGTTCTGCCGCTTCACCGCCGAAGGCATCGAGCAGATCGACTACAAGGATCTCGGCATCCTGAAGAGCTACATCACGGAGACCGGCAAGATCGTTCCGAGCCGGATCACCGGGACCAAGTCGCACTATCAGCGTCAGCTCGCGATCGCCGTCAAGCGCGCGCGTTACCTGGCGTTATTGCCGTACACCGACCAGCACTGAGCTGTCGTAGCGAGGTGCGCGCCGCGAAGCCCATGCGGCGCGCGTGACCATGCATCGTGCAATCGCCGCCTGGCTGACCGAGCATCCGTGGCGCCCCATCATTGCGATCGCGTTCTGCGGAGCGCTGTCGCAGCTGATGCTGCCGTTCACGGTGCTCGCGTGCGCGATTCCGGTCCTGACCGTACTGCGCTTCGACGCGAAGCTCGGGTTTGCAGTCGCGGCGACCGGCGCCGGCGCTGCGTGCTGGATCGTGTACCTGCTGGCGCCCTCGGTGCTGCCGGGCACTCACAGCGGAATCGCGCTGGCCTTCTTCAGTCCGGCCGCGCTCGCTGCGCTGCTGAAGCGGACGCGCTCGTTGAACCTGTGCTTCCAGGTTGCCGTGCTGGCGGCCGGCGCGCTGCTGGCCGGCGTGAATTTCCTGCTGGCGGATCCGATCGGTGCGTGGCAGGCGCCGCTGACGCAGTTGTTCGATTCGATGCAGCCGACGGGGCTCTCGCAAGCCGATCACGATGCGCTCATTGCGGCGCTCGCGCAGTCGATGTGGGGCGCGCTCGGCGCATTCGCGCTGGCCACGGTGTTCGGCGCGCTGTTGCTGGGCCGCTGGTGGGAATCGTTGCTGCGGCCGGAGACCGGCGCGTTCGGCCGCGAGTACCAGCTGCTGCGGCTGGGAACTGTGCTGGGCATTGCGGTGACGGTGCTGTTCGTGCTCGCGATGGCGACGAGCGTGCCGCTGATCTCGTGGCTCACCTGGATCGCGTTCATGGCGCTGACCTTCCAGGGGCTGGCGGCGGCGCATCGCAGCCGCGCCGGCGGCCGGCTCAACCGCGGCTGGCTGGCGGCGATCTATCTGCTGCTGATCGTGCCGCTGTCGAACGTGGTGACGATGTTCGTGCTCGCGAGCTGGGGCTTCGCGGACAATTGGCTGCGGCCGCGCCAGGCGGCCAGGCTTTAGGCTGTAGACTGTAGGCTGTAGGTCGGAAGAAGAACTCTTCTCTGGCTACAGCCTACAGCCTACAGCCCACAGTCTTCTTGCTTCTGATGTAGGTACTTACGATGGAAATCATTCTGCTGCAGAAGGTCGCCAACCTCGGCAACATCGGCGACCGCGTCAAGGTGAAGTCCGGTTACGGCCGCAACTTCCTGTTGCCGGAAGGCAAGGCGACGCTCGCGACGCCCGACAACATCGCCAAGTTCGAAGCGCGCCGCGCCGAGCTGGAGAAGGCGGCGGGCGATGAGCTGGCGCAGGCGCAGGCGCGTGCCAAGAAGCTCGAAGGCTTCAAACTGTCGCTGACCGCAAAGGCCGGCGGCGAAGGCAAGCTGTTCGGCTCGGTCGGCACCTCGGACATCGCCGAAGCGACCCGCCAGGCCGGCTTCGAGGTCGAGCGCTCCGAAGTGCGCCTGCCGCACGGCCCGATTCGCCAGGCCGGCGAGCACGTCGTACAGCTGCACCTGCACACCGACGTCACAGTCGACGTGCCGGTGACGATCGTCGCCGAGGAGTAGGTCGGGCTCAGCCCGACTTCACTCGTGGCCGAGGCTGAATCCAAAGTCGCAGCCGTCGGGCCGCGCCGCGCGCGCGACAAGGCCGCGGTCGACGAGATCCGCGTGCCGCCGCACTCGGTCGAAGCCGAGCAGGCAGTACTCGGCGCGTTGATGCTCGACAATCGCGCCTGGGACACGATCGCCGACCGCCTGGTCGCCGACGATTTCTACCGCCGCGATCATCAGCTGATCTTCGAAGCCATCGCCGAGCTGGCCGGTCGCGGCGAGCCGTCCGATGCAGTCACGCTGTCGGAATGGCTGGAACGCAAAGGCAGCGCCGAAGAAACGGGCGGCCTGGTCTATCTCGCCGGCCTGGTGCGCGACACGCCGAGCGCGGCGAATGTGCGTGCGTATGCCGATGCGGTGCGTGAGCGCGCGACGCTGCGCCGCCTGATCAGCGTCGGCGGCGAGATCGCCGCGAGCGCCTACGATCCCGAAGGTCGAGCGGCCACTGAGCTGGTCGATGAAGCCGAGCGGCGGGTATTCGAGATCGCCGAGGCCGGCAACAAGACCGGCTCGGGATTCATCGCGCTGAAGGAAGAGCTCGGCGCGGTCATCGACCGCCTGGACCTGCTGCACCAGTCGAGCGGCGCGCTGACCGGCGTCAGCACCGGCTTCGGCAAGCTCGACGAGATGACCGCGGGTCTGCAGAAGGGCGACCTGATCGTGGTCGCCGGCCGTCCCTCGATGGGCAAGACCACCTTCGCGCTGAACATCGCCGAGAACGCCGCGTTCGGCCCCGCCAAGGCCAAAGTCGGCGTGTTCAGCATGGAAATGTCGCGCGAGCAGCTGGCGTTCCGCATGATCTCCTCGCTCGGCCGCGTCGACCAGGGCCACCTGCGCACCGGCAATTTCGGCGACGAGGAATGGTCGCGCATCAACACCGCGATCAACATGATGAAGTCCGCGCAGATCTTCATCGACGATACGGGCTCGCTGACGCCGACCGAAGTGCGCGCGCGCTCGCGGCGCCTGAAGCGCGAGCACGGGCTCGACCTGATCGTGCTCGACTACCTGCAGCTCATGCAGGTGCCGGGAACGAAGGAGAATCGCGCCACCGAGATCTCCGAGATCTCGCGCTCGCTCAAGGCGCTCGCCAAGGAGCTCAAGGTGCCGGTGATCGCGCTATCGCAGCTCAACCGCAGCGTCGAGCAGCGCACCGACAAGAAGCCGGTGATGTCGGACCTGCGCGAGTCGGGCGCGATCGAGCAGGATGCGGACCTGATCATCATGATCTACCGCGACGAGGTCTACGACCCGAACACCACGCGCAAGGGCATCGCCGACATCATCATCGCCAAGCAGCGCAACGGCCCGATCGGCGACGTGCAGCTGACGTTCCTCGGCAAGTACACGAAGTTCGAGAACTTCGCGCCCGAGTACGCCTACGGGGACACGTGAGCAGCGTTCCAGTCGTCACGGTCGACGCCGCCGCCCTGCGCAACAACCTTGCGGTCGTCCGCCGCTTCGCGCCTGCGGCTCGCGTCATCGCTGCGGTCAAAGCCAACGCCTACGGTCACGGCCTGGTCCACGCGGCGCGCGCGCTCGCAACTGCGGACGCTTTCGGCGTCGCGCGCATCGAGGAAGCGCTCGCGTTGCGCGCGGCCGGCATTGCGCAAGCGATCGTCGTGCTCGAAGGAGTTTTTACAGCCAGTCAGCTCGAAGCGGCGGCCAGCCACGATCTGCAGCTCGTCGTGCATTCGTTCGAGCAGATCGCGATGCTGGAGCAGCACGCCGGAACGCATCGATTCGCGATCTGGCTGAAGGCCGACACCGGCATGAACCGCCTCGGCTTCCGGACGGAGCAGTTCGCCGATGCGCACGGCCGCCTCGCTGGCTGCGCCGCGGTGGGAACGCTGCGCCTGCTAACACATCTCGCCAGCGCGGAGAACGCCGGCGGCCTGGGAACGAAGCTGCAGCTCGATCGCTTTCGCGCACTGTGCGGGACGCCGCGCCTGGAGCGCAGCATCGCGAACTCCGCCGCCATCATCGCGTGGCCGGACGCGCACGGCGAGTGGGTCCGGCCCGGCTTGATGCTCTACGGCGCTTCGCCATTCCCCGAGTGCAGCGCTGCCGATCTCGGCCTGCTGCCGGCGATGACATTTGCGACGCAGGTGATTGCCGTGCGCAGCGTCGGGGCGGGCGAGGCGATCGGCTACAACGGCATCTGGCGCGCGAAGCGGCCGACGCGAATTGCAGTGGCCGCTGTCGGATACGGCGATGGGTATCCGCGCTGCATGCATGCGGGCGCGCCCGTGTTGCTCAACGGCCGAGAGGTGTCGGTGGTCGGCCGCGTCTCGATGGACATGACCATGCTCGATGCGACCGAGCTGCCGAACGTCGCGGTGGGCGACGAGGTCACGTTGTGGGGCAAGGGTCTGCCGGCGGAGCGCGTCGCGCAGTTCGCGGACACGATCGCCTACGAGTTGTTCTGCCGGATCGCGGCCAGAGTGCGCAGAGAAGAGAAACCGTAGGTCGGGCTTCAGCCCGACACATCAGCCTTCGAAGAATCCCATCTTCACGCCGGCGAGCAGGATCACATCGTTGTCCTGCAGCCTGCGCGCTTGCTCGCCGATGCCGCTGCCGTTCACGTGCGGATAGTCGTTCGGCTTGCCGCTGTCGACGTGCACGATGAAGAAGCCGTCGGCGCGGCGCGTGATCGCCGCGACCTGCACGCCCGGGCGGCCGAGCGTCGTCAGCGCCTTGTTGAGTTCCAGCTCGCGTCCCGCGAACGCGCCGCTCAGAACCTGCAGCTTGGCTTTCGGCAGCGCAATCGGATGCTCGCCGGTGGCGCTCGAGCTTGCGCCCGTCGGCACCGCGCGGATCGCAGTGGCAGTCGCACCGGACGACTTGGGCGCGGCAGGTGGCGGCGCGATGGCCGACGCTTTCTTCGCCGCGGCCGCTGCGACCGCAGACCCCGGCGTGATCACCATCGTCTTCTCGAACTCGTCCGGCTCGTTGTCCGAGCTCTGCGTGTCGACGAAGCGCAGCTGGTGATGACCGACGGTGACGACGTCGCCGTGCTGGAGCGCGTGCTTCTTGATCAGCTTGCCGTTGACGTACGTGCCGTTGGTGCTGTTGAGGTCTTCGAGGAACGAGTCGTTGAGAATGTTGATGATCAGCGAGTGATGGCCGCTCACGGCAGGGTTGTCGATGCGGATGTCGTTATCCGGCAGCCGCCCGATCGTGTAACGCTCCTTGTTCATGTTGTATTCGGCCATGACCGAACCATCCAAGCTAAGGATCAACCGTGCCATGTATCGTCCTCGGAACTCCCGACTGACCAGTGCGTCGGCAAAGCGGATGCTAGCCGAACCAGCGCAAGATTCTGTCAACTACGCCTGTCTTCGCTGCGAACGAGTCCACAACTTGAGCAAGGATGATCGACACATTGTCGCGTCCGCCGTTGTCGTTCGATAGCTGAATCAATTGCTTAGCGACCGTTTCAAGACTAGCACTAAAGGTG
>DATBKP010000061.1:0-48398 GCA_036555785.1 Steroidobacteraceae bacterium
GTCACTCCGTCTGCCAGTTGCCCCGGTCGGCGTTCACGCCTTCGCCGCCCTCCTGGCCGTCGGCGCCGAGCGTGTAGATGTCGTACTCGCCGTGCTGACCGGGGTAGACATAGAGGTATTCGGTTCCCCACGGATCCTTGAGCTGACCGCTGTTGCCGAGATAGCCGCCGGGCTTCCAGTTGCGCACCGTCGGATCGTTCGGCTGCGTGACCAGCGCCTTCAGGCCCTGCTCGGTGGTCGGGTACTTGTAGTTGTCCATCTTGTAGAGATTGAGCGCGGTCTCCATGGCGCGCAGGTCCTGCTTCACCTTGGTGATCTGCGCGTCGTCGATACGGCGCATGACGTTGGGTGCGACCAGCGCGGCGAGGATGCCCAGGATCACGACCACGACCATGATCTCGATCAGCGTGAATCCGCGGCGAGCGTGCCGGCGCAACAGGGTGTTCATATCTGTCATAGTCATTCCGTTCCTGGGGTGCGGGAGAAGCTCAACGATGAGGTTAACGATGCACGGGGCGGTGAGGTCTAAGCGGTCCTTCAGGGGCGCCGGATCATAACAAAGCAGGCCGAAAGCATGAGTGACGCCGTCCCCGAGTCCTCCGGCAGACGGGTGCCGACCGCTCTGTCCTCCATCCAGGGAGGCTGGCTCGTTGGACTGCTGGCGGGGCTGCTGGTTCTGCTGTGGTTGACCGGCCAGACGGGCCGGGAGGTACTGCGTTACGAGCGGACGGCAGTCCTGCATGGCCAGTACTGGCGGCTGCTGACAGGTCACTTCGTGCATGGCTCCGGCCAGCACCTGTTGCTGAATGCAGTCGGTCTGGGGCTGATTGCCGCGCTGTTTCCGCGCGAATACTCGCTTCGAGCGTGGCTGCTGGTCCTGGCGAGCAGCATCGTGACGATCGATCTCGGCTTTGTGTTGTTGGAGCCACAGCTGCAATGGTACGTGGGCCTGTCGGGAGTCCTGCACGGCGCACTGGCCGCCGGCGCACTGGGTTGGTGGCGCCACGAATCGAAGGCCCTGGCGCTGGGGCTGACGCTGGTCCTGCTCGGCAAGCTCGCCTGGGAGCAGTGGCACGGCGCGCTGCCGCTTTCCGGCGACATGCCGGTCGTTGTAGATGCGCACCTCTTTGGCGCCGTCGGCGGCGCGCTGGCGGGCGCCTGGCTCTGGCTGCGCTCACGAGACTGGCCCGCGAAACGGCCATCGCTATAATCGCGCGCCCTCTGCACCAACCGATAACCGCCAACCGCTTCTATGACCTTCGCTTTCGTCTTCCCCGGCCAGGGCTCGCAGTCCGTCGGCATGCTGGCGCAGCTCGCGGGCGCCGAGCCGCTCGTTCAGCAGACGTTCGCGGAAGCATCCGAGGTTCTCGGCTACGACCTGTGGAAACTGTGCCAGGGCGGGCCGGAAGAAGAGCTGGGCAAGACCGAGCGCACGCAGCCGGCGATGCTCGCTGCCGGCGTGGCGACATGGCGTGTCTGGCGCAAGCACGGCGGCGGTCTGCCGGCGGCGATGTCCGGCCACAGCCTCGGTGAGTATTCCGCGCTCGTGTGTTCCGGTGCGCTCGATTTCCGGACAGCGATCGGACTGGTGCAGTTTCGCGGACAAGCAATGCAGGCGGCCGTGCCGGCGGGGCAGGGCGCGATGGCGGCGATTCTGGGTCTCGACGATGCCGACGTCGAAGCAGCGTGTCGCGAAGCCTCGCAGGGTGAAACCGTACAAGCCGCGAACTTCAACTCGCCCGGGCAGGTCGTGATCGCCGGCGCGGCGGCAGCCGTCGACCGGGCGATCGAAGTTGCGAAGACCAAGGGCGCGAAGCGCGCGATCAAGTTGCCCGTCAGCGTTCCCTCGCACAGCGCGCTCATGAAACCCGCGGCCGACCGCTTCGGCGAGAAGCTGCAGCAGGTGAAGTTCAGCACGCCCGAGGTCCGTGACATCTACACCGTCGACGTTCGCAAGCACGGCGACGAGGCAGGCATTCGCAAGGCGCTGGTGGAACAGCTGGTGAAGCCGGTGCGCTGGACGGAAACGATCCAGGCGATCCTCAAGGATGGCGCGCGCGTCATCGTCGAGTGCGGTCCGGGCCGTGTGCTCACCGGTCTCAACCGCCGCATCGAGCGCAACAAGGACATTGCGATGCTCGCGATCGAGGATGCCGAATCGCTGCAGCAGGCGCTGCACGCCTGCAGGAGCAACGCATGACCGAGCAGACGCTCGCACAGGAGATCGCGCTGGTCACGGGCGCCTCGCGCGGCATCGGTCGCGCCATCGCCACCGAGCTCGCGCGTCGCGGCGCGACCGTCGTCGGCACTGCGACCAGCGAAGCCGGCGCGCAAGGGATCACGCAGTCGCTCGCGGCCGCCGGCAAGGTTCGCGGCATCGTGCTGAACGTTGCCGATCCGCAGTCGATCGAAGCGGCGCTGAAGGACATCGAAGCACACGAAGGCGCGCCGACGGTGCTGGTGAATAATGCAGGAATTACACGCGACAACCTGCTGCTGCGGATGAAGGAAGAGGAATGGAACGACATCCTCGCGACCAACCTCGGCTCGGTGTTCCGCCTCTCGAAGGGCGTCGTGCGCGGCATGATGAAGGCGCGCCGTGGACGCATCATCAACATCGCCTCGGTCGTCGGCGTGATGGGCAATGCCGGGCAGACGAACTATGCCGCCGCGAAGGCCGGCATCATCGGTTTCACGAAGTCGCTGGCGCGCGAGGTCGGCTCGCGCGGGATCACGGTGAACGTCGTGGCGCCGGGTTTCATCGCCACAGACATGACCGCGCAGCTGCCTGCCGAACAGCAGGCGCAGTTGACGGCGCAGATCGCGCTCGGACGGCTCGGCTCGCCGGAAGACATCGCCTGCGCGGTGGCGTTTCTTGCGTCGCCACAAGCGGCTTACATCACCGGCGAGACGCTGCACGTCAACGGCGGCATGTACATGGTCTGAATCGCTGTCAAGTGCCTTCGCGGATTGAGTTTTTGGAAATGTTGGACCTGTCGGGGTCTTAACTTAGAATACGCCCCCTGCGACCCGCCCCAACGAACTACTAAGGGTCGGTTTGTGAAGGGTTCAAAAGCCTCATAGAGGACTCGTACACCAATGAGCAGTATCGAACAGCAGGTTAAAGCCATCGTCGCCGAGCAACTGGGGGTGAAAGAGGAAGAAGTCACGAACGACGCTTCCTTCGTCGACGACCTCGGCGCCGACTCGCTCGACACGGTCGAGCTGGTGATGGCGCTGGAGGAGGAATTCGAGACCGAGATCCCGGACGAGGACGCTGAGAAGATCACGACCGTTCAACAGGCGATCGATTACATCACCGAGCGCCGCAACCAGGCCTGACACTTCGCTCGCAGGCGCCCCTGGCAGATGTGACGCCTGCGCTTCATAGAGTCCCCGGCCAGGGAAGGCGGGTCGACTGCATCGCTTGCCACTCTCCCAACCCATGAACTGCACGAAGAGGTAATCGCTTGTCGAAGCGGCGCGTCGTCATCACCGGCCTCGGCATCGTCTCGCCCGTCGGCAGCACCGTCGACACGGCGTGGCGCAACGTGCTCGAAGGCAAGAGCGGCATCGGGCCGATCACGCGCTTCGACGTCAGCGCCTGGCCGGTGCGCTTTCATGGGCCGGTCGCAGACTTCAACGCGGAGTCGTACCTCTCCCCCAAAGAGCTGCGCAAGATGGATCCGTTCATGCACTACGGCTACGGTGCAGCGGCGGACGCCCTCAAGGACTCCGGCATCGAAGTGCAGCCGGAGAACGCGCACCGCATCGGCATCACCATGGGCGCCGGCATCGGCGGCCTCGACACGATCGAAGAGAACTACCGCAAATACGCCGAGACGCACAGCCCGAAGCGCATCTCGCCGTTCTTCGTGCCCGGCAGCATCATCAACATGATCTCCGGCCACATCTCGATCAATTTCAAGCTCACCGGCCCGAACCTGGCGACGGTGACCGCATGCACGACTTCGACGCACGCGATCGGGCTGGCGATGCGGCTCATTCAATACGGCGACGCCGACGCGATGATCGCCGGCGGCGCCGAGATGGCGACCACGCCGCTCGGCCTCGGCAGCTTCTGCCAGGCGCGGGCGCTGTCGACGCGCAATGACGATCCGCAGCGCGCCAGCCGGCCGTGGGACCGCGATCGTGACGGCTTCGTGCTCGCGGACGGCGCGGGCGCGGTCATGCTCGAGGAGTACGAGCACGCGAAAGCGCGTGGAGCGAAGATTTATGCGGAAGTCGTCGGCTTCGGCATGAGCGGCGACGCGCATCACATCACGGCGCCGCCGGAAGACGGCGAAGGCGCGCGCCTGGCGATGGCGAATGCGCTGCACGATGCGAAACTCAACGCCAGCGACGTGCAGTACGTGAACGCGCACGCCACCTCGACTGAGCTCGGCGATCGCGCCGAGACGATCGCCATGAAGCGCGCCTTCGGCGATCACGCATTCAAGCTCGCAGTGAGCTCGACCAAGTCGATGACGGGGCATCTGCTCGGCGCCGCGGGCGCGGTCGAGGCGATCTGTTCGATCCTCGCGATCCGCGACCTGGTGGCGCCGCCGACGATCAACCTCGACAATCCGGGCGAGGGCTGCGACCTCGACTACGTGCCGAAGGTGGCGCGGCGCATGCCGATCCGCGTCGCGCTGTCCAACTCGTTCGGTTTCGGCGGCACGAACGGGTCGCTGATCTTCCGCGCCCCCGAATGATCTTGGATTGAGCGTCCTCCGCACCGTCAGTATCGATCCGGCGGCGCTGCTCGCACTTCATGCCGCCTCGCCGGAGCTGTACCCGGCGCTGTTCGAGAGCGCCGCGGCCGGCGAGCCGCTCGGCCGCTTCGACATCCTGTTCGCACATCCGTCCGGCGGCCTCGTAGCAGCGGCCGACTCCGCAAGCCTTCTGTCCGAGTTGGATCGTTGCTGGCAACGCGAGCGAATACCAGCCACGGCGCCGGACAGCGGACCGGCAATCCCTTTCACGGGCGGATGGCTGCTGTACCTGGGCTACGAGCTCGCGGGTCAGATCGAGCCTCGCTTGCGCCTGCCGCAGCCGGCGGTCGGTCCGATTGCCCAGGCAATCCGCATCCGTGCCGCCGTCGTACATGAGCACGGCAGCGCTCGCTCCTGGATCGTGGCCGAGCCGGAAGCGGCTGACCTGATTCCGCGCATCGCTGCCGATCTGCGTGCCGTGTCAGTCCCGCCGGATTTGCGCACGCCGCTGGTCGACTCGGTGGTCGAGGACGATCCGCGTCACTACCTCGAAGCCGTGGAGCGGGCGCTCGAATACATCGGCGCGGGCGACGTCTACCAGGCGAACCTGTCCCGCGGCTGGCGCGCGCTGCTGCGGCCGGGCGTGCAGCCGCATCACGTCTATCGCCGGCTGCGCGAGACCAATCCCGGACCATTCAGCGGCAGCGCCCAGCTCGACGGCATCGCCGTGATCAGCTCGTCGCCGGAACGACTCGTGAGCGTGCGCGACGGCGTCGTGACCACGCGTCCGATTGCGGGCACACGGCCGCGCGGCGCCGATCCGGTTGCGGACCAGGCACTGGCGCGCGAGCTGCACGCGCACCCGAAGGAGCGGGCGGAGCACATCATGCTGATCGACCTCGAGCGCAACGATCTCGGTCGCATCTGCGAGGCCGGCAGCGTACGCGTGGACGAGTTCATGACGATCGAGTCGTACTCGCACGTGCATCACATCGTCTCGAACGTGTGCGGCCGCTTGCGCCCGGACGTCACGCCCGGCAATGTGCTCGCGGCGGTGTTCCCGGGCGGCACGATCACCGGATGCCCGAAGATCCGCTGCATGGAGATCATCGCCGAGCTGGAGAGCACCGCGCGCGGCGCATACACGGGATCGCTCGGCTACCTGAATCGCGACGGCACCATGGACATGAACATACTGATTCGCACGCTGCAGCTCGCCGGACGCGAGCTCACGGTGCGCGCCGGAGCCGGCATCGTCGCCGACTCGATTCCGGAACGTGAGCTCGAAGAGACGCGGGCGAAGGCGCGCGGCGTGCTGCGAGCGGTAGGAGTCGAGTCGTGACCGCGGCTGTGCTGGTCAACGGCATCAGTCCGCCGGACCCGCTGCAGGCGCTGGCGGTCGAGGATCGCGGTCTGCACTACGGCGATGGCGTGTTCGAGAGCGCGCTGCTGGCAAATGGCCGCGTGCGGTGGCTCGAGCAGCATCTGCGGCGGCTCGCACTCGGCTGCGAACGCCTCGGCATCGCCGCGCCCGATGCAGCAGCACTGCGGTCGGATGTGCAACGACTGAGCGGATCGGCGCAGCGCGCCGTGCTGAAAATCGTGGTGTCGCGCGGCATCGGGCCGCGCAGCTATCGGCCGTCGTCACGATCCAAGACGACCCGCATCGTCGCGCTCTATCCAGCGCCGCCGCCGCCGCCGACTACGCAGCTCGCCTTGCGCTGGTGCGAGATGCGGCTCGGCCGCAATGCACGGCTCGCCGGCATCAAGCATCTCAATCGCCTCGAACAGGTGCTGGCGCAGGCGGAGTGGCAGGACGAGGCGATCATCGACGGCCTCATGCTCGACACGGAAGGCGAGCTGATCAGCGGCACCTCCAACAACGTCTTCCTGGTTCGGGAAGGCGTGCTGGTCACCCCGGACCTGCGCTTCAGCGGCGTGCACGGCATCATGCGGGCCGAAGTGCTGCGCCTGGCGAAGGAGCTGGGTATCGCCGTCAGCGAAGAGCCGCTGTGGCCGCACGACGTGGAGGCGGCAAGCGAAGTGTTCATCACCAACGCGGTTCGCGGCATTCGCTCGGTGACTGAGCTCGGCACGCTGCGTTGGCAAGGCGCGCCGGTGGCGGACCGGCTGCGGAAGGCTCTGGATCCCTGATGCGGCGCCTGCTGCGGATCCTCGCCATTCTGATCGTGCTGAGCGCGCTCGCGGCGGGCGGGCTTGCTTACTGGGGAAACCAGTGGCTGGAGCAACCCATCGCCGGTCTGCAACAACGCACGACTTTCGAAGTGCCGCGCGGCGTGCACATGCGCAGCGTTGCCGCAGCTCTCCGCGAACGCGGCCTGCTGGATCGACCGGACGTGTGGATCGTGTGGTCGCGTCTCACACGGCGCGACGCCGCGTTGAAAGCCGGGGAATACGAGCTGCAGCCCGGACTGACGCCGAAGACGCTGCTGACACTGCTGAGCTCCGGGCAGGTTCTGCTCCACAGCATCACCTTCATCGAAGGCTCGACATTCGCCGACGTGCGCAATGCGCTGGTCGCGAACGACGCCGTGCGCAACGACAGTGCAGGTCGCAGTGACGGCGACATCATGCGCGCGCTCGGCGAGCCGCAGTTGCATCCGGAAGGGCAGTTCTTTCCGGATACCTATCGCTTCCCGCGCGGCACGACGGACCTGGAGCTGCTGACCATCGCCCATCGACGGCTGCAGGACGAGCTGCGCAAGGCGTGGGAGCAGCGGGCAGCCGACCTGCCGCTCGCCAGCTCGTACGAGGCGCTGATCCTGGCTTCGATCGTCGAGAAGGAGACGGCGTTGGAGCGCGAGCGCGGCCAGATCGCCGGCGTGTTCGTGGAGCGCCTGCGACGGGGCATGCGGCTGCAGACCGATCCGACCGTGATCTACGGCATGGGCACGACCTACGACGGCAACATCCGCCGCGTCGACCTGTCGCGGGACACGCCTTACAACACGTACACCCGCACGGGGCTGCCGCCGACACCGATCTGCATGCCGAGCCTGGAATCGTTGCAGGCCGCAGTTCAACCGGACGTGTCGGGCGCGCTATTCTTCGTGGCGACGGGCGCGGGAGACGGCAGTCACTACTTCTCCAAGACGCTCGCCGAGCACAACCTCGCCGTGAAGCGGTACTTGCGGGAGTTGCGTCGACGATGAATCGCGGCAAGTTCATCACCATCGAGGGCAGCGAAGGCGTCGGCAAGACGACGCAGATCGCCGCCTTGCGCGACTCGCTGCAGGAGCGCGGTCTGGAGGTCGTCGTCACGCGCGAGCCCGGCGGCACGCCGCGCGCCGAGCGGATCCGCGAGCTGCTGCTCACTCCTACCGACGAGCCCATGCCGATGAGCTGCGAGCTGCTGCTGATGTTCGCAGCGCGCGCCACGCATATCGAGAATCTGATCCGGCCGGCGCTGGAGCGTGGCGCGTGGGTGGTCTGCGATCGCTTCACCGATGCAACGTACGCGTACCAGGGCGACGGCCGCGGCGTGCGCCGCGAAGAGATCGCGTCGCTCGAGCTCTTCGTGCAGGCGGAGCTGCGTCCCGATCTCACGCTGCTGCTCGATGCGCCGATCGAGATCGGCGCGGCGCGGGCGGCAGCCCGCGACGGGGAGGGCGCGCGCGATCGCTTCGAGCAGGAGCGGCAGGAGTTTTTCGAGCGCGTGCGCAACAGCTACCTGGAGCGTGCACGCAGCCAACCTGGTCGCATCGCGGTGATCGACGCCACCCAGGATCGCGAGAGCGTGCAGCAGGCCATTCGCGCCGAAGTCGAAATCCGCTTGTTCATGCGTCCATGACCGAGACTGCCGAGCGAACGATCCCGCAGCTGCTGCCGTGGCACGAGGACGCGGCGGCGCAGTTGCGCAAGGCGTGGGCAGCGAACCGCCTGTCGCACGCGCTGCTGTTGCAGGGAGCCGAAGGTCTCGGCAAGCAGGCATTCGCGGCATGGCTCGCCTGCGCCGTCCTGTGCGACAAGTCGACGGGCGCGACTCTCAGATGCTGTGGCGAATGTCCGAGCTGCACGTTGTTCGCGGCCGGCTCTCATCCGGATCTGCTGTGGGTCGTGCCCGAAGAGGACAAGCAGCAGATCTCGATCGACCAGGTGCGCGCCGCCACCGAGCGGCTGACCAAGACGAGCTATCGGCAGGGCTACAAAGTCGCGATCGTGGATCCTGCGCACCTGATGACGCCGAATGCCGCCAACAGCGTTCTCAAGACGCTCGAAGAGCCGTCGCCGCGCAGTCTGCTGATCCTGATCACGTCGCAGCCGTCGACGCTGCTGCCAACGGTGCGCAGCCGCTGCCAGAAGGTGACGATCCCGCGTCCGTCGCGCGAAGAGGCGATCGCGTGGTTGAGCGCGAGAAGTGGGCGCGCAGCAAATGCAGCGCTGCTCGAGTTCGCCGGTGGCGCGCCGCTGCGCGCGCTGGCCTACGCAGATGGCAGTTTCGACGCGCTCAGCGAGCAGATGCAGAAGTCTATCGGGGCGTTGCTCGCGGGGCAGGCAGACGTGACCCAGGTCGCCGCGGAGTGGGAAAAAGACCGGCTGAACGAGCGGCTGACCTGGCTCGACCTGTGGCTCACCTCGCTGGCGCGCGCGGCACTTGCGGGAAATGCCGACCTGATCACGTTCCCCGGGCGCTCTGCGCACTTGCCAAGTCCTTCCCGGCCGTTGAACATAAGCGGCGTCTACAGCATGGTGGATCGCGCAAGGGCCCTGAAATCGCAACTGGCCCGCACCGCGCTCCAGCGCGAGCTGGCCGTGGAATCGTGGCTGCTCGCGATGCTGGACGTGTTCGGATCCGAGCCCGCAAAGCAGAGAGCCTGACGGCAAGCAGAGAATGGTCATGCGCCAGCCCAGCAGCAAGCCCGGTTTGCTGACGCTCACGATCAAGGACAAGAGCGCCTTGTATCTGGCGTACATGCCGTTCGTGAAGAACGGCGGCCTGTTCATTCCGACGAACAGCAACTACCGGCTGGGCGACGAAGTGTTCATGCTGCTGAACCTGATGGGCGAAGACGAGAAGCTGCCGGTCGCCGGGCGCGTCATCTGGATGACGCCGAAGGGCGCACAGGGCAAGCGCACCGCCGGCATCGGCGTGCAGTTCAGCGAGCAGGATCGCGGCAACACCCAGCGCAAGATCGAGAGCTACCTGGCCGGCGCGCTCGGTGGCGACAAGCCGACGCACACGATGTAGTCAGATCGCGCGTAACGCGGTCACTACCGGCATTCGTGCAGCACGCAGGGCAGGGAGCAGCCCGCCCAGCAATCCCATCGCCAATGCCCATTCCACGCCGAGTACGGCCAGCGAAGATGTCACGGACAGCTGAAAGCTGTAGCCGAACGGACTAGCCGCGAGTCCGTTGAACAGCAGCCAGGCCAGCGCGCTGCCGAGCAACGCTCCCGGCAGCGCCAGCAACATCGACTCCAGCAGGATGGCCAGCACGACCGCACCCGGATGGAACCCGATGGCGCGCAGCGTCGCGATCTCCCGCTGCCGCGAGTCGACGATCGCATAGAGGGAATTGACGGCGCCCAGCGTCGCACCAATCGCCATGATCGTGCCGACGAAGAAGCTCACGAAGTTGAGGATCGAGTTGACCGGCTTGAAGGCCGTGGCGACGGCGTCCTTCTCATGCTGGACGTCGATGCGCAGCGCCGGGTTGGTCGTGACGGCGTCGCGCAGGGTCCGGAAGCTCTCGGCCGTTTGCAGCAGCAACGTAGCCGATGAGTACGTTGTGCGGCTGAGTGCGCTCATCACCGTCTCGGCATCGGCATTCACGACGCAGTTCTGCGCGCGACCTTGATCGAACAAGCCGACCACGGTCCAGTCGCTGCCGCGAATGAGGCGTCGATCGCCCAATTCGAAGCCGGTGAACTGCCGGCGGCAGGCATTGCTCGCAACGAGCTCATGCAGTCCCGGCTGGAACGGCCGTCCGGCGGTGAAATGCAGGTCCGGCGTCAGCGAGGCCGTCTTCGCGGTCGTGCCCACCAGCGGAAAGTAGATACGCTTGTCGCCCGCGCGCCGCCGGCCTTCGATGGGAGTCATTGCCTGGAAGGCGACGAGCGGCTGGCCTGCGGCGTCCTTGCGGATGCCCGGCAGACCCAGAATCACCGCAGCCTCCTGCTTGGTGATGCTGCCCTGGCCCTGCACGGTGCCTCGCGTCGTCAGCACGACGCGATCCGGGCGAACGTTGGCCTCCTGCTGCTCACGCGCCCCCGTTCCCATGGCGAGCATGGAGACCAGTACGCCGACTGCGCAGGTCACACCCACGACAATCGTGAGTGCGGAGCCGATTCGCTCAATGATGCCCGCGAGATTGACATGGAGGAGGGCAAGGAGCTCGCGGAGGAATTGCATGGCGGATTACCGGCTGCCCAAGGCGGTGACGATGTTCAGGCGCGCGGCGCGCAGCGCCGGCGCCGACGCGCTGATCAACGCGACGAGCACGGCGCACCCCAGGCCGATCGCGACCACCGGCGCGGGCATGGACAATCCCGGCACGAACCTGGAAGCGAACGGGAACGCGAGCAGCGCGAGCGCCAGGCCGAAGCCCGCGGCGATCACACAAATGAATGCAGCCTCCGCGACGATGAACAGGAACAGCGAGCCGTTGGCAAAGCCGAGCGTCTTCAGGACGGCCAGCTCCGGCGTGCGCTCGCGCACCGATTGCATGAGCATCGTGCTGGTTGCAAAGAACAGCGCGACCAGTACCGCGCTGACCACGGCGCGAATCAGGAAGTCCAGGTCGCCGATGGATTGCAGCTGCATCTGCGCCAGCTCGCGCAGCGATTCCGTTTTCGTGGCGTTGGTGGAATTCGCGAAACGCCGGTCGATGGCATCGGCCACCGTCGCAGCCTGCTGCGGGTCGACGATGGAGGCGTTGAAGTGACTGACCGAGCCTTTGTTGAGCGCCCGTGCCTCGTCGAAGTAGTCGTACTGGATCAGGATGACGTCGCTGCCGCCCGCGACGTCGGTGTCCGTGTACGTGCCTACGATCTCGAACGACCAGTTTGGCGAGCCGTTCCTCTGCGCCACGTTCGTGAGCAGCGGAATCCGGTCGCCGACTTTCCAGCCGTATTTGTCGAGCAGCTGCTGCCTGACCAGCGTGCCCGTTCGCGTCTTCGCGAATGCGGCCGCCTGCTCGGGCGCGACCGTGTAAGTGAAGGCCGAGAGCCAGCCCGCGTCCGGGCGGATGGCGACAATGCCCATCTGTTGCGTGGGCTTCTGGTAGATGCCACCGAACAATTCGACCGGGATGACGGCTTTGACGCCTGCCACCGACTTGATCTGCTCGAGCAGGCCGAGCGGCAGCGGATCGATGATGCTGAGGCTGCCGTGTACGAGCAGCAGATCGGCGCGGGCCCGGCCGATCAACTCGTCCGTGCCGCTCTTCATCCCCTGAAGCACGCCGAACAGCGCGAACGCGACGCTGACCTGCAGGAAGATCAGCACGCTGCGCCCCGGCTTGCGCCAGATGCCGGACCAAATGAGGGGCAGGAATCGCATGCGGTGATCGGTTGGACGCCCGCCGACCCCGGAGAGTTGCAGACTAGTTATTTGTCCTGATAGGCCATCAGGCCGCCTTTCAGCACCGAGGCCCGGAAGCCGCGCTCCGAGAGGATGTAGCAGGCGGCGGAGCTGCGGCGTCCGGTATCGCAGCACACGACGTAGTGCACGTCGCGCTCCAGCGTCTTGAGCTTGAGACGGATGAAATACAGCGGCAGGTTGAGCGCGCCCGGCAGCGAATAGTTTTCGAACTCGCTCGGCAGGCGCACATCGAGCCACTTGCCGCCCTCGGCGACGAGGGTGCGCGCCTCGTCCATGTCGACCCATTCGAGCATCGGCTCGTTGAGCAGCGTGCGGAAGTCCTGCTTCGCCAGCCGCATCAGCGCGCCGTCCGTCAGCATCGTGACGCTGGCGTTGCGCTTCGCGTCCGAGATCAGTGCTTCCTCGCCGAAGGTGTCGCCGATGCCGAGCTCGGCGAGCTTGATGCCATCGCGATTCAGCGGCGTCTCGCGCGTCACCGCGCACTTGCCCTTGACGATGACGTAGAAGTAGTCGCCTTCGTCGCCCTGCTTGATGACGACCTCGCCCGGCTTGTAGTCGACGCGCTGCATGCGCATGAAGATCGCCTGGATGTTCGCCGGCGGAATCTTGTGGAACGCCTTGGTCTGCAGCAGGTTCGTCATCCAGTCGTCGGAGCTCGGACCTTCCTCGCCGACGCCGCGCAGCTCGTTCACCTCGTAGGAGCCGGTCTGGTCCCACGTCAGCATCATGTCGAGCATGTCGCTGTCGATGGCGACGTAGTCGATGCGGTCGGAGACGACGCGCGCGGCGTAACGGCGCGGGTTGCCCGGAGCGATCGGATTGCGCGCCTCGGGCGAGCCGCCGCGGATGACCAGCACCGAGCGATTCTCGTGCAGCAGCTCGAGCACGCCGCTGACCAGGTAGTAGGTGCGCTTGTCGGTGTCGCCTTCCTTGAACAGCAGCCGGCCGGTCGACAGCTCACGCATGACCGTCTTGCGCGCGAGCGCGTGCAGGTTTTCTGATTTCAATCCATCGAGCGGGGAAAACGAGCGCAGTAGTCCAAGTTCGAGCGGCTTGCTCTCCATGCGCTGGATGGTAGCACAGGCCTTTGCGACGCCAGGGGCGGCTGAGCGCGCGGTTTACCGCAGTAATTGCCAACCCGCGTCCGGTGCGAAGCGCTCGCCATGCTCGGTGCGCAGCTCTTCGAGACGCGCGAGGATCGCATCGATGCCGCGCGTCCGCGCATACTGGATCGGGCCGCCGCGAAACGGCGCGAAGCCCGCGCCGAAGATTACGCCGGCGTCGATGAGATCGGCATCTTCGACGATGCGCTCCCGGAGCACGGCGACGGCCTCGTTGATCAGCGGCAGCAGCAGACGGTCCTGCAGGTCAGGCGGCGCCGCGCGCCCCTCGGTGGCCGGCTTCTCCGGCTTGTCGTTGCGCCAGACATAGAATCCTTCGCCGGTCTTCTTGCCGAACTTCTTCTGCTCGTAGCGGATCGACAGCACGTGCGGCACCTCGGCGCCGGCGTGGAAGAACACCTTGCCGACGCTCATCACGACGTCGAGGCCGACCACGTCGGCGAGCTCGATCGGTCCCATCGGCATGCCGAAGTCTTCGGCCGCGCGATCGATCAGCGCGAGCGGAACCCCTTCTTCGGCGGCACGGATGGCCTCGCTCAGGTAGGGCATCAGCACGCGATTCACCAGGAAACCGGGCGAGCTGCGGCAGGCGATGGCGAGCTTGTCGATCTGCCGCGCGAAAGCGAGGCCGGCCTGCACCTTGTGAGGCTGCGTGCGCTCGGCATGGATTACTTCGATCAGCGGCATGCGGGCGACCGGATTGAAGAAGTGCAGGCCGATCAGCCGCTCCGGCGCGGCCAGGTTCGCGGCCAGCTGCTCCAGTACGATGCTCGACGTGTTGGTCGCCAGCACGGCGAGCGGCTTCATCTGCGGCTCGAGGCGCGCGTACAGCTCGCGCTTGGCGTTCAGGTCCTCGAAGATCGCTTCGATGACGACATCCGCCTTGGGGACCCCACGACCCTCGACGTCGGCGCTCAGCCGCGCCATCGTTTCCTCGCGCCTGGCCGCGTCGGGGTAGCGCTTCTCGAAGAACTTGCGGGCGCGCTCGAGCGCAGGAGCAATGTACTGCTCGCCGCGATCCTGCAACGTCACGGTGAGACCGCGGGCTGCGCACCAGCTCGCGATATCGCCGCCCATGACCCCAGCGCCGACCACGTGCACGTGCCTGGCCGGCTCGGCGCCGCTCTTGCCGGCGGATTTCAAACGATCCTGCAGAAAGAACACGCGCACCAGGTTGCGCGACGTCGGCGTGCACAGCAGCTGCGCCATCGAGCGCGCTTCGGCTTCGTAGGCGCGCGGGCCCTTGCCGCCGAAACGCTGCCACAGCGCGATCATGGCGTACGGGGCAGGGTAGTGGTCCGGACGAGCGCGGCGCGCGACTTGCGAACGCATCTGCCCCGCGAGCACCGGGCGCACGATCATCAGGTTGAGCAGGCGGTGCAGCAGCTTCGGTTGACGCTGCGAAGGCGGAGCGAGCGCCAGCTGCTTCGCCGTGGCGTCGAGCTGTGCGACCGGCGCCAGGCGGTCGACCAGACCCATGGCGAGTGCCTGCTTCGGGCGGATCGTCCGGCCTGTCAGCATCAGGTCCATCGCGGCGATCGGCCCCGCGAGTTGCACGGCGCGCACGGTGCCGCCGAATCCCGGGTGCACGCCCAGCTGCACTTCAGGAAAGCCGAGCGTCGCGCCCGGATCGTCGACCAGCACCCGGTAACGGCAGGCGAGCGCGACTTCGAGCCCACCGCCGAGCGCGAAGCCGTTGATCGCAGCGACGGTGGGACAGGCGAGCGCTGCCAGCTGGTCGAGCACTTGCTGGCCGCCGCGAATCAGCTGGTACGCCTGGTCGGGCGTGCGGATGCCGACGAACTCCTTGATGTCGGCGCCGGCGATGAAGCCGCGCTTGGCGGAGGTGACGATCAGGGCTTTCGGCAACGCCTTCGCGAAATCGCCGAGGATTGCCGCGAGCTCTTCCATGACTTCGCGCGACAGGCTGTTGGTCGAGGCGCCCGCCTTGTCCAGCGCCAGCCAGGCGACGCCGTCGGAGTCGGTCACGAGCCGCCAGTGGGTCGATCGATTCGCTGCGGGTGCCTGCATACCCCGTTTCCTGCCAGTGGCGAAGGTGACCTCACGCCGGCGCGCGGCGGACCTGGAAATCGCAGATCAGCGGCCGATGGTCCGAGAAGCGCACATCGGGCACGTCGAACTGCATGACCTCGATGCCGTTGGAGTACAGCACGAAATCGAGCTCCTTGCGCGGATTACGGCTGGGGTAGGAGGGCAGGCCGAGGCGGTTCGCGCTCTTCAGGCCCGAGGCTTCCATGAACAGGAAGATCTCGTGATCGCCCCAGAAGGTATTGAAGTCGCCGGCGACGATCACCGGTTTGCTGGCGCGCTTGACCAGCTCGTGCAGGTGGCGCAGCTGATCGTGCCGGTGGCGGAACTTGAGCGACAGGTGCACGAGGAACACGGCGACGTCTTCCAGCTCCAGCTCGATGATCAGGCGCTTGATGCCGGTCTCGAAGTAGTGGAAGCGCTCGCCTTCGACGCGTGGCGCGGCGAGGAATGCGTTCGCCTGCTTGCGCACGATCGGCATCATCTGGTTGATGGAGGTCGCGCCGTACTTGCACTGGTAAGTGGAGTAGTGACCGAGCGAGTCGGCGATTTGCTTCGCCTGATTGACGAGCCCGGAGCGGATCGAGCCGGTGTCGATCTCGATCAGTCCGACCAGATCGGGATCGAGCGACTTCAGGTATTGCGTGATGCGGTCGAGAACGCGGGCGTTGCTGCGCAGGTAGCCGGCGCCCGGCACGGGCAGATGAAATGCCGGCCCCGTACCGGTGGCGTACCGGATGTTGTACAAGACGAAACGCATCGTGAAACTGGAGCAGTCGCAAGCAGCAAATCGCAGCGCGGCATTCTATCGCACCCGTCACACCGCTGAACGTGCGAGCCGCGCCAACGGTTCGCGGGCAGCCGCGTTCTAGGGGTTTCCCGGCGCGTGGGAGGGGTTCTCGCGTACAATCCGGGGGCAGTGGAGGAGCGAGTCAGGTGAGCATTTCTCAGCAGAATCCGGTGCGCGTGTTCGTCAGCCACGCTTTCGAGCCGTCGGACGACTATCACCGCGTGTTCGAGTACCTGGAAAGCTCGCACAATTTCTACTACCGCAACTGCAGCGATCCCGAGCAGCGCGGCACGGGCGAGCGCGACAAGCTGAAGGACGAGCTGCGCCGGCAGATCTCGCTCGCGGAAGTCGTGATCGTGCCCTCGGGCCAGTACGACACGCATCGCGAGTGGATCGACTTCCAGCTCAACTGCGCCAAGGGCCTCGACAAGCCGGTGATCGCGCTCGAGGCGTTCGGCGTGAAGCAGAAGATGCCGGTGCAGCTGGAAGCGCTGGCGGATGAGATCGTGGAGTGGAACGAGCGCACGATCGCGGACGCGATCCGGCGCCAGGCGCGTCACGAGGACACGACGCGCTGGGACACGATCGACTTCAAGCTGGACTGATCAGTCTTCGCCGACAGCGCGCAGCTTCGGGCGCTGGGCACTCTGGTTGCGGGCAATGGTGCCGAGCATGTTGACGATGCGCATCGCGACGCCGCCGGCTTCCGTGTCGGACATCTTGCGAACCGTGGCATACACCGCGCTCTCGCCGCGCAGCGGCCGCACGCTCGACATGCAACTCGACAGCGAGCAGAACTCGTCGCGGATTTCCTTCGGCACTTCTTCGGCATCCAGATTCTCCAGATGCGCGCGATAGGCTTCGGCGAGGCGATGCTTGATCGGTCCGTTCGACGCCAGCATCGAAGTGGCGGCGAAAAAATGCTCCCAGGCGCTGCTCATGCAACTTACCCCGCGTTGGGTCAGTGAGGCCGCCAGACACCGCGGGAGCGAGTCCACGGCGAAGCAATGACGGCTGCAAATGCTGAGAATTTACTTTAACTTCGCTTGGCAGCTTTTCTTACGGCAGCTCAAGCGCCTAGAGCCGGAATATACTCCTGCAACTTCGAAAGGCAAGCAGGCGGCGACCGCATTTGCTGTGCGTTTAGTCCCAGACGCGGAGATCTCCCCATGAGCGGTGTGAACGCAGTAGTCCTGATCAAGGCGGAAACCAGCCTCATCAACGAGCTGGCGGAGCAACTGGCGGAGCTGCCGGGCGTCGCCGAAGTGTTTTCCGTCGCTGGCCAGTACGATCTGGTCGCGCTCGTGCGCGTGCGCGAGAACGAGGAGCTCGCGGACGTCATCAGCAATCGCATGCGCAAGCTCCACGGCATCCACGGCACGGAGACGCTGATCGCGTTTCGCGTCTACACCAAGGCCGAGCTCTCGAGCGGCTTCGACATGGACTGAGCCGCGGGCAGAGGAGCGGCTTTCTCAGGAAAGAACAGCGTGCTTGGGGGGCGAATCCGCTGCGTATCGCCGTATTGCTAAGTACGTATAATGTATATTATGACAAATATGGATGGATCTGACTCAAGGCCTACGGACGCTCCAGCCACTGCCAGCTGACCGGGATCCTCTTACCGCTCGCATCCTTCACCGCTGTTCCTCGAGTCACGTAGCCCACGCTGATCTCCGGGAACATCTTCTGCATCGCCAGCCGCGCGGCTTGCGGATCCGCGATCACAGCGCGGCGGCCGGCGCGTTGGACTGTTCCGTCGGGGTCGATCAGGAACCAGATTTCCTCCCCCGCGGGCACGCCTTCGCTCAGCGCTGAAGGATCGAAGTGCTCGATCACGCGCCGCTGCGCTTCGATGGTGGCGAGCATGCGTGCTTCCATGGTGTGCGCCTGGCGTGGTGCCAGCTCGAACCTCGGCGCGGTCGCGTCCCGGGCTATGGCGCCGGGGACCATCACCCAGGCCACGGCGACGTAGTTCGGACCGATGGGAATCTGCAGGACGAGCTCCTGACGGATCTGCGCTTCGGTCACGCCGTGACCCTGCAGATAGGCCTGCCAGTTGCTGGCGAAGACGTCTTCGCGATCCCAGGTCGGACGCAAATCCATGTCGATCTGCGACACTTCGCCGCGCTCGTTGACGACGGCCCACACGTAGGCTCGGCCTGCCTGGCTGCTTTCCAGCAGCTGCGGATAGAAGTAGGCGACCGCGCGTGCCAGCGCCGTTTCGTCTTCTTTCTGCGCCCAGACGGGACTGGGCAACGGCGGGAGCTCGTCGCCGGACTGAACAGCCGTGAGCGGCGTCATCGGCGGCGTGGTCACATTCGCCGCCACCACGATCGACGCGACGCTGCACGATGCAAGAAGCCCGGCCAGCAGCCGCCAATGCTTGCGCGGGGCCGTGTGCATGATCCGAATGCGGTTTTCCAGCGATGATCCGGATTCGGACAGGCCGGTGGCAGCGGCGCGCAACGGCACCAGGTGAGTTGCGACGCTGAGAAGCACGGTCGAATAAGACGAGGGCGACTGCCCTGCCCTCAGCACGCGCGCATCGCAATCCACTTCCATCGCGAAGCGTAGTCGTCGCAGCTGCCACCAAAGCGGCAGGTTCCACGGCAGCAGCACCGTCAGCAGCAACGCGCTCCCGAGCACTCGAATATCGTGCGCTCGAAGATGCTCCTGCTCATGCGCAACCACGACCGCCTGGGTCGCTGCATCTTGCTCCAGCAACCAACGGGGAACGACGATCCGCGGGCGCAGCATTCCCACCACGGCGGGCCCGACGTCGTGAGCGATCGTGACTCGCGCACCGGCCACCTCACCGGCGATACCTGATTGCAGTCTCCGTCGCAGCTGCAGCCATCCCATCGCTAGCGTGCCGAGTACGAGCGCACTCAATGTCGCCCAGCCCGCAAGCAGCCACGCGTTCGATGGGACACGCCGCGCTGGAGTCGCAGCATTGCCGCCAATCCAGGCAAGCGGCGACTGTTGGTACAACGGCGGTGCTTCAGGTGCAGCTATCAAGACGAGCGTCGCTCCCGGATGTTCACTCGAGCGACTACCTTGCAGGCCGAACAGCAACGGCGATGCGACCGACATCAGCAGCGCCGCGATCCAGATCCATCGGCTCGGCAGCCGCCGCAGCCGTGCGACCCGCTCGGCGACCAGCGCGGCAACGCTCACCAGCGTTGCGACTACGAGCGCATAGGCCAGCCAGGCGGCGATCATGATTTCTCCCGGGGCGGTTTCTCGTCGAGGATCTCGCGGATGCGTCGCACCTGGTCCTCGCTCAGCTTGCGGTCGGAAACGAGTTGCGTGAGCAGCAGGTCCGCGGAGCCTTGAAACAACTTGCCGGCGAGGTGGCGGATCGCGCTCTTGCGCGCCGCCTGCTGCTTGATGCGCGGCGTGTAGCGGTGCGCTCGCCCCTCGGCCTCGTGGCCGACGTAACCCTTGGCCTCGAGGTTGCGCAGGATCGTGAGCACCGTCGTGTATGCAAGCTCGTCGCTGAGCTTCTGCTTCACTTCGGCGACCGTCGACGGTCCCTGCTCCCACAACACGGCCATGATTTCGGCCTCGCGATTGCTGAGTGTCACGCTCATTGTTGCGGAGTCTCCGCTGCGACGCGCACCGCCTTGTAGGAGTGTCCGTCCTGGTTCAGGACCAGCGACGGCGCCGGGCCCTTGCCCGAGTCGTCGAACACGAACTGCGCCTCGATGTCTTCCGGGAAGAATTCGCGGGGCCCACCGGCGAAGACCGGCGACGGACCCTGCCCGGTCATCTGCACGACCAGGTGATCCTCTTCGCGAACCACCGTCATGAGCACACCGTCTTCTTCGAATCTGTAGCGACCGACATACCGCTCGAGCGCTTCGGCCGGAACCGCAACCCGCGGATGCTGCCGGACGACGGCCACGCGCGGGTCGAGGATGTGCCAGCCGATGTCGTCGACGCCGACGTTGGTCCTGCCATTGGTCAGTGCGACGACCGCGACCCGTGCGTCGGGATCGAAAGCCATGAAGGAGCGAAAGCCGTCGGCCCCGCCGGTGCTCCACAGAGTCGTCATGCCGTTGCTGACGGTGACGCGCCAGCCCAGACCCATCCGAGTGTCCGGGCCGCCTCCGGGACGGCGCGGCTCCAGCATCGTTGCCGTGGCAGCTGCGAGCGATGGCGGCCCGCGGCCGAGGAACAGCTCGACGAATGCCAGCAGGTCGTCGACATTCGAATACAAGCCGCCGGCTGCACCGAGCGCACCGAGTTCCTCGTATGGCATCGGCTGCAGCTTCGCATCGTAGGGAGCGGCAAGGCGCGAGCGGGCGGCAGCGACTGGCGTGAAGGTCGTGTCGCGCATGCCCAGCGGGCCCGTGACCCGCTCGGCGAGCAAGGCCTGGTAGCTTCTGCCCGCGCAGTGAGCGAGCGCCTGTCCCAGCAAGGCGAAGCCCCAGTTCGAATACTCGAACGCTGTCCCTGGATCGCGCGGCAGCTCGAAAGTCGCGAGGCCCTGCCACAGCTGATCCAGGGTGTAGCCAGCGTACTTGTTGAGGGCCGTCTGCGAAGCGAGATTCTGCGGTCGCAGCGGCAATCCCGAGCTGTGCGTTGCGAGGTCTACGAACGTGATCTGCCGGCCGCCGTGCTCGGGAACCTTCACGCCGGCAGGCAGACATGTGCTCACCGGCGCGTCCGGACTAACCTTTCCCTGCTTCGCCATATCGGCGAGCAGCAGCGCAGTGAACACCTTCGTCAACGAGGCAATCTCGAACAGCGTGCTGCCGTCGGCCTGGCGGGAGTCCTGCAATGACAGACTCCCGTAGGACACGACGCGTCTTCCCTGAGGCGAGCTGATGCCCACGACGATGGCTGTACCCCATTTGCGCGCATCGACACGCTCGACCAGCTGCGCATGGATCTCCCGCTCGTCTATGACGGCAGCATGAGTAGCCACCGGACCGAGCAGGATTGCTGCCAGGCAGATCGCAACGGCTCGCGTCACCTTGCACCTCGCAACTACTATTCGGCTAGTAGGTTGCGGGACGGCGCCCGCCTTGTCAACTATCTGGATAGTAGTCATGACCGCGCTAGACTCGCGCACTACAATGAGGGTGACAACAATGAAAGCCGCTCTGCTCGCAGCCACTGCTCTGCTCACCATGACTGCCTGTACCACCCCGCAAACTGCCGGTCCGGCCGCACCCGCCGCGACGCCCCTGCCGGACATCACGATCTACCACCTCGAGGGCCGGCGTTCCGAACGCATCGTCTGGCTGATGGAAGAGCTCGGCCTGCCCTACCAGCTGGAGTTCAAGCGCGGCGATCTCGCCGGCTCGATGGCGGCAATCAAGGCGATCAACCCGGGAATGCCGGTCGCGCCGACCGTCAAATACGGCGACCAGGTCTTCGTCGAGTCGGGCGCCATCATCGAGACCATTCTGAATCGGCACGCGCCGGGCAAACTGCAGCCCGCGCTCGACAGCCCGGACTACCCGTATCACCTGATCTGGATGCACTACGCCGAAGGCTCGCTGGCGTCGCGCCTGATCGCGGACTATCGCGTGTGGCGCGTGCAGCCGCCGAAGCAGCGCTCGCCGCTGGTCGACTCCGAGCAGGTCGTACAGTTCGCCGAAGACTATCTCGGCAAGCATCCGTGGTTCGGCGGCGCCGAATTTTCGGCGGCCGACATCATGATGAAGTTCCCACTCGACTTCGGCACCTCGCTCAACGTCGTCGACGCCAAGGAATTCCCGAAGGTCGCGGCGTGGAAGGCGAAGATCGAAGCGCGACCGGCCTATCAGCGGATGCGTGCGAAGGCGCTGCCCGATGGCATGGTCGGTGCGCCGCCCGCCTTGCCGCAGCACGCGCCGACAGGTCCGCGTAATGCGACGCCGCCGTCGCAGTAGGCGGACGGCCCTATTCCAGCTTCATTTCCATTCGCACCTCGCCTTCTTTCGTCAGCGCAGGGCTGCGATCGGTCGTGATGAACACGCGCTCGGGTGCGACGGCAGTGTTCGCGAGAATCGCAGCCTGGACTGCCTGCGCGCGCTGCCGCGCAAGCGCATCTAGCGCGGGTTGGTCGGGTTGCAGGCTCTCCAGCAGTCGCGCTTCGAGCCACTCCGTGCGCGCGTTCCAATCGATGCCGTTCTCGGTTTTCGTCTCGGCGGGATAATCCGGCGCAACCTTCGCCGATTGCTTGTAGAGCACTTCGAGCTGTGCGAGGCGCTTTTTCAACGCAGCTTCGTCGGCAGTGTCCGGTAGTTTCGGCACTCGCGCATACAGCGTCGCCGCGGCGATCGCTTTGCTGTCCTGCTCCGCGATCAGCGTCACGGGTACGTCCAGCCGCAGCTGCGGTCTTTCGGCGAGCGCCTGCGACAGCTTGCCCAGCTGCTCGGGCTGGTTCGGCTGCAGATCGGCCGAGCCCGGTTGAAAGTCGACGTAGGCGAGCTCCTCGCCGCCGCCGAACAGAGATCCGAGTGCAGCGAACGGCGACGTCACGATCTTCGTCAGCAGCCCGAGCAGCGCCTTCCAGATGATCGGCCCGAGGCGGAACTGCGGATCGTCGAGGCTACCGCCGACCGGCAGCTGCAGGTCGATCACGCCCTGGCGGTCCTTGAGCAGCGCGACCGCCAGCTTGATCGGAATCGGCGCGGCATCCTTGGAATCCGTCTTGTCGCCGAACTCCAGGTTGTCGACCACGATGTGATGCTGGGCGTCGAGCTGGCGGTTCTGGATCTTGTAGCGCAGCTCCGTCGACAGCTTGCCCTTGCTGATGTTGTAGCCCGCGAACTTGCCGGAGTACGGATTGAAGGTCGTCAGCTCCATGTTGCGGAAGTTCAGCGCAACGTCGGAGTACTTCGCCGCGGCGAGCAGATTGACCTCGCCGGTGATGTCGACCGGCGCGTAGCGGTCCACCTTGCCCGCCAGCTTCACCTTGGCGCGCGAATCCGCTTGCGACGAGAGTCCAGTGACCGTTCCCTCCAGCTCGACGATGCCCGTGGCGAACGACGGCGTGATCGAATAGTCGGCGAACAATGCCGAGCCGCCGCTGATCGCGACGGACTTGATGCGCATCGGAGTAGGTGGCGACTTCGCCGCGGCCGGTGCCTGCTCCGCGGGCGCGGTCTTGTTGCTGGTATCGCGTTTGAGAGCGGCGGTGACGTTGAGACTGCGGTCCTGAGCGATGATCACGCGCGCATAAGGCTGTCGCGCGACGATGCGATCGATCGTGAGGCGGTCCGGGTTGTGCGATACGTCGATGCCGCTCACGGCGACGTTGCGCCACTTGACGAGATCGTCGTTCTCCGGTCCGGCGATGGTGTGCAGATCGGCGACCTGGACGTCGCCGCGGAACTGCAGCTGCGGCGGTGCGCCCTCCTCCATCGCCGCCGACACGTCGCCTTTCACGCTAAAGCGCCCCGAGCGCAAGGTCACGTTGGTCGTCTGCGCGACGTACGGTTGCAGGATCGATAGATCGAACGCATGCAGATCGAGCGCGAGCGCGGCAGTGAGCGGCGCCAGCTGCATCTCGCCTGTGGCGTTGAACAGCGAGGTGCCATCGAGTCCCAGATCCGCACTCAGGTTCACTTTGGTGCCGTGCTCGCTGCTCAAGCCCGCGACCGTGATCGCGATCGGTGTGAGATTGAGCTGGACGTTCGGCGTTACCGCGTGGTCCTGCAGCTCGGCCGTCGCATTGGCGACGCGAATCTCGCGCACCGCCCAGTTCCAGGGCTTCGACGCCGGCGCGGTCTCGCTTGCCGGTGGCGCGGTCTCAGTCGACGCAGGCTGCGCGCTGCTCTTTGTGAGACGCTGCACGCTCAACGACCCATCGGCTTCGCGCGCTGCTCGCACTCGCGCATCGGCGACCTCGACCTTGTCGACGCTCACGGATCGCGCGGCGAAAACGAACCGTGTACCGAGAACGCGAATCTTCGGGAGGACGGCCAGCGGCTGAGACTCCGGAGCGGCTCGCTCGACCAGCGCAAAGTCGTCGAAGTCGATCTCGGGCAAGCCGACAGCCAGCGACAGCGTCGGATGCAGAGCGAGCGAGTACGTGCCGGCGAACGACAGTTTGCCGTCGGCAAGCCGCACCGGGAGCTGTCCCTGCAGATAGTCATCGATCGTCTGTGCACGCAGCTGTCCGATCTTGAACTGTCCATCCGAGCCGAGCGGCTGCGCGGTAAAACGACCCGACCAGTTGAGCGTCTCGCCGGCGGAGGAGCGCGCAGCGAACTCGTAGGCATTCTCGTGGTTGAGATCGGTGCGGAAATCGCTCAGCGCAAAGTGAATCGGCGCCAGCGTTGCGGTGAAAGGCTCGGGCCGGGTGCGGTCCTGGAAATCCACGCGTCCGCCGTTCACTGCCAGCCTGCCGATGCGGATGCGCGGCAGCGGCTCGCCCGACGCTGCGGCTGCCGGCGCCGGCTCCTGCTTCGCGGAAGCGAGATGCGAAAGATTGATCGAGCCGTCACGCTGGACGACGAGGTTCACCCCAGGCGCGTCGAGCTGCACCTCTTTGAGCACGACCGCGCGCTGCCAGATGGAAGCGAGCTCGGCGTTGACCACGAGGCTCTCGAAGCTGGCGATGGCCTCGCCGGACTTCTCCGACAAAGCAGCGTTGCGGATGCTCAGGCGGAACGTGAACGGGTTGAACGCAACCTCGCCGAGGGCGAGTCTCCTGCCGAGCTGTTCGCTCACGTACTGTTGAGCGTTGACGCGCAACAGATGCGGCACCCAGAAGAACCCGGCAAGCGCGTAGCCGATGAGCAGCACGGCGACGATGCCCAGCGCGATCCGGTGCAACGCCAGGATCGCGAGCAGCGCTCGAAGCATTGGCAGTGGGCGGCTCATGGCGCCGGGCGATCATACCCGTTCCTCATTACAATCGTCGCGACCGCCGCCCGCAGGAGCATGCATGACCAGCCGTCTGTTCGAGCCGATCGCGATCGGCGCAGTGCAGTTGCCGAATCGCCTCGTGGTGGCACCGATGTGCCAGTACAGCGCGAGCGACGGTTCGGCCACCGACTGGCACCTGCAACACCTCTCGCAACTCGCCTACTCCGGCGCCGGGCTCGTTGTCGTCGAGGCCACCGCGGTCGAGCGACGTGGCCGGATCACGCACGCATGCCTGGGGTTGTACAGCGACGACAACGAAGCAGCACTCGAACGCGCGCTGCACGCGGCGCGGCGCTTGGGTGGCCCGACGCGCTTCGGAATCCAGCTGGCGCACGCGGGACGCAAGGCTTCGACGCATCGGCCGTGGCAAGGCGGTGCGCCGCTCGGTCCGGCGGAGGACCCGTGGCAAACCGTGTCGTCCAGTGCCACGCCATTCGGCGAAGGCTGGCACGTTCCGCAGGCACTGACGAAAGCCGAGATCGATGCGACGGTGGAATCGTTCGTGCACGCAGCGCGACGCGCGATGCGGATCGGATTCGAGGTGATCGAGATCCACAGTGCACACGGCTATCTGCTGCACGAATTTCTGTCGCCGCTGGTGAATGCGCGAACCGACGAATACGGTGGGTCGCTGGAGAATCGCTTGCGGATGCCGCTCGCCGTGATCCGCGCCGTGCGCGGCGCAGTGCCGCGCGAAGTCGCCGTCGGCCTGCGCATCTCCGGGACGGATTGGGTCGAAGGCGGCTGGGACGTGCAGCAATCGATCGCGTATGTGCGCGCTGCAAAGGAGCTCGATATCGCCTACGTCTGCGTATCGAGCGGCGGTGTTCGCGCCAAGGTTACCGTGCCTGCCGCGCCCGGCTACCAGGTCCCGCTGGCGCGCGAGGTGCGGCAAGCGACGGGCGTTCCGACTCGCGCCGTCGGACTCATTACCGATCCGCGACAAGCGGAACAGATTCTCGCGGATGGTTCCGCCGATATGGTGGCGTTGGCGCGCGCGTTTCTCGACGATCCTCGTTGGGGATGGCGGGCCGCCGACATGCTCGGCGCAAAAGCACATGCGCCCGCGCAATATCATTTGGCGCGCAGCGCAGGCTGGCGCCGCATCCGCGATCAGATCGAGGCGAGCGTCTGAGTCGCTAGCTGGCTTCTTCGGTCGCAGCCGCGAGCGCCGCACGACGCGCTCGGGGTGCGCGGCGTTGCAGATACATGATCCAGCCGGTGACCGCGAACACGGGCATCGCGAGGCTCGCGAGCAGGAACACGATCACGCCGGCCGGGCCGAAGTAGCTGCCGGAGTGCAGCGGAAAAATGCTTGACACCAGCTGTGCTGCGAGCGGCTTGTCGGCATAGCGCTCCGCTTTCACAACGTTGCCTTCACCGTCGACTGTCAGCGTGTTGAAGGCGCGCTCGTGACGCGGATGCTCTTCGAGGTAGCGGAACTCCGTCGGCTTGCCCGGCCGCGCCGCCAAATTGACGTTGACTGAAGCGAAGCGATCGCCGGTCTCCCGCACGAACGTTTGCCAAGTGCGCGTGAAGGCCGCGACATCCAGCTTGCTGCCGCCGCGCTCGGTGGGAGCGCCGGGACCGCGCCCCTCGCGCCCACCTTCGGGTCCTGCCGGCCGCTCGACGCCCGCGATGGTGTAAAGACCGTTGCGATACCACTCGTACGACCATTGCAGGCCAGTGAGGGCGATCACGAGGTACACAGGCAATACCCACGTGCCGAGGATTGAGTGCAGATTCCACAGGAACGCGCGGCCCTCGAGGCGGAAATCGGGAAGCAGCCAGGTCTTCAAGCGACGCGCAGCAGGACCGCGCGGCCAGCGCAGATACAAGCCGGTCGATACCATGAACAGCAGCAGCAGCGTGCACGCACCGACGATCTGTCGGCCGATGTCGCGATCGCCCAGCTCGCCGAGCATCAGCCAGCGATGCAGGCCACGCACGTTGCGGAAGAACGCTTCAGCGCCGCCCGCGGTCGGTGCGAGTAACGCACCGGTATAAGGATCGACGTAGCGCTGTTCCCTCGGCGCAAACGTCACGCGTATGGTCGTTGCTGGCTCGCGGGAGATGTTCAATCCCACGATGCGCTTGTCCTGCTGCTCCGCCGATACGCGAGTCAGCAGCTCCTCTGCGCTCAACGGCGTCCTGCCTGCGGCTGCGACTTCCCTGCCCTCGCCCGCGAGCGCGGCTACGATCTGCTGCTCGAAGGACAGGAGTGCACCCGTCGCGCCGACGACGGCCAATACGATGCCGGCTGTGATGCCGACTATCCAGTGCAGCTGGGAGAGAACTTTGCGCGGCGACATCAGACTTCGGCCCAGCTGCGCAGCAGGTTGTGATAGATGCCGGTCAGCTGCACCACCGACGGATGCGCCGGATGGTCCGCGCCCAGGCGCCGGATGGCGCTGTCGAGATCGAACAACAAAGCGCGCTGCCCGTCGTCGCGAATCATGCTCTGGATCCAGAAGAACGATGCGACGCGCCGACCGCGCGTAATCGGCTTTACGTGATGCAGGCTGCTCGCCGGATACAGAACGATGCCACCGGCCGGCAGCTTGACGCTGTGCGTGCCGTAGGTGTCCTCGACGATGAGCTCGCCGCCGTCGTAGTCGGTGGGTTCGGACAGAAACAGGGTCGCCGATACGTCCGTGCGCACTCGCATGCCGCTCGCGCTGGCGACGCGAATGGCGTTATCGATGTGCATACCGAAACCGTCGCCGACTTCGTAGCAGTTGAAGAGTGGTGGGAAGATCCGGTTCGGCAGCGCCGCGGCAATGAACAGCTGGCTGCGCGAAATCGCGCCGAGCACGATCTTGCCGAGCTCGGCAGCCGCTGCGGAATGTTCAGCCAGCTGGCGATTGTTCTTCACCTGCGCCGACTGGTGGCCGGCGGTGACGCGGCCGTCGATCCACTCGGCGCGCTCGAGCAGGCGCTGGCAATGCGCCAGCTCCTGCGCTGCGAGCACTCCGGGAATCTGCAACAGCAAGCGCGACTCGCCCGAAGCTAGAACGCGAAGTCCGCGCTCAGCAGGAACGAGCGCTCGGGACCCGGGTTGTAGCGGCCGCCGTTGTTGTTGAGGCTCAGGGCGTAGACCTCGTCGGTGACATTGTTGACGTTCAGTCGCAACGTGACCTTGTCGTTCGCCTGCCACGCGGCCGTTGCGCTATAGACCCAGTACGACGGCGCAAATCCGCCGGCGCCGTTCGGCACGGTCAACGAGCTGCGCGCGACCGTGTCCATGTAGCGCGCGCCGCCGCCGATCGAGAAGCCGAGCGGCAACTGGTACGTCGTCCACAGATTGCCGGAATTCCGCGGTGTCCATTGCAGGGTCGCGTCCTGCTGATTCGGAGCGACCGACTTCGTGAACTCGCTGTCGAGATAGGAGTAGCCGGCGAACACTTGCCACTGCGGGGTGAGCAGCCCGCTCACGGACAGCTCGATGCCGTCCACCTGCTGCTCGCTGTCGAAGCTGACCGCGACGACCGTGCCGCCGATCGTCTCGCTCGTCACGACGTTGGTGTTGACCGTGTGGAAGACTGCGGCGGTCGTCGCCAGACGTCCTTCGAGCAGGTCCCACTTCGTGCCGAGCTCGTAGTTCGTCGACTTCTGCGGCTCGAGCGCCGGATTGTTGGCGTTCGTCGTCGTCGGCGACAGCGTGAAATTCAGGCCGCCCGGCGGCGTCTGGGTCGTCGCTGCCGAGACATAGAGGCTGCCATTGTCGACCGGCTTGAACACCAGGCCGCCGTTCCAGCTCGTCAGCGTGTCGGACACGCCGAGCTCGATGTCGGGCGTGCCTGAACCGGGGATCGCCACGCTCAGGAAGTCAGTGTCGTAGCGTTCCACGCGCATGCCGGCGGTCAACTGCCACTGCCGGCCGAGCTCGATGGTGTCGAAGCCGTAGGCTGCAAAGGTCTCGGTCTCGCCGCGCGTGAATGCGCCGGTGCGAGCCGGCGCGAAATCGGTGACCGGGTCGTGCGGGTTCGGATGATAAATATCGGTCGGCGGCGCGGTCCCCGCTCCGGTACGTCCCGGGCTGATCTGCGTTTCGCTCGCATACTCGACGCCGGTGCTGAGCGAATGCTCGAGGCCGCCGGTCTGGAACTCGAAGCTCAGGTTGGTCTGGTTCGTGAAATTGCGATTGATCCGCTCGTTGATCTGCCGCGCGCGCGTGACGAGGCCGGTGAGCGGATCGAACGCGGCCGGATTCTGGATCGTCGTGACCACAGCGAAACGGTGGTTGTCGCTGTAGCGAGAAAGATTGCGCAGCGTGACGCCCGGCGCGAAGTCGTGCTCCAGGCGTGCGGTGTAGCTGTCCGAGTCGACGTCGTCGAAGTCGACGCCGGCGATGCCGTAGAAGTTGGTCTGGTCAACGTGCCCGACCGGCGGCGTCGTGGGATTGAGGCCGGGCAGCGCGGCGGAAGGCAGGCCGTAATCGGGCGTGCTTTCCTGCCGCAGGATCTGCGCGGCCAGCGCGAGCCGCGTGTCGGCGTCGAGCCCGAGAGCAAGCGACGGCGCGATGCCCCACGCGTCATGCTGCACCTCGTCGCGGCCAGCGACGCCGCCGTCCTGCCACATCGCGTTCAACCGCACGGCCGTACCGCCCAGGAACGACTCGGAGAGCGGCTGATTGAAATCCACCGTGCCGCGTACGTGATCGTTGCTGCCGTAGGTGACGCCCATGAGACGCAGCGGGTCTTGGGTCGGCGTCTTGGTCACGAGGTTCACGGAGCCCGAAGCATTGCCACGTCCGGTGTACGAGCCCGACGGGCCTTTCGATACTTCGACCTGGTCGAGATTGAAGACGTCGCGGCTGTAGGCGGCCTGGTCGCGCACGCCGTCGATGAAGATGCTGTTGGTCGCATCGAAGCCGCGCATGAAGAAGCTGTCGCCGGCGGTATTCGAAGCGCCACCGCCCTCGCCCGCCAGCAGCGTGATGCCCGGCGTGTTACGCAACACATCGGATAGCGTGATCGCGGCTTGCTCGCGGAAGACCGTCTTCGGGATCACCACGACGGTCTGCGGCATATTCACGAGCTCGGCGGTGTATTTCGGCGAGGAAACGTCGCTGCGGTACTTCTGCCCTTCGACGGTGACTTCTTCCAGCGTCTGGCCGCGACGCCGGCTCCCGCGCGCGGCACGCTCGGAAGACTGTTCCTGATCCGCAGCAGCGAGTACGACGGTCGGGTCCGTCGAGGTTGCTTCCTGTGCATGAAGAAGCGCTGGGCTTGCGGCACCGAGCACGACGCTGATAGCGGCCGCGAGTGGCCCTCGCGAATGCATGAGAGGTGAAGCATCGTTACGCAGCAGCACGGCCGGTTCTCCGTTCTTCTTGAGCCCATCGACGAGTCGGGCGGAGACTGTAATGCGAATTATTCTTATTTGCAACCGCAATAGGCAA
The DNA here is from genome assembly GCA_036555785.1 of Steroidobacteraceae bacterium. GTDB lineage: Bacteria > Pseudomonadota > Gammaproteobacteria > Steroidobacterales > Steroidobacteraceae > Steroidobacter. The sequence goes on from DATBKP010000061.1 coordinate 30,515, forward strand.
CCGCGCACCGACAATACGAACATGCGCTCTTACAGCAACTTGGCGGCGATTGCTGAGACTGGAAATAAAAAGGCCGCCCGGTGAGTGGGCGGCCTTCTTCCAACGAACGCTCCTTTTCTAGTTCTGATCCTGGGCAACGCGCGTGCCGCCCTGGTCCACGAACTTGTAGGTCACGGCGCCGAAGAACATCTCGTCCCAGCTCTGCTGGCCCCACGGCACCTTGCGCGACGGATCCGGGTTCGCCTTGTTCTGCGTCGAGTTGTCGAACGCCGCGACCGCCGTCACCTTGGTGCCGGCCGGCATGAATTTCGGGTCTTTCAACTCGTAGTCCAGCTGCCAGTTGTAGTTGTACTTCGCGATGTTGAGCAGCTCCTCTTTGCGGCCGTCCGGATACTCGGCGTAGAAGCGCATGCGCTTACCGCGGAAATGCATGTGCGGCAGCATGCTGTAGAGGTGCGCGTCCTTCTTGATCGTGATGGTCTGCCGCATCTCGTGATCCGGATCGTACGGCGGGATCGGATCCCAGCCCTGCGTGAAGATGCAGGCGCAGTCCGGGATCATGCGTTCCGTCGGGACCTCGTCGTCCTTGTAGAACCACAAACCGATCTCGCCCGCGTCGACGGTCGCTTTGCCATTGGTCGTGTAGTGCAGTTGCAGCGCCAGCGTCGAGCCCTTCTTCAGCAAGCCACCCGTATTCGGCGGCTCCTGCTGCGGCTGCGCGCCCGGAATGTAAGCCGTGATGCGCGCCGCATTCGGATCGACCCGGCCGAAGTCGATGCGCTGGTCCTTCGGCGCATCCGGCGGAATCAGCTGATTGAGCGTGTGATGCAGTACCGTGCGATCGCCCGCGATGTACTGGCTCGCGCGCACCCAGCGGTCGCGGTCCAGCCCGTCGATCGGCACTTTGATATAGCGATAGTCCAGCACGCCGCTCGCCGGCACTTCTTGCGCCGGGATGTGGATGACCAGGTCCGGCTCGCCGTACGCCCACTTGGTCGCCGGCCACTTCAGCTGTGTCAACGGATCGACCGCGTCGTCCTTCGGCGCGCCCGCTTCGATCCAGTGGATCAGCGTCTGCTGCTCCTGCGGGGTCAAGGTGAACGTCTCCTTGAAGTCGCCGACGTGCGGATCGATCTGGCCGGGCGGCATCCGCTTGGTCAACACCACCTCGCGGATCATCGGCGCGAAGCCCTGCACGACTGCGTGGCTGTTCATGGCGAACGGCGCGATGCCGCCTTCGCGATGGCAGCGGGCGCAGTTCTCCGCCAGGATCGGCGCGACGTCCTTCGAATATGAGATTGCGCTCTTGCGATGATTGCGGTCGGCGGCGGCGACGTAACTGACAGCCGCGCCGTGTGCCCGCGCCTTCGCTTTCTTCACTTCGCGGCCGGCGAGCACGTCGTCGATCGCTCGCACGAAATACTTGTTGACCGGGCCGCGATACAGCACGTCGGTGGTGCCGGCCTGGATCAGGAACACCTCGCCGATCCTGCTGACGCCCAGCCCTTCCGACACCAGCTGCGTCTCATCCATCAGCACCGGCACATCGAGCCCGTGCTTGTCGAGCTCCTGCTGGACCGACGCGCGCGTCTCGTCCGCGACCGGGTCGATCATGAAGAACGTGATCTTGTCCTGGTACTTTGCGCGCGCTTCGTTGAAGGCGGCGAGGTCCTTGTCGCTCACCGGCCGGCCGCTGCTCTGAACCAGCAGCGCGATCGCCTTGTGATCGTCGTAGTAACTCATCTGATGGAAGTAGCCCTGCTGATCCAGCAGGGAAAAGTCTCCGACGCGCTTCGCATCGGTAGCCGCGCTCGCGGCGGTGCCGGCGCCAAGCAGCGCCAGCGCAAGAATCGCTCTCTTCACGACGATCTCCCCATTTGAGTCTGGCCAAAACTGCAGAACGGATTCAGGCCTGCAAAGCGGTTCGCACAGCCTACCCTGCGCGTACCGTGAAGGCTACGGCGCGCGAGGGTGGTATGGATGCGTGCGCGGCGGAAGTCCCGGGCGGCGAGCCGCCGGACCGCACCGGCGAACGGCGCTGCGCTGTCTCAGTGGACCGTGATTGCGGCCTGACGCCGCTCCTGCGCGCGCGCACCGGAGAGAATTCCAGGCAATGCGTAGTTGCCTTCGTGGCAGGCATATTCGAACACGCGCTCGCGCGTTGCATTGAAGGTCATCTCACCGCGCCAGGCACGCGCGTAGAGAGCCGGATCCTCGATCGTGAACTCGTACAGAATTTCGCTGGGCGAAACGCGCGTGAAGCGCTCGATGACTTTCGCGCTGGCCGTCAGCGGCACGACGCCGCTCGCGTGCAGTGGGTGGAAGCGAGTGGTCTCGACCTGCAGAGTCTGGCCCTCCCAGTGGCCGATCGAGTCGCCGTGCAAACTCAGGACGGCCGGCGGGGGATGATGCCCGCCGATACGCACGACGCGCGCGTAGTTGTTCATCTCGGCGCGAATGACCAGCGCATCGGCGGTCTGCACGAACTCGTAGTTGTTGTTGTAGAGATAGTTCAGCATCGGCGGACCGGCACTGTTGCTGTTGATGATGCAGCGCTCGCCGAGCGGCCGTGCCTCGGGGCCGTCGAAGTTCGCACGCGCCTCGTCCAGGCGCTCACGCACGCCAGGTCGAAACGGGATCTGCCCATCCGCGGGATCCACGATCCAGGAGGTTCGGTATTCGCCCTTCACGCGCGCGAAGGTCGTGCCGGGATCGATCCAGAACGCGTTATAGCCGCGGCCGCCCTGCAGATCGGAGCCGTTGAGCGGCGTGCTCGGGTCGAGATCGTCGTCGGTGCGCTGGCGCACGACTTGCGGATGAGCGGCGGTCTGCGCCGCGACCTCACCCGACGGGATCACGAGCGCGGTATAGCGCGGCGGCCGTTGCAGAGGAGTGATCGTCGCGTTGGTCCAGGTTCCTTCGAAGCTCGGATGCTCGTCGGCATGGACCGCTGCCGAGGCGCAGAGCACACCGAGCAGCGTCCCGATGCTACTTGCGCGCCGCATGCGATCTGCGAATCGACGCAGTGAGGGGTCGTCGACCCGTGGCACTACGCCGACCGACTTTGCGTCGACAGCTGGCAAGCCATGCAATGCGCGCGCCGGCCGCCTTCTCCGCCGCATCCTCGATCTCGCGATACGCCTTGACGATCGCGCGGCCGAGCTCGGTCAGTTGCGCTCCGCCGCCGCCGCTGCCGCCGACGCTGGCAGTCGTCGCCGGGTCGTCGAACATCCGATTGACGTCGTCCAGGAGCAGCCAGGCGCGTCGATAGCTCATTCCCAACTCGCGCGCGGCCTGCGACAGCGAGCCGGTTTTCTCGATGTGCTCGAGCAGCGCAATTTTGCCGGGACCGAGCGCGCTGTCCGGACCCAGGTCGATCCGCAGACGGATCGTCGGCGTTTCAGACTTGCTCATGGCGACGAATGGTACTGCCAAATGCCGGGCAGCGCTTGCGCCTGCGGCCAGCGCCTCGTATCGTTATGTCCATCCAGATATAACGAGCGAGGGAGCTCTGCATGCGTCGTACCGTACTTCGCCAGCTGCTTGGCATCGGTCTGCTCTTGCTGTGCACGGCCAGTGTGCGCGCAGCCGAAGACAGTGCGAAGCAGGAATTGCTGGTGTTCGCAGCCGCCTCGCTCACCAACGTGCTCGACGAGATCGGCAAGGCGTACACGCAGCAGACGCAGCAGCCCGTGAAATTCTCGTACGCGGCGAGCTCCGCGCTGGCGCGGCAGCTGGAAGCCGGCTCGCGCGCCGACGTGTTCATGTCGGCCGATCTGGAGTGGATGGACTACGTGCAGGCGCGCAACCTGATCGATCGCGCCACTCGCCGCAACGTGCTGAGCAATCGTCTGGTGCTGGTCGCGCCCGCCGACAGCAAGATCGAGCTGAAGATCGCGCCCGGTTTCGCGCTCGGCGCCGCACTGGGCAGCAACGGACGGCTCGCCACCGGCGATCCGGAATCGGTACCGGTGGGCAAGTACGCGCGCTCGGCACTGACGTCGCTGGGAGTGTGGAACGACGTAGCAGACCGGCTCGTACGCGCCGACAACGTGCGGTCCGCGCTGGCGTTCATCGCGCGCGGCGAAACGCCGCTCGGCATCGTTTATGAGACCGACGGCAAGGTCGAAAAGCGCGTGCGGATCGTCGACTACTTTCCGGAGAGCTCGCACCCGCCGATCGTCTATCCGGTCGCGGTGATTGCCCAGGCGCACCCGTCCGCGCGCCAGTTCGTGGACTTCCTCAACAGCGCCGTCGCCCAGGACGCCTTCAAGAAATACGGGTTCCAGCCCATCTCGTCGCGCTGAGGAGCACATCGTGAGTCAGTCTCCCTTCCGCATCTCGCGTGCGGCGCTCGTCGCTGCGTTCGTTGCATCACCCGCGGTCGCCGCCAGCGATCCCGCGGCGATCGAGCAGCAGCTGCAGGTTCTGCAGCAGGCACTCGCCAAGCAGCAGGAACAGCTTGCGCAGCAGCAGCAGGAGATCGAGCGGCTGCGTCAGCAGCTCGCCGCACCGGCTGCGAGTGGAACGACCCCTCTCGAGCAGATTGCGGATGACGTGCAGCAAGCCAAGCTCGCCGCGCAGGATGCGCCGCGCGTCTCGATGAGCAGTGCGCGACCGACGATCAGCAGTGCTGACGGACGCACATCGATCTCTTTGCGCAGCGTCGTACAACTGGACGCGGCCCACTACGGCGAGGATTCCGATGGCGGCGCGGCCACGGATTTCCGGCGCGGCTCGACGGGCGCAAATGCGAACCGCGAGACCGCCGCGGCGCGAGACTTCTCCGACGGCGCGTACTTCCGCCGCGCGCGCTTCGGCTTCGAAGGCACTGTCGCCCGCGACTTCACCTACCGCGTGCTCGCGGAGCTCGGCGGCTCGGGCACCGAGGGCCCGGCCCGCATCAATGATTTCTGGATCGGCTACTCGGGGCTTGCGCCGTTCACTATCCAGGTCGGCGCGTTCTCGCCGCCCGCCAACATGGACGACGGCATCAACGTGGAGAGCTCGCTGTTCATCGAGCGTGCCTCGGCGGCGGAGTTGTCGCGCACGCTCGGCGGCGCAGACGGTCGCATCGGCGTCGGACTGCGCGGCAACGGCTCGCGCTGGATGAGCTCGCTGACGCTTACGACGCGAACCGTGAACGATGCAGAGGTATTCGACTCGCAGCTCGCCGCCGTGGGTCGATTCGGCGGACTGCTCGCAACCTCTTCCGACTACAACATTCACGCCGGACTGTCGGGCACCTGGGTGTTCCAGCCGCCCGATCAGGGATCGGGAGCGGCCGCGGGGCAACGCCACGTCGTGCGCCTGCGCGATCGCCCTGAAATTCGCGTCGACAGCACCCGGCTGATCGACACCGGTTCCATCGACGCCGATTCGGCCTACGTGTACGGGCTCGAAGCGGCCGCCAATTGGAAGAGCTGGTACCTGCAGGCCGAAAGCTTTCACTACGGCCTCGAGCGCACCGCCGCCACCGCCGCGCTGCCGGATCCGGACTTCGAAGGCTTCTACGTGCAGGGCAGCTGGATACTGACAGGCGAAACGCGCCGCTACGACATCGCGAGCGGCGCGTTCCAGGCGCCGCGTCCCTTCATCCCGTTCTCGTCGGCGGGCGGCTGGGGAGCCTGGGAGCTGGCTCTGCGTTATTCGCATCTCGATCTGGACTTCCACGCCGGTCCCGCTGGCACGGCCGCCGCCGCCGACGCCATTCGCGGCGGCACGCAGGACATCTGGACCTTCGGCGTGAACTGGTACGTCAACAGCAATGTGAAGGTGATGCTCAACTGGCTGCACGTCGACGTCGACCGGCTGAATCCCGCCGGTCCCGGCAATCTGACGCCATTCGGTCCGGCGCCGTCGACGCCGCCGCCCGGCACGCAGATCGGCCAGGATCTCGACATCATCGGTCTGCGGAGCCAGTACAGCTTTTAAGCTCGCGCGCGCTGCGGTAGTGTCACAGCGGTTCGCTCGGGGGATCCGCTCATGACGTATGCGCAAGGCCGCACGTTCTACGACGCCGACAGCCACATCATGGAGCTGCCGGACTTTCTCGCCGGGCATGCCGATCCAGACATGCGCGATCGGTTGCCGCCGCTGCGGCTGCCACGCGTCGGCCGACTCGCGAATCTCGTCGAAGAGGCTGCGCGGACCCGCCGGCACAGTGAGCTCGAAGTCGCCGAGTTGCTGGCGCTCGGCGATACGCTGATCAGCGGACCGAAAGGCTACATGGCGCTCGGCGCCTTCAATCGCGACGAGCGCGGGCAGGCGCTCGATCTGCTCGGATTCGCGCGACAGCTGGTATTCGCGACGTTCTCCGAGGGACTTGCGTTCTCGCTGGAGCGCCCGATCGAGGAGCGTTACGCAGCAGCACGCGCGCACAATCGCGCGATGGCGGAATTCTGCGGCAAGGATCCGCGGCTCATGGGCGTTGCGTTGTTGCCGCTCGACGATCCGCAGACGTCGCTTGCCGAGCTGGAGCACATTCTGCGTCTGAACCTCAAGGCGGCGTGGGTACCGCATCGTCCGTGCGGCGGCCGCTCGCCGGGTCATAGTGATCTCGATCCCATCTGGTCGCGACTGGCCGAAGCCGGTGTGCCCTTCGTGCTGCACGTTGCCGGCGTGCCGTTGCAGATCGACGCACAGTGGATGAACACAGGACGCCCCGTGCCGAGCGACTGGCTCGGCACCGGTGAGAACGTCCGCGGCAAGGACATGACCTCGCTGCATCAGCCCGCCGAGACGTTCGTCGGCGCGCTCGTGCTCGACGGCGTGTTCGAACGTCATCGCGCGCTGCGCGGCGGCGTGATCGAGCTCGGCGCCGGGTGGGTGCCGTCGATGATCAAGCGGCTCGACTGGATCGCCGACATCTGGAGCAAGTCGGATCCGCAGTTGAAGTCGCTGACGCGGCGGCCGTCGCAGCAGATCATCGAGCACATGGCGTTCACGCCGTACGTGTACGAGGACGTCGGCGACCTGATTCGTCAGTCCGACAGTCGCTTGTACCTGTTCTCGAGCGACTATCCGCACGCAGAGGGCGGTCGCCATCCGCTCGAACGTTTTGCTGCTTCGCTCGCCGGCTGCAACGACGCTGCGCAGACGCACTTCTACTCCGAGAACTTCGCGCGCCTGTTCGGCATCTCATAGGCCTTTCCTGCTCAGCGCGAGTACGGCGCGGCTGTCCGATCCGATGAATTCCGGCCGATGCGGTCGACGCCGCGGGCCCGCGTCTGTTGGGTCCGAAAGTGGCGAGTAGCGCCCGCCGCGCGGCAGTTTCATCGACCCGGGAACACAGCCCGGGAGAATCGCCATGAACACTTCGATCGCGCGTGTTGCAGCGGCCGTCGCTGCGACGCTGACCGTCGGCGCCGTCGCTGCAGACGGCACCGACCGCTTCCATCGCAACCGACCCGACTATCGCGTCGTAACGCTAGCCTCGCTCGGCGGCGCCGAGAACTCCGGCAACAGCATCAACGATCTCAACGTGGTCGGCGGCTTCGCCAACCTGCCGGACAACAACAGCCGGCATGCGATGCTGTGGCTCTACGGCTTCCGCTTCGATCTCGGCACACTCGGCGGACCGAACAGCAACATTGCGTGGCCGGTGAAGAACACCACAGGCCTGATTTCCGGCATCGCACAGACCACGACACCGCAACCGCGCGGCGAGACGTGGAGCTGTCGCAGCTTCTTCGCGACGCCGACCCGCGCGGCTGCGACCTGCCTCGGAGTCGTGTGGGAGGAAGGCAGGATTCGTGCGCTGCCGACGTTCGGCGGCGACAATGGGTTTGCGACCGGTTCCAACAACCGTCGCCAGGTCGTCGGCTGGGCCGAGAACACGGTCGAGGATTCCTCGTGCGTGGCGCCGCAGATCTACCAGTTCCGCGCCGCGCTGTGGGGACCGGGGAAGGACGAGATGCGGCAGTTGCCGCCGCTCGGCACCGATCGCACCAGCGCGGCCACCGCGATCAACGACAAGGGCCAGGTGGTCGGCATCTCCGGCGCCTGCGGCACGGCGGTCGGCGGCGTCAGCGCCGCTCACATGGTGATGTGGGACCAGGGTCGCACGATTCCCCTCGGTACTCTCGGCGGCATCGCTTGGAACACGCCGATGGCATTGAACGAGCGCGGCGACGTCGTCGGGTTCTCCAACGTGTCGGCAGCGGATGGCGCCAACTTCAACGCGCAGGCGTTCCGCTGGACGCGCAGCCGCGGACTCGAGAATCTCGGCGTGCTGCCCGGCGACAGCCTCAGCCAGGCGCTCGGGATCAACGACCAGGGTCAGATCGTCGGCATCTCCTGCACCGCCGGCTTCGCAAGCTGCCGCGCGTTTCTGTACGAGCACGGCGTGATGATGGATCTCAACGAGCTGCTGCCCAACGACTACGCCGACCATCTGTTCAGCGCGAACGACATCAACAACGACGGCCAGATCGCCGGTCAATCGATCAAAGCCGGCACCGAAGAGCTCGCGGCCGTCTGGCTGATACCGGACGCGAAGCGCGGACACGGCGACGCGAATACATCGGCCGCCATCGCGAGGAACGAGGCGAATCGCGTGCTGCTCCCGGCCGAGGCGCGTCAACGCGTACTGCTGCGCGCGTTCGCGACGGAGGCGCACCTGGGCAAGTAAGAGGACGGTGCGCGACCCACCGGTCATCGGAGAATTTCGGACACGTCGCCGCCGCGGAACCGGCGGCGGCGCTTGTTACTTCTAAAGTTGTAGAGGCCGCGAAGTAATGTGTGATGGTCGTACTAGTCGTCGAGGATGAAGCGATTATCGGATATTGTTCCGCCGCGACGCTGGAGGACGCGGGACATACCGTGCTCGGGCCCGCGCATACTGCGAGCGAAGCGCGGGAACTGGCGCGCAAGCGCCGCCCGGAAGTGGCGCTCGTCGACATCGATCTGGAAATTCCCGGGGCCGGCATCGGCCTCGCGCAGCAGCTGCAAGCGCATTACGGAACCAAAATCGTGTTTACCACCGGCCGGCTCGACGTGGCGCGGGCTCACTCGGACATCGCAGCCGACGTCATTTCGAAACCGTACGATCCGGCGGCACTCCCCGGGATCGTCTCCTCCGCACGCAGGACAAGACGCGAGCCGCCGGCACGTTCGCGCAGCGCGACCTTCACCGTCTCCTCGCCGCTTACTTCATCCAGGTGACCGCGCCGTCGAGCGACGCGGCTGTGGCAGTTCCGGCCAGGGCGGTCGTGCCGAGGTACAGGAACGCGACGATATGGTCCTGGGCAGTGAGACCCAGCATCGTCTTGGTTTGCGCATCGTACGCAGGCGCGCCGGTCTTCCACATCACGCCGTAGCCGAGTGCCTGCGCCACCAGGATCATGTTCTCTACGCCGGCCGCCACGGCGCCGAGCTGCTCGATCTCCGGAATCTTCCCTGCCGTAGTCCTGGCCGCGACCACGACGATAGTGGGTGCGCGCAAAGCCTTGCGCCGCTCGCCGTCCTGTTGTTCCGGCGTCGATTGCGGAAACTTCGCGAGCGACAGGCGCGCCATTTCGTTGCCCAGCTTCTCGCGCGCCGCGCCCTCGATCACGACGAAGCGCCAGGGACGCAGCCGCCCATGATCGGGTGCGCGCATCCCGGCACGCATGATCTGCTCCAGGTGCGCGCGCGTCGGTCCGGGCTCCGTCAGTTTCAGCGCGCTGGCGCGCGATTCGATGGCGTTCAGCAGATCGACGATCGTGGCGCTCACAGTGCACGCACCTGCATCGCGAGGTGCAGACGATCGCCGCGCATGGTGCACATTGCGATTTCCACGGTGTCGCCGGAATTCCAGGTACGCGCCAGCGCCTGCGACGGAATGTAGACCGGCAGCTTGAACTGCGTGTCGATCTGCATCCCGCCTTGGGGCAGATGCGCAGTCGCGGCCGCGAGGCAGCGGCCGAGCGACCACATGCCATGCGCCACGACCTGCCTGAAGCCGAACATCTGCGCCGTGCGCACGGTGAGATGAATCGGATTGAAGTCGCCGGAGACGCGGGCGTAACGCCACCCCGTGTTCTCCTGTACGTCGAGCGTCGCGGTGTCGACGCCGCTGTCCGGTAGATTGGCGCGCTCGATTCCCGCGCGCTTCGCGCCCTCTTTCGGCGCGGTGTTGCCGCGAGCGAACATCGTGCTCACTTCTTCCCAGACGACTGCGCCGTTCTGCTCATAGCGCGTGACGAAGTCGTACTCCTGGCCGTAGTCCGTGAGACGCATCGTGTCGAAGTGCACCGTCAGCCGCAGCGGCGCGCGCTGCTCCACCGGATGCAGTACGCGGATCGTATTGCGCAAGTGGATCAGGCCGAGCACCTTGACCGGAAAATTGCGGACGATGAACAGCTGCATGTGCATCGGCATCGCGACGAGATGCAGATAGGCTGGCGGCAGCCCGGTCGCAGCCGCGGGTACCGAGCACACTTCGCGGTAGCGCTGCAGATGTGCGGCCGACAGCACGATGCGACGTGCCTCGAGCTCGACCGGCTCGATGACGATTCCAGGCGCGGCCACGTACGGCTTCTTGCTCAGAAGCACGCGTGCGTAGGCCGGCACCATCGAGGGCAGGCTGCCAAAGGAAATCCGGGCCGGGGAGGTCTGGGTCGTGGCTGACATCAGGTCTGAGGGGCGGCGCTTACGGGACGGCGCGGTCGATGATGATATTCAAACTGGCGGCGCCCGCGGCTGCATTCTTCGAAAAATCGTACTCGGCTTCGCCGTAGTAGTCGCCGCTCTGCGCCTGCGGCGTGCCAGAGCGCGACAGACGCGCCACGACTTGCACGCGCGGCACGGTCGCGATTGTACGAGCTGCAATCATTGCATCGCGCTCGCTGAGCTCGACCGTGAGCGGCAGGTCCGAGGAACTGTGCCGCTGCACCGCCAGGGGCGGGCCGCCCGCTGCAGGGTCGCGTGCCAGGATGAAGAGCGGCAGCGGACTGCCCTGCAATTGCTCGCGGATCTGCGGCGAGATCGAGACTGCGACCTTGATCGAGCGATGCGCCGCGGCGGGGCTTGCGCCCTCAGTGCCGGCTGTGGCGGCAGGAACGCCCTGCCCGGCTTCACTCAGCTGTTGATCGAGATCCTGGATCTGCCGCTCCAGCACGCTGCGCAAGTTCGCCGGCGGATTCTGCGCGAGCAGGAGCTGCAGGCGATCGCGTCCCAACCGCAAGTCGCCGGCCTGCAGCGCCGCGATGCTGCCGTACCAGAGCGCCTTGGGGTGATTCGGCGCCTTCGCCAGGGCCGCATCGAACAGGCGCCCGGCGCGACCCGTGAGCGCGGTCTCGTCGGTCATTGCCAGCGCTTCGCCGAGGCCGATCATCGCCTCGACGCTCTCGCCTTGCGATCGGTCGTAAGCGTTCTGGAACGCGTCGGCTGCGAGCGTGAAACGTCCCATGGTGCCGTACGAGCGTCCGAGCAGCAGCCAGCCGTCCACGTCGTTGGGATTCGCTGCGAGCTTGGTCTTGAGCTGATCGAGCAGATCGTCCATCTGCTGCTGCTGGGCCATCGCTTGCGACGTCTCGCTCCAATTCCATTTGCTCAGGGTGACGTAGAGTGTGGCGGCGAGCGCAGGCACGAACAAAGCGATCACCAGTGCGGAGATCCGCCGCTCCTTGCGCGACGCCCCCTCGTCCGCCGCTTTGGTCCGTAGCAGCGGCAGCAGGATCCACAGCAGAGCCGCCGCGATCATTGCGGCGCAGGCGATGATGAACCCGGTCACGAAGCACCCAGGCCAGGATCGGCGGGATCGGTATCCGGCAGCTTCGACTTGCGCGCGATGACGAACACGGCAATGGCGGCGCCACCGACCAGCAGCAGAATCGGCCCGCCCCAGAGCAGCAGCGTGCGTCCTGTCAGCGGCGGGTTGTAGAGCACATAGTCGCCGTAACGATCGACCATGTGCTGATAGATTTCATCGTCGCTCTTGCCCGCGGCCATCATTTCCCGCACCTGTCGGCGCAGGTCGGCGGCCAGCGTCACACCGGAGTCCGCAATCGACTCGCTGCGGCACTGCAGGCAACGCAGCTGATGGATGATGCGTTCGTAGCGCGCCTGTTGCTCCGGATCGCTGAAGGCTGGTGCGGTATCGATGGCAAGCGCGAGCTGCGCACTCAGCAGAGCCGCGACGATGACGAGCAACGCTCTCATTCGCCCTTGACTCCGGCCTGTTTGAGGCGCGGCAGGAACTCGCTCTCCCACACATCGATGGTGACGGGCGAGACCCACTTGAACACGATGATCCCGCGGGCATCGACCAGATACGTCTCCGGTGCGCCGTACGCACCCCAATCGATGCCGACGTCGCCCTTGGGGTCGAATGCCGTCGCGACGTATGGATTGCCGAGTTGCTTGAGCCAGTCCTGCGCGAGCGGCAGCTCGTCTTTCCAGTTGAGGCCGACGAGCGGCACTTCGCCACGACTCGCGATCTTCATCAGCGACTTGTGCTCATCGCGGCAGGCGAAGCACCAGCTGCCCCAGATGTTCACGACATACGGCCGACCTGCGAACTCGCGATTGGAGATCTTCTGCGAAGGGTCGTCGACCCGCGGCAGCTCGAACAGCGGCGCCGGCTTGCCGATCAACGGCGATGCGAGCGTTTCCTTGTCGCGGCCGAGGCCGACGAACAGGAACACGGCCAGCGCCGCGAACAGGCCGATCGGAATGATGAATCGCCACATGGTGCGCGCTACGCCGTGCGGGTTCCGGCCTGCACCGGACTCGTGGCTTCACCGGCCACACGCTGCCGATAGCGCCGGTCGCAGATTGCAATGAGGCCGCCGAGGGCGATGACGACCGCGCCCAGCCAGATGAAGCGCACCATCGGCTTGTACTGCAGCCGCAAGCTCCACGAGCCGTCGCCGAGCTCCTCGCCCATCGCGACGAACAGGTCGCGGTTCCAGCCGGCGTCGATGCCGGCTTCAGTCATCGGATTCCGCTGCACGCGATAAACGCGCTTCTGCGGATAGAGCTTCGTGAGCTCCCGCCCATTGCGCGCGATCGTGACCTCGCTCTCGACCGCGTGGTAGTTCGGCCCGGCCACGTTGCGCAGGCTGTTCATGGTGAAAGTGAAGCCGGCGACCTCGGTGCTCTGCCCCGGTCGCAGGCTCAGGTCCTTCTCCTGCTTGTACGACTCGACCGTGGTCGCACCGAGGATGAACATCGCGAGCCCGAAGTGCGCGACGCTCATGCCGAGCACGCTCGCGGACAGCGAATGACCCTTGCGCAGCCGCTCGACCGGTTCGATCAGCGCGGCGAATCCCACCCACAGCGCGACGATGATGCCGACGGTGCTGAGCACCGACCGCCAGCCATAGGAGAACAGCGGAATCGCTATGCCAAGCGCGATCGCCGCGACCAGCAGGATCGCGAGCAGCACTTTGGTGCGTTCGAATGACGCTCGCTTCCACGCCGCATGCATGCCAGGCGCGAGCAGCAGGACGAGCGGCAGCATCGGCACCAGAAACATCGTTCTGAAGTACGGCGGGCCCACCGACACGGCACGCAGCTTGAAGGTGTCGAGGAAGATCGGGTACAGCGTGCCGCCGAGGATCACCACCAGTGCGACCACCAGCAGCACGTTGTTCATCAGCAGGAACGATTCGCGCGAGATCGGCGCGAAGCCGGCGGCCGACTTGAACAACGGCGCGCGCCACGCGTACAGACCCAGTGCACCGCCGATGCAGATCACGAGGAACGCCAGAATGAACAGGCCGCGTGCCGGGTCGCTCGCAAAGGCGTGCACGGACTCGACGACGCCCGAGCGCACCAGGAACGTTCCGAGCAGCGACAGCGAGAACGCGATGATCGAGAGCAGCAGGGTCCAGCTCTTGAACAGACCGCGCTTCTCGGTGACGGCGAGCGAGTGAATGAGCGCCGTGCCGATCAGCCACGGCATGAACGACGCATTCTCGACCGGGTCCCAGAACCACCAGCCGCCCCAGCCGAGCTCGTAATAGGCCCACCAGCTGCCGAGCGCGATGCCGACGGTGAGAAACATCCAGGCGACCGTGGTCCACGGCCGGACCCAGCGCGCCCACAGCGAATCGAGCTTGCCTTCCAGCATCGCCGCGACAGCGAACGCGAACGGCACGGACATGCCGACGTAGCCCGTGTAGAGCATCGGCGGATGGATCGCGAGCGCCGGATCCTGCAGCAACGGATTGAGGTCGTGGCCGTCTGCGGCGGCGGGCCACATGCGCTCGAACGGGTTGGATGTCGTCAGAATGAACAGCGCGAAGCCGGCGCTGATCAGGCCGAGCACGCCGAGTACGCGGCTCGTCATCGTGTGCGGCATGTTGCGGCTGAAGGCGGCGACGGCAACTGTCCAGGTGGACTGCACCAGCAGCCACAACAACAGCGAGCCTTCGTGCGCACCCCAGACGGCGGCAAATCGATAGAACGTCGGCAGCTCCGAGTTCGAATTCTGCGCGACGTACAGCACCGAGAAATCGTTGCGGTAGAAGCAGTACGCGAGGCACGCGAATGCAAACGCGGTAAACACGAACTGCCCGGCAACCGCACGCGTCGTGAGCGCCATCCAGTGCGGACGGCGCAGCGCTGCGCCGATCAGGCCGAAGAAGGCCTGCGGCAACGCGAGGCAGAACGCCAGGATCAGTGCAAAGTGGCCGAGCTCGGCGGGCATGACGCTCTACTCCTCAGGTCGACGGCGTCGCCGGCGCAGCCTTCTTCTCGTGCTGCTTGCGCAGGCTCTCCGCCACTGCCGGCGGCATGTAGTTTTCGTCGTGCTTGGCGAGGACTTCCTGGGCGACGAACACGCCGCCGCTGCCGAGCTGACCGCGTGCGATCACGCCCTGCCCTTCGCGAAACAGATCCGGCAGCACGCCCGTGTAGCTCACCGTCACGTCGTTCTGAAAGTCGGTGACGACGAAGCGCACTTCCATGCTGCCGGTCTCGCGCTTGAGGCTGCCTTCCTCGACCATGCCGCCGAGCCGGAATACGCGATCGGCCGGCGCCTTGCCGGCAGTCACGTCGGTCGGCGGGTAGTAATAAAGGAGGTTCTCCTTGAACGCCGTCAGCGCGAAAGCTGTGGCGGCGCCCACGCCCAGAACGATCAGCCCGACCAGCACCATCCGGCGGCGTCGCGGCGTCATGTTCATGACCCCTCCTTCTGCATCTCGACGCGGCGCTTCGCAGCGCCGATCTGCTCACGCAGGCTGCGGCGCGCGGACCATGCGCTGAAGATCAGCATGAGGATGGTCACGGCGTAGCAGGACCAGATGTACCCGCCGTAAGAACCCATGGCAAAGAATTCACGTAAGCTCATGATGTCTTTACGGTTTCAGTCAGCCAGGATGCATTGCGCTCGCGCCTGAGAATTTCGCTGCGCACCCGATCGCACAGCACGGCTGCGAAGTAGAGCATAAAGCCGAGCAGCATCGTGTAGAGCGGCCAGGCCATCGACAGTTCGATCGACGGCTTGCCGAGCTTCGAGATGGTCGGCGCCTGGTGCAGGCTGTTCCACCAGACGACCGAGTATTTGACTATCGGGACATTCACGACACCGACGATCGCCAGGATCGCGCTCGCACGATCGGCACGCTGCGTGTCGTCGAACGATGCGCGCAGCGCCATGTAGCCGAGGTACAGAAACAGCTGGATCAGCTCCGACGTGATGCGCGGATCCCATTCCCACCACGTTCCCCACATCGGCCGGCCATAGATCGAGCCAGTCGCCAGCGCGACGACCGTAAAGCCCGCGCCGACGGGCGCGCAGGCCGCTGCAACCGCATGGGCGAGCTTGATGCGCCAGATGACGCCGATCGCCGCCGCGATCGCCATCACTACGTAGACCTGCAGCGACATGATCGCCGCCGGCGCATGGACGTAAATAATCCGAAATGCATCTTTCTGCTGGTAGTCCGGCGGCGCAAGCACCAGCCCGCCGTATGCCGCGAACAGCATCAGCGCGAGTGCGCTCCACGAGAACCACGGGCGCAGCCGCGCCGCTACCTGATAGGCATAAGGCGGCGAGCTGAGCTTGTGAAACCAGAGCCACATATAAGTGAGTGCGATCCCGTGACTTTCAGGACTCGACGCTGACCCGCATCGCTGCCGCCATCGCGAACGGCCCCAGGCTGACGAACAACAGCAGCACGGCGGCGAGCAAGTTTAACGGACCTGTGACCGCTTCGCCGTGCATCGCCAGATCGACGGCCCGCGCACCGAAAATCAGTACGGGCATCTCCAGCGGCAGCACCAGCAGAGCCAGCAAAACACTGCCCCGACGCACGCTCACTGTCAGCGCTGCGCCGACTCCGCCCAGCATGCTGAGCGAGCCCGTGCCGAGGGCGAGTGTCGCCATCAGCACCGGCCAGGCCGACTGCGGCATGCCGAGCGCAGTGCCCACGAGCGGCGACATCAGCACCAGCGGCAGGCCCGTGAGAAGCCAGTGCGTCACAACTTTCGCGAGTAGCAACAGAGACAACGGTTGGCCCGACAACACCCACTGCTCCATCGTGCCGTCCTCGACGTCAGGCCGGAACAGCGACTCCAGCGCCAGCAGCGAAGCGAGCATCGCGGCCACCCATACGACGCCCGGCGCGATGCGGCGCAGCTCATCCAGCGCCGGACTGATGGCGAGCGGGAACAGCGTCGTGATGATCGCGAAGAAGATCAGCGGCTGGACCACGTGATCCCAGTGACGAACTGCGAGACGCAGGTCGCGCGCGATCACCAGTCGAACCAGCGTGCTGAGCCCGGAAGCCTGCATCAGTGCAGCTCCAGCGTACGCACGCCCGGCTGTCCCTGCAGCAGCAGCTGATGCGCGGCCGTGAGGATCATGCCGCCGGTTCGCAGATGCTCGGCCATGCACTCCTCGAACAGCGCGATGCCCGCGGAGTCGAGATTCGTGATCGGCTCATCGAGGATCCAGAGCTCGGCGCGCGTCAGCAGGATGCGACCGATGGCAACGCGTCGCTTCTGGCCCGCCGACAGTGCGCGCGCCGGCAGATCGGCGCACTGAGCGATCTGCAGTCGTGCAAATGTGGCGCGAAGCTCCTGCGACATGACCGGCCGGCGCAAGGCGACGCTGTACTGCAGATTCTCGAGCGCCGTGAGATCGGCTTTCAGCGCATTGATGTGAGCGAGATACGCGAGCTGCTGGTGGTAATCGTCCCGACACTCGCGAAGCTGCCGCCCCCGCCAGACGATCTCGCCCGACTCCATCGGCAGCAGCCCGGCCACACAGCGCAGCAGACTCGTCTTGCCTACGCCGTTCGGCCCGACGACCTGCAGCAGCTCGCCGCGCTCCAGGACGAAGGATGTGCCACGTAACAGATGCCGCTCGCCGCGCCAAAGATGTACGGCGCGAACGTCGAGTTGCGGCTCGGCTGCGGCCGTCTCGGCCCGTGCATGCATGTTGTTGTAGGGACCCGCCTGGAGAAGCGGCGGCAGTTTACACCACGCCTGCTGCGAGCCCGGCGTCGCCAGGAACCGGCGTCGCCGTTCGCCCACAGTCCGGGCCCGCTGGCTTACAATCGACGCGCGCCCGCTGCCCGGGTGGCGAAATTGGTAGACGCAAGGGACTTGAGAAAATTGAGCACCCGGCGCGGAAACGCCCGGCGTGAATGGGGTCAAATTCGGGGAACCAGCACCACGCGCAGGCGTGACTGCAATCCCGAGCTAAGCCGCGACGCGAGCAGCGTGCGCGGAAAGTGTAGAGACTTGACGGCCCCTGCCTAAACACCGCCTCGTTGCGATCGGTGCGGTGCACGGCAAAGAGAAAGTCCAGACTCCAAATGAGCCGCGGCGCATGCGGCTCAGCAGCGAAAGCTGTAGCGGGTACGAAAATCCCTCGGAGGAAACTCCATGCCGGTTCGAGTCCGGCCCCGGGCACCAGACCACGATTTTCCGTCGTCTGATATCGTCC
>DATBKP010000062.1:0-6225 GCA_036555785.1 Steroidobacteraceae bacterium
GTCCGACTTTTGCAGGAGCACAAGGCGAACGGGTACGCGGGCCGGGGATGGTGGGTCGGGTGGGAATCGAACCCACGACCAATGGATTAAAAGTCCAGTGCTCTACCGACTGAGCTACCGACCCACGGAAGCCTGCTCCAGGAGGGCGCGCATGATACCGAAATGCCTCGTCCCCGTTCACTCGATGTAGCGCGTCGGGTCGGGCACGCCGGCGGCCTTGAAGCCCTCGCGCCGCAGGCGACACGCATCGCAGCGGCCGCACGCCCTGCCCTGCGCATCCGCCTGGTAGCAGGAGACCGTCAGTGAAAAGTCCACGCCGAGCTCGAGGCCGCGGCGGATGATCTGCGCCTTGGTCAGGTCGATCAGCGGCGTCGCGATCTCGAACTTCAGCGTGCCTTCCACCGCCGCCTTGGTCGCGAGATTGGCGACGCGCTCGAAGGCTGCGACGAACGCCGGACGGCAATCGGGATAGCCGGAGTAGTCGACCGCGTTCACGCCGATGAAGATGCGCGGCGCGTGCAGCACTTCGGCCCAACCCAGCGCACACGCGAGCATGACGGTGTTTCTGGCCGGAACGTAGGTGACGGGAATGCCGATCTGCGGTGACTCGGGCACGGCGATCGACGCATCGGTGAGCGCGGAGCCGCCGATCCCGCCGAGATCGATGCGCAAGGTCCGGTGCTCGACTGTGCCGAGGGCGCGGGCGACGCGTGCCGCCGCATCGAGCTCTGCCCGATGACGTTGGCCGTAGTCGAGACTCAGCGCGTAGCAGCTGCACCCGCGCTCGCGCGCGATGGCGAGCGTGGTGGCGGAATCCAGGCCGCCGGACAGCAATACGACTGCGCGCTCCATCATCGCCCCGGCGTGTCGCCCCAGAGCACCTTGTGCAGCTGGATCTGCAGCCGCACCGGCAAACGCTCGTCGAGAATCCACTGGGCGAGGTCGCGCGCCTCGACCTGGCCATAGCTCGGACTGAACAGCACGGTGCAACGTTCAGCGAGCCGCCGGGCGCGCATCAGATCACGCGACCACTCGAAGTCCGTGCGACTGCAGATCACGAACTTGATCTGTTCCTCCGCGCGCAGCAGCTCCAGGTCCTCCAGTCGATTGCGCGGCTCCTCGCCGCTACCCGGCGTCTTGACGTCGACCACGCGGACGACGCGTGGATCGACCTTGCTGACGTCCATCGCGCCGCTGGTTTCCAGAGACACGCGGTGCCCGGCATCGCACAGCCGGCGCAGCAGGTCAAGGCAGCCCTTCTGAGCCAGCGGCTCGCCGCCGGTCACGCACACATGCTGCGTCTGGAACCCGGCGACTCTGCCGAGCACCTCGTCGAGGCTCTGCCACTCGCCGCCGTAGAACGCGTACTGCGTATCGCAGTACTGGCAGCGCAAGGGACAGCCGGTGAGCCGGACGAAGACGGTGGGCCAGCCGACGCTGTCCGCTTCGCCCTGGATCGACAGGAAGATCTCGGTGATCTTGACCCGGGCAGGCGCCGCCTGCTCAGCAGGAGGAGCCGCTGATGGCGGCGCGGCGCCCACTCCTCACCTTCCTTCCCCATCCATCTTCGCGAGACGCTGTTGCGCGAGACGCGCAGCCGTGGTGTCGCCGAAGCGCTGCACGACCTGATTCAGCGACGAGCGGGCCTCGGCCCAGTTCTTCAGCTCGTAGTTGCAGAAGCCGATCTTGAGCAGCGCATCCGGGGTCTTGCGCGAGTCCGGATACTTCTCGAGCACCGTGCGGAAGTCGCGCAGCGCGTCGGGGTATTGCTTGTTGACGTAGTGAGCTTCGCCGAGCCAGTACTGCGCATTGTCTGCGAGTGTGCTGGTCGGGAAGGTCGTCATGAACTGCCGGAAGCCGGCGATCGCCTCGTTGTACTTGCCGTCCTTGAGCAGATCGAATGCGGCCTGGTAGTTCGCGCGATCGTCGCCCTGCGGCACCGGCAGATCGGAGTTGCCGCCGACGGGGGCGACTGCGCGGGCACCCCCGCCTTCGAGCGCGGACAGCCGCCGATCGACGTCGCCATACATTTCGCGCTGCTGTGTCTGCGTCTGTTGCACCTGGTGCTGCAGCTCGTCGAGCTGACCGCGCAGCGTGCGGGCTTCGGTCTGCGCAGCCTCGAGCCGCTGCGACAGGTCGAGCAGACTGTTGTTGGCCAGCACCCGCTCGATGCGCAGCAACCGGCTGTCCAGCTCGGTGAGCTTCTGGACCACCGGATCCTCCTCCGGCGGCGTCGTTGCGCAACCTGCGAGCCAGACGCAGGCCGCAACGACGATCACGTATCGAACGCTCGTCATAGGTTGCACTCGCTTATCGGCCGTACACCAGCTCGACGCGACGGTTCTTGGCGTAGGCGGCCTCGTCGCTGCCCTGCACTGCCGGACGCTCCTCGCCGTAGCTCACTGTCGTGATCTGCGCCTCGGTCACTCCCTGCAGCATCAGTGCGCGGCGGACTGCCTGCGCGCGCCGCTCGCCCAAGCCGATGTTGTACTCGCGCGAGCCGCGTTCGTCCGAGTGCCCCTCGAGGCGCACCTTGTTGCCGGCGTTGCCGTTGAGGTACTTGGCGTGCGCCGTGACGATGGCCACGAACTCGGGCTTGATCTCGGCCCGGTCGTAGTCGAAGTAGATGAGGGTGCCGGCCTGCTTCGCGTCGTTCAGCAGTTTCTGATTCGCGTCGAGTCCGCTCTGGCCGACGCTCGAGTCGGTGGTCGCACCCGTCTGGGCACCCGAGCTCTCCGGCGTATTGCTGGCGTCGGGCAATGTGGGGGGCTTCGACTTACAGCTTGCCAGCGCCAGACCACTCATCACGATCAGCATCAGTTGCGCTACACGCATTCACCTCTCCTGCGAACCAAAGGGTACGACCGCAAAAATCGCGCGAAATTCTGCCACAAAGCCTGTTACGGCGCTCAGCGACCGGCCGGGAACGGCGACCACACCGGCTCGCGCACGTCGCCCTTGCTCGCCGCCAGCGTCTGCTGGAACGTGCCGTCGACCGCCACCGTGGCGAGCACGCCGCGGCCGCGATCCTGGGTCGCATAAATGAGCATCGCGCCGTTCGGCGCAAAGCTCGGGCTTTCGTCCTGCCGGCCGTTGCTCAGTACACGAACGGCGCGGGACTGCAGGTCCACGGTCGCGATCCGGAAATTGCCGCCGTCGAGGTGCACGACCGCCAGCCGCTTGCCGTCCGGCGCCAGGCGCGGGCGCGCATTGTAGGTGCCCTCGAACGTCACGCGCGTCGCACGCTCCGGTTGCGCCACGTCGATCTGGTAGATCTGCGGGCCGCCGGCGCGATCCGAGTTGAAATAGAGCTGGCGGCCGTCCGCGGACCATGCCGGCTCGGTGTCGATGCCCGGGTCGAAGGTCATCCGCTTCAGCTCCTGCGTCGACAGCTTCAGCGTGTAGATGTCCACGTCGCCGTCCTTGCGCGATAGCGTCAAGGCCAACGTGCTGCCGTCAGGCGACCACGCCGGCGCGCCGTTGATGCCGGCGCGGGCCGAGACACGACTGCGCTCTCCGGTGCGCAAGGTCTGCACGTAGATCGCCGAGGCTTTGCTCTCGAACGACACGTACGCGAGGCTCTGACCGTCCGGCGACCAGGCGGGCGACATGATCGGCTCGCTGGAAGTGGCGATGCGCTGCTGATTCTCGCCGTCGGAGTCGGCCACGATCAGCGTGTACTGCTGACTCGGCGGCGTGCCTTCGGCGCTGACGAACGCCACGCGCGTCGAGAAAGCGCCGCGGATGCCGGTGAGCTTCTCGAAAATGATGTCGGCGATCCGGTGCGACATCGCGCGCAGCGAGGCCGTCGTCGCCGTCATCTGCTGGCCCGCCAGGCGCTCGCCGTTGAGCACGTTGTACAGCTCGAACTGCGCCGAGTAGCGGTCGGCCCCATCCGGGGTGAGCTTGCCGACCACGATGAAATCGCTCTTGAGATAGCGCCAGTCCTGGAAGCGGATCTGGTCGCCGGCGGTCGGCCGGTCGATCATGTCCTTGCGATCGATCGGATCGAAGCGCCCGCTGCGCTCCAGGTCGGCGGCGACCACCTGCGCGACGTCGAACGGCGCCACGTTGGCCGACTCCCAGCCAAACGGCACGACCGCGATCGGTACCGCGTTCTCCTGGCCGCGCGTGATCTCGATGACGAGCTGCGCGTTCGCGGCGGGCGCGATCAACGCCGCGACCGCAGCCATTGCCAACAACCGAGCGAGCTTGAGCATTCTCTTCCTCCGACTCTGCACTATTCTTCAGGCTTGAACACCAGCACCAGGTTGCGCTCGAACAGCCGCGGATCGGGCGGGGGCGGCAGCGGCGAGGAGCGCATCACCGCCGCTTCGATCGATTGCCGGACCGCCTCGTCGCCGTTGCACTGATCGATCTGCACCGACAGCACCGTGCCGCCCGGAGTCTGCGCGACCTTCACCCGGCATTCGAGCCCCGGGCGCGCCGAAGGCGGGCGATTCCAGTTGCGCACGATGCGTTGCTCGATCAGGGCAATGTACTCGTTCAGCAGCCCCGCGTTCTCGGCCTGCGAGCGGCCCTCCTCTTCCTCCAGCTGCTTGCGCAGGTCGGACTCGCGCTGCTCCTTGTCGCGGGCGTCTTCCGCGGCCTTGCGGCGCTCCGCTTCTTCCTTCTGCTTGCGTTCGATCTCGGCGACGCGCTGGCGTTCCGCTTCGGCCTTGCGTTGCCGCTCCGCCTCCGCCTGGGCCTTGCGCTCGGTCTCCTGCCGTTCGCGTGCCTGCTGCTCTTCGGCTTGCTTGCGCTGCTGGTCCTCGGCGCGCTGCTTCAGCTCCTGCTGACGCACCTGCTCCGCCTTCTGTTCCGCGTCGCGACGCTCCTGCTG
This sequence comes from Steroidobacteraceae bacterium, assembly GCA_036555785.1. Taxonomy (GTDB): domain Bacteria; phylum Pseudomonadota; class Gammaproteobacteria; order Steroidobacterales; family Steroidobacteraceae; genus Steroidobacter. The sequence goes on from DATBKP010000062.1 coordinate 4,844, forward strand.
CTTGCGCTGCTCCTCCTGCCGCTGTTGTTCCTGCTGGCGTTGCTGCTCCTGCCGCCGTTGCTGTTCCTGTGCCCGGTCGCGCTGCTGCTGCCGCGACGCGCGGTCGAGGACGGAGCGGTCGACGACGACGGCTTGGATCGCAAGCGCCGCCGGCCGCGGCTTCCACGCGATGCTGAGCAGCGTGAGGCCGAAAATAGCGGCGAACACGACGTGCAGGAGCGCGGCTCCTAGCAGGTACACCCAGTGGTTGCGCAGGAACTCCGCCATCGGCTAGTCAGCGTTGCGGCCTTCGCTTCGTTTCCGCCGGGTCGGTGATGAAGCCGACCTTCTCTGCGCCCGCCTGCTGCAGCAACACCATGCCGGCGACGACGCGCCCGTATGGGACGCTCTGGTCCGCTTTGACGAGCACGGGTGTCTTCGGCTCGCGGCGCAGGACCGCCGAGACGCGCTGCAGGACCGCGTCCTCGTCGATCGGCGAGTCCTCGTCCTTGCCGAGGTTCAGATACAGGTTGCCGCGGGCATCGACGCTCAGGATCAGCGGCTTCGTGTCTTCGGAGGGCAGCGGCTCCGCGCCCGCCTTCGGCAGATCCACCTTGATGCCCTGCGTGAGGAGCGGCGCGGTGACCATGAAGATGATCAGCAGCACCAGCATCACGTCGATGTACGGAACGACGTTGATTTCGGCCATCAGCCGCCGGCCGCGGCGGTTCGAGGATGCGGGCGTCATGCGTGCGCCTCAGCGGCTGCCTGGCCGCCGCGCCGCTCCGTCGCATGCCGCTGCAGAATCGTCGACAGCTCTTCGACGAACGTGTCGTAGCGCAGCTCGATGCGGCTCACCTGGTCCGCATAGCGGTTGTAGGCGATGACCGCGGGAATCGCGGCGAACAGGCCCATCGCCGTCGCGATCAGCGCCTCCGCGATGCCCGGCGCCACCATCGCCAGCGTCGCCTGCTGGACGTTACCGAGGCCGTGGAAGGCATTCATGATGCCCCACACCGTGCCGAACAGACCGACATAGGGGCTGGTCGAGCCGACCGTCGCCAGCATCGACAGGCTGTGCTCGAGCCGGTCGCTCTCCTTCAGCAGCGCGACGCGCATCCCGCGCCGGGCGCCTTCGATCAGCTGTGCGGACGGGAAGCCGCCCTGCTGGCGCATGCGCGAGAACTCGCGGAACCCCGACTCGAAGATCGCCTCCATACCCTTGGTGATCCGCCGGCCCTGGTCGATGGCGCGGAACATCGCCGTCAGGTCGCCGCCGGACCAGAACACTTCCTCGAAGCGGTCGGCATCCGTGCGTGCTTTGCGCAGCTCGGCGCGTTTGCGCAGCATGATCGACCACGAGACGATCGACGCCAGCAGCAGCAGCCCCATGACGATCTGCA
>DATBKP010000063.1:0-2376 GCA_036555785.1 Steroidobacteraceae bacterium
GCCGGCGAAGCTGTTGTAGATGATCTGCGCGAGGTTGTTGTAGTTGCCGATGATGAAGGCGAAGACGCCGATATAGAGCGTCTTCTTGATCAGGCGCGCGAGTACGTCCTCGTCGGGCGCCATCGCCCAGAAGAGACCAGCGAGCGTGATGTCGATGGCGATGAGCACGCCGGCGAGCCAGCGCACATCGCCTTGCACTAAGCCAAAGCCGGAATCGATGTATCGAGTGAATGTCCCCAGGAAATTGTCGATGACGCCGGTGCCGCCCATGACGTTACCTGCCTGAGGACTTTGGCGGCGCATCGGGTGCGACCGCGGCATTGGGCGCCGGTTGATAGGTAAAGAAGCGGCGGCGGCTTTCGGCCCAGGCGGCTTCGCAAGCCGCGTCATCCTTCGCCTGCGCGGCAAGTACCTGGCATCGCTTCAGTTCGTCAGCGAGTGGATCGATTGCTGCCGCAGGACTTGGAGTGTGGACTGGCAGGCGCGTTGTAGCTTCGCGGAAGTGCAGCGTCGCGGCGACGATGGCGACGGCGACGAGGACGAAACCCGTGGCGCGCGCGATGGCGGGCAGATTGAGGAGACGGCCGCGCATCAGTGGAACATCTGTGCGTTGCCGGGTTGATAGCCCGCGCCGTAGTTGAGGAAGTTCTGCATTTGCGCTTGCGCCTGAGCTTGGGTTTCGAGTGTGCGCGCCGCGTCGAGGCTTTGGGCGCGTGCGATCGAAGCCATGACCGCGGTGAGGTCGGAGAGCTGTTTGGTCTGGATGGCGACGAGCTGATTGCCGGATTGAGCGGCTTGGAGCGCGCCGGTCGCGCCTTGGCTGGCTGTCACCAGTGCGTCGATCTGGGTGCGCGTCGAATCGAGGTTCTGCACGACGCCGGCCTGCACACGCATCGTGTCTTGGAAACCGGCGCGGGCATTCTCCCACCGCGATTGCGCGTCGGCGAGAAGCTGCTGCGAGGATGTTCCGCCCGAATAGGCTACCGGATATTGCTGCGTGAACGCCTGGTCGATCGTGCTGACGCTGTAGGCGATGCGCTGTGCCTGCGCGAGAAGCTGCTGTGTTTGAGTAATCGACTGCTCGAGCTGCGCCAGAGAGGAATACGGCAGGCTTGCCAGGTTGCGTGCCTGGTTGATCAGCGATGTCGCCTGGTTCTCCAGCATCTGGATTTCATTGTTGACCTGCTGGAGCTCGCGTGCGGCGGTCAGCACGTTTTGCCCGAAGTTGGTCGGATCGAACACGATCCATTGCGCCTGTGCGGGCACAGTCGCGCTTTCGACGCAGAGAGCTGCGGCGCCTGCCAGAAGCAGGGCGCGCAGGTGGCGGGCAATCATGACGAAACCTCCTCGTTCCGGGTGAGCATGTCCGCCGCCCAATCGAGGTCCTTGCGGCGCAGCCAGGCGGCGGCGAAGCCGTCGCGGCCATGCGCGGCGAGAATGTCCTCGATGGTGGCTTGGTCGGTCTTCGACGATGCGGCGGTGAAGGCGAGCGCGACCTCGGACAGACCGAGCTCGAACAGGCGATTGCCGCGACGCGACTGGCAGTAATATTCGCGCTTCGGAGTCGCCCGGCTCAGGATCTCGATTTGCCGATCATTGAGGCCGAAGCGGCGATAGATCGCAGCGATCTGCGGCTCGAGCGCACGCTCGTTCGGCAGTAGAATCCGCGTCGGACAGCTTTCAGTGATCGCCGGCGCGATGGCGCTGTTGTCGATGTCGGCAAGCGATTGCGTCGCGAAGACGACGGAAGCGTTCTTCTTCCGTAGCGTCTTCAGCCATTCGCGAAGCTGAGCTGCGAAGCCGGGATCGTCGAGCGCGAGCCAGCCCTCGTCCACGATGAGCAGCGTGGGGCGCCCATCGAACCGATCCTCGATGCGATGAAACAGATAAGAGAGCACCGCGGGCGCCGCACCGGCGCCGATCAGGCCCTCCGTCTCGAAGGCTTGGACGTCCGCTTCGCCGAGGCGTTCGGTCTCCGCATCGAGCAAACGGCCCCACGGTCCCGACAGAGTGTAGGGTTGGAGGGCCTGCTTGAGCGCATTGGACTGCAGCAGCACCGAAAGGCCGGTCATCGTCCGCTCCGCGAGCGGCGCGGAGGCGAGTGAGGTGAGCGCCGACCAAAGATGCTCCTTGAGCTCGGGCGTGACGGTAACGGACTCCCGGGCGAGCAAGGTCGCGACCCATTCCGCCGCCCAGGCGCGCTCGCCGGCGTCGTCGACGCGCGCCAGCGGCTGAAGGGCGACGGGCTCGTTCACGTCGTTCGCCAGCGCCCCGCCCAGGTCGTGCCAATCGCCGCCCATCGCGAGCGCCGCGGCGCGGATCGAGCCCCCGAAATCGAAGGCGAAAACCTGCGCGCCCGCGTAGCGCCGGAACTGC
>DATBKP010000064.1:0-5125 GCA_036555785.1 Steroidobacteraceae bacterium
CGGCGGCAGTACTGGATTTCTGTATCCCCCCCTCGACGCTGCACGCGAATCATCGCCGGCAGCGTTGCGGCTGAAGCTGGGCCGAGCTGCAAGCAGCGCACTGCAGATCGAAGTCCTCAAATGCCGTGGCGGACGCAGCGGCATATCCGTGAAGGTCGAAACGCCATGCTCTGGTTGTGCATAGCGTTGCCGCAATTACCTCTGGAAGCTTTGCGTTCCGAGGAAACCGACCGGCCGCTGGTCGTGACTGCCTGCGAAGGTAGCGCGCGCTGGATCGTGTGCGGCAATGGGACTGCGGAGCGAGCCCACCTCAAGCAAGACATGAACTACACGATGGCGCTCGCACTGTGTCCCGACGTTCAAAGGTTCGAGCGCAGCCACGCCGCGGAAACTGCAGCGCTCGAACGCCTGGCCGCCTGGGCTTACCAGTTCAGCAGCACGGTGATCCCCGGCGAAGTGCCGCTCGACTTCCGTCAGGCGCGCAGCAGCGCTTTGTGGCTGGAAATCGGTGGCAGTCTCAAACTGTTCGACGGTTTTCGTAATTTCATCGCGGCGCTGGAGCGCGAGCTCGAGCTTCTGCATTACAGCTACCAGCTCGGCATCGGGCCGACGCTGGAAGGCGCAGCACTGCTGGCGCGCGCCGGCATTCGTGTCGTCATTCCTTCGCCCACGGCGCTGCTACTGCGCATTCGCAATCTGCCGATCGCGCAACTGGCGTTGGAGCCGGAGATCTCCGGCGCGCTGTATACGGCAGGCGTGCGTACGATCGGCTTGCTGCTGGAGCTGCCGCGCGAGGCGGTAATCAAGCGTTTCGGAGTGCAGCTGGGTAATTTCCTCGACCGCCTGATCGGCGCGGCTGCAGATCCGCGGCCGGTCTTCCGGTTGCCGCATCGTTACGCTGCGCGCTTCGATTTCGAGTTCGAGGTCAAGAGCACGGAAGCTTTGCTGTTTCCACTACGGCGCATGCTGCACGAATTCGCCGGTTTTCTGCGCGCGCGCGATACCGGCGTACAGCATTTCAGCATCACGTTCGCGCATCGTGCCGCGCCCGACACGCCGCTCGATATCGGCTTGTCGCTGGCCGAGCGCGATGCGAATCGTTTCCTGGCGCTGGTGCGCGAACGGCTCGAGCGCCTCACGCTGCCTGCGCCGACGATCGGTCTGCGCCTCGATGCCGAGCAGTTCGCCATGCCTGCGGCGTTGCAAGCAGACCTGGCGAGCGGGGCCCTGCAGCAGAGCGAGGACCTCGCTCATACCATCGATCGGCTGGCGGCGCGGCTCGGAGCACAGCACGTCCACGGCCTGCGGCAGGTCGCGGATCATCGCCCTGAGGCAAGCTGGACTGCGGCGCCGTTGCAGGATGCGCGCGACAACCTGCAATTCCCGGAGCGTCCGCTGTGGCTGCTGCAGGAGCCGAAGCCGCTGCAGCTGTCGGTGATGCCGCAGATCGTGGCAGGTCCCGAACGTATCGAAGCCGGATGGTGGGACACCGGCGATCTGCAGCGCGACTACTACATCGTGCACCTGAGCACCGGTGCGGACCTGTGGGTCTTTCGAGATCTCGGCGAGCGCGGCGGCTGGTATCTGCACGGATTCTGGTCATGAGCGCCTACGCGGAGCTGCATTGCCTCAGCAACTTCACGTTCCTGCGCGGCGCGTCGCATCCGGGCGAGCTGGTCGCGCGCGCAGCGGCGCTTGGCTACTCGGCGCTCGCGCTGACCGACGAATGCTCGGTGGCGGGCGTCGTGCGAGCGTATGAAGAGGCCAAGAAACATCGCATCAAACTGCTCGTCGGCGCCGAGTTTCGTACGCTCGACGATCTGCACGTCGTGCTGCTCGCGCCGACGCGCAGCGCTTATGCCGAGATCTGCGCGTTGATCACGCGCGCCCGCCTGGCCGCGGACAAGGGTGAATACCGGCTGACGCGCGCCGATTTTGCATCGGAGCTGGAGAATTGCCTCGCGTTATGGGTCCCCGGCGCGGATCCGCGTGCGGGTACCGCGGCTTGGATGCGCGAACGGTTCGCCGGTCGTTGCTGGATCGCAGTCGAATTGCACCTCGGCGGCGCGGACGCCGCGCGGCTCGCGCGGCTGCGACAACTCGGCGCGACCCATGGCTTGCCGCTGCTCGCCGCCGGCGACGTCCATATGCATGCGCCCGAGCGGCGGGCACTGCAGGATACGCTCACTGCGATCCGTCATCGCTGCACTCTCGCTGCGGCGGGTCATCGGCTGTATCCCAACGGCGAGCGCCATCTTCGTTCTTGCGAGCAGCTGGCGCGGATCTATCCGCCGGAGCTGCTGGCTGCGACGTTGCAAGTCGCGGAGCGCTGTGAGTTCTCGCTGAACGAGCTGCGTTACCAGTATCCGCGCGAGCTGGTGCCGCAAGGCATGGATGCTTCACAGCATCTGCGCAACCTGACCGAAGAGGGACTGAGAACGCGCTGGCCGCATGGCGTGCCGGAGAAGATTCGCAAAACGATCGACAAGGAGCTGCGACTGATCGGGCAGCTGCAGTACGAGCATTTCTTCCTCACCGTTCATGAGATCGTGCAGTGGGCGCGCACCCGGCCGAAGACGATCCTGTGCCAGGGCCGCGGCTCGGCCGCCAACTCGGTCGTGTGCTACGCGTTGCGCATCACCGAAGTGGACCCGGACAAGATCGCCGTTCTGTTCGAGCGCTTCATCAGCGCGGAGCGCAACGAGCCGCCGGACATCGACGTCGACTTCGAGCACGAAAGACGCGAGGAAGTCATCCAGCACGTGTTCGAAAAATACGGGCGCGATCGCGCGGCGCTGGCCGCGACAGTCATCACTTACCGACCGAAGAGCGCGCTTCGCGACGTCGGCAAGGCGCTGGGGCTGGACGCGGACCTGATCGATCGACTGGCGAAAGCGCAGGCGTACTGGGACGACTGGGAAACCTTCCGCAGCAGCGTTGCCAGCCAGGGATTGCATCTCGACGCCGACGTCGTCCGGCGGCTGTGCGCGCTCGTGAAGGAGCTGCTGAATTTTCCGCGACACCTGTCGCAGCACGTCGGCGGTTTCGTGATCGCGCGGGATCGCGTCAGCGACCTGGTGCCGATCGAGAACGCGGCGATGCCCGAGCGCCAGGTGATTCAGTGGGACAAGAACGACCTGGAAGCGCTCGGCCTGCTGAAAGTCGACGTGCTCGCGCTCGGCATGCTGACCGCCGTGCAACGGACTTTCGACCTGCTCGCCAAGGCCGGCGCGGGTCCCACGTGCATGGAGCAGATCCCGCCCGCGGACGAAGAGACTTACGACATGATCTGCCGGGCCGACACGATCGGCGTGTTCCAGATCGAGTCGCGCGCACAGATGAGCATGTTGCCGCGGCTCAGGCCGCGCAATTACTACGACCTGGTGATCGAGGTCGCGATCGTGCGTCCCGGTCCGATCAAGGGCGGCATGGTGCATCCCTATTTGCAGCGGCGTCACCTGCCGCCCGAGGAAGTTCCCTATCCGAGCGAAGAGCTCCGGCCGGTGCTGGAGAAGACCCGCGGCGTGCCGATTTTCCAGGAGCAGGTCATGCAGATCGCCGTCGTCGCCGCGGGCTTCTCGCCCGGCGAAGCGGATGAGCTGCGCCGGGCGATGGGCGCCTGGCAGCGCTCCGGCAACATGAACACGTATCAACGCAAGCTGCTGGACGGTATGCGCGGCAAAGGCTACTCGGAGGAATTCGCGCAACAGATCTACAAGCAGATCGAGGGATTCGGCGAGTACGGCTTTCCCGAGTCGCACTCGGCTTCCTTCGCGCTGCTGACGTATGTATCGAGCTATCTGAAGCGCCATCACGCGGCCGCGTTCTTCGCCGGTCTCATCAATAGTCAGCCGATGGGTTTCTATCAGCCGGCGCAGCTGCTGGAGCAGGCCAAGCGGCAGCGAGTGGGTGTCCTGCCAGTCGACGTCACGGTGAGCGAACACGCGTGCACGCTCGAGCCCGATGCACGAGGCCAGCATGCGATTCGTCTTGGCATGCGGCTGGTCAAAGGATTGCGCGAGGAGGAAGCACAGCGGATCGTCGCGGCCCGCGCGGAACAGAGCTTCGTTTCAATGGATGATGCGGTGCGGAGATCTGCGTTACCGCCGCGCGCTACGCGCGCGCTGGCCATGTGCGGCGCATTTCGCACTCTGACCGAGCACCGCAATCTTGCGTTCTGGGAAGCTTTGGCGACGGAACGAGCACGATTGCCGCTGGCGGCAGCACCGGCCGGCGAGAAATTGCCCGAGCTGCCGCCGCCGAGCGAATGGGAAGAGATATTGCGCGACTACTATCAGCTCGGTCTCAGCACCGGGCGCCATCCGCTGGCGCTGCTGCGGCGACGGCTGCAATCACTCGGAGTGGTCCGGCGTCGCGATCTGGATTCGATCGGCAACGGCAGCGAAGTATGCGTCAGCGGACTGGTCACCCATCTGCAGCATCCGCAGACCGCCAACGGCGTCATCTTCGCCTCGCTCGAGGACGAGACCGGCATCAACAACATCATCTTCTGGCCGGACGTGTTCGCGGAGCAGCGGCCACGGATCATCGGCACGACATTGCTGGTCGTGCTCGGACAACTGCAGAGAGAACAGGGTGTGGTTCACGTCGTCGCCAGACGTGCCGAGGATTACTCTCACTGGGTACGGCGACTGCCCCGCAAGTCGCGGGACTTTCACTGAAAAGCGACGGAATGGGGTGCGAGCCGCTAGGCCCGCGGATAGGAAATGGTCTCGACTCTCAGCTTGGCGTAGCGGCTGGCGGCGAGTGCCTTGCGCAGCTTCTTCGCGGCATCGCCGCGCTCACGACGGGACTTCGTCACCGCGGTCTTGGCGACCACCATGTCGATGACCTGGCCCCGCACGATCTGGCGCCGTTCAAGCGTGTTCATTGTGGTACCTCCACAAGTAACCCGATTTGCCTTGGCTTCCCAAGGAAAAAGCCCCGCCGGATGATAGTCCGGCAGGGCTTTCCACTTCAATTCAAGAGCCTGGCAGTGACCTACTCTTGCATGCCCGAAGGGCACACTACCATCGGCGCGCGGCGTTTTCACTTCCGAGTTCGGTATGGGATCGGGTGGTTCCCACCTGCTATGGCCGCCAGGCAAACTGGCTCACGTAGCGGT
>DATBKP010000065.1:0-3819 GCA_036555785.1 Steroidobacteraceae bacterium
GGCCGCTGACTCGCACACCCGGCTGTGAGCTGCGAATCATGTCGGGTGGCGACGAGGAGGGGGTTGAGGGGTGGTCTGGTACAGTAAACCAGAGCTACACCTCTCAACCCTCGGACTTCAACAAAGGTTTTCTGGAAGCGAACATGGATCGCGAATTCAGTGACAGTCAGCCGATCTACCGGCAGCTGCGCGATCGCGTGGTCGCCATGATCCTGGACGGCGTGTTGAACGAAGGCGACCCGCTGCCCTCGGTGCGTAACGTCGCCGCCGAGTACCGCGTCAACCCGCTGACGGTGCTCAAGGGTTATCAACAACTCGTCGACGAGCAGCTCGTCGAGAAGAAGAGAGGTCGGGGCATGTTCATCAACAGCGGCGCGCGCGACCTGCTGCTCCAGGGCGAGCGGCAGAAATTCCTCGCCGAGGAATGGCCGAAGATCCGCGCCACCATCCAGCGCCTGGGCCTCGAGCCGGCCGCGCTGCTGAGCGCCGGATCCGGCGGGACAGGGGAGCGCTGACCATGTCTGCTACTGCCACACCCGCATTGGCGATCGAAGCGCGCGCCGTGCGCAAGGCGTTCGGCAAGACCGTCGCGCTCGACCACCTGGACCTGCGCGTCGCCGAAGGCCGCATCGTCGGCCTGATCGGTCCGAACGGCGCCGGCAAGACGACCGCGCTGAAGGCGATCCTCGGGCTCACTCCTTATGAAGGCGAGCTGCGCGTGCTCGGCCGCAATCCTTACCTCGAGCGCAACGCCGTGATGCAGGACGTCTGCTTCATCGCCGACGTAGCTGTGCTGCCGCCGTGGCTGAAGGTGGCGAACGCGCTCGATTTCGTCGAAGGCGTGCATCCGCGCTTCGACCGCGCCAAGGCCGAGGCCTTCCTGGCGAAGACCAACATCCCGCGCGACAGCCGGGTCCACAAGCTTTCCAAGGGCATGATCACGCAGCTGCACCTGGCGCTGGTCATGGCCATCGACGCGCGCCTGCTGGTGCTCGACGAGCCGACGCTCGGCCTGGACATCCTGTATCGCAAGGCGTTCTACGACACGCTGCTCAACGACTACTTCGACCACAGCCGCACGATCCTCGTGACGACGCATCAGGTCGAAGAGATCCAGCACGTGCTCACCGACGTCATGTTCATCAACAGGGGGCGCCTGGTGCTCGATTGCAGCATGGAGGATTTCGAGAGCCGCTACGTCGAAGTGATGGTGCGGCCCGAGCAGACCGCAGCGGCGCGAGCGCTCAAGCCGATGCACGAGCGGCAGGTGTTCGGCCGCAGCGTCTTCCTCTTCGATCGCCCGGACCGCGCGCAGATCTCCGCGCTCGGCGAGGCGCGCACGCCCAGCATTGCAGACCTGTTCGTCGCCATGATCGGCGGACAGCAAGGAGCCGCGGCATGAACGCAGCAACCGAAACTTCCGAGAGCTTCGTGGCGCCGGCCGCCGCGCCCCGTCCGGTCCGGCCGTTCTACTGGTCGGTGAAGCGCGAGCTGTGGGAGAACCGCTCGCTGATGATCGCGCCGCTGGTCGTCGGCGCCATCGTGTTCCTGGGCCTGCTGTCGCGCGCGGTCAACATCTCCGAGATCCAGGCGATCCTGCAGACGGTCACGGCCGACAAAGTCGGCAAGGTTGCGACCGGGCTGTACGTCGGCGTCGGCATCGCCGTCTCGATCGTGATGAACATTGCCGTGTTCTTCTATCTGCTGGATGCCTTGCAGGGCGAGCGCAAGGATCGCAGCGTGCTGTTCTGGAAGTCGATGCCGGTGTCCGACACGACGACCGTGCTCAGCAAGCTGTTCACCGGGTCGGTCGTCTCGATCGCGATCGTCGTAGTCGTCTCGATCGTCACGCAGATACTCGTGCTGCTGCTGACCAGCGTGGTGCTGATGATTGCGAGCGTGAACCCGCTGCCGCTGTGGACCGAATCGCAGCTGTTCCAGGTCACCCTCGCGATCGTCTACGCGCAGATTGCGATGGCGCTGTGGTTCGCGCCGGTCGACGCGTGGCTGCTGCTGGTCTCGTCCTGGGCGAAGCGGGTAACGATCCTGTGGGCGGTGCTGCCGCCCGTTGCGCTCATGGTGTTCGAGCGCATGGCGATCGGCACGCGCTACGTGCAGGACATGATCAACTATCGCGTGATCACGGGCCTGAAGACGATGTTCGTGGCGCACCCGGAGGACGTCGGTGTCATCGTCAGCGATAACGGCGAGACGATCCGCGCTCCGCACAACGTGCTTGCCGCGCTCGATCCGGTCGGCTTCTTCTCGAATCCGTGGCTGTGGGTCGGGCTGGTGGTTGCGGCGGGCTTCGTCGCTGCCGCGATCTGGATGCGCCGCTACCGCGAGCCGCTCTGAACGGCGCCTCGGGAGGGAACAATTCGCACCGTGTAAGGGTTACTCCCAACGGCATGGCCCCATGCCGTTACCCCCAAGGGAGTACCCACGGATGAGCCGACTGGTCTGCGTCTCGAACCGGATTTCGCTGCCGCGTAAATCGGCTGCACCGGGCGGGCTCGCGATCGGCATCCTGAGCGCGCTCAAACGCACCGGCGGCTTGTGGTTCGGCTGGGGCGGCGAGACCGTCGAGCACGAGCCGGGCGATCCCGACATCCACATCCGCGATGGCGTCACCTACGCGACGATCGATCTCAAGCAGAGCGAGTTCGATCTCTACTACAACGGCTACGCCAACGAGGTGCTGTGGCCGCTGTTCCACTACTTCCAGCGCCGCATGCGCTACGCGGCCGAGCAGCGCGATGCGTACGAGAGCGTGAACCGCACCTTCGCGCAGAAGCTCGCGCCGCTCATCGAGCAGGACGACGTGATCTGGGTGCACGACTATCACCTGATCCCGCTCGGCCGGCGGCTGCGCGAGCTCGGCGTGCGCCGGCCGGTCGGCTTTTTCCTGCACATCCCGTTTCCGAACATCGAGATGCTGCGCGTGCTGCCCGCGTACGCGGAGTTGCTGCGCGACCTGACGAGTTACGACGTCGTCGGGTTCCAGACGCAGAACGACCTGCGCTCGTTCCAGTCCGGCCTCGAGCACCTGTGCGGTCCGGAGGCGTTGCGCGCCGACGGGCGGATCCGCGTCGGCGATCGGGTGATTCGCGCCGAAGTGTTCCCGATCGGCATCGACGTCGGCGGCGTGCAGGAGGAAGCGGTCGAAGCCGCGCAAGCGCAGGTCGTGAAGCGCATGACCGACAGCCTGATGGGCCGCACGCTGATGATCGGCGTCGACCGCCTCGACTACAGCAAGGGCCTGGTCGAGCGCTTCCATGCGTACCAGCACTTCCTCGAAACCTATCCGGATATGCTCGGCCGCATCACGTACATGCAGATTGCGCCGCTGTCGCGCTCGGACGTGCGTGCGTACGTCGAGATCCGCCAGGCGCTGGAGCAGGCGGCTGGCCGCACCAACGGGCGCTTCGCCGATACGGACTGGACGCCGATCCGCTATCTCAACCGCAACTTCCCGCACGCGACGCTGATGGGACTGCTGCGCGCCGCGAACGTCGGCATCGTCACGCCGCTGCGCGACGGCATGAACCTGGTCGCCAAGGAATATGTGGCCGCGCAGAACCCGGAGGATCCGGGCGTGCTGCTGCTGTCGAATCTGGCTGGGGCGGCGCGCGAGCTGACGGCCGCGTTGCAGGTCAATCCGTATGACACTCGCGCGGTCAGTCACGCGATCCAGGCAGCGCTGTCGATGTCACTGCACGAGCGGCGCGAGCGTCACGCCGCGATGCTGCAGATTCTCAAGCGCAACGATATCGCCGCTTGGACGCGCCGCTTCGTCGAGGCGCTGGAGCAGGCCCAGCC
>DATBKP010000066.1:0-26089 GCA_036555785.1 Steroidobacteraceae bacterium
CTTGATCTGCTCGATCTGCTCTGCGGGAGCATCGGGACCGGCCGCTTCGACCCGGGCATTCATTTCCTGCTCGAGGCAGCTCAGATACGCGGTGACAGCGGCGTTGTATTCCTTCACGGCGTTCATGCCCGCGACCATCTGTTCCTGCGTGGCCGTGTTGCCATCGGGCAGGTTCCCCGGCTCCTTCGGATAGTTGCACTCGGCGTGGGCCGCGGCGGCCACCAGCATCCCGAGCGCCAGGCCGGACAGCATGCGAATAGTCATTTCTAAATACCCCTAGCAGGCAATCCCCGGGACGGGATCGCATCGCTTGGCATCTTAAAGCGGCGCAAAGCCGCTTGGCTATGCTCAAATCACGGGCCCATGACCGGCCCCGAGCTCGAAGCGCTCCGTCTCAGCTTGTCCGTCGCACTGCGCAGCGTGCTGGCGAGCCTGCCGCTCGCGGTCGCGATCGCGTGGTTGCTGACGCGCCGCCGGTTCGCGGGCCGGATGTTCCTCGATGCGTTCGTGCACCTGCCGCTGGTGCTGCCGCCGGTGGTGGTGGGCTATCTGTTGCTGCTGACGTTCGGCATGCGCGGGCCGGTCGGGCACTGGCTGTACGAGCGGTTCGGCATCCAGCTGATCTTCACGACGGCCGGCGCGGCGCTCGCGACCGCGGTGATGACGTTCCCGCTGATGGTGCGCGCGATCCGCATTTCGCTGGAAGGAGTGGATCCGGGGCTCGAAGATGCGGCACGCACGCTGGGGGCCGGACCGTGGGACCGCTTTCTCACGGTGACGTTGCCATTGATGTTGCCGGGCATCCTTGCCGGCGTCGTGACCGCGTTCGCGGCCGGTCTCGGCGAGTTCGGTGCGGTCATCACCTTCGTGTCGAACATTCCCGGCCAGACACGCACCTTGCCGCTCGCGCTGTACACGGCATTGCAGACGCCGGAAGGTGACGCGCTCGCCGCGCGGCTCGCGGCGATCTCGTTTTCGCTCGGCCTGATCGGGTTGCTGATCTCCGAGCTCATCGCACGGCGCGTGCAGCGCATGCTCGGGCGCTGAGGCTGCTGCATGTTCAGCATTCGCGCCTTGAAACGCCGCGACGGATTCACGCTGGACGTGGCGATCGAAGTTGCGACTGCGGGCGTCGTCGGCCTGTTCGGCCGCTCGGGCTGCGGCAAGACGACGCTCGTCAACATCGTCGCCGGGCTGCTCGCGGCCGACGAAGCGCACATCGAAATCGACGGCGTGGTGCTCGAGGACTCGCGCAGCAACACGCGCCTGCCTGCCGAGCGCCGGCGCATCGGCTACGTGTTCCAGGATGCGCGACTGTTTCCGCATCTGGATGCGCTCGGCAATCTTCGTTATGCCGAGCGCCGCGTACGCGGGAGCGAGCAGCGCATTTCGCTCGACTTCGTCGTGCAGCTGCTCGGCCTGGAGCTGCTGTTGCAGCGTCGCGTGCAAAAGCTCTCTGGCGGCGAGCGGCAGCGCGTCGCGCTCGGCCGGGCCCTGTTGTCGCAGCCGCGGCTGTTGTTGCTCGACGAGCCGCTCGCGTCGCTGGATATCGCGCGGCGCGAGGAAGTGCTGCCGTATCTGGAACGGCTGCGCGACGAGCTTTCGATCCCGATGATCTACGTGAGTCACCAGTTCGAGGAAGTGCTGCGGCTCGCGACGCACGCGGTGTTGCTGGAACAGGGTCGCGTCGTCACGCAAGGTGCGCTCGAGGACGTCAGTCTGCATCCGGACCTGCGTGCCATCGTGGGGCCGGAAGCCGTGGGTGCAGTGCTCACGGGCACCGTGGAACCTCACGGCGCCGATATTGCGGGGCTGGCGGCGATCCGCGTCGGTGCGAACGTTTTGCACGTGGGGCTACGCGACGCGCGCGCCGGCGCAAGCGTGCGGGTTCAGCTCCTCGCGCGCGACGTCATCCTCGCGACCGCGCGTCCGGAGAACATCAGCGTGCGCAACGTGATGAGCGGAACGATCGCGCGCATCACCGGCGATGACGCCGAGACCGACATGGTGCACGTCGACATCGGCGGACCGCTCGTGCTCGCGCGCGTCACTCGCGCGGCATCGGCGGCGCTGGATCTGCAGCCGGGCAAACAGGTCTGGGTGCTGGTGAAGGCCGTGTCGATCCGCGGTCACGCGTACGTGCGCAATCCGCCGCCTGGATCCGTGCGCAGGCTGACGTACTGAGCGGAGAAGACGGGAGTAAGAAATATCTCTCGCAAAGACGCGAAGACGCAAAGAAGAAAAGACGAACGGCAGAATTCTGAATTCCGGACTTCGAATTTCTGAATTCTTACCTTCGCGTCTTTGCGAGAGTATTCCGGGTCTGGTCCTATCTGATCGGCAACTCGCGAGATTTCTGGATCGTGCGCAGCGCGAAGCTCGAGTGGACGCGGGCGACGCCCGGCAACCGCGTGAGGTGCTTGCTGTGCAGGCGCTCGAAGTCGGCGGTGTCTGCCACCACGACGCGCACGACGTAGTCGTAGTCGCCGGTCATCAGGTAGCACTCCATCACTTCCGGGATCTTGCGCACGGCTTCCTCGAAGCGACGCAAGTCGGTCTCGTCCTGCCGGTCGAGCGTGATGTTCACGAACACGTTCACGGGGCAACCGGCCTTCTGCTGGTTGAGCAGCGCCGTGTAGCCCTCCACCAGCCCCGACTCCTCGAGCGCCCGCACGCGCCGCAGGCAGGCGGATTCCGAGAGGCTCAGGCGCTCGGCCAGCGCGGCGTTCGAGACCCGGCCGTCGTGCTGCAGGGCCTGCAGGATGGCCTTGTCGAAGCGATCCAGTTTCATGCGCAAGAATCCGTCGGTATCAGACGTCAGGGGCGCAGATTCTGCCACATTTTGGGTAAAACGAGCCGATTCGCGCAGTTTCCTGCCGGTTGCGGCTACTAGAGTAGGTCGTCTTTTCACCCCCTCACGAGGTAGCGCATGCGCGTCGGCGTCCCGAAGGAGATCAAGAATCACGAATATCGCGTCGGCCTGGTGCCGGCGGGTGTCCGTGAGCTCGTTGCCGCTGGTCACCAGGTGCTCGTGCAGAGCTCTGCCGGCGCAGGCATCGGCGTCGACGATGCGGCTTACACCGCGGCCGGCGCCAAGATCGTGGCCACCGCCAAGGAAGTGTTCGACGGCGCCGAAATGGTCGTGAAGGTCAAGGAGCCGCAGCTCGCCGAGTGCAAGATGTTGCGGCCGGGTCAAATCCTGTTCACGTATCTGCACCTCGCGGCGGATCCCGAGCAGGCGAAGGCGTTGATGGCCTCGAACTCGACGGCGATTGCGTACGAGACAGTCACGGCGAGCGACGGCTCGCTGCCGCTGCTCACGCCGATGAGCGAAGTCGCGGGCCGCATGTCCGTGCAGGTCGGCGCCGCGTCGCTGCAGAAAGCGAACGGCGGCATCGGCGTGTTGCTCGGCGGTGTGCCGGGCGTGCCGCCGGCGAAGGTCGTGATCCTCGGCGGCGGCGTCTCGGGCACGAGCGCTGCTGAGATCGCTGTCGGCATGCGCGCCGACGTGACGGTCGTCGATCGCTCGCTGCGGCGTCTGCGTCAGCTGGACGCGATGTTCGGTGGTGCGCTGAAGACGGCTGCGTCGACAACCGAAGCAATCGAGTCGCTCGTGACGCACGCCGACCTGGTGGTTGGCGCGGTGCTAGTCGCCGGCGCTGCTGCGCCGAAGCTCGTCACGCGCGAGATGGTGCGCAAGATGAAGGCGGGCGCGGTGATGGTCGACATCTCGATCGACCAGGGCGGCTGCTTCGAAACCAGCAAGCCAACGACGCACGCGGAGCCGACGTTCGTCGTCGACGGTGTCGTGCACTACTGCGTTACGAACATGCCGGGTGCCGTGCCGCGCACTTCGACGTTCGCGCTCACCAATGCAACGTTGCCGTATGTGCGGGCGCTTGCCGACCACGGCGTCGGCGCTCTCGCGCTCGATCAGCACCTGGCGAACGGCCTGAACGTTCACCAGGGCGCAATTACGCACGAAGCGGTGGCGCGCGACCTCGGCCTGCCGTATCGCGCTTACAACGCGCGCAACGCCGCGGCGGCCTGATCCAACGCCACACTATCGATTCAGCGCTGTTTTTCCCTGACCCCCCTTGCCCGCGCCCCCGCGGGCTTTTTTTTGCCCCATACTTGGTGCGATGTTCGACCGCATAACACCGACCAACAGAGCCATCATTCTCGCGAACGTCGGTGTCTTCATCCTGCAGTATCTGCTCGGCGATCGCCTCTACACGTTCGAACTGTGGCCGCTACAGTCCGGGTATTTTCGTCCGTGGCAGCTGCTGACCTACGGTTTCATGCATGACCCGCGGAACATCTCGCACATCTTCTTCAACATGTTCGCGATCTTCATGTTCGGCTCGGAGGTCGAGCGCCTGTTCGGTGCGAAGCGCTATCTCATCTACTACCTGACCTGTGTAGTCGGCGCGGCGCTCATGCACCTGATCGTTGTCACGACTGCGGGGTTGCCGCCTTATCCGACGATAGGCGCGTCGGGCGGTGTATTCGGCCTGCTGCTCGCCTTCGGCATGGCGTATCCGCGGCGTACGTTGATGTTGATCTTCCCGCCGATCCCGATGCCGGCGTGGCTGTTCGTAACCCTGTACGGCGCGCTCGAGTTGTACCTTGGCGTCACGCAAACGATGTCCGGCGTCGCGCATTTCGCGCACCTGGGCGGCATGGCGACCGGTTTCGTGCTGATCCGCTACTGGCAGTCGCAACGACGCCGGCCGCGGCAGTAGCTTTCTAATCGACTCCCGGCGTCGGCCGCAGCGTCAACGCGCCATCGGCGTCGAGAGCTTGCTGACATGCCCAGCGCACGGGATAGCGTTGCCCTTTCACTTCGATCTCGCCTGTCACGCGCAAGCCGCGCCAGTCGGTGCCGCGCGGCAACGGGAATTTCGCCTGCCGCACTTTGCCCGGCAACGGATATCCCGCATCGAGACTGCCGCTCGCGAGCACCAGCCCCGCTTGATTGCGCACGCTCACGCGCAGCACGCCGGGAACGCCGGCGATGCCGTCGTTGACCATGCCGAGGATCAGGCCTTCTTCGTCGCCGCTGCCGTAGGTCCAGATCCACGAGGGCCGGACGCGATAGCCGATCGAGCGCGCGAGTTGATTCAGCGCGGCGGGGTATTGCTCGTAGTAGCGCCGAAGTCCGTCGACGTGGATGTGATGCCAGTTCCACAGCGAGAAGTAACAAGCACCCACGTCACGCACATGACCGATGACGTTGTCGGTGAGCGTGACGCCTTCGCTCAGGTGCAGGCTCTCCCGTGAGCCGTCGGAGTTCGGCACTTCCACCGTCACGCCCGTCCACGGCGGACGGTTGCTCAAGGCTTCGATCTGCTCGTTCTCGATGAAGATGGTATCGGTGCGCAGCCAGTTGTGACTGCGCACGGTGCGCTCGAGCAGCTCGAAATTGCCGACCTTGCTGAAGTCGGGCTGGGTGTTGGTGGTGAGCGGTGTCTTCTTCCAGTGATCGAGCTGCTGTCCGAGCATCCGCACGAACGTGCGCTCCGCAGTCGCATAGTCGGGAAACGGATTGCGCTCGAGCGGCCAGGTGTGACCCTCGCCCCAGAAGCCGTACATCGCCGTATCGACGTACTCCACCTGCGGGTGGCCGTCGTACTCTTGAGCGAGCAGGCCGGTGAGCTCATCGAACGCCGCTTGAAAACGCGGATCGTCGTAGCGCGGCTCGTAGCGCCGGCGGTTCTGCCATGCGCCGAGCTCCACCATCGGCACGCGCTGCGCGAGGAATTCCGGCAACGCCGTGCCTGCGACGTCCGGGTTGCTCATCATCACGCGCAGGCCGAGGCGCTTGTCGTAGCGCTTGGCGAGATCGAAGGCGAGTCGCCAGTGCTCGCACAGGTCCAGCCGGCCCGGCCTGCTCTGCACGTCTTTCCAGTTCACGCGCACATACAGCTTGGTTCCGAGCGGCAGCGCGGCCAGATCTTCCAGTGACTTCGCGAGCGGCTCGCCGGGTTTCGCGGCGGGTCCGACCTCGTCACAGAGATACGTGACCAGCCCCATGCCGAAGCCGTGCACGACTTCGCTCGACGCCGTGGTCGCCATGACGACCTGCCAGCCGGCAAATTTCTCCGTGGGGAACGGGCCCTGGTAGAGACGATCCATCACCGGCGGACCGGGCCCGAAATCGTAGCCGTCGAAGTTATGGACCGCGGTCGCGCGGCTGCGCGCGCCGGCCAGCAATGCGGCTGCACCGGCCGCCCTGATGAAGTCGCGCCTGTGCATTTTTTTCCGCCCGCAGCTGCCGCTCTCTGGCCTTTCGTTTGTACAGACTAGCACTCCAAATGAAAGATAAAAAACGTTTGTTGTGCTTTCAGTTTCCTTGGCCTAGCATTGGCCGCGGACCAGTCACGAGGGGCACGTCCATGTCGCTCTCCTATAAGTACAAGCGAGTCCCGGTCGCCATTTGCAGTGCTGCGTTCGCCTCTGCGGCGTGGGCGCAGTCGACTACCGGCTCCGAGACGCTCGAGGAAATCGTCGTCACCGGCACCCGCGCCGCCCTGGCGGAATCGCTGGAGCGCAAGAAAGCTGCGCAGCTGGTCCAGGATTCGATCGTGGCCGAGGACCTCGGCCGCTTTCCGGACGACAACGTCGCGGATTCGCTCTCGCACATCACCGGCATCACCCTGCAGCGCACGCGCGGCGGCGAGGGGCAATACGTCAACGTGCGCGGGCTCGGCCCGGAGTTCAGCATCGTCACGTTGAACGGCCGCATCCTCGCCACCGACGGCGACGGCCGCGAGTTCGCGTTCGACGTGCTGCCGTCCGAGATCATCAACGGCGCCGACGTGTACAAGTCGCCGGATGCGGCGCAGCTCGAAGGCAGCATCGGCGGCGCGGTCAATCTCACGTCCGCGCGCCCGCTCGATCTGCCGGGGCTGCGGACGTCGCTGTCCGTCAAGGGTGACTACAACGACCTGTCCGAGGACACGGGTTACAAGGCGAGCGCCGTGTTCAGCAACACGTTCGCCGACGACCGCATGGGCCTGATGGTCACGGCGGTGTACCAGGACTCCAAGGTGCGCTCCGACGCCGTGCACGAGTTCTCGATCAATCCCGACTCGCCCGGCGAATTCGACGCCAACGGCGACGGCGAGATCTCCGCGGACGAATCCGACCTGCTGGGCCTGTGCTGCATGAGTTTCGGCACACGCATTCAGCAGAAGAAGCGCACCGGCGTAACCGCGGTCTGGCAATGGCAGGCATCGGACAGCCTGACGATGACCGTCGACGGGATGTTCACGCGCTTGAATGCGCCGACCGTCGGCTATCACCAGTCGTACTACGTCGAGGACTCGATCCTGGACGACGTGGGCACGCACCGCTGGAGCGACGTCACCATCCGCGACCATTGGGTCACCGACATGACGGTCGCCGAGCTGGTGCCGGAGCTCTCCACGATCACCGAGCACCGCGTCGTCGATACGACGCAGTTCGGCTGGAATGCAGCGTGGCAGGCGACCGAGCAGCTGAGCTTCAACTTCGACGCCTACCAGTCGAAGTCGGAGCGCGACTCGGGCGGCAAGGACACGTGGGTCGTGTCCGGCATTGCCGGCGACCATGTCGGCCGCGTGCACATGAACAACAACGGCCTGCCGGACATTCAGCTCACGCTCGAGGACGGGCGCGACTACGCGACGGCGTTGCAGAACGGCGAGCTCGGCAATGACGACTTCGGTCTGCACTACATCGGCCTGTTGGGCACGGATGTGACCGACAAGGTGACGGGATTCACCGTGGCGGGCGAATTCGCGCTCGACCGCGGCGCGTGGCGCTCGCTGCAGTTCGGCGCCGCAGGCACCGAGCGCACCAAGGTCCGCAACACCATCGAAAACGACACCAACGGCGGCTCGTGCCAATACTGCAATCACTACGACACGACGTTCGCCGAGCTCGGCGCGAACGTCGTGCACCCGCTGTCGCTGCCGCACTTCATGCGCAACGCGGGCGGGCGCCATCCGCAGCGGTTCGTGTCGTTCGACGTCGCGCAGTATCTGAATGCCCTGCACGCGCTGGACGGGCAGCCGCAGATCGATGAGAACGGCGATCCGACCGGCGAGGTCTACGATGCTTCGCTGACGGCTCCCGAGTTCAATCCGGTGCAATCGTACGACGTCAAGGAAGAGACCGTGGCGTTGTACCTGCAGGCCAATCTCGGCTCGCCGGATCAGTGGTTCGCGAACGTCGGCGTGCGCTGGGTCAGCACCGATACGACGGCGAAGACCGCAGTCGACGCCATCGTGTTCGTCGACGATCCGACCCCGCAGATCCCGACCTCGAGCCCGGACGTGACGTATAGCCCGGCGTCGCCGCTGAAGCAGAAGGGCAGCTACGACAAGCTGCTGCCGTCGATCAATTTCGGCTACTGGCTGCGCAAGGATCTGCTGTTGCGCGCGGCGGTCTCGCAGACGATTGCCCGGCCCTCCCTCAACCAGCTCGCGCCGACGCGCACCGACAACACGCTGGATCGCAGCTTCGCAGTGTTCTACGACGGCAACGCCGATCTCAAACCGGTCGAGGCCGACCAGGCGGATCTGTCGGTCGAGTGGTACTTCGCCGACAAGTCCGTGGTGAGCGGCGCGGTGTTCTGGAAGGACATCGACGGCTTCATCACGACGGAGCTGCAGGAGAACGTCGATATCGGCGTGGTCGGCAGCATCGGCGGCGCAGCGCCGGCGCCGATCCTCTACGACGTGAGCCGCCCGATCAATGGCGACAAGGCCAAGGTGTACGGCCTCGAAGTGGGCATGCAGCACTTCTTCGCGAACGGCTTCGGCGTGCGCGCCAACTACACGTTGACCGACACGAAGGCCTACGTCGGAGGCGTGCACGTTGGTGAGCTGGAGGGAGTCTCGAAGTCGCAGTACTCGGTCGCGCTCATGTTCGAGAACGACCGCTGGGACACGCAGCTCGCCGCGGACTACAGCGGCGAATACACCGAGGCGCTCGATGCGGTCGGCGGGCTGTCGCAGAAGGCCGATCCGATCACCTGGGTCACGGCGTCCGTCGCGTACAAGGTCACCGACTCGCTGTCGGTGTCGATCGAAGGTCGCAACCTGCTCGACGAGTACTACGTCTCGCATCTCCGCCCGGACATCCTGGGAGGCTTCGAGACCTGGGGACGCTCGTATCTCGTCGGCGCGACAGCGAAGTTTTGAGGCAGCCGGCGTAGCGCATGCACGACTCGGTCGCCCGGCGCGGATCGATGAACGGCTGGCTGATGCATGCGCTCGGCACCGTGCTGCTGTGGGGCGTGTGGGGCGCCATCATCGGTCTGCCGACCGAGCACGGCGTGCCGGACACGATCAGCTACGTCGTCTGGTCGCTCACGATGATCCCGGTCGCGGTGCTGACGCTGCGGTGGGGAGGGCAGCGGCTGCAACGCGACCGGCGGTCGATCGTGCTCGGCATGTCCATCGGGCTGCTCGGCGCCGGCGGACAATTGGTGCTGTTCAAGGCAGTGCAGGTCGGTCCGCCGTACCTGATCTTTCCGATCATCTCGCTGTCGCCCGCCGTGACGATTGCGATGTCCTTCGCACTGCTCAAGGAGCGCACGGGACGACTCGGCGTTCTCGGCATCGCGCTGGCGCTGGCGTCGCTGCCGCTGTTCGACTATCGCACCACGGGCGAGCCGACCGGCTACGGCGCATGGCTGACGATGGCGCTGCTCGTGATGCTGGCGTGGGGCGGGCAGGCGTACATCATCAAGCTCGCGAACGCGACCATGGATAGCGCCAGCATCTTCTACTACATGATGCTCGGCGGCCTGCTGGTAGTGCCGATTGCATTGCTGATGACGGACTTCTCGCATCCCATCAACTACTCCTTCGATGGCGTCGGGCTCGCGGCCGTCATTCAATCGCTGAACGCGATCGGCGCGCTCATGCTCGTGCTCGCATTGCGCCGGGGCAAGGCGATCATTGTTTCGCCGCTCGTGAACGCCGGCGCGCCGTTGCTCACGGCTGTGATCTCGCTCGCGCTGACCGGCGTAGCGCCGGGACCGCTCAAGATTGTCGGGATCGTGCTGGCGCTGGCCGCGGCGCTGCTGCTCGCCCTGCAATCCGAGGAACCGGTGCAAGCGTGAAAGCGCTCCTCGACATCGTGGCGCGGCACAAGCAGGGCGAACGTGTCGGCGTGTACTCGCTGTGCTCGGCGCATCCGCGGGTGGTGGAATGCGCGTTGCGCGAGGCGAAGGCCTGCGATGCGCCGCTGCTGATCGAGGCGACCTCGAACCAAGTGAATCAGTTCGGCGGCTACACCGGGATGCGGCCGGCGGACTTCCGGCGCTTCGTCGGCGACATCGCGCTGCGCATCGGCTTCCCGGCGCACCAGCTGTGGCTCGGCGGCGATCATCTCGGTCCGAATGCCTGGCGCGCCGAGCCCGCCGCCGCCGCGATGGCCAAGTCCGCGCAGATGATTCACGACTACGTGTGCGCGGGGTTCCGCAAGATTCATCTGGATTGCTCGATGACCTGCGGCGACGACGTCGAGCCCTTGACCGAGCCGACGCTCGCCAAACGCGCGGCGCAACTGTGCGCGATTGCGGAGCGTGCCTGGCGCGAAGCTGGCGGCGAGCCGCCGGTGTACGTCATCGGTACGGAAGTGCCGGTGCCGGGCGGCGCCACCGAAGAGCTCCATGACCTGGCCGTCACGACACCGCAAGCCGCGAGCGCGACGATAGCCGCGCACAACGAAGCGTTCGCGGAGGCGGGCCTGCACTCCGCCTGGGCGCGCGTGATCGCACTCGTCGTGCAGCCGGGTGTGGAGTTCGATCATCACAAGGTGATCGACTACGTGCCGGAGCGTGCACGCGTACTGAGCGCCTTCATTGCCGACGACCCGCAGTTCGTATTCGAGGCGCACTCGACCGACTACCAGACGCCGCAGCATCTCGCGGAACTGGTGCGCGATCATTTCGCCATCCTGAAAGTCGGTCCCGGTGCGACCTACGCACTGCGCGAGACGTTGTGGGGCCTCGCCGCGATCGCGCGCGAGCTGCCCGGCGGGGATGCCGAAGAGGATCTGCGCAAGGTCGCGCTGGACACCATGTACGCCGATCCGCGTCATTGGAGCAGTCACTATCGCGATCCCGCGCGCACCGCGCTGGATCTGCAGTTCAGCCTCAGCGATCGCATTCGCTACTATTGGCCGTACCCGCAGATTCAGGCGGCTTGCGAATCCCTGCTGAGTCGTTTGCGACGCACGGGGGTGCCGTTGACGCTGCTCAGCCAGTACCTGCCGCATCAGTACGAAGCCGTGCGGGCCGGGCAATTGCCGGCGAGTGCCGAGGCGCTGCTGGCCGACGGCATCGCACGGGCATTGCGCCCGTACATGCGTGCGTGCCAGGGTGGCACTGCCTGAAGGAGCCTCATGATTTCCAGTGACGTTTTCAGTCCGACAGCAGCCTCGCTCGAATCCCGGGGCGGCATGTGGACTGCCCGCGAGATCGCCCAGCAGCCCCAGATGTGGCTGCGGGTCGAGAAGATGCTGGCGGCAGAACGCGCGTCGCTGCGGCAGTTCATCGCACCGATCGTCGACGATCCCTCCGGCCGCATCGTGTTGACCGGCGCCGGCACTTCCGCCTTCATCGGCCAGTGTCTGCAGCCTGCGTTGTCCGCGAGTCTGCGTTGCCGCGTCGATGCCATTGCCACGACGGACATCGTCAGTGCGCCACAGCTGTGGCTGAAATCCGCGGTGCCGACGCTGCTCATCTCGTTCGCGCGCTCCGGCAACAGCCCGGAGAGCGCTGCCACGCTCGACGTGGCCGAGAGAATGCTCGACAACGTGCGGCACCTGATCGTCACGTGCAACAAGGATGGCGAGTTGGCGCAGCGCGCGCGCATGATGCGCAATGCTCATCTCGTGCTGCTGCCCGAAGCCACCAACGATCGTGGCTTCGCAATGACTTCGAGCTTCACGTGCATGTTGCTCGCTGCGGCGCTCGTATTCGATGCGATACAACCTGAGACCGTCGCGCGACTGGCGCTATCAGCTGAGGTGTTGCTGGAACAAATGCCGAGCTGCGCGCAGCAGCTGGTTGCTTCACGCTTCGAGCGCGTCGTTTATCTCGGCAGCAACGAGTTGCTCGGGCTCGCCCGCGAGGCGGCGCTGAAACTGCTCGAGCTCACTGACGGCCGCATCGCTACACTCGCGGAGTCGACCCTGGGCTTTCGCCACGGGCCGAAGTCGGTGGTGGACGGCAACACCCTGGTCATCGTGATGCTGTCGAATGCAACTTACACGCGGGCCTACGACGTGGATCTTCTCGAAGAGCTGCGGCGCGACGGCCGGGCTGGCGGCATCCTGGCGCTCAGCGGTCGCGCCGACGGCCGCTTGCCGGGCGAGCACATCCTGTTCACCGGAATGGACGGCGCCAGCGACATCGAGTTGTCGCTGCTGCACGTGATCGTGGCGCAGTACTATGCGCTTGCCGAGTCGCTGGCCCGCGGCTTGCGGCCCGACGTTCCGAACACCGCGGGCGTCGTCAATCGTGTCGTGCAGGGCGTGACGATCTATCCGTGGCAGGAGCAGGACGAGGATGTTCCTCGGCGTTGACGGCGGCGGCACCAAGACCTCGTACGCGATCATCGATGCGGACGGGCGCGTTCGCGCCAGGCACGTCGGCCCGAGCGTCAGTCACCTGGCGCAGGGCTTCACGCGCGCAACCGACCTGCTGCTCGACGGCATCGGCGCCGCTTTGCGCGAGGCGGCACTGGCGCCGGCCGATCTGACCTACGCTTTCCTCGGGCTGCCATCGTACGGAGAGGACAGCGCGACCACCGCACAGATGGACGCGATGCCGGCGCGGCTGCTCGACGTCGCTCGCTTCCGCTGCGGCAACGACATGATCTGCAGCTGGGCGGGCTCGCTGGCTTGCGCCGATGGCATCAGCGTGATTGCCGGCACGGGTTCGATGGCGTACGGCGAGTACGCCGGTCGCAACGCGCGCGCGGGCGGGTGGGGCGAGCTGATCGGCGATGAAGGCTCGGCGTACTGGATTGCGCGCGAGGGGATGAATCTGTTCTCGCGCATGAGCGACGGCAGAGTGCCGCGTGGCCCGCTGTACGAGTTGGTGCGCGTGCGCTTCGGTATTGCGGTCGACCTCGATCTCTGCGCGCAGGTTTACGGCGAAGGTGCGAGCGCGCGCAGTGCTTTTGCTGGATTTGCGCCGCTCGTGCACGAGGCGGCGCAGGCCGGCGATGCGCAGGCGGCGGAAATCTTCCGTCGCGGCGCCGACGAACTGGTTCAGTGCGTGCGCGCCGTGCGCCGCTCGCTGCAGGTTCCGGATGAGGTCGCGCTGCCGGTCTCGAACAGCGGCGGTGTGTTTCAGAGCGGCGGCCTGATGCTGGACGCGTTCCGCGCGGCCCTGGCGAACGCGCATCCGCCATTCGCGTATTGCGAGCCGCGGTATCAGCCCGACATCGGCGCGGCTCTGTACGCCGCCCGCATCGTCGGACATCGCTTAACGCCGCGCGTCTGATCCGACGCGCAGCTCGGCGAGCAGCGTCTCGATGTGTTCCGCGAGGAACGCGGACTGCCCGGGCGCATAGCCGCGGTGAACGAGGCGGATGCGGCCGCGGCCGTCGAGCAGAAAGCCGACGGGCAAGCCGCTGACGTCGGACTTCTTCAACAGCGTGCTCAGCTGCGCTCCGTCGCGATCGAAGGCGACCGGATACTGCACCTTGACGCGGTCGAGAAATGCGCGACCCGCCGCGGCATCGCTGTCGATGTTGACCGCGACGACCTCGAACGCCTGGCCATGAAACTTCTCGCGCAGCGCCTCGAGCTCCGGCATGGAGCGCAAGCACGGCGTGCACCACGAGGCCCAGACATCGACGTAGACGATTTTGTCGCGATAGTGCGCGAGCTCGATCGGCTCGTTGCCGCGTAGCGCGGGGAGCGAGAAAACCAGCGTTTGTTCTTCATCGGCGCGGGCAACGCTGCTCGTCGCGAGCAGCAGCGCAAGCGCCGCGTACCACAACGACGTGCTTCTACGGCGCAACGGGTGCGGCCTCGACCAGCAGGTACTTCTGAAACTCGACCGGCAGGCGCGCGACCGGTCCGGCGACCACACCGAGGTCGGTGCCGTTGACGTAGTCAGTAACGCGATAGCGCGCACTGCCGAGGCCGCGTAGCTCGACGGCTCCCTTCCACGACGGCGCGTAGAAGGCGTAGTGCATGCGGCCATCCTTCTCGACCGCGTGGGCCTCCGGCTTGTCGAAGCCGATATCGTACAGCTCGCCGCGATAGCGGCCCTTCGGCAACATCTTGGCGTTGTAGATACGCACCCACTTGGCCCACTCGGCATCCTTGCGCGCATCGAGCAGGAAGCTGTCTTTGGGCTTCGGATCGGTCGGCCACGTGAACTTGGTGCTGACGATTGCGCCGATGCCGACGGTCGAGGCGAAGTCGTCGCCGCCATCGCTCAATTCGATGTGATCGCCGGCGTAGGGCGCAGCGGCGCCCATCAGCGCCTTCAGCGTCTTGCCCTTGAGCCGCACCTGCCAGGAGGACTCCGGATCGGAGGCGACGGCCTGGTTCATGTACGGTGTGTTGTGGACCGCGTAGCTGGTGCCGCACGGGCAGATCTCGATCACCGCGTTCGGATTGATCTCGTGCGCCGTCTCGTACACGGCTTTCCAGAAGTCCTGCAGCTTCTCGACCGATTCCTCCGGCCGGGCATGATGATGCGCCGGGTTGTAGCAGGGCGCGACGCCATTGAGATGCTGGCCATCGATCTTGAGGCCTTCGTAGCCCCACGTGCCCATGATGCGTCGGACCAGCGCCTTCGTGAGCTCGATCGTGCCGGGAGCGGCGGGACACAGATAAAAGCTGTTCCACCAGCTGATCTTCTGCACCGCGCCGTCCTCGTCGAGCAGCAGCAGCTCGGGGTGGTCGTGTAGCAGGTCCGTGCCCGGATCCACCGCCAGCGGCGCGACCCACAGCTTCGGCCGCAGTCCCGCGCGCTTGATCTCTTGCACCAGCGCAATCATGTCGGCATCGCCGCGCGGGAATTTTTTGGGATCCAGTTTCCAGTCGCCTTCCGAAGTCTGCCAGCCGTCGTCGAGGACGGCCCACTTCAGGCCCAGCTCGCGCACCTTCGGCAGCGTGCCGACGACCTGCTCGACGGTGAAGTTGCGCTCGTATCCCCAGGCGCACCAGATCGGCTCGTACGAAGTATCCGGAATGCGTGGCGCAACGAGTCCGCGCTCCGCGAGCAGCGCCCGATAGGCGACGAGCGTGCTGAAGTAGTCGCCGCGATGCACCCCGACGAACGTCTGCAGCGTCTGCAGGCTCTGTCCCGGATCGAGCGCCGCCGGCTTTTCCAGCTCGATGTGCAATTGCGCGCCGGCGCTGGTGACGGCTACCGGCAGCGCCACCAGTTTCGGCGTG
This sequence comes from Steroidobacteraceae bacterium, assembly GCA_036555785.1. Classification (GTDB taxonomy): domain Bacteria; phylum Pseudomonadota; class Gammaproteobacteria; order Steroidobacterales; family Steroidobacteraceae; genus Steroidobacter. The sequence continues at coordinate 15,427 of DATBKP010000066.1, forward strand.
AGCTCGACATGTCCGACCGCAAGTCCGGCGTCGCGGCGCCAGATGTCGACGACCGGCGTCCCGCCGCCGTAGTCGGAAGCATTCATGCCCATGTAGTTGCGCTGCTCGAAGCCGGCGTCGAGCGGCCGCACCCAGTCGCGGCGGTCTTCGAAGGATGCGCCTTCGTACGACCAGAACGCCGGCGAGCCGGTACCGGGCAGGAGCGTGTAAGCGTGATTGGCCCACTTGCGCAGTTTGATCTGCGCGTTCGAGCGATTCGTGTAAGTGACCTGCGCGAGTGCGAGCGTCGGGTGCTGGTCGGAGAACGTGATCTGCACGGTCTTCTCCAGTCCCTGCGGCGACAGACCGACCAGCGTGTGGCGGTTCCCCGAGGCGTCCTGTCGCTGCAGCTTGAATCGATCGATGACCTCGCCGTTCCAGGCGACCGCGTATTCGCTGGCGCTGAACCCGGTGAGGGCGAGCGCTTTGCCGGCATCGAGCATCAAGACACGCGTGCGCATGCTACCGTCGAACTCGATGCGCAGCGCGGAGCTCGCGACCACTGCGGCCGGTTTGGCGGGAGTGCCGGGAGCGGCGGGCGGTTCGTTGGATTGACCGCTGGCGCAGCCGGCCAGCAGCAGCAGTGCAAACAGGCAGGCGCGCGCGCATGCCAGGAGGTTCGCGGTGGCCATGCTGAAGTGTGCCAAGCAGCTTTCGCTGTTGCAAATTAAAACAACTTTCGTTTTCGTTGTTTTAGGTGATACGCTCCGGCGCGGAGGTCCCCGATGCTGAAGCCACAGATCTTCGTGCTGGCGGTTGCGTCAGCGACCCTGCTCGGCTGTGCGACGCCGGCCGAGCGTCCGCAGGCGCAGGCGACTTACTCGATGGCGGACTTCGCTTCCGCACGCAAGTTCGATGCGCATACCCACGTGAATTCGCTGGACAGCGGCGGCTTGCTCGAGCAGGCCGCGCGCGACGGCTTCGAGCTGCTCTCGATCAACGTCGACTATCCGGCGTTCAACCCGCACGAGGAACAGTACCGCATGGCGCTGACGCTGCAGCAGCGCGACCCGCAGCGGTTTCATTTTGCCGCTACCTTCTCCATGGAAGGCTGGGGCAGTCCCGGCTGGTCCGAGCGCGTCGGCGCCCATCTCAAGGAAGCGGTGGCGAACGGAGCTGTCGCGGTCAAGGTCTGGAAGAACATCGGCATGGCGTTTCGCGACCGCAACGGCAAGCTGGTCATGCTCGACGATCCGGGCTTCGATCCGGTGTGGCAGCAGATCGAAGCGCTCGGCGTGCCGCTGATCGGCCATCTTGGCGAGCCGCGCAACTGCTGGCTGCCGCTCGAGCAGATGACCACCGAGAACGACCGCAGCTACTTCCGCGAGCATCCCGAGTACTACATGTACCTGCATCCGGAGATGCCTTCGTACGAGGACCAGATCGGCGCGCGCGACCGCTTCCTGGATCGTGCTCCGGCCAGGCTGCGCTTCGTCGGCGCGCACCTGGCGAGCCTGGAGTGGAGCGTCGAGCGGCTGGCGCGCTTCCTCGACAAGTATCCGCACGCGGTCGTCGACATGGCCGCGCGCATGACTAACCTGCAGGCGCAATCGAGCGAGAACTACGCAGCCGTGCGCGAGTTCCTCATCCGCTACCAGGACCGGATCCTGTACGCGACGGACCTGACCCAGGGCGCGGACTCACCCGCGGCCGAGGTGGCGAAAGAAGCGGCGACGGTCTGGCGCGCGGATTGGAAATATCTCGCGACCGACGAGTCGCAGCCCGTCGAGGCTCTGCGGCGCGACGTGCGCGGGCTGGCGTTGCCGCGGCAAGTGATCGACAAGATCTACTACACGAACGCGCAGGCCGCGTTCGCGCTCAAACGGCAATGACCTCGATGTCGCGCCGGCGGATCGCCTCCAGCGCCGCGGGCTGCGCGCCCGTGTCCGTGATCAGCACGTCGAGCTCATCGAGATCGATGATCTTGTGCAGGCACATGCGGCCGAACTTCGAGCTGTCGGTGACCGCGATCACCTGCTGCGCGACTTCGGCCATCATGCGGTTGAGGATCGCTTCGCGCTCGTAGTGGGTCGTGACGCCTTTCTCGGCGTGCAGGCCGTCCACGCCCAGGAACAGCTTGTCGACCGACAGGCCCGCGATCGCCGACTCGGTCTGCGCGCCGTAGAACGCGAGGTTCTTGCGCCGCAGGGAGCCGCCGAGCACGACGACGCGGATCCTGGTTTTGGCCGCGAGTTCGGCGAGCACGCCGAAGTCATTCGTCACCACGGTAATCTCGTCGGTGTCCGGCAGGAAGCGCGCGATCTGCGCCGTGGTCGTGCCCGAATCGAGCACGATCGACTCGCCCGGCTTCACCATCTGCGCGGCGCGCCGGCCGATGCGTTCCTTTTCCTGAGCGTGCAGCGCGCGCTTGGCATCGACGGCGGTCTCGGTGGCGACGCCGACGACCTGCGAGGAGATCGCGCCGCCGTACGAGCGAGTCGCCACGCCGCGCTTCTCGAGATAGTGCAGGTCCTTGCGGATCGTCTGGGTCGAGACGCCGAACGTGTCGGCGAGCGTGAGAACCTGGACGCTGCCGTTTTCCTGCAGCATGACCCCGATGCGCTGGCGCCGGTTGCTGGTGTCGCGCACTGCCTTGGCGGCGCGCGCGACCCTGTTCGTTTTGTTCCTGGACATTGCCGGCCCGGCCCTCGGAATCCACTATTGCTCCGAAACGAAACGTAACGCGTTGTGCGTCGCGTGTCACCGGGCGCGGCGAGGATTCAGCGGGCGGAGCCGCGCAGGGCGACGACGGCTAGCCGGAGCGAGCGCAGATTGGCGTGCTCCGGCGCGATCGGCGCGCCGACCACGAGGCCGATTTTCGGCCAGAAGCGCCGCGGCCAGCGCCGCCACACGGCCCCGTACTTGCGCGAGAACATCGAATCCCACAGGCCGGTCAGCGCCAGCGGCACGACCGGCACCGGCGTCTCCTTGAGGATGCGCATCATGCCGGCGCGGAACTCGCCGATCTCGCCATCCGCGGTCAGCCGGCCTTCCGGAAAGATGCACACCAGCTGGCCATCGCGCAGCTCGCTGGCGACGATCTGAAATGCGCGCTCGTACACCTCGGGATCTTCCTTCGCCGGCGCGACCGGAATCGCCTTCATGCCACGGAAGATCAGGCTCAGCACCGGGATGCGGAAGATGCTCGACTCCATGATGAAGCGGGCCGGTCGCGGGCAGCCCGCGGAAATGACCAGCGCATCGGCGAAGCCGACGTGATTGCAGATCAGCAGGGCGGGGCCGTGCGCCGGAATGTTCTCGGTGCCCCGAGTCTGCAGCCGATAGATGAAATGCACGAGCAGCCACGCCAGGAACCGCAGCAGGAACTCGGGCACCAGGCTGTAGATGTACACGGCGACGACCGCGTTGAGCAGCGCATTCAGCAGGAACAGCTCGACGATCGACAGCCCCGCCTTGAGCGCACCGGCGGCGAGCAGCGCAGCCACGACCATGAAAACCGCGTTGAGGATGTTGTTCGCGCCGATCACGCGCGACATCGCTTCGCGCCGGGCACGCTGCTGGACCAGCGCGTAGAGCGGCACGATGAAGAAGCCGCCGAATACACCGATGAGCCCGAGATCGAGCAGCACGCGCCACGATCCGGGCAGCGCAATGAACTGCGCGGCGCTCAGTGCCGTTCCGGGCGGCGAGTGCGGTACCGCGAAGTACAGGTCGACAGCGAACGCCGTCAGGCCGATCGAGCCGAACGGCACCAGTCCGATCTCGACTTTGCGGCCGGAGAGCCGCTCGCAGAGCAGCGAGCCGACGCCGATGCCGGCCGAGAACACCACGAGCAGCGTCGTGACGATCTGCTCGCTGCCGCCCAGGATGTCCTTCGCGAACAGCGGCAGCTGCGCGAGCACGAGCGCGCCGTAGAACCAGAACCAGGAGATGCCGAGAATGGATTGGAATACCGCGCGCGATTCGCGTGCCGCGCGGATGTTGTCCCAGGTCGATGTCCACGGCCGCCAGTCGACGCGCAAATCGGGCGCGGCAGGACGCAGCGCGGGGATCGCGAGGCTGGTGAGGAAGCCCACGACGGCGACGCCGAGCAGCGCGGCGGCGATCGCGCCGAGCCGGCCATCCGCGGCCAGCAGGCCCGCGGCGAGCGTACCCAGCAGGATCGCGAGAAACGTGCCCATCTCGACCAGTGCGTTGCCGCCGACGAGCTCGGTCTGCTCCAGCACTTCGGGCAGCAGGCCGTACTTCGCGGGCGCGAAGAATGTCGAATGCACGCCCATGAGAAACAGCGCGCCGAGCAGCACCGCGATGCTGTGCGCGGCGAATCCGAGGGCCGCGATCGTCATGATGACGATCTCCGCGCCCTTGACCGCCTGCAGCACGCGGGTCTTGTCGAACCGGTCGGCCAGTTGCCCGGCGATTCCCGAGAACAGCACGTACGGCAGGATGAACAGCCCGGCGGCGATATTGGTCAGCAGCTCCGGCTCGAGCTGCGTGTAAGTCGCCGCGTGATAGGTGGCGACGATCACCAGCACGTTCTTGTAGACATTGTCATTGAAGGCGCCGAACGCCTGCGCGCCGAAGAACGGCAGAAAGCGCCGCTGCCGCAGCAGCCGGAACTGCGATCCGTGAGACACCCGCGCTCCATCGTTGCTGTTGTTCGTGGCGAGTAGGGTACACGCGCCCGCGCCGGGGTGGGGCGGTTGCGAATCTTGCCGAGCGCCTTGTCGCTGCTGTGCTGATTGCGTACTGTATACAGCATGCAGAGTTCAGCAAGCATCGCACTGGTACGCGACAACCTCAGCGACTCGGTCGTGCTCAGGCTGCGCAACATGATCGTCGACGGCCAGCTGGCCGGGGGCGCACGCATCAATGAAGTGCACCTGTCGCAGCAACTCGGCATCAGCCGCACGCCGCTGCGCGAGGCGCTGGCCCGGCTCGCGCAGGAAGGCGCGTTGCGCAGCGTCGCGCGCATCGGCTACTTCGTGCGGCCCTTGACCGTGGAAGAATTCGAGCAGCTGTATGACATACGACCGCTGCTCGATCCGGAGGCGCTGCGGCTGGCGGGGTTGCCCGAGCGCGAGCGCATGCAGCGGCTGCAGGACATCAACGACGCGATCAGCCGGGCGCGCGACAGCGACACCATCATCGGCCTCGACGACGAGTTCCATCTGGAGCTGATCGCCGCGTGCCCGAACCAGGTGCTGCTCGAACTCATCCGCCAGATCATCCAGCGCACGCGTCGCTACGAGATTGCACTGATGCGCGAGAGCCGCAACGTGGCGGTCGCGACGGCGAATCACAAGGACATCATGACAGCGCTGCGCAAGCGCGACCTGCGCGCGGCGTGCGCAGCGCTCAAGAACAACCTGCGGACAGGGCGCGACCCGATCATCGCGTGGCTCAAGGCGCGGGAGTCCGCATGAAAAGCGTCGCTGCTTTCGTCGCTCTGCTCTTGCTCGGTTCCACGGCGGCAATTGCGCAGGATGACGAGTTGCTCGGTCTATGGGCGAGCGAGACGACGTTTGCGCCGGCGCTGCAAGGCGAGCTGACCTTGAAACGTGCTGGTGAGAGCTGGCGGGCCAGCATCGGCGGCGCCGAGGCTCCGTGCACGGTCGAGAATGGCTCGATGCGCTGCGCCTTCTCCAACAATCGCGGTTACTACCGCGGCCCGCTCACCAAGGGCGAGCCGCATGCGGGCTGGTGGGTGCGGCCTTCGGGAGAAACGCAGGATCGCAGGGATCCGGGCGGCTCGGGGCAGTCGTTCGCCGGTCGCGTCGAGTTGCGCAGCAGCGGCGCCGGTGAATGGCGCGGCAGCGTGCAGCCGCTCGAGGACCGCTTCAATCTCTATCTGCGCATCTCTCGCAACGACCAGGGCGAGCGGGTCGGCGCGTTTCGCAATCCCGATCTGAATTCGTACGGCGGCGCGTCGTACTTCATCGTCAGCCGGGACGGCGAGGCGGTGCACTTCTATCGACGCGCTCCGGACGGAACGGAGATCCGTCAGGAAGCGACGCTGGCGCGCGCGCCCGATCGGCTCAAGATCTTCTGGAAGGATCTCGGTATGGCATTGGAGCTGACGCGGCGTGAGCCGGCGCAGGTCGCAGCGTTCCCGCGCCCGCCCGGTGAGCCGAAGTACGTGTATCGCAAGCCGCCGGACCTCGGCGACGGCTGGGCGACAGCAGCCGCCCGCGACGTCGGCCTGGACGACGCAGTCCTGACGCGTCTCGTGCAGCAGCTCATCGACACCGACCCCTTCGTGCGCGGCGCGCCGCTGATCCACTCGTTGCTGGTCGCGCGTCGCGGCAAGCTGGTGCTGGAAGAGTATTTCTTCGGCTATGCGCGCGACACGCCGCACGACACGCGCTCCGCCGGCAAGACGTTCTCATCGATCATGCTGGGCGCAGCGATGCTGCAGGGTGCGAAGGTCTCGGCGCAGACGCCGATCTATGAGCTGCTCGCGGCGCGTGGGCCTTTCGCCAATCCTGATCCACGCAAAGCGCACATCACGCTCGCCCATCTCATGACCCACACGTCGGGTCTCGACTGCGACGACAACAATTCCGACTCGCCCGGCAACGAGCAGACGATGACCACGCAGCGAGCGCAGCCGGACTGGTGGAAGTACACGCTCGACCTGCGGCAGGTCTACGACCCCGGCACTCACTACGCGTATTGCTCCGCAAACACGAACCTGGTCGGGGGCGCGTTGACGACTGCCACCCGCACCTGGCTGCCAGAGCTGTTCGACCGCAGCGTCGCGCAGCCGCTGCAGTTCGGCCGCTACTACTGGAACATCAGCGCCAACGGCGAGGGTTATCAGGGCGGCGGCGCATTCGTGCGCCCGCGCGATCTGTTGAAGATCGGCCAGTTGTACCTCGACGGCGGCACGTGGCACGGCCAGCGCATCGTCAGCCCGGAATGGGTGGCGGCGTCGACGGCCCAGTACATCGAGATCACGCCGGCCACGACCGGACTCAGTGCCGAGGAGTTTCCGAACTACTACAGCCTGGGCGCCGACGGCCTCACCTGGCACCTGGGCAAGCTGCAGGTCGCAGACCGCGTCTATCAGGAGTACCTGGCCACCGGCAACGGCGGTCAGCTGGTCATTGTCGTGCCCGAAGCGCAGCTCGCCGTCGCCATCACGGCGGGCAACTACATGCAGGGAGGCATCTGGGGCCGCTGGCCGCAGGAGATCGTGGGCAAGGAAATCATCGCAGAGGCAGCCCGCTAGCGCCGGCACCGACCGCTCCCGTAACGTTTTCCAGCCTCGCCCGTCTTGGTGTGCGAGGCTGCGAAGACGACCATGCAAGCGGTATCCGACGAACAACTGATCCAATGGGTGGCGGGCGGCGACGCTTCGTGCCTCGGGACGCTGTTCGAGCGTCACCATCGCAGCGTTTATCAATTCTGCCTGCAGCTGACGCGCAGCCCCGCGGCCAGCGAGGACCTGGTCCAGGACGTGTTCCTGAAGCTGCTGCAGAAAGCGTCGAGCTTTCGCGGCGAGGGCAGCTGCAAGGCCTGGATCTTCAACATCGCCCGCAACGTCGCCTTCGATTATCTGCGTCGCGCGGAGCGGCGCACGACTGCCGTCGACGACAACGGTGACGAGAGCTCGGAGCGGCTCATCGATCACCGCTCGACCGAGCAGGTCGCCGCCGCCGAACAGAACCTCAACCTCGTGGCGCGCGCCCTGGCGGAAATTCCAGCAACGGCGCGTGAAGTGATCTGGCTGGGACGCTTCGTGTTCGAGGACTACGAAGATCTGGCCCGCGCGCTCGGCTGCACCGTGAGCGCGGCGCGGGTGCGCATGCACCGCGCGATGCAGCAGTTGAACAGCACGTTCACTCGCATGAACGGAGTACCGATCGATGTCTGACAAACGCAAGAGCGGCGTGCCGTTCGAAAGCGAGGACGCCGGCGAGCAGAAGCTGTGGCGCGAGCTGGAGGATCTGCCGCAGGAAGCGCCGTCGCAGCGCTTGCGCCGCAGGTTTTACGACGAGCTCGAGCATGCCGACCAGCGACTGCATCGACGTCGTCGCTGGCTCGACCTGTTCACCGCGCCGGCACTGGCGGCGGCGACGGCCTGCGTGTTCGTCGGCGTGATCATCGGCGTGCTGCTCAGGAGCCCGTCCGCTCCAGAGCATGCGGAGCTCGCGCAGCTGCAACAGCAAGTGGCGATCCTCAATCGCAACCTGGTGCTCGACCGTCTCGACAACGATTCGGCCAGCAAGCGCCTGCTCGGCGTCATCGAAGCGAGCGATCTCGCGGGACGCGATCCGGAGGTGATGCGGGCGCTGCTGGAGCGTGCCGTCGACGATCGCGTGCACTCGGTGCGCACGGCGGCCATCGACGCGATCGGCCCGCGCGTCGGCACGCCGGCGGTCGGCGATGAGCTCATGGCTTCGCTCGAGAAAGCAGAGTCGCCGCTGGTGCAGCTGGCGCTTGCCGACCTCGTGCTCCGTTACGGCAACCAGCAACAACTGGAGCAGCTGCTGCAGCTCAGCGAGCGCGGCAAGCTGCATCCCGACGTCGCACAGCACGTCAAGTCGTCCGTATCGAGGAATCGAGTATGAAAACGTACGCGTGGGGAATCGGCTTGCTGGCGCTGCTCGCTCTCGATCACCGCGCGAGCGCCTCGGTCACCGACCAGAAAACCTGGTCGGACACTTATCCCGTGAGCGCAGCGGTGCCGAAGCTGCTGATCGACAACATCTGGGGCAACGTGCGCGTGCGCAGCGGAACGGCGCGCGAGATCGTCGTGACGGTCAGCGAAAAGCGTTCGGCGCCTACGCAGGAGCTGTTCGATGTGTCGAAGGAGACGATCTATCTCGACGTTCAGGCGGACTCCGCCGGTGTCTCGCTGGTGGTCGCCAAGCCTGAGCGCATGATGGACCGGCGCGATCGCTGTCGCGGCTGCCGCGTCGACTATCAATTCGAGGTCACGGTGCCGCCCGGCACGCTGGTGGACGTGAGCACCGTTACCGACGGCGGCATCGACGTGGCCGGAACCCGCGGTCCGGTGAACGCCAGCAATGTGAACGGTCCCGTCGTCGCGAAGGACCTGCAGGATTGCGCGGAGATCGAAAGCGTCAACGGCGCCGTCGACGTCAGCTTTGCACGTGCGCCCAGTCAAGATTGCAGCATCAAGACCATCAATGGCGACATCACCCTGACCGTGCCCGGCAGCGCCGGCCTCGACGCCGCGCTCAGCATGATGCAGGGAGACGTGGTTTCCGAATTCGACCTCGAGCCGCTGGCGTTGCCGGCCAAGGTGGAGCAGCGCAAGGAGGACGGCCGGTTCGTCTATCACGTCGCGCAGGCGGCCGGCATCCGCCTCGGCAAAGGCGGCCCGACCTTCACCATCGAATCGCTCAATGGCGACCTGGCGCTTCGCAAGGGCCAGTAACCGATTTCAGTCATGAACATTTCACGAGGCTTGTGAGACTCTCATGAATACCGCGAATCGTTTCATCACCGCCGCGGCGATCGCATTGCTCGCCGCATCGAATGCGGCGAGCCCGGCGGACGCCGAGGAAGCAGCCGCCGCGCCGAAGCCGGTGGGCCAGCCGGAAACCGTCACCGTGCCGCTGTCGCGCCCCGGCGAGCCGATCTCGCTGCACGTCGACATCATCTCGGCGCACATCGAAGTGATCGGCGAGGAGCGCAAGGACGTGGCGCTGACGGTCACGCTCTCCGGCGGCCGGCGCAAGATCGTCACGCCTTCCGGTGCGAAGACGCTCGCGGGCGGCGGAGCAGGGCTGGAGATCAGCGAGCGCGACAACCGCGTGTCGATCGAGTCGGACGGTCCGCCGAGCCCCGTGGCGCTGGTCGTGCACGTGCCGCGGCGGGCGAAGCTGGATCTCTCGACGGTGAACGAAGGCGAGATCATCGTCCGCGACATCGTCGGCGACCTGCAGCTCGAGAACATCAACGGCCCGATCACGGCGACCAACATCAACGGCACTGTCATTGCGGAGACGGTGAATGCGCAGATCACGGTCGGGCTCGCCGCAGTGGGGCCGGGCGGTGCGACCTCGCTGTCGACGCTGAACGGCGATGTCGCATTGACGCTGCCGGCGAGCGTCAAGACCGAGCTGCATCTCGACAGCGGTCGCGGCGAGATCGTGTCCGACTTCGAGCTCGACGTGAAGCCGAGCAAACCCCTGATCGAGCGCAACGAGCACCGCGGCGGCGTCTCGGTGCGAATGGAAGACGTCGTGGTGGCGACCGTGAACGGCGGCGGGCCGGTGATTCGCATCAAGACCGGCAACGGCGACATCAAGCTGAGCAAAGGAACGGGCTGACGGCCCGCGCCGCGAGGTACAGACCGAAGCCGAATACCGTGTGCGCGAGCAGACTGTTGAAGCGGGCCACGGTCGGATTCGGAGTGCGGCTCGCGGCGATGCCGGCGCCCATGCCCGGCTGCATGATCAGGAACGGCGCCGCGACGGTGCCGATCCCCACGATCAGCGCCGGCCCGAGCGTCGGGCGACAGGCCCAGCCGAGACCATAGAGCGCGAGCAACAAGGCTGCGTATGCGATGCCGATCGCGTAGTGCGCGGTCCAGCCGAGCAGCAGCTCACCGCGCACCGCCGGCGATCTGGCGATCGGGTCGTGGCGAAACTTGCCGCGAGGCAGGTAGGCGAGCCAGCGGCCGACG
>DATBKP010000067.1:0-15925 GCA_036555785.1 Steroidobacteraceae bacterium
TAAGCTCTACTGGCTAATTGGTTACTCATCGTCGTGTTGCGCTTCGCAACGGACCGACGCGAGTCCCCACACAAATTACCTGTTTCGATTTTTAAAGAGCGATCTGCACGCGGGGCGCAGACAGAAGCGGAATTATAACCGGCATCCACACTCCGTCAACCTCAGCAATGCGCTGACTGGTGAGGGAATTTTGGGTGTCGGGCGACCGGTTGTTTGATGACCGAAGTCGCACCGCGAAAGGCCGCGCAGTTTACTGACGGGCTTCGGAGAGTCAACACCTGAAGTGCAGAATTTTTAACTTTTTCTTCGCACCACTTCGATCCGCAGGAATCCGCGCTTGCCCACCTGAAACAGCCGGGCGGGTCCCGGGCCGACAACCTGCCTGGAATTGTCTATTTTCTCCCCGTCGATCTTCACCCCGCCCTGCTCGATCAGCCGATGGGCGGCCGATGTGCTTTCGACCAAGCCCGCCTGTTTCAGCAGCCTCGCAAGCGAGATGGTGGACTCGTCGATCTCTTCGACCCGCGTCGCAACGTCGGTGGGGATCTCGCGCTTCTGGCTGCGACTGCGAAAGGTTTCCTCCGCACGCGCCGCTGCCTCGGAGCCGTGAAACCGTGCCGTGATTTCCCTCGCGAGCTGGACCTTGGCATCCATGGGATTGCGACCGCCGGCGACGGTGCTGCGCAGATCGGCGAGCTCAGCGTTCGAGCGAAAAGACAGCAGATCGAAATAGCGCCACATCAACTGGTCGGACACGGACATCAGCTTGCCGAACATGTCGTCCGGGGCATCGGTCACCGCAATGTAGTTGCCCAGGGATTTCGACATCTTATTGACCCCGTCGAGCCCCTCGAGCAGCGGCATGGTGATGACGACCTGCGGCTCCTGGCCGAATGCTTCCTGCAATTGTCGTCCAACCAGCAGATTGAATTTCTGATCCGTGCCGCCCAGCTCGACATCGGCCTGGAGCGCTACCGAGTCGTAGCCCTGTACGAGCGGATACAGGAACTCGTGAATCGCGATCGGCTGTCCGCCTTTGTAACGCTTGGCGAAGTCGTCACGCTCGAGCATGCGCGCGACGGTGTGTTTGGCTGCGAGCCGTATCAGCCCGACGGAGCTCATCTCGCTCATCCACTGCGAGTTGAACACGATGCGTGTCTTGTGCGGATCGAGGATCTTGAAAATCTGCTGCTGATAGGTCGCCGCGTTGGCCTGAACTTCCTCCGCCGTGAGCGCCGGCCGCGTCGCATTGCGGCCCGACGGATCACCGATCAGTCCCGTGAAATCGCCGATGAGGAACAGCACCTCATGGCCGAATTCCTGGAAGCGGCGCATCTTGTTGATCAGCACCGTATGACCGAGGTGCAGGTCGGGCGCAGTAGGATCGAAGCCCGCCTTGACGCGCAACGGCTGGCCGCGACGCAGCTTCGTCAGCAGCTCCGACTCGAGCAGGATCTCCGCCGTGCCGCGCTTCAGCTCGGCCAGTTGCTCTTCAGCTGTCAGCATAGATTCGCTTCACCGGCAAACGCGCGACTCTAAGGGGTTCGGCGGCGCAATCGCAAATGGCTGAGAGCTCGCGCGGGGCACCGCTTGCGCGCCACGGGTTGACGACGGCGCCATGCATCTTCTAACTTCGCGGCGCTCGTACAAATTCACTGATCGCCGCCGGGATTCAAGGTGTCACAGCAGCCCAGGATCGCGTTCGACTACAAAACCGCTGCCCCGGCGTCGCGCCGCGCCGCGCACACCCGCTGGTTCGTCACGGGCCTGCTGTTGCCCCTGATTGGCGGCACCATCGCCTACTTCGTCATCAACCGCGATCCTCCGGAACTCGCGGCGCCGCCGCTGCAATCGGACGCACTGGAGCTCAAGATCCCAGCGCTCCCCATCGAGCAGTTGGTGCCCGCCGTGCCCCAGCCCATAGGCCAGACGGTGGAATTCGTCGTTCGCCGCAACGACACGCTCGATCGCATCTTCCGGCAGCTCAAGCTCGACCTGACCGACCTGGCGAGCATCCGTGAGTTGCCCGGCGTGCAGGAGCAGCTCGACCGCCTGCGACCGGGCGACACCATCAAGCTCGTGCACGACGACGAAGGACTGGTGCAGGCGCTCAGCCGGCGCATCAGCGAAACCGAAGTGTTGTCGGTGAAGCGGGTCGAAGGCAGTGGCAACAGTCCGTTCGCTGCAGAGGTGGTCGCGACGCCGGTCGAAATCCGCGAAAGCCGCGCACAAGGCACGATCGAGTCTTCGCTGTTCGTCGCGGCCCGTGCAGCCGGCGTGAGCCCGGAAATCATCCTGCGGCTGGCGAACGACATCTTCGGCTGGGACATCGACTTCGCGCTCGACATCCAGCCCGGTGATCGCTTCAGCGTGATCTACGAGCAGAAGTTCCGCGACGGCGAGTACATCGGGGACGGCCGCATCCTCGCCGCGGCTTTCGTCAACGACGGCACCACTCACCGCGCCGTCTACTACGAATCGGCGGACGGCAAGATCGCCGACTACTTCACTCCGGACGGGCGCAGCATGCGCCGCCAGTTCCTGCGCGCACCGCTCGACTTCACGCGCATCAGCTCGAACTTCGACCCGAAGCGGCGCCATCCGATCCTCAATATGATCCGCGCTCACAAGGGGGTGGACTACGCCGCACCCACCGGCACGATCATCAAGGCAGCGGGCGACGGCCGGGTCAGTTTCGTCGGGACCCAGGGCGGTTACGGACGCGTCGTAATCATCGAGCATGGCGGCGGCATCTCGACTCTGTACGGCCACATGTCGCGCTTCGCACGCGGCCTGAGCAGTGGCGACCGTGTGAAGCAGGGCACCACTATCGGTTATGTCGGCAGCTCCGGGGCCGCGACGGGCCCGCACCTGCACTACGAATACCGGGTCAACGGCCTACACAAGAACCCGCGCACCGTCCCGCTGCCCGATGCGGCTCCGATCCCGGAAACCTACCTGGCGGAGTTCAAGTCGCACAGTGCGCCGGCCCTGGCGCACCTCGATCAGGCCACCGATTCCGCCGTCGGCGTAGTCGCCACGAACTGAGATTCGCAGCCTGAGAGCGCTGTAACACAAGCCCCGGCGGCCGCGTAGTATTCTCGGCGCTCCTTCCAACCGCGCCGCTGCCATGCTCGACGTGAATCTCAAGGCTCCCGAGCACTACATCAACCGGGAGTTGTCGTTCCTCGACTTCAACCAGCGCGTGCTGGCGCAGGTGCACGACGAGTCGCTGCCGCTGCTGGAGCGCATCCGTTTTCTCGGCATCTCGTGTTCGAATCTCGATGAGTTCTTCGAGATTCGCGTCGCCGGTCTGAAGCAGCGCCAGGAGCTGGGATCCCTCGGCGGCGGCCCCGACGGCATGAGCGTGCCCGACCAGCTGGCTGCAATTCACAAGCGCGCGCTCGCCCTGGTGGAAGACCAGTACCAGCTGCTCAACCAGCTGGTGTTCCCGGCGCTCGCCGCGCAGGGTATCCAGTTCGTGAACGTCAAATCCGCGAAGGCGAAGCAGCGCGAATGGCTCGCCGATTACTTCGCGAACGAAGTCGAGCCCGTCCTGACGCCGCTCGGTCTGGATCCCGCACGGCCGTTTCCGCGCATCCAGAACAAGAGCCTGAACTTCATCGTGCGGCTCTCCGGCAAGGACGCGTTCGGACGCGATGCGGAGCTCGCGGTCGTACAGGTGCCGCGCTCCCTGCCGCGCATCATTCGCCTGCCGCAGTCAGCTGCCGCATCCGACCAGACGCATTTCGTTTTTCTCTCGACGGTCATCTCGACCTTCGTCGCGCAGCTGTTCAGCGGCATGAAAGTCGAAGGTGCCTGGCAGTTTCGCGTGACGCGCAACAGCGACCTGTTCGTCGACGACGAAGAAGTGGACAACCTGCTGCGCGCCGTCGAGGGCGAGCTCGCCCAGCGCCGCTACGGCGCGGCCGTACGCCTGGAGACCTCGCTCGACTGCCCCGAGGACATCGCCGACTTCCTGCTGCGTCACTTCGCCCTCAGCAAGGACGACCTGTACCAGGTCAACGGCCCGGTGAACCTGAATCGTCTGATGGCGATCTATGACCTGGTCGAGCGGCCCGATCTCAAGTACCCGGCGTTCGCGCCGAGCGTGCCGAAACGGCTCATCGCCAAGGAAGACATCTTCGCGGTCATGCGCGAAGGCGAGCTGCTGCTGCATCACCCGTTCGAATCGTTCGCGCCGGTGATCGATTTCCTGCGCCAGGCCGCCAGCGATCCGGACGTGCTGGCGATCAAGCAGACGCTGTATCGCGCCGGCCCGCAATCGCCGGTGGTGGACGCGCTGGTGGATGCGGCGCGCGCGGGCAAGGAAGTCACGGTCATCATCGAGCTGATGGCGCGCTTCGACGAAGCAGCGAACATCCGGCTCGCGACGCGTCTGCAGGAAGCGGGCGCCCACGTCATGTACGGCGTGGTCGGCTACAAGACGCACGCCAAGCTCATCATGGTCGTGCGGCGCGAGAGCGGCAAATTACGGCGTTACTGCCACTGCGGCACGGGCAACTATCACCCGGACACTGCGCGCTTCTACACCGACTACGGCCTGTTCACGTGTGACGAAGCCGTCGGCCAGGATCTGCACGAGCTGTTCCTGCAGCTGACGAGCCCGACGCGCGTCGCGACCATGCAGAAGATCCTGCAGTCGCCCTTCACGCTGCACGAGTCGCTGCTGGAGAAGACCAAGCGCGAGATTAGCCTGGCGCAGCAGGGCAAGCCGGCGCGCATCATCGCCAAGCTGAATGCGCTGATCGAGCCGCAGATCATCCAGGCGCTGTATCACGCGGCGATGGCCGGCGTGAAAGTCGACCTGATCGTGCGCGGCATCTGCGCGCTGCGCCCCGGCATTCGCGGCATCTCGGAGAACATCACCGTGCGCTCGATCGTCGGGCGGCTGCTCGAGCATTCGCGGGTGTACTACTTCCACAACGACGGCAATCCCGAGATCTATTGCGCGAGTGCCGACTGGATGGAGCGCAACTTCTTCCGCCGTATCGAGGTCTGCTTTCCGATCGAGCGCAAGCAGCACCGCGACCGCATCGTCGAAGACCTGGAGACCTACCTCGCGGACAACATGCAGGCGTGGGTCCTGGGTCCGGATGGGAGCTACACGCGCGTCGTGGCCGAGAATGCGCCGGCCGTGAGCGCCCAGGAAACGCTGCTGCGTCGCTACGCAGACGCGTACGACTAGAACGGCGCTAGCTGACACGCAGCCGGAAGTTGCCGCCTTTCAGGTACTCGGTCTCATTCTCGAGATCGGTCGCGGTCAAGGGATGCGCGTCGAGCCAACCCTTAGGGAAGACGATTTCCAACGAGCGCCCCTTGGCCAACAGCTCCAGCTTCGGTAACGCCGTCGCGCTGCGGCCACGATGCAGCAATACCGCCAGCCGCAGCAGCACGATCAAATACTCGGCCTTGATGTGCCACGGCGGCGTCAGATCCTGCAGCGACTGCATGTGGACTTTGCGCCGATGCGCGCCGACGACCGCCGCGAGAATCCGCTGCTCGTCCTGCGGGAATCCCGGCATGTCCGCGTGCTCGAGCAGATAGGCGCCGTGCTTGTGATAGTGCGAATGCGAGACATCGAGGCCGACTTCGTGCAGCCGCGCGGCCCATGACAGCACCAGCTCCGCGAACGGCTCGTCCAGTTGCCATTCACCAGTCGTCTGCCGCAGAAAATCCAGCGCGGAATCTTCGACGCGCTCCGCCTGTGCCGTGTCGACGTGGTACCGCGCCTGCATTGCACGCACGCTGCGCACGCGAGCGTCTTCGTCGGTGAAACGGCCGACCATGTCGTACAGCAGTCCCTCGCGCAATGCGCCGTCCGCCACGCGCATGCTGCGGATATCCAACGTATCCAGGATCTCGACCAGGATCGACAAGCCGCCGATGAATACCGGCAGCCGCTCCTCGCTCAGGCCCGGCAAGCGCAGCTTCGACACGTCGCCGGCCTTGACCGCGTACTCGATCAGCGATTCGACCGCAGCGGGCGTGATGGCACCGTCGCCATTGTTGCGCGCGCGGATGACGTCCCCGACCGAGCGGATCGTGCCGGACGAGCCGACCGCCTGGTCCCAGCCGAAATTGCGGAAATTCGCCCGCACCGGCTCGAGCTCGAGACGCGCCGCCAGGCGCGCACGTTTGACGCGCTTGTCTGTAATCCCGCCGTCATTGAAGTAGCGCGTACTCATGCTGACGCAGCCCATGTACAGGCTCTCCAGCTTCTTGGCGTGTTTCGCTTCGCCGATGATGACCTCGGTGCTGCCGCCGCCGATGTCGACGACCAGTCTGCGCCCGGGCTCGCTCGGCATGGTGTGCGCCACGCCGAGATAGATCAGACGCGCCTCTTCGATGCCGGAGATGATTTCGATCGGCTGACCGAGCGCCGCGCGAGCCCGGTCGAGGAACGCGCCCTTGCGTCGCGCCCGGCGCAACGTGTTGGTTCCGACGACGCGCACGCTCTCCGCTTTCATGTCGTGCAAGCGCTGACCGAACCGCTGCAGGCAGGCGAGCGCCGCTTCGGTCGCCTCGCGCGTCAGGCGACCCTGCTCATCGAGGCCGGCGCCGAGCCGCACCATCTCGCGCAGGCGGTCCAGGATGTTGAGCTGCCCGTGCGAATAACGGGCGACGACCATGTGAAAACTGTTGGAGCCCAGGTCGACCGCGGCGATGACGTCCGGGACTTTGCGGGCCATGGTGGCGAGCGCGCTGCTAGCTCGCGCTCACATCGAGAACGACGAGCCGCAACCGCAGGTCGTCGCAGCGTTCGGGTTGCGAATGACGAACTGCGCACCTTCGATGTCCTCGCGGTAGTCGATCTCCGCACCCGCCAGATACTGGATGCTCATGGGATCGATCAGCAGCGTGACTCCGCCGTTCTCCACGCGCGTATCGCCTTCCTCGGAATTCTCATCGAACGTGAACCCGTACTGGAAGCCGGAGCAGCCGCCGCCCTGCACGAACACGCGCAGCTTCAGGTTGGGATTGGCCTCTTCGCGGATCAGCTCGCCGACCTTGGCGGCCGCGGCATCGGTAAAGACCAGGGTGGGGACGGCGGATTCGGGGGTCATGGGGGCGAGCATGGGGACAGAACTGCCAAGGATCAAGTGTCAGTGCGTCAGCTGCTGGCCGTCTTCTCTTCGGCCGCGGGTACGGCCGGCTCTTTACGGGCGTGAGCGCCCTTGCCCGGCTCGTGGATCAGCTTGCCGTTGATCTCCGCACCCATCTCCATCTCGATCAGCGCGTAGTAGACATTGCCGGTGACCCGCGCCGTAGCGCCCAGCTCGACGCGGTCGTGCGCGAGAATGTCGCCTTTGACCGTCCCGTTCAGTACCACGTTCGGCACTGCGACCGAGCCTTCGACGACGCCGCTGTCGCTGACGCTGAGCGTCGCGCCGGAGTCCGCCGGGGCATCGACGTTGCCCTTGACGTGGCCGTCGACGTGGAACCCGCCGGAGAACTGCACGTCGCCGATGATGCGGGTGCCGGCACCGATGAGCGTGTCGATGCGCTGAAGTTTGGGCTTACTGCTTTTGAACATCGGGTTGCTTCGACTCGGTGGCGGGCGGTACCGGCACGACCAGGGTCTCGGCCTGGACGCGCCACGGATAGGATTCTCGCACAGGTGCCAGGCGCGTCGAGCGCACCTCGACGTTGACGGCGCGCGGCTCGAACCCGGCGGGCAGGACCACGTCCTGCTCGAATTTCTGGAAGTAGCGGAACTTGAACGGCAGCTGGCCGTCGCTGCGCGCCGCATCGGCGACCTGCGCCAGCCCCAGCTGTTCCGGCCGGTTGGCGCGCACGCCTTCGATCTGGATGACGACGGAGCCGGACACGACGGCGTCCTCACGCATCGACTGTTGCAGTACGAGCAGCAGCCGATAGTGCAGCGGCGCGCCGCCGGACTGAATCTGGAATCCCTGGATGCGCAGCCCGCCGATGCCGTCCTCGGGCGAGACGATGCCGCGGTAGAAAGTCAGCTCCTCGCGCTGCTTCAAGACCTGCGCCTGCAGGTCTTCCAGGTTCTTCTCCACGTCGCCGTACGATTTGTTGTCGACCTTGCTGGCCAGCTCGGCCTTGGCAATGTCGCCGCGCAGCTTCTCGTTTTCCTGCTCCAGCGCGTCGATCTGCGCCTCGAGCTCGCGCCGCCGCTGCACCTCGGCGAACTTGTTGTAGCCGCCGGAGAAGCGGCCCCATTCGTAAATCGCGTACAGCAGCAGCAGGCCGCCCAGCATGCCGGCGATCGCGAGTCCCCGCCGCCGCCACGGGGACTGATAACGGACCACGAGCTGACCGGGGCGCATCGAGCGGCAGGACCACCTGAGAAATCGTGTACGGGCCGAGCGGAAACTGGCTTAAATTACAGCACAGGCGCCGCACGGCAATTGAGAGGCGGCGCAAAGAATACGCATTAGCACCGCAAGAGTCTCCCATGCTGTGGCTGAAGGCCTTTCACGTCGTGTTCGTGGTCACCTGGTTCGCGGGCATCTTCTACCTGCCGCGGCTGTTCATCTATCACGCCGCCGCCAGCGACGCGCCGGGCATCGAGCGCTTCCAGATCATGGAGCGACGCCTGTTCGCGATCATGACCATCGGCGCGTCCCTCGCTCTGCTGTTCGGCCTGTCGATGATCGCGCTGACCCCCGCGCTGCTCGCGACCGGCTGGCTGCGCGTCAAGCTGGCGCTGGTGGCGGCGCTGATCGGTTATCACGTCTGGTGCTATCGGTTGATGAGCGACCTGCGCGTGGGACGCAACCGCCGCTCGCCGACCTGGTATCGCGTGTTCAACGAAGTGCCGGCGCTGCTGCTGATCGCGATCGTGATCCTGGCAGTCGTCAAGCCGTTCTAGTCGTCCGCCTGCTGGCGGCGGCTCGCGAGGTTGCGCAGGTTCTTTTCCTGGGCGGACCATTCGGGCAATGCGGGTGGATCGTCCGGAAATGCGCGGCGCGCCAGCTCGTCCAGCGCTCGCGCATACACGGCGCGCTTGAAGTAGATGACCTCGCGGACCGGCGTCCAGTAGTCGACCCAGCGCGAGCTCTCGAACTCCGGCTCCGTGGTCGCGTCGAAGCGCACGCGATCCTCGGAAGACGTCAGGCGCAGCAGAAACCAGCGCTGTTTCTGGCCGATGCAGGGCGGATTGGTGTTGCGCCGTACGTATTGGCGCGGCAGGCGATAGCGCAGCCAGTTGCGCGTCACGGCCAGCATCTCGACATCGTCGCGCTCCAGGCCGATCTCCTCCTGCAGCTCCCGGTACAGCGCCTGCTCGGGCGTCTCGTCCCGCCGCACGCCGCCCTGGGGAAATTGCCAGCCGCGTCCGCCGGTGCGGCCGCCGAGCAGCACCTGGCGGTCGTCGCGCATGAGCACGATTCCCACATTGGCGCGAAACCCTTCGGCGTCGATGAAGTCGGACATCTTCGGCAGATTGTTCCACAAGCAGCCGCCCGCGCGCACGCCTTTGGACGGCGCCGGCAGCACTGCCGTAACCTTCGCAGCCCATGAGCCGGGCATATGAGTCTGTGCACACAGTCCGCCGCGTGACGGCGGTCTGCAGCGCGCTCGTCTTGCTCGCGGTCGCCGCGTTCGTGGTCTCGCTGATGAGCGGCAGCGTCGAGATGAGCGTGGCGGAACTGTGGCGCGGGTTGCGCGCGAGCGACGCGCTGGCTCACACACTGATCTTCGATCTACGACTGCCACGCACGTTGACCGCGTTTGCAGCCGGCGGGGTGCTCGCACTTGCGGGCGTGCTGATGCAGGTTCTGCTGCGCAACCCGCTCGCCGACCCGTTCGTGATGGGTGTGTCCGGCGGGGCGGCCGTGGCCGCGCTGGCGGCGATGCTGCTCGGAATGAGCGGTCTGTTCATCGACGTGAGCGCGACATTGGGAGCCCTCGCGACGACCGTACTGGTGTTCGCGCTGGCACGCGGGGAAGGCGGCTGGACCGCGGCGCGGCTGCTGCTGACGGGCGTAGTCGTCGCCGCCGGCGCCAGTGCCGCAGTCAGCATGCTGCTCAGTCTCGGCGACGAGACCGAACTGCGCGGCATGCTGTTCTGGCTGATGGGCGATCTGTCGTTGAGCAGTCGGCCGGGCCCGCTGCTCGCCGTATTCGCAGCGGCGCTGGCGCTGGCTTTTCCGTTCGCACGACATCTGAACCTGCTCGCGCGCGGCGAGTTGCAGGCGCGCGTGCTCGGCGCGCCGGTGGACAGCCTGCGGATGGGCATGTTTCTCGTCAGCTCGATCCTGACCGCCGCTTGCGTGACGACGACCGGAACGATCGGCTTCGTCGGCCTGGTGACGCCGCACCTGATTCGATTGCTGCTCGGCGCGGATCATCGCCTGGTACTGCCGGGCTCCGCATTGCTGGGCGGGACGCTGGTCATGATCGCCGACGTCTGCGCGCGCACGCTGTTCGCGCCGCGCCAGCTACCGGTCGGAGCGCTGACGGCTATCGCGGGTGTTCCGCTGTTTCTACTACTGATGCGCCGTCGGCCGAGCTGACCGATCGAAGCTCAGGCAAGCTCGACGCGATTGCGCCCTTTCTGTTTCGCGCGATACAGCGCCGAATCGGCATCGGCCAGCAGGCGCTCGGCGGCGGCCTTCAGATCCGCCTCGTCGCGCGCCAGCGAAGTGCCCGCGACGCCGATCGACACTGTCATGCGCAATTGCACGCCCGGTTGCAGCTCCAGCGGCGTCTCGCAGACCGCCAGCCGGATGCGCTCGGCGAGCGCTGCCGCCTGCTCAGGCGAGATGCCGGGCGCCAGCACCACGAACTCGTCGCCGCCGAACCGTGCTGCCGCGTCGCTGCCGCGGATGTGTGCGTCGACGCGCTGCGCTGCTTCGCGCAACGCCATGTCGCCCGCGAGATGGCCATGCTGATCGTTGATCTGCTTGAAGCGATCGAGGTCGATCAGCAGGCAGGTGAGGCTGGTCCCCTGGCGCTGGGCGCGCGCGAGCTCTTCCTTGAGACGGGCGTTGAGGTAGCGGCGGTTGTGCCAGCCGGTGAGGAAATCGGTGAGTCCGCTGCGCACCAGGCGCGCGCGGTTGATCGTGTTCTCGATTGCGAACGACGCGATGACGCCGAGGTGCGCGAGGAAATCGGTCGCGAGGTGACGCGAGAACCGCCGCTCGTCGGTGCTGCCGAAGTTCAGGCTGCCCTGCAGCCGGTCCTGTCGCCGCAGCGGAATCAACGCGACGCTGCGCATGCCCGAGTTGGCCGGGAACAGCAGCTGATGGTCGCAGCCCATGTACGGGCCCAGCCACGGCCGGTGGAAGGAATTGAACTGCGGCGCGAGGCCGATGAGGCTGTCGGTGAACAGCACGTTCGGGAAATCCTCGACCTTCAGATGATCGGCGATCAGCAGATGGCGGATCTCGTGCTGCGGGTCGAGCAGCAGCAACGTCACGGCCTCGAGCGCGTACGATTCCTTGAGCCCGCCGCAGATCGCGTCGAAGGTCTGCGCCAGGTTCTCCGCCTTGAGCAGTTCCAGCTCGCGCTCCTGACTGCGCTTCAACAGGCGCTCGTTGTTGGCGGCCTCGTCGACCAGGGTAGCGATGCGCGCGCGCAGTTCGCGGACTTCGCCTTCGAGGTCGCGCGCCGACATCACACGCCCTCCGGACGCGCGCGGCCGGCGAGATACTCGCGGCCCTGCTGCATCATCTCGGCGAACTGACGCGCATCCCCGGTCGTGACCGACTCCCAGATCCGCTCCACGGCACCGCGCAGCGCCTGCAGCGATTCGCGGCCGTACTCGTTGAGATTCTGGATCTCGAAATACAGCTCCGGGCTTTCGCCGGCGACTTTGCTAGCGACGTCGACCTGCGCGTCATAGGTCGTGCTCGACAACTGCGCCAGGCGCGGCGCCGCTTCGCCGCTGCCGGCCAGCGCGGTGAAGAAGGCGATGTTCAAAGCATGCGACAACCCCAGCACGTAGGCGATCAGCCGGTCGTGCTCATCGAGCGTCATGACGACCTGCTCCGCCATGGTCGATGCGAACAGCTCGCGCGCCTGCTGCACCGCCTGCGGACACCCGACGTCGATAAAGATGACGTGGCGACCGGACAGCAGCTCGGTATCAGGGCCGAACATGGGATGCACGGAAGTGACATTGCACCCGGCGGCGCGCAGCGCGGCGATTCCATTGCGCAGCGGCGTCTTGAGCGAACCGATGTCGAAGATCGTGCCGCGCGGACGGCGCGTGGCCAGCTCGTGCAGGATGCCGTCGGCGATCTGCAGCGGCGTCGCGACTACGATGAGATCCTGGTCGAGGCTGCTGTCCTGCCACCGGCTCGCGACCACTGGGTCGGCGACGCTCACGGCATAACCTTGCGATGACAGGAATTCGCAGAACCAGCGGCCCATCTTGCCGGCACCGCCGATGACCAATGCGGTGCGTCCGCTGCCGCGCCCACCCGCCGCGACGCGAATACGCTCCTGCGCTGTCAGCGAGCCGCGAATCAGCAGGCGCAGCACCGCTTCGGCGAGTGCAGGTGAAATGCCGAGCGACTCGGCTGCAGCCCGCGCTTGCAACAGCACGTCGCGCTCGCGGCGGAAGTCGCGCGTCGGACGCCCTTCCGAGCGCTTCACTTCGGCAACCTGACGGCTCAGCGCCTGCCGCTCGGCAACGAGCTGCAGCAGTTGCCGGTCGAGCGCGCTCAAACGTTCGCGTAGCTCATCCAGAGTCATGCGCGGGCGGGTTCCCGGTTGTATGCAAAATTCGCCTCCGCTTTTTACTAAGGCTGCGCCACCCCCGCAAGCGCGGATGCCCGTCGTCCCCGGAACGCGACAGCGCGAACGCTGCTAGCGAGATGATTGCGCTGCAATTTGGCGCAAGGGGCATAATTGCGGCATGCCTGCCGAGTCCTCCTTGCCCGAACCGTTACCGGCGGACCCGCTGCCGCTGTTCCACCAGTGGTTCCTGGAAGCGGCGGCGCGCCGTACGCAACCGAACCCGGATGCGATGGTCGTCGCGACCGCCGCGAGCAACGGCGATCCATCGGCGCGAGTGCTTCTGTGCAAGCGCATAAGCATTGATGACGGTTATATCGTCTTCTTCACCAACTACCAGTCACGCAAGGGACGCGAGCTCGCGGCGCGACCGCGCGCCGCCGCGGTGTTTCACTGGGACGCGCTGCATCGGCAAGTGCGCATCGAGGGTCCGATCGTGCGCTCGCCGGCCAGCGAGAGCGACGAGTATTTCGCGAGCCGCTCGGTCGATAGCCGCGTCGCCGCCTGGGCGAGCGCCCAGAGCGAGCCGCTCGCTTCGCGCGAGACGCTGCAGCAGCGCGTCCGTGAGACGGCCGCGCGCTTCGGCGTCGCTGCAGGAGCAAAGAGCGGCGCTGTGCCGAGGCCACCGCATTGGGGCGGGCATCGTCTGTGGGTGGAAAGAATCGAGCTGTGGGCCGAGGGCGCGAATCGCGTCCACGATCGCGCGTTCTGGACGCGACAGCTGCAGCCCGCCGGGGAACATGCATTCACCGGCAGCGCGTGGCGCAGCACGCGGCTCAATCCCTAGCCCTACTTGATCACTTTGAGCGTCGGCTTGGTGCGCTTGCTCTCGCCGCCGGCCGGCGCTGGCTCGCTCGGCGGCGCCGGCGGCTGCGGCGGCGTGTCCGCCTCCGAAAAGATCATCCCCTGCCCCGTCTCGCGCGCGTAGATGCCGAGCACTGCCGCGATCGGCACGCTGACGTCGTAAGTCGCGGCGCCGAAGCGTGCGCGAAAGCGCACGACCTCGTTGCCCAGGCTCAGCATGCTGGTGGCGCTGGTGCTGACATTGAGGATGATCTTGCCGCCCTGAACGTACTGGCGCGGCACCTCGACGCCTTCCATGGACGCGTCGACCACGATGTGCGGCGTCTGGTTGCTGTCGCTGATCCATTCGTGCATGGCGCGCAGCAGGTACGGTCGACGCGATCTAACAGGTGTATCCGCCATATTCGTCAGGGACGCATCTCCTGCTCGACGCGCGACAGGCTGTGGCGGAACGCCGGGCGCGAGAACACCAGGTTGGCATATTTCTGAATCACCTGCGCCTGCGGCGGCAGGTCGATCTCCCAGCCGGGCAGCCGCCACAGGATCGGCGCGATCGAGGCGTCCACCAGCGAGAACTCGTCGGACAGGAAATAGGGCTTGGCCTTGAACACGTCGGTGCTGGCGAGAATGCTGTCGCGCAGGATCTTGCGGGCACGCTGGCCCTGCTTGCGATCGGTTACGTCGTCGATCTGCTGCGCCAGGCTGTACCAGTCACGCTCGATGCGATAGAGCGCGAGCCGGAACTGCGCACGCGCGACCGGATCGACCGGCATCAGCGGCGGGTGCGGGAAGCGCTCGTCCAGGTACTCGATGATCACGCGCGAGTCGTACAGCACCAGGTCGCGATCGACCAGCGTCGGGACCGTGTGGTACGGGTTCAGGTCGAGCAGATCTTCGGGCAGGTTGCCGCCCTGCACGTCGATGGTCTCGACGTGAATGCTCTTCTCGGCCAGGACGATGCGCGTGCGGTGGCTCCACGGATCGTCAGCCCTGGAGAAGAGGGTCATCACGGCGGTAGGTTGCTGGGGGACGTGCGTTCGCAGCGCTACTTCACGTCCTTCCAGTACTCCTTGTAGAGGAAATAGGCGAACAGGAAAAACACCAGCAGGAATGCCAGCACCCGAAAGCCAATGCTACGCCGTTCCAGTTGCATGGGTTCCCCGATGTAGTCGAGGAAGTTCACGGTATCGCGCACGAACTCGTCGTATTCCTTCGCCGTCATGGTGCCGGGCCGGACTGCCCGGAACTCCTTGAAGCGCTTGTGAACCGCACTGTGCTCGGCGTCGTACTCGCCGTCGTAGACGGCCTCGTTCACGCCCTGCAGCTCCCACAACACGTGGGGCATCGCCGTACGCGGCATCACCATGTTGTTGACGCCGGTCGGGCGGCTCGGATCGAGGTAGAACGACTTCAGGAAGGAGTAGATGTAATCCGTGCCGCGGCTGCGCGCGATCAGCGACAGGTCCGGCGGCGTCACGCCGAACCAGCGCGCCGCGTCTTCCGGACGCATGCTGATCTTCATCGTGTCGTGGATGCGCTCGCCGGTGAACATCAGGTTGTCGATGACCTGCTGCTCCGACAGGCCGAGATCCTGGCCGAGCCGGCCGTAGCGCACGTAGCGCGCCGAGTGACAGCCCATGCAGTAATTCACGAAGTTGCGCGCACCGCGCTGGAGCGACGCGGTGTTGGTGATGTCGTTGTGCGCCGGCTGGATGACGCCGCCGGGCGCCTCGGACGCCACGGCCGCGCCGGAAAGCGTCAGCAGCGCAGCCAGCAGTGCGATCTTGTTCTTCTCAATGGGCATGGTAGGTCACCCGCTCCGGCACCGGCTTCGTCTGGTCGGCTTTCGTGTACCAGGGCATCAGGATGAAGAACGCGAAGTACACCACCGTGAAGACGCGCGCGGCGTTGGTGTACGCCGGCGTCGCCGGTTTCAGCCCGAGATAGCCGAGCGCGAGGAAGGTAATGGCGAACGCGAACAGGAAGCCGCGATACAGCCAGCCGCGGTAGCGGATCGACTTCACGCGCGAGCGGTCTAGCCACGGCACGAAGAAGAACGCCAGCACCGCCGTACCCATCAGCAGCACGCCGGCCAGCTTGTTCGGCACGGCGCGCAGGATCGCGTAGAACGGCGTGAAGTACCACACCGGCGCGATGTGCTCCGGCGTGCGCAGCGGATCGGCCGGCTCGAAGTTGGCGTGCTCGAGGAAGTAGCCACCCATCGTCGGCGCGAAGAACATCACGGCGGCGAAGATTGCAAAGAACACCACCACGGCGACCGTATCGTGCACCGTGTAATAAGGATGGAACGGAATGCCGTCGACCGGATGGCCGTCGGGGCCTTTGACCTTCTTGATCTCGACGCCGTCCGGATTGTTCGAGC
>DATBKP010000068.1:0-12250 GCA_036555785.1 Steroidobacteraceae bacterium
TATCGTTCATGGTGCAGGCAAGCTGGCGGCGGGCGCGAATGGTTGCACACACGCGCATCTCAGGCCAAGCTGGCTGCATGTCATCGGTGCTCGACCTATCACGCCGCTTGCTCGCGTTGTCGCAGACCGGGCTGCACTTCACCGCAGAGGAGTACGACCGCGAGCGCTATCGCGAGATCGGCGACATCGCGGCCCGCCTGCTCGAGCTGCAGGCCGCGGTCGGCGCCGAGTCCGTGCGCCAGGCGTGGTTCGTCGAGGACGGCTACGCGACGCCGAAGATGGACGTGCGCGGCGCGATCTTCCGCGACGACCGCGTCCTGCTCGTGCGCGAGCGCGTCGACGGCAAGTGGACGCTGCCCGGCGGCTGGGCCGACATCAACGACACGCCGAGCTCCGCGGTGCTCAAGGAGATCGAGCAGGAGTCCGGGTTCACTGCGCGCGTCGCGAAGCTCGCCGCCGTGTACGATCGCAACAAGCACAATCATCCGAAGTATCTGTTCCACTCCTGGAAGATGTTCTTCCTGTGCGAGATCACGGGCGGCGAGGCGCGCACCAGCTACGAGACGACGGCCGTCGAGTTCTTTGAGCTCGATCAGCTGCCGGAGCTGTCCACGGGGCGTTCGAACGCCGAGCAGATCCGCCGCATGTACGAGCACCACCGCAATCCCGCCTGGCCGACCGAGTTCGATTGAGCATGACCGAACAGACAGCTGCTCCCGAGTGGTTCACCCGGGCGATCGCCGCGCCCGCGCAATCGCGCTTCGCCGAGGTCGACGGCACACCGATCCATTACCTGTCGTGGAACGCAGCCGCTACGGACAAGCCCGCGCTGCTGTTTGCGCACGGCTTCCGCGCGCACGCGCGCTGGTGGAGCTTTATCGCGCCGTTCTTCCTCAGCCGCTTCCGCGTGATGTCGATCGATTTCGCCGGCATGGGCGATAGCGGCGCCCGCAGCGAATACACGCCGATTGGATTCGTGCACGACATCGTCGGCGTGCTCGACGCTGCCGGCATCGAGAAAGCCACGCTGATCGGGCACAGCTTCGGTGGCGGCCGCGTCGCGCGTGCGTGCGCGGAAGTGCCGGAACGCGTGACGCGCGCGGTGATCATCGACAGCCACATGCGGTTGCACGATGAGAAGCGCTCGACGCGTCCGTTCGAGATCGGCCCGCGCCGCGTCTATCCGACGTTCGAGGCTGCCCGCGCGCGTTTCCGGCTGGTGCCGCCGGAAAACCGCACGGCGCCTTACATCCTCGATTACGTCGCGCGCCACTCGCTCAAGGAGGTCGAGGGCGGCTGGACCTGGAAGTTCGACGAGCGGCTGATTCCAAGGCACGACGACACCAAGGCGACCGACATCCTGGCGAAGATCGCCGCGCCGGTGACTTTCATCTATGGCGACGCGAGCGCGATCGCGTCGCGCAAGCACGCTCACGAAATCGTGAGCCACATCCGCAATGCGCACGGGCCGATCGCGATTCCCGAGTCGCATCACCACGTGCTGCTCGATCAGCCGCTGTCGCTGGTCGCCGCGCTGCGCGCTGTGCTGTATTGAGAAATGGGGAATGTCCCCATTTCATCGCTCCGTCGCGTACTCCAGGTCCGCGCCCGCTTCCTCGCCGGCCTCGGTCTTGAATACCCACTTGTCGCTGATCGTATAGCGCAGCTTCAGAGTGTTGATCGATTCCGTCAGCGAGATGCCGTAGCTGACGAACAGGCGCGGCGACAGGAACTTGCCTAGCACGAGCGCGGTGTTCGCCTCGCCGGCGCTGTTGATGGTGCTTTCCACTCCCACTTCCTCGAGCCCGATGCGACGGCCCAGCTGCGATGCCAGAAAGCCGCCGCCCTGCATGGCGAGCGAATCGCGCGCGGAGTTGAGGGTGGTGGTGTCGGTGCCCGTCAGCGACGAGTCCATCGATTTGCCCGTCAGCAGGTACGACACGATCTGCGATTGCGGCATCGACGGATCGGAGAAGAACGTCAGGCGCGGCTCCTGCAGCGTGCCGCGCACGTTGAGGCCGACCTCCGTGGTCTCGATGCGCCGGCGCGCTTCGATGTCGAGACCGGGATCGTCGAGCGGCGAAGCGTCGAACAGCAGCCGGCCGCGATTGATTTCCAGCTTCTGGCCGAGCGCCTCGTAGCGGCCTTCGTCGACGCTGAGCTCGCCGCGGCCGATCGGCGTTTCGCCGGTGTGCGTCGTGGTGCCGACGCCGCCGACGATGCGTCCCTGCAAGCCGAACGCGTCGACGCGCACGTCGTCGCCCATGTCCACGCGGATCTCGCTGTGCACGACGAAGCGGCCCGCGCGCTCGGCGGGATGCTCGCCGACGTAGCGCGCATCGTCCGATACCTTCACCGCGCCGGTGAGCTGCGCCGGCTTCACGCTCGCACTCGGGATTTTCACGTCGCCGGCGACGTTGAGGCGCTTGCCGTCGACCAGGAAGTGCAGGTCGGGCGAGGCGACGACGCGATACTCGGGCAGATCGGCGACCAGCAGGTTCTGGCCGCTGATGTGCAGGTCGCCTTTCGATTCGCCGCCGTGCCACGTGAGCTTGCCGTCCGCCGCCAGTTGCCCGTCGCCGGCGCGCGCCTGGCCGCGGAAGCTCAGTCCGGTGTTGGCGAGATCGGCGACCACGCCGAGGTCGCGCAGCGCGAGGTTGACGCGATAGGAATCGAACTCGCCATTCGCCAGCTCGAGGCGGCCGTTGAGCTCCGGCAGGGCGAGCGTGCCGCCGATCGTCGCGTTCGCGGTCAGCAATCCCGCGGCATGGTCGATCTCGGGGAACAACAGCGGCAGGATGTTCGCGTCCGCCGCGCGTGCGCGCATATCCCCGGTCAGCGGGACGTTCATGATGTCGTTGCGGCCGTCGCGCTGCAGCCGGGCGCTCGCATATAAGAATGTGTCGGTGAACGCCTGGATACCGAACGAGAACTCGATGCGCTCGGGCTTGGCGGTCGCGGCCAGACCGCCGGTGCCGAGGTTCAGCGTTTCCGGCGGGGCGCCGGGCGGCCGATAGATGATCGCCGCGTCGATGATGCGCGCGCCGGCCTCGCCCTGCCACGGCTGTCCGGCCGCGCCGAACGCGTGCACGCGACCTTCGATGCGCCCGGCGATCTCCGCTTCGGCGCCGCTCGGCGGCAGCACGGAGGCCAGCGGAATCTCGTAGCCGGACACAGTCGCCTGCCAGGCGCCGCCGCGTTGCCACTTGCCCTCGGCGCACATGCGGCCCGCGCCGATGACCAGACAGAAGTTGTCGAGTTGAGCGCGGTCGCGCGATGCGAGCACAGTGGCCGGCGCCGGAATCTTCAGCTCTTGATTCGGCGCACCGGTGGTCAGCTCGGTGGTGGTGACCGACGCGGTCCACACCTGTTTGTCGTAGCGGCCGGCGACTTCCATGACCGCGTGCGGTGCGCGTTGCTGCGGCTGTGGAGCAAAGCCGGTTACATCGAGCACGATCCGATGATCGGTAGCGACGCCGGTGCCGGTCACCTGTAGCCGATCGATCAGCGGGCTGCCGCGTCCGAGTTGGCGGGCCTGCACCGTCAGGCGCGAGGGATTGCCGCCTGCCGCATCGACGTCCGCATCGATCTCCAGCTGGCGCGCGAGCCAGCCGGCGTAGCGCAGATTTGCGCCGTGCAATTGAGCGACTACGTGCGGAGTTGCGAGCGGACCGCTGGCGGAGCCGCTGGACTCGATCGAGCCGCCGGCTTCCGGCAGCAGGCGATCGAGCGCTCGCGCGTTGATCGACCAGCGCGCATCGATCGTGTCGCGCAGCGTGCCGTCGAGCGTGACCCGTGCGCCGCCGAACGCGAGCCTCGCGTCGCTGACTTGCCAGGCCTTGCCGTTGCGCTGCACGGTGCCGTGGGCGCGCACCGGCTCGTTGCGCAACGTACCGCGCAGGTTGCTCAGAGCGAGGCGGAAGCTGGCTTGCTTGTCGAAGCCCTTGCCCTCGGCTTGCGCACGCACGTCGATGCGTCCTGGAAATTCGTCGTTCAGCTCGACCGGATTGATGTCGTCGGCGCGCAGCGCGAAGCTCCAGGCGCGCGGTTTCGCAAACTGCAATTGAGCGTTGCCGCTCGCCGTACCGTCGAACGCCTTGATGTCGTACTGCGCGACCGTCAGCTGTTCCTTCGTCAGCACGCCGCGCGCCGAGCCCTGGACGGGCGGCAGATCCGGACCATCGATCTGCGCCGTCGTCGTGAAGTCATAAGGCAGCGGTCCGCGCAGCGTTCCTTCGCCGGTCGCGCTCGTCACGGTCGCTTTGCCGTGCAGCGGCCATTGCAGGTTCTGCCATCGAGCCGCGACGTCGAGTGTCGGCGCATCGCCATCGAACGTAACCGTGCCGGTGGCGTGCACTTTCCCCGGGCTCTGCTCGAGCGAGACATCCGATGACGCGATCGTCAGCACACGCTTCGCGAAGTTGCCACTGGCTTCGATCGTCAGATCCCTGCTGTCCAGCTCCGGGATGCCGACGTTGCCGGCGATGCTGATGCCCTCCGCTTTCGCTTGCACGTCCAACGCGACATTGCGCAGCGAGAACGGCGGCTTCTGCAGGATCGGATCCAGCGCGAAGGTCGCGGCATCGACGTGGCCGGCGATGTTCCAACGATCGTTCGGGTGCGTGTACACGACTGCGGCCGCAGCTTTCTGCGGCTGCAGCAGCTGCGCAGCGATTTCGAGCCGGTCGAAATCGCCGGTGACCTTGCTGTCGACGGTCAGCACCGCGCCGGTGCTCATCGGCAGGTGCCCGGTGGCATTCGCGGTCATGCGGAAGGGCCGGCCGGCGCGCAGCGTCAGCTCGCCGGCGGCATCGAACGGTTGTGCGTCGAACTTGCCGCCCTCGGCGCGGCCTTCGCGGACGCGCAGCGTGTTCGCGGTGATCGTCACGCGGCCAACTGCGCGGTCCGCTGCGATGATCAACCCGTTCGTGTGCTCGTAGCGCGCGTGTGTCACCTCGCCGCCGCGTGCATCGATTCGCAGCCACCGCGGCAGGAAATGCGGCGGCCGGGTGCTTGGCGGCGTATGGTCCTCTCGCAGAGTGACCGTGGCGTCGCGAATCTTGACCGACGACGCTTGCAGCGTCTGGATCCACAATCCACGCAGCTCGGTCTGAATGACGATGTCGTGCGCGACCACGTGGACGCGCGGATGGTCCAGCTCGAACTGCTCGACCCGCAGCGGCCCCGAGATCGTGCCGCTGACGCCGGTGATGTGCACGCCGTAGCGCTCCAGCCGCCCCAACTGTCCAACGACCAGCGCCAAACCGGCCGGCGTGTACAGCACGATGCCGAGCATCACGAAGGGCGTCAGGATCACCAGCAGGATCGCAGCGATGAGCAGGCGCCGGCGCATTCAGAATTGGGTGGAGATGTAGAGGTGGAAGCGCGGACTGCGACCCGACTCCGACAGCGGCTGCGCGACGTCCACGCCGAAGCTGGCGACGGCGATGTTGTAGCGCACGCCGAGACCGGCCGAATATTCGAACCCCGGCTCCTTGAAATCGTTGAACGCGTTGCCGATGTCGTAGAACGCCGCGACGCCGAAGTTGCGCGGCAGGTCGCGCGTCACCTCGATCGTGCCGGTTGCGAGGTGCTTGCCGCCGACGGTATCGCCGTTCAGGCGCGGCGCCAGCTCGTTGAGCGCAAAACCGCGCACGCTGCGATCGCCGCCGGCGAAGAAACGTTGCGAGGCGGGCAGGTCGAGAATCTGCTCCGCCGGGTCGCGGTTCGACTCGAGGCGGGTCGTGCCGAGCTCGGTGCGCAGGTCGAGGTGCCAGCGCGGCGCGAAATCGAAGATGCGCTCGCCCTGGAAGCGGAACTGCGGGAACGAGGCGTCGGAGCCGAGCGTGGTCGGCGAGCCGCGCAGCTCGAAGTACAACCGATACGGTCGCGCCTTGCCGCCGACGATGTAGCTGGGCAGGGTCGAGTAGCTGATCCCGGGGAAGATGTAGTGCGCGGTGTTGCGCGTGTTGTTGGGGTCGATCGTCGTCTCGTTCGCCACGCGCACGAACAGCACGCGCTGCCAGCGGCCCAGCACCTGCGTCAGGCCGGCACCGGCTTCGGCGCGCTCGCTCTCGGTGTCGCCGATCTCTTCGTCGACCAGGTTGCCGGTGAACTCGAGCTTCTCCAGCGCGACGTCCATCACCGGGATGACGTAGCGCGCGCCGAGCTGCTTGATGATGGACGAACCGAGCAGCTCCAGCTTGAAGCGGTGGCCGTCGTCGTTGACGCGCCGGTTGTCCCACGTGAACTTGCCGCGCACCTCGGTGTCGGTGCCGTAGCCGAGGCTGGTCGCGAAGCGGTGCCGGCGGTTCGGCTGCGCGGTCACGGTGATCGGCACCGTCAGGGCTTCGCGATCGACCGAGCCGGTGTCGATGTTGACGGCGGAGAAGTACTGGCTGTCGTCGAGCACGTACTGCGTGCGCAGCAGCGAGTCGAGCGTGTACGGATCGCCGGGTTTCATGCGTAGCAGCCGGCGCATCGAATCGTCGTTGATGACGTCCTGTGCGATCTTGATCTCGCCGTAGCTGTAGCGCTTGCCGGTGTCCATCTCGATCGTCGCGGTCGCGCGCCGTTCCAGCCGGTCGATGACCAGGTCGTTCTTCGTCAGGTGCGCATCGAGATAGCCCTCGTTCTTCGCCGTCCGCAGCAACACGCCCTTCACGCGCTCATACGTGCCGTGATTCAGCCGCAGTCCCGGCTTCAGTTCCTGCGCTGCGACGACCTCCTGGATCGCGCGCGTGTCGGCGCCCGGACCGCTGACGTTCACCGTCACTTCCGACAATCGGACCGGCCGGCCCGGCGTCACGTGAATCGTGACCCGCCAGCCCTTGTCCTGCTGCGCCGTCTCGTATGTGACCTCGGGCTCGTAGTAGCCGAGCGGCTCGAGCGCCGCGCGGGTCTCGGAGACGATGCGCCGCTGCAGCCGCGACATGATCTCCGGCGTCACGTCGTCGCGATCGGCATAGCGCGTCAGGCTGAGGAACGCGCGGACGTTGTTCTGGACCTGCTCGGTCGCGTCGGGGATGACGATCTCGATCGCCGCGGACGCCGGCACCGGCAGCAACAACGCGAACATCAGCAGGGCGGAGCTTCGGGGCATGGCGAGCGACCCTGCGTGCTGCGCCCTATTCCGGCGATGAATCGAACGACGGGTCGGTCACGGGTTCGGCGGAATCGTTCGCTTCGAGCCACACCTCCGGCACCTCCACGCTCTTGAACTCGAAGCGCGAGGTGCCGCTCTGCGCGCCGGCGGCGTCGAAGCGGCGTTCCTGCAGCACCGTGCGGCCGTTGCGCTCGACGAACAGGACGCTGGAGCAGCGCGTGCCGTAGCGCTCGTTGACGATGAACGGCGCGGAGACGACGCGTTCCCACTCCGGCGGCAGCCCGGTCGAGGGCAGGCCGTCGTCCTGTGCCGGCTCGCGGTCGCCGAGCATCGCGAACAGATCCTCGGCAGCGACGTCCGCGCCCGTCAGCAGCTCCTCGAAGCGCTGGCGCGTGCGGGCCAGCTTCGGCCACGGCGTGTCGAGCAGATGATTGCTCAAGCCGTAGACGCCCGGCGCCAGCGCAGCCGGGGCGTTGGGGCCGCGGTTGGAGAAGTAATACAGCGCCCGCGCGCCGCCGACGAGCAGGTTGAAGCCGGAGTAGCGAGGCGCGGCGCCCCGCAGGTCGTCGAGGAATTCCTTCGGTGAGGTGGCGCCCGTCAGAAATCGCGGGACGAGCTGGCCGCGCGAGGGTGCGCCTTCGACCGGCGCCTGCAGGTCGCGGTAGTTGGTCACGACGCCGAAGCGCCCGGAGCGGGCCACGCCGAGCCAGGTGCCGCCGGCCTTCAGGTCGCGCCCGCCGAGGATGCGCGGATCGTCCTGCCACCAGCCGAGCGGCGCGGCGGGACGCTCGTGAAATTCATCGCGATTGCCGGCGAGGATCAGCCGGTAGCGCGGGTGGTGTTTCCAGGCAAGGACGAGCAGACACATGGGCAGCGATTGTAGAGCACAGCGCAGAGAGTGAAATGCGCTCCGCGCACTGAATGAGCGCTGAAGGCCGGCTCACCTCTTCGGCGCCTGCCACATCCGCACACCCGGCTCATCCCGCAGCGGTCGGGTTGCACCCTCGTCGTACCAGTCCTCGATCAGGCGGAAGGAGATCGAGTGCGTCGTCGGCAGCGCGATCTCGCCGGCGGCGAGCTGCGCGCGGCTGAACCAGCCGGCGTCCTCCAGCTCCTCGTCGCTCAGGTCGATGGCGGTGCGGCTCGCATGGGCCGTGAACCCGAGCATCAGCGAGGAGGGGAATGGCCAGGGCTGCGAGGAGTGATAGACGACCTCGTCGACCACCACGCCCGTTTCCTCGCGTACCTCGCGCGCGACGGCGTCCTCCAGGCTTTCGCCCGGCTCGACGAAGCCCGCGATCGTCGAATAACGGCCCGGCGGCCAGGCCGGCTGGCGGCCGAGCAGCGCCCGCTCGCCGTCCGTGACCAGCACGATGACGGCGGGATCGAGTCGCGGAAACAGCTGATGCGTGCAATCCGGATTCGAGCACTGCATGACGTGACCGCCCTGGATGGCGATCATCGGCGAGGCGCACCGCCCGCAATAGCGATTGTGACTCTGCCAATGCACCATTGCGCGGGCGTAAGCGAGCAAGCCGGCTTCCTCGACCGACAGCTCGCCGGCGATCAACCGCAGATCGTGCAGCTCAGTGCCGCTTGCGAGCGCCGGCGGCGCTTCGCCGCCGACAGCGACGGCGAATACGACGTGCTCCTGAAACTCGCCGAGCAGGATGTAGCCGCCGCTCGTGTCGATGCCCGAGAGCGCGTCTGCACCGGGCGCGAAATACGCGGCCGCGCGTCCCTCCGCCGAGCTCACGATGGCGCTGCGCGCCTGCCACACCGGCACGAACCATGTTGCGGGATCCGCGAGTGCCGCGCGCAGACGCTGCTCGTCCTTGCGCCAGTGCGCGGCGCGTTCGAGATACGGTCCGGCGAGTACGTTGGGATGTGAGCGCGGCAACGCCATGCGCACGATTGTATCAGCGTCGTTCCGCGCGGGTTCGCTTCAACGTGCACACCGGGCAGTTGCGACGGCATGGATTGACGCGATCCCGCAGGTACTGACTGTCGCAATGTCGGCAGCGCACGGCGTGCAGGTCGGCGTTACGTGACAACAGCTGCAAGAGAAACCACGCATGCTCGAAGGAGATGTCGGCGTTGCGCAGCAGCTGCCGATGCGTCTCGTATGCGTCGCAGAACAGCCGGCCGAACTCGATCGAGCCGGGTTGCAGCTGCGGCTGCGCGCGCAACAGGCCGAAGGTGCCGAACACGCTCGCGAGCATCGAGGATTCGAGCTGCGCGCGGGCGTTGCGCACGAAAAAGGCGACCTGTCGCGGCGACTTGCCGCGGCGGCGTCGCACCGGCGCGCTCGGCATGTGACTCGCATACGTCTTGTAGAGCCGGCGAATGCGATCGTCGGTCAAGCCGGTGCACGAGCGGATCGTGCAGGTGCGGGCTTCGTGGCGGATCATGCGCAGCGCGAGATCGTGACGCTGGCGATCGTGGAAGTAGCGCTCGTTGCTGATGTGCATGGACGTGGCCTCCCTGTCCATTCGTCGAGCTCCCTCGCCCGCTAGTGTGCGCGCAATTGACGATGAGTTGCAGCCAATGTTTAATGCGCGTCCCCCGTCATTCATGCAAGGACGCATCGATGAGACGCAACGACACGGAAGAGCTGCCGGGCGCCAGCGCGCCGGTCCTGAGCGCCGCGGTGCTGGCGCGAATCCACGAGCTCAATCTCGACTATCTCGAGCTGCTGGCGGCCGAGCACAACGCCGCCGATGCGAGCGAAGGTCAGCTGCAACACTTGCCGTGCAAGCTGCACGCGGAAATCGGCAGTCTGCCGCTGACTGCACGCACGTCCCTGGCTGCGCTGCCTTACACGCTGTACTCGCTCGGCTTCGAAGACGAGAAGCTGTGGCGCTCGCTTCCTGACCCCACTGCGCTGGCGTCTGCGTTGTCCATGAGCGAGCGCTACGCGCAGCCGCACAGTGCATCGCTGCAAGCGTCGCTGTGCGAAGTCGCACTCTTATATGCGTGGCATGTCGCCATTGCGAGCCCGCTGGCCGCACGCCTCATCTACGCGATGCCTGAGTCCGTCTCGCACCGCCTCTCGACTGCGCCGCCGTGGTACGTCAGACGTCTCGCCGTCCATCACGCGTCACTGCTGATGCCCCGCTGGCCGACGAACCCCGGCTTCTGGCCCGACCTGGTGCGGTTCGCCGCCGCGGGAGATCAGCAGCGGCTCGCGACAGCGACAGTGCTCGGTAGTCAGTTGATTGCCGCTGAGCTGCAGGGCTCGGCGTTGCAGTCACCGCGGCTGCGCGCGCGTCAGCGCGGATGACGATTGCGCAGTGAGCTGCCGCGAGCGACGGCGTCGTTGCCGAACTTCGCGCGGATGTCGTCGAGCGCCGCATCCAGGTGCTGGTTGCGGCCCGCTTCCGGCGCCGTGAAGAGCTCGAACTGCTGCTCGTTCGTCAGATCGGTCGCGCCGACGCCGAGCAGGCGTAGCGCTGCGCGCGGTTGCTCGCGCAGCCACTCGTCCAGCAGCTTCGTCGCTGCCTCCAGCAATGGACGTGTCTGCTGGGTCGCGGGCCGGATTGCACTCTGTCGCGTGTATGTCTTGAAGTCCTTGCGCCGGATCTTCACCACGACTCTCTCCGCCAGCCAACCCTGCGAGCGCAGGCGCGCCGCAGTGCGGTCCGCGAGCTGCGCGAGCTGGGCGTGCAGCTGCGCGCGATCATTGATGTCGGTGTCGAAGGTTTCCTCGGACGAGATCTGCTTCTCATCCCAGTCGGCGATCACGGGCCGCTCATCGATGCCCGCGGCCCGCGCCTTGACGCCCGCCACGTAGCGTCCGAACACCGGTCGCAGCACTGCGTCGCTCGCAAGCCGCAGGTCTTGCAACGTGCGGATGCCGATCCGCTCCAGGTGCGGCGCGGTTTTCTTGCCGATACCGAACAGCCTGGTCACGGGCAGCGGATCGAGCAGCGCCGTGACTTCGTCCTCGCGCACCACGACGAGCCCGTCGGGCTTGCGCAGATCGGAGGCGATCTTCGCGACCAGCTTGTTCGGCGCCACGCCGACCGAAGCGGTCACGCCGGTGCGCGCGACGATCTTCTTCTTGATGTCGACGGCGATCGCCTCGGCGCTGCCGAGCGCCGCCCGGCTCTCGGTGACGTCGAGGAACGCCTCGTCGAGCGACAGTCCCTGCACCAGCGGCGTGTATTCGTGAAAGATCTGGAACACGGTGCGCGAGACGGCCTTGTAGCGGTCGAACCGCGGGCGCACGCAGATCGCGTGGGGGCAACGTCGCAGCGCTTCGCGCATCGGCATGGCGGAGTGCACGCCGTACTTGCGCACTTCGTAGCTGGCCGCCGCTACGACGCCTCGACCGCCGGTGCCGCCGACGATCAGCGGCTTGCCGCGCAGCTCAGGATTGTCGAGCGCTTCGACGGACGCGTAGAACGCGTCCATGTCGACGTGCAGGATGGTTCTCAGACAGCACCCTCATGCGTTGCCGACACGCACCTGGCGCACGTCGTCATCGACCGGCTGTTCGCCCGCGGCCATCTCGTCGGTCGTGAAGTCGTCGACATGGATGATCTCCATCACCCGGCGGTCGTAGTCGCGCAGCATCGCGGCCTCGGTCTCCGTGAGGATGCCGGCCGCGAGCGCCTGCTGGACCTGGCCGGGAAAATCGAGCGCCGTCACGCGGCCGGCCTTCACGCCTTCGACGCGCACCCGCTTCTCGAGCGGCTCCGCGGCGTCGGCGAGCACCAGCACTTCCTGCAGCAGTCCCAGCGGATTGCCCGGCTCGATCGCGCGATACACGCCGTGCGTCAGCCGATCGCGCGGCATGCTCGTGTGCAGCATCTGCTCGACGATCTCATGCCCGAGCCGATCCTGCGGCGCGTGATACGTCTGGCCGCGCGGAAAGATGAAGAAGCGCATGAACGCGGCCAGGAAGCGGTTCGGGAAATTCCGCAGGAAGCTGTGCAACTGTTCCTGCGCCTTGTAGAGCAGCGTGCGGCACGCCCATTCCACCAGCGGCAGGTCATCTTCCGGCCGGCCCTGGTTCTCGTAGTGCTTGAGCACCATCGACGCCAGGTACATGCATGACAACACGTCGCCGAGGCGCGCCGACAGGCTCTCCTTCTTCTTCAGGTAGCCGCCGAGCGTGAGCATCGCCACGTCGGTGGCGAA
>DATBKP010000069.1:0-51116 GCA_036555785.1 Steroidobacteraceae bacterium
GACCTCCGTAAAGGTGCCGGTATCGGTGAACACGCCCGAACCGGGCGCCGTCTCGACGAAGAGCGGGTGCGGCGTGGCATAGGGCCCCGCGCCATAGGATTGCGGATCGCCCTGCGTCGACTCGTACTTCTCGTCGCGATACTCCGCGCCGCCCGAGAGGGTCAATGGACTCGCGAGACCCGCGTCGATCGGGTAGGCGAGATCGACATTGACGTCCAGCTCCTTCTGGATCAGCTCGCCGAACTTGAAGGTCGTCTGCGAATCCGCCCCGTAGGAGGGGCTGATCGAGTTGTACATCGACAGGTCGAGCGAGTTACGGCTGTTGGACACCGAGAAGTCGTAGCGCAGGCCCGAGTCCGCCATGCCCTTGTAGCCGAGCGTGGCGTAGGCTTCCTTGGTATCACCGACGAATCGCGGCGTGAAGCCGCCGGGATAGATCGAGGAGAACAGGAAGACGTTGTCGTCGACGACATAGCCGTCCGCCGGGCAGGTGGCGTTGCCCGCCGGGCACTGGGTCAGATAGTAGGGATGCTGGAAGAACTCACGGCCGCCCAGCTCGACGTCGTTGCCGGCGGCGTCCTGGAAAGTCCGGGTTCCTAGCAGCGAGGAGCGGAAGTTGAAGCTCTGATCCGCGTGATTTTCCGCATAGTTGCCGAACAGGTAGGCCTTGCCGTGCTCGCCGACATCCAGCCCCGAGTTGAACAGGAACTTGTAGCCATGGCTGGGTGAATTGCCCCAGATCTGCGCCGGCAACGGGTAGTGCGGCAGAGTGTTCGCCAGGCTGGGATTCTCCTGCGCAAAGGCAAAGGCCGTCGGACGCGTGACGCCGCGGCTCGTCTGCCCGTCATCGTCGTACTCGGCCGAGAGGTTGACGAAGCCGCGATCGGCGAACTCCCAGCCGACATTGGCGGCGATCTGCTGGCTCTCGCCGTCGCTGTCCTCCTTGTACTGGCCGTAGCGCGCGAGCACCTCGAAGCCGGCGTCGTCGCGTAATCCGTAGTTCAGCACGCCTGCGATCGCATCCGACCCGTACTGCGCCGTCGCGCCGTCGCGCAGCACCTCGAGTCTCTTGATCCCGATCGACGGAATCGACGAGAGGTCCGCGCCGTGGGACCCGAACGACAGACCTGTGTCGCCGCCGTTGTACACCTGGACCAGCGCCGATCGATTGAAGCGCTTGCCGTTGAGCATGACCAGCACCTGGTCGGACGGCAGGCCACGCAGCGAGGGGGCACGCACGAACGTCGAGGCGTCCGAAATAGTGTTTTGTCCGACGAAAAACGACGGGACGATATTCCGCATCGAGTCGAGCATGTTGGCGGTCGGCTGCTCGTTGATGTCGGAGCCGCTGATGACGTCGACCGGCGAAGCGGAGTCGGTCGCGCTGCGATCGACTCTTCGAGTACCGGTAATGATGACTTCTTCGAGCACGCCGGACCTGCCGGCGCCGGGTCCTGGCTGCGCGTCCTGAGCGTACGCCGGACCCGTCGAAACCGCTGCAAACGCGAGAAGCGCGATCCCCACGCGGCGCGTCGCCGAACGGTGCTCGATTGACGAGCGAATGATGCTGACAATCATGGAACCCCCATATTCGAATTCTCGAATTTCGACTGAACTATCGTTGACTAGCCAATGGCCAGATTGGCTGGCGCCCAGTCTAGCCCACCTTTTGCGGCGGGTCGAAATTCGATGGGAGGCAGGACCGGCCGTCCCTTACTCCCACTCGATCGTCGCGGGGGGCTTGCTCGAGATGTCGTAGGTGACGCGCGAGATGCCGTTCACTTCGTTGATGATGCGGCGGGAGACGAGCTCCAGGAATTCATACGGCAGGCGCGACCAGCGAGCGGTCATGAAGTCGATGGTCTCGACCGCGCGCAACGCGATCACGTAGTCGTAGCGACGGCCGTCGCCCATCACCGCTACGGAGCGCACTGGCAGGAACACCGCGAATGCCTGGCTGGTGCGATCGTAGAGATCGTGCTTGCGCAGCTCTTCGAGGTAGATCGCGTCGGCCTGGCGCAGCAGGTCCGCATACTGCTTGGTCACTTCGCCGAGGATGCGCACGCCGAGGCCGGGACCCGGGAAGGGATGGCGGTACACCATCTCGCGCGGCAGCCCGAGCTCGACGCCGAGCTTGCGCACCTCGTCCTTGAACAGCTCGCGCAGCGGCTCGAGCAGCTTCAGGTTCATCTTCTCCGGCAGGCCGCCGACGTTGTGATGACTCTTGATGACGTGCGCCTTGCCGGTCTTCGAACCGGCCGACTCGATCACGTCCGGGTAGATCGTGCCCTGCGCCAGCCAGCGGATGCCCGGCAGCTTCGCCGCTTCTTCCTCGAACACTTCGACGAACAAGCGGCCGATGATCTTGCGCTTGCGCTCGGGATCGCTTTCGCCCTTCAGCGCTTCGAGGAAGCGCGCTTCGGCGTTGACGCGAATCACCTTCACGCCCATGTGCTTCGCGAACGTCTCCATCACCTGGTCGCCCTCGCCCAGGCGCAGCAGGCCATGATCGACGAACACGCACACCAGCTGCTCGCCGATCGCCCGATGCAGCAGCGCGCCGACGACCGAGGAATCGACGCCGCCGGACAGGCCGAGCAGCACCTTCTCGCGCCCGACCAGCTCGCGCACGCGCACGATGGAGTCCGTGATGATGTTGCCCGGCTGCCAGCGCGCCTCGCAGCCGCAGATCTCGCGCACGAAGCGCTCGAGGATCTTCAGGCCCTGCAGCGTGTGCGTCACTTCGGGATGGAACTGCACACCATAGAAGCGGCGCGTCTCGTCGGTCATTGCAGCGAGCGGCACGTTCTTGGTGAAGCCGGTCGCAACGAATCCCGGTGGCAGTTGATCGACGCGATCGCCGTGGCTCATCCAGACGTCGAACAGCGCCCTGCCCTCGTTGTCGCTGTGGTCGCGGAATCCGTCCAGCAGGCGATTCGGCGCCGACGCCGTCACCTGCGCGTAGCCGAACTCACGATCGGTGCTGGGCGTGACGCGACCGCCGAGCTGCATCGCCATCGTCTGCATGCCGTAGCAGATGCCGAGTACCGGCACGCCGAGCGTGAACACCGCTTGCGGCGCAACCGGCGACGTCGCTTCCGTCGTCGATTCCGGACCGCCGGAAAGAATTACGCCGCGGGCGCCGAACGCACGAACGTCGTCGTCGCTCATGTCCCACGGATGGATCTCGCAGTAGACGCCGCTCTCGCGCACGCGCCGCGCGATCAGCTGCGTGTACTGCGCGCCGAAATCGAGGATGAGGACCCGGTGGGCGTGAATGTCCGATACGGGCGGCGGGTTTGCGGAAGCGACAGGCCGCTTGGCCATTTCAGCTGACACGGTAGTTCGGCGCCTCTTTGGTGATCGTGACATCGTGCACGTGACTTTCGCGCACGCCCGCGTTGGTGATGCGCACGAACGACGGCCGCGTGCGCATCTCCTCGATCGTGCGGCTGCCGGTGTAACCCATGGCGGCGCGCAGACCGCCCGCCAGCTGGGTCAGGATCGTGACCAGCGAGCCCTTGTAAGGCACGCGACCCTCGACGCCTTCCGGCACGAGCTTCTCGAGCTCCTCGGTCGCATCCTGGAAGTAGCGATCCTTCGAGCCGTGCGATTGCGCCATCGCACCGAGCGAGCCCATGCCGCGATACGACTT
Organism: Steroidobacteraceae bacterium; assembly: GCA_036555785.1. Classification (GTDB taxonomy): domain Bacteria; phylum Pseudomonadota; class Gammaproteobacteria; order Steroidobacterales; family Steroidobacteraceae; genus Steroidobacter. The sequence goes on from DATBKP010000069.1 coordinate 3,656, forward strand.
GTACGACGCGCCCTGGTACAGCTCGACTTCGCCGGGCGATTCCTCGGTGCCCGCGAACAGGCCGCCGATCATCACGCAATGCGCGCCCGCCACGAGTGCCTTGGCGATGTCGCCGGAGAAGCGGATGCCGCCATCCGCGATCAGCGGGACGCCGCTGCCCTTCAATGCAGCCGCGACGTTCGCGACGGCCGTGATCTGCGGCACGCCGACACCCGCGACGATGCGCGTGGTGCAGATAGAACCCGGCCCGATGCCGACCTTGATGCCGTCCGCGCCCGCTTCTACCAGTGCACGCGCTGCATCGGCCGTGACGATGTTGCCGGCAATGATCTGCTGGTCCTTCCAGGCGCGCCTGATCTCGCGAACCATGTTGATGACGTTGCTGGAATGGCCGTGCGCTGTATCGACCACGATGACGTCGACGCGCGCCTCACGCAGCGCCTCGACGCGCTTCAACGTATCGACACCGGTGCCGACGGCTGCGCCGACGCGCAGCGCGCCGCGTTCGTCTTTCGCTGCGCGCGGGAACTCGGTGGCTTTCTGGAAGTCCTTGACGGTGATCATGCCCTTAAGGTTGAAGCTCTGATCGACGACCAGCACCTTCTCGATGCGATGCTTGTGCAGCAGCGCGAGCACTTCGTCCTTCGGCGCGTTCTCGCGCACCGTGACCAGCCGCTCCTGCGGAGTCATCACCGTCGAGACCGGCGCGTCGAGTTTCGTCTCGAAACGCAGGTCGCGGTGCGTGACGATGCCGACCGCCTTGGAGCCGACCACGACCGGCACGCCGGAGATGTTCTTGGCGCGCGTCAGCTCCAGCACCTCGCGGATGGTCTTGTCGGGCGTGATGGTGATCGGCTCGTGAATGACGCCGCTCTCGAACTTCTTGACCCGCTGCACCTCGCGCGCCTGGGCCTCGATGCTCATGTTCTTGTGGACGATGCCCAGACCGCCTTCCTGCGCGATGGTGATCGCCAGGCGGGCCTCGGTGACCGTGTCCATCGCGGCCGACAGGATCGGCAGATTGAGGCGGATCGAGCGGGTGAGTTGCGTGCTCAGGTCAGCGTCGCGCGGCAGGAAGTCGGAGTGTGCCGGGACCAGGAGCACGTCGTCGAAGGTGAGTGCTTCCTCGAGAATGCGCATGGCTAGCAACCCGCGTTATCGATGAAAGCGCGCCATTGTACATGAATACGGGCAGCCTGTAGCCTTCTTTTCCATGCCTTCCTCCGACCTGGAGCTCGACTTCGCGGAGCCGCGGCCGCCGCCGCTGCCCACCGAAACCCGCGACATCTACACCCCGTCGCGCCTCAACCGCGAGGCGCGCACGCTGCTGGAGCGCGGCCTGCCGGCGCTGTGGCTGGAGGGCGAGATCTCGAACCTGTCGCGCCCCTCCTCCGGCCACTGGTATTTCTCGCTCAAGGACGAGGCCGCCCAGCTCCGCTGCGCCATGTTCCGGCAGCGAAACATCCTGGCGAAGTTCTCGCCCCGGGACGGCTCGCACGTGCTGGTGCGCGGCCGCGTGAGCCTGTACGAGCAGCGCGGCGACTATCAATTCATCGCCGACTACATGGAAGAGGCCGGCGAAGGCGCGTTGCGGCAGCGCTTCGAGCTGCTGAAGGTCAAACTCGCGGCCGAGGGCCTGTTCGCTACCGAACGCAAGAAGCCGCTGCCGCGCTTGCCGCGGCGGATCGGCGTGATCACCTCGCCGACGGGCGCGGCCCTGCGCGACGTCCTGCACATCCTGCGCCGGCGCTTCTGCACGATCCCGGTACTGCTGTACCCGGTGCAGGTGCAGGGTGGCGTCGCGGCGGCGCAGATCGCGAGGACGATCCGCCGCGCTTCCGCACGCGCCGAGTGCGACGTGCTGATCCTGGTGCGCGGCGGCGGGTCGCTCGAAGACTTGTGGGCGTTCAACGAAGAGAGCGTGGCGCGCGCCATCTACGACTGCACGATCCCGATCGTCAGCGGCATCGGCCACGAGGTCGACTTCACGATCGCGGACTTCGTCGCCGATGTACGTGCTCCGACGCCATCCGGTGCGGCAGAGCTCGCCGTCCCGGATTCCAGCGAGTGGCTGCGCAACGTGGTGCGCCTCACCGGCCGCCTGACAACGGCGCTCGGCCGCAAGCTGAAGGCGCATCAGGATCGTGCGTCGTGGCTTGCTCGCCGACTGCAGCAGCTGCACCCCGGCGTCGAGTTGCGTCAGCGCGCCCAGCGCCTGGATGATCTGGAGCTGCGCTTGATTCGCGTGCTGCGCTCGAATCTCGGTGAGCGCCAGCGCACTCTCGCGCAACTGGCGGCGGAGCTCCGCCAGCACTCGCCGGCGCTGCGCGTTGCAACCGCTCGCGCGCGCCTGGAAGCTGCGCGCGCAACCATCGACAAGATCGCGCATCGAACCCTCGAGCAACAGCGCAATCGTCTCGCCATCGCAGTGCGAACGCTCGACGCATTCAGCCCGCTCGCGACCCTCGAGCGCGGCTACGCCATCGTCACCGATTCGAAGGGCACCGTGATCACGAACGCACAAGACGTACGAGCCGGCCAGCTGATCGACGCGCGCCTGACGCAGGGCACGATCCGCGCGCGCATCGAGCGCACCACGAGCCCGGAGCTCGACCTGCGACTGCCGAAGGCCGACGAGAAATGAGATTCGCGATATTTATGCTCGTGGCGCTCTCGGGAGTTGCGCACGCCGGCGAGCTGCCGCGGGAGAGCCGCGTACCCGGCGGAATTGCGCTCGTCGAAATCCCCGGCGGCGATTTGCCGCCAACGGCACTGATCGACACGCGCCGCGCGGCCGTGATCCGCTACCAGGACCGCTGGCTGGCCATCGTCGGCATTCCGCTCTCGACCAAGCCCGGCCCGCAGAAGCTGCGAGTCACCACGGGCGCGAAGACGATCGACGTGCCCTTCGAAGTGACCGACAAGCGCTATCGCGAGCAGCGCCTGACGATCAAGAACGAGCGGCAGGTCAACCCCAATCCCGGGGATCTGAAGCGCATTGCCACCGAGCAGGAACGCTCGAACGTCGCGCTATCGAAGTTCACGACCGCGGGCACGCCGGCGTTCGCGCTGCAATCCCCGGTCGTCGGCACGCGTTCCGACTCTTACGGCTCGCGTCGCATCTTCAATGGCCAGCCGCGCAGTCCGCACTCCGGCATGGATATCGCTGCCGCGAAAGGCACGCCGATCCACTCGCCCGCAGCGGGCACTGTGGTCGAAGCGGGCACCTTCTTCTTCAACGGCAATACGCTGTACATCGATCACGGCTACGGCCTCGTGACGATGTACTGCCATCTCGACGAGATCAAAGTGAAGGTCGGCGACCATCTCGCCGCCGGCGATCTGATCGGCACCGTCGGCGCGACCGGCCGCGTCACCGGGCCGCACCTGCACTGGGGCGTGGCGCTGAACCGCGCGATGGTCGACCCGGCGCTGTTTCTGGATACGGAGTAGCCCGACCTACAACCCTTCCGGCGGGCTTCTCATCTTCAGCTGCAGGAAGTCGCCGACGACCGGCCGGAAGCGGTCCATGTCGACCAGGAACGAGTCGTGGCCCTGCAGCGAGGGCAGGCGCACGAACTGCACCTCGCGGTCGCCGCCGACCAGGCCATCCGCAAGCTCCTGCTGTTGCGCCACCGGGAACAGTAAATCTGTCTCCACGCCGATGATCAGCGCGCGCTCGACCGTGAAGCGCTGCAGCGCCTCGCGCACCGAGCCGCCGTGGTCGGCGAGGTCGAACAGGTCCATGGCGCGCGAGATGTACAGGTAGCAGTTCGGATCGTACTGGCCGATGAACTTGGTCGCGTGGTTCTCCAGGTACGACTCGACTTCGAAATCGATGCCGAACGGATCGCCCGGCTGGTGCTCGGCGCTGGCGCGCTCGCGACCGAAGCGCTGCGCCCACTCCTTCGCCGAGCGGTACGTGATCATGCCGAGCTTGCGTGCCAGGCGCATGCCCTGCACCGGGATCGCGTCGGCGGTGTAGTTGCCCTCCTTCCACGCCGGATCGCGCCGGATCATTTCCCGCTGCAGCGAGCGCAGCGCGATCGAGAACGGCGCGGAGCGCGCGGCCGCGGAGATCGAAATCACGCTGCGCGTCTCGCCCGGGAACAGCGCGCAATAGGCGAGCACCGTCATGCCGCCGAGCGACGGTCCGACGACGGCGTGCAGCTGCTTGATACCGAGCGACAGCGCGACCTCGTGTCCGGCGCGCGCCATGTCCTCGACCGTCAGCACCGGGAACGTCAGCCGATACGGCTGGCCCGTCGTCGGATCGATCGAGATCGGCGAGGTCGAGCCGAACGGGCTGCCGAGCGAGTTGATGCAGATGACGAAGAAGCGACGCGTGTCGATCGGCCGGCCCGGGCCGATCATGTCTTCCCACCAGCCCTGCGCGGAATCTTCAGTGGAAGAAGCCGCGTGCGCCGATGGTGACAGGCCGGTGAAGATCATGACGGCATGCTCGTGCCGCGCCTGCGGATCGCCCCAGGTCTCGTAGGCGACTTCGACGCTCGGCAGCGCGCCGCCGCGACGCATCGGGAACGGCTGCTGCAGCTTCAGAATTTTTCGGGCAGTTGCCATGGCGCTGCAGTGTAATCCTTTCGCGAACCCGGCTCTCATCGCCAATGGCAATGGGGACATTCCCCATTTTCAGCGCTTCACGCGCTTCAGCAGACGCTTGCGCGAGCGCACCTGGCGCGGCGTGAGCGGGTTGCGCCGGCCCTTGAACGGGTTCTCGTCGGCGCGGAACTCGACGCGCACCGGCGAGCCCTCCAGCCGGAAGTGCTTGCGGAACACGTTCGCGAGGTAGCGCCGGTAGGCATCCGGCACGTGCTGGACCTGGTTGCCGTGGACGACGATGACCGGCGGATTGCGCCCGCCCTGGTGCGCATAGCGCAGCTTGATCCGGCGGCCGCGCACCAGCGGCGGCTGGTGCTGCTGGATCGCCAGTTCCAGCACGCGCGTCAACTCCGGCGTCGGGATCTCGCGCATCGAAGCGTCGTACGCTTCGCTCACTCCCCGCATCAACTCGCCCACGCCCGTGCCGTGCAGAGCGGAGATGAAATGCACGGGCGCGAAGTCCAGGAACGGCAGCCGCAGATCGAGACCCGTGCGGATCTCGTCGCGCTTGTCCATGGGAATGTTGTCCCACTTGTTGACCGCGATCAGCAACGATCGACCGCGCTCGGCGACCATCCCGAAGAGCGTCGCATCCTGTTCCGCGACCGTGTCGTGCGCGTCGATGACGCCGATCACGACGTTCGCCGAGTCGACGGCTTGCAGCGCCTTGATGACGCTGAACTTCTCGACCGCCTCCTCGACCCGCGCGCGGCGCCGCACTCCCGCTGTGTCGATGAGCGTGTAGCGGCGTCCATCGCGCTCGAACGGCACGAATACCGCATCGCGCGTGGTGCCGGGCTGATCGAAAGCAATCAGTCGCTCCTCGCCCAGCAGCCGATTGATGAGCGTCGACTTGCCGACGTTCGGCCGGCCGACGACCGCGACGCGCACATCGTCCGGACCCGCGGCGTCGGTCTCCTGCGCGCGCTCGAGACCTTCGAGCGCCCGGTCCATCAGCGCTCGCACGCCATCGCCATGCGCCGAGGAAATCGCCTGCGGCTCGCCGAGGCCGAGCTGATGAAAATCCGCCGCCGCAGTCGCCGCGTCCAGGCCTTCGGCCTTGTTGGCGACGACGATGACGTGCTTGTCCAGCTTGCGCAGCGTCTGCGCGATGAAGTGATCCGAGGGCGCAAGGCCATCGCGCGCGTCGGCGAGGAACAGCACGCGATCGGCTTCTTCGATCGCGCGCAGCGTCTGCTGCGCCATCAGGACTTCGACGCCGCGCGCGTCCACGACGAGGCCGCCCGTGTCGACGACCAGATAGGGAATGTCGCCGACTTTGCCGTAGCCGTACTTGCGGTCGCGCGTCAGCCCGGGCAGGTCCGCGACCAGCGCGTCGCGGGTGCCGGTCAGGAAGTTGAACAGCGTCGACTTGCCGACATTCGGCCGTCCGACCAGCGCGATGACCGGAAGCATCTAGCCGCCATTCGGCTGCGGTTCCGGCTGCGCTGCCGGTTGCTGTTCCGGTTGCGCCTCCGGCTTCGGCTCGTCCTGTGCCGGCGGCGGCGGCAGTGGCGTCGAGGAATCGGGCGACGGTTTGGGCCGGCTCGCGCTCTTGAACGCGACCAGCTTGCCGGAATCCGTCTGCACGAAGACGCCGGCGTCGGTCGTCACCGCGGAGTTGCTGATGCGATCGCCGTCGGTCTTCTGGCGCGCGACGATCTCGCCGGTCGCCTTGTCGAGCCAGTGAACGTAGCCCTCGAAATCGCCGACCACGAGCGCGTCGCCGTCGATCGCCGGCGCGGTCAGGCCGCGGCGCTTCATCTTGTCCTGCTCCCAGATCACCGCGCCGTCGCTGCGCTTCATCGCGACCACGACGCTGTCGGAGTTGGTGAGGTAGATGTTGTCGTCGTCCATGCTGAAGCCGCGGTAGCTGGAGGCGTCGCGCGCCCACCAGATCTGCCCCGAGTCGAGCGCGAGCATCGCCACGCGTCCCTGGAAGCCGACGACGAAAATGTCGTCGCCGGAGATGCGCGGCGGCGAATCGATGTCGGACAGCCGCTCGAGCTCGGTGCGGCCGTGCGGCGCGTTCACGATCGCATCCCACATCACGTCGCCGTTGCGCGGATCGATCGCGAGCACCTTGCCGTCATCGAAGCCGCAGATGATGCGATCGCCGGCGAGCACCGGCGGCGCTGTGCCGCGCAGCGTCAGCTTCGGCACCTGCTCGTCGACGGCCCAGCGCTGCGAACCATCCGCCGCAGCCATGCCTTCGACATGGCCATCGACGGTGCGGATCACCACGACGTCCTTGGCGATGAGCGGACGCGCCAGCACTTCGCTGCCGATCGATTTGCGCCAGCGTTCACTGCCGTTGGCAGCGTCGAGCGCGACGATGTCGCCCTCGCTGGAGCCGACGACGATCAGGCCGCCGTCCACTTCGGGTCCCGCCGACAACGGCAGCTTGGTCTTGACCGACCACAGGCGGCGGCCGCTGTCGGCCGCAAACGCCACGACCTCCCCGTCATGCGAGGCCGCGTACACCTTGCCGTCCACGACCATCGGGCGCAGCGCGAGCCGCAGGCGCTTGGAGTCGCCGCCGAGACCGGCGCTCCATTCGCGGTGCACGGTACGCTTCGCGACGATGTCGACCAGCTCGGCGGGCGGATCGAGGTCCTTGTCCTTGCAGCCGGCGAGCGCGAGCGCCGCCACGCCGAGCGCAGCCAGCACCGCGCGAGCGGGAGTGATCGAAAACATCAGGAGTCCCCTTTCGCGGCCGGTGCAGTCGCGGGCTTCGGCGCCGCCGGCACGTCGCCACCGACGTCGCGCAGCTTGAGCTCGACCGTCGCCCGATCGATCTCGCCCTTGGTGTCGGCGGAGAGCGCGGCCGCATATTCCGCGCGGGCACCCTGCGCATCGCCCTTCGCGAGGTGCGCGTCGCCGCGAATCTCGTGGACCTGGGCGGCGAAAGCGCCCGCCTTCTCGACGTCGAGCACTTTCAGCGCGTCATCGTGCTTGCCGGTCTGGATCAACAGGCGGGCCAGCCGCAGCTGCGCGATGTGGCCGAGATCCTCGTCGCGCGAGCTGTCCATGACCTGCCGCAGCTGCTGGATCGCCTGGTCGAAGCGCCCGGCCTCGGTGTGACGCTTGGCCAGGAGCAGGCGGCCCTGCTGCGTGTATGCAGAGGTCGCGTGATCGCCCGCCAGGCTGTCGAGCAGCTTGCCGGCCTGCGTGTCGTCATTGCTCGCCAGCGCCTTCTGGAAGTCCGCGTAGACCTTGGCAGCGTGGTCCGCCTGAGCGTCGCGATATTTCTGGTAGTAGGTGTAGCCGCCCAGCCCCGCCAGGCCGATGGCGATGCCGGCCAGGATGAATTTCCAGTTCTCGCGCCACCAGTTGCGCAGCGCTTCTTCCTGATCGCGATCGGTTAAGTACTCTTCGACCATGGCAGTGTCATCTGTGTTTATGAATAAGTGCGGCGTTCAGCGAGCCAGTCGCGCGGCGATGTCGTCGGCGACCCGGTCCCACCCCAGCTCGACCTGCGGCGCTTCCACGCGCAGGGATTTCAGACCAACGACGCGGCGTTCGGTTTCCGCCTCGCCCAGAATCAGCGCCAGCTGCGCCCCGCTCTTGTCGGCACGCTTGAGCTGCGATTTGAAGCTGCCGCCGCCGCAATGGGTCTCGATCCGCACCGACGGGACTGCATCCCGGATGCGTTCCGCCAGCGCCAGGCCTGCGGCTTCGGCGCGCTCGCCGGCAACGACCAGGTAGACGTCCGGGGCGTAGGGGGGTGTCTCGCCCCTCTGCGCTCGCAGCAGCGACACGAGGCGTTCCTCGCCGGCTGCCCAGCCCACGGCCGGGGTGTTCTCGCCGCCCAACTGGGCCACCAGGCCGTCGTAGCGTCCGCCCGAGCAGACGGCGCCCTGCGAGCCGAGCTCCGACGTCAGCCACTCGAAAACCGTGTGCGTATAGTAGTCGAGCCCGCGCACCAGACGCGGATTCAGCACGTAGCGGATGCCGACCGCGTCCAGGTGGCGGCACAGACCGGCGAAGTGCTGGCGCGACTCCTCGTCCAGGTACTCCGTCAGCACCGGCGCGCCGGTGATCACGTCCTGCAGCTCCGGATTCTTGCTGTCGAGGATGCGCAGCGGATTGCCTTCCAGGCGCCGCAGGCTGTCGGCGTCGAGCCGCGCCTTGTGCGCCGTGAAGTACTCGATCAGCTTTTCGCGATACACGCGCCGCGAGGCCGGTGTGCCCAGCGAGTTCAGGTGCAGCTCGATGCGCTGCAGACCGAGGTCGCGCAGGATCCGCGCGCTCAGCATGATGAGCTCAGCATCGATGTCGGGACCGGGATAGCCGAAGGCCTCGGCATCGAGTTGGTAGAACTGGCGGAAGCGGCCGGCCTGGGGCCGCTCGTAGCGGAACATCGGCCCGGCGCACCAGACGCGCTGGCGCTGGTTGTGCAGCAGGCCGTTGCTGATCATCGCGCGCACGATGCCAGCCGTCGCCTCCGGGCGCAGCGTCAGCGAGTCGCCGCCCGGATCCTCGAACGTGAACATCTCCTTCTGCACGATGTCGGTGAACTCGCCGATCGAGCGCTTGAACAGCGTCGTGCTCTCGACGATCGGCACGCGGATTTCCTGGTAGCCGTAGGCAGCGAACAGCTCGCGCGCGACGCCTTCGAGGCGATGCCAGCCGGCGATGTCCGCCGGCAGCACATCGTTCATCCCGCGCGGCGGCTGGATCTGTTGTTGCGTCACTCGCGCTCCGCGGTCTTCAGGGAACTCTCGGATCTCACTGAGCCATCCGCCTCGATCAGAAACTTCGCGCCATCCTTGCCGGCCCGGCGCGGGATGACGATGGGCTGGTCGTCGACCCGCGCACTGACAGCCGACGCCAACCCGAGGTTGACGCGCAACGGCGGCACACCTGCAATCGTGCGCACGCGCCCCGGCGTGCCCATGTCGAACATCAAGCGCCGCCCGGTCGCGTCGTAGATTTCGGCCCACGACGGCTCGCTGAACTCCAGCTGCACGCGCACCTCGGGCGGCGTCGGTATCGACGCCGGCGCCGCAGTCGCTTGTTGTACCTGCTGTACCTGCTCGACCTGCGGTTCGGTCGGCGCAGTCTGCGGCACAGTCACCGCCGGCACTTCGCTGGTGGTCGCGATACCGGCGCCGCGCGCGATCGGCCACAGCTCGTAGACCAGCCACGCGACTCCCGCGGCTACAGCGATCGCGGCGGCGATCCAGAACGGCAGCTTCGGCACGCTGCGACGCTGCGGCACCGGCGCGACCATCGCAACCGGAATCGGCGTCGGCTCGCTCGGCGTGCCGCTCAGCGCGTCATAGCGCTCCAACACGGCAGCGGCCGACAGGCCAAGCAGCGTTGCGTACTTGCGCAGGTGACCCTTCGCGTACACCGGCGCGCCCAGCGCTTCGAAGCGATTCGCTTCCAGCGCCTCGATCACCCACACGTCGAGATGCAGATCCTCGGCGGCGTACTGCACCGAGTAGCCGCGGCGCTCGCGCTCGGCGCGCAGCATTCCACCCGGCGTCTCCGGCCCGGTGGCTGCCGCATCCGCTGGACCGCCCCCCGACTCATTCATCCCGGGTTCCGCTCGGACTCCAGCAATTCCTTGGTCTGCGCGGCCGAGGGATATTCGCTCTTGAGGCGCTGCGCGTAGTGCTGGGCCTGCGCGCTGTTGCCGAGACCGCGCTCGATGCGCACGCCCAGCCACAGCGTCGCCGGGCTGGTGCGGCCCACTTCGAGAAAGCGCTCGAGGAACGCGCGCGCCGACATGTATTCGGTCTGGCGATATTCGAGCTCGGCCATCTGGAACAGCGCTTCGGCGAAGCGCGGCTGGGCCGTCAGCGCCTTGCGGAAATCTTCCTCGGCGACCTTCATGTCGCCCGCGGTCAGCGCGCAGTTGCCCGCGTTCATGAAGGCAACTTCCGGTGTCTTGTACAGCGGATCGGCAGCCGCCTCGAGCGCGATCTTCTGGCCGCGCTCGAACTTCTTCTGCTGACACAGGTAGACCGCGTAGTTGTTCTTGAACTCGGGGTTCTTGGGCTCGAGCGAGATCGCGCGCTCGTAGTGCGACTCGGCCGCCCGGTTGTCGCCGAGGCGGTTATAGAGCATGCCAGCGACCAGGTGTGCCCGGCCGTAGCGCGGGTTCTGTTGCAGCGCGCGGTCGATCTTCTCCTTCGCCTGCTGCAGATTGCCCTTGCGCAGGTGCTCGACGCCGAGCTCCAGGTTGATTTCGGCCGCGCGCTCCGGCTGCGACTTGCCGAGCGGCGGGCTGCTGGCGCAGCCGCCCAGGAAAATGACCAGAACCCCGAGGACGCCGGTCACGATCGTCGCTACACGCTTCACGGTTGCACCGCCACTGAGATGAGCTTCGAGCCCAGGCGCACTGTCGTGCGGTCGTTGACGCGGCCGACCAGCTGGCCGCAGGCGGCGTCGATATCGTCGCCGCGCGTGCGCCGCGTCGTCGCGATCACGCCGTTGTTGTTGAGGATCTCGCGGAACCGTTCGATCGCTTCCGGGCTGGAGCGCACGTAGCGCGTACCCGGGAACGGATTGAACGGGATCAGGTTCACCTTCGCAGGCTGTCCCTTGAGCAGCGTCACCAGCTCGCGCGCGTGCTCCGGCTGATCGTTGACGCCGTCGAGCATCACGTACTCGAATGTGATGCTGCGGGCGTTCTGCTGGTTGACGTACTGCCAGCACGCGTCGAGCAGCTCGGCGATCGGATGCTTGCGGTTGATCGGCACCAGCTGATCGCGCAGCTTGTCGTTCGGCGCGTGCAGCGAAACCGCGAGCGCACAGTTCGTTTCCGCGGCGAGCTTCAGCATCTGCGGCACCAGGCCGGAGGTGCTGACCGTCACGCGGCGCCGGGAAATGTCGAAGCCGAGATCGTCCATCATGATCTCGGCGGCGGGCACGACGTTGCGATAGTTCGCGAGCGGCTCGCCCATGCCCATGAAGACGACGTTGGTGACGACGCGATCGCCGCCGGGCTGCCATTTATATTCACTGGCCAGCTCGCGATTCGCGAGCCACACCTGGCCGACGATCTCCGCGACCGTGAGATTGCGGTTGAAACCCTGCTGCGCCGTCGAGCAGAAGGTGCAGTCCATCGCGCAGCCGACCTGGCTGGAGATGCACAACGTGCCGCGGCCGGGCTCGGGGATGAACACCGTCTCGACCGCCTGCGTCCCATTCTTTTCGTCCGGTAGGGCAAGCAGCCACTTGCGCGTGCCGTCAGCTGAGACCTGCGTGGTGGTGATCGAAGGCGTCGCGACGATCGCGACTTCCTTGAGGCGCTCGCGAAAGCTTTTCGCCAGGTCGGTCATCTGGTCGAAATCGGCGACGCAGCGCTTGTACAGCCACTTCAGCAGCTGGCGCGCGCGGAACGGCTTCTCGCCCATTGCTGCGACGAACGCTTCCAGCTCGGCGCGCGTCAGCCCGAGCAGGTTCGTCTTCGCGTCAGTGGCCGCGTTCATCGCACCAACAATCTTAGCGGGTTCGCGGACAGAGGTCGGCAGCAGCGAAGAAGTACGCAATCTCGGTGCGCGCGTTGTCCGCGCTGTCGGAGCCGTGCACGACGTTCTCTTCGATGCTGGTGGCGAGATCGGCGCGGATCGTGCCCTTGTCGGCCTTCTTCGGATCGGTTGCGCCCATCAGCTCGCGGTTCTTCGCGACGGCGTCCTCGCCTTCCAGAACCTGAACGAGGATCGGGCCCGAGCTCATGTAGCGGGTCAGGTCCTTGAAGAACGGACGCTCGCGATGCACCGCGTAGAAGCCTTCGGCCTGCGCCAGGGTCAGCTGCATCATGCGGGCCGCGACGATGCGCAGGCCGGCCTTCTCGAAGCGGCTGTAGACGTTGCCGATGACGTTCTTCTGGACGCCGTCGGGCTTCACAATGGAAAGGGTGCGTTCGAGCGCCATGAATCCGAGTCCTCGATCTGAATTGAATCAATGAGTTATGAATGCGCGGCGGCCATGGAGCCGGCGCGCGCGGCGCAGTCTACCGGCGTGACTGGCCAGCGGCAAGAAATCGAGCAGAGACGCGAAGTTAGCGGATTCCGGCGGGGTGCCTCAAACGGTGAAGGACTCGCCGCAGCCGCATTCGCCCTTCACGTTGGGATTGCGGAAGCGGAAGGCCTCGTTCAGGCCCTGCTTCACGAAGTCCACTTCGGTGCCGTCGATGTAACCGAGGCTGGCGCGGTCGACGATCACCTTCACGCCCTGGTCCTCGAACACCACGTCGTCGGCGCCGATCTCGTCGGCATAGTTCACGACGTAGGCGAAACCGGAGCAGCCGGTCTCCTTGACCGACAGGCGTAGCCCGACGCCGTGCCCGCGGCGGCCCAGGAACGAGCGGACGCGCTCGGCAGCAGCTGAAGTCAGTGAGATGGACATACGTGGCAGGAAATGGCGGTCAGGGTGCGGTGAGTCAAGGCCGGAACCTCATTCCAATGATGCATGAACCCATGTCACCGAGTTGATGCATGGGTCGCATTCTGGCGCTGCCACTGCGCCGCGAGCGCGCGCACGGCATCCTCCAGCACGAGCAGGCGCCCGCGCTTTTCCGGCGGGAACTCCAGTTCGTCCGCCGCCTCGCGCCAGCTCCAGCGGCGCAACTCGTCCTGCGTCGCCCCCTGCAGGCGCTCGCTCAGCAACGATCCGGCTGCGATGCAATGTGGGCAGCCATAGACCTCGAAGCGCAGCGACACGATACGATCGTCGCGCACGCGCGCGCTGAGATCGAACCGCACACCCTGCGCCGGGTCGCCAGCGGATGCTGCGATGACATCGGCAGCCGGCGCGAAGCGGCCCACATTGCGCGGCCTGCCGAAATGCTCGACGACGAGCGGACTGTATGGGGCTTCGCTCACGGCTTTGCCTCCGCTGGAGTCGACTGCGGCGAGAACGAGCGCAATCGCGTGACTTCGCGCTTCACCGCCGCGATTGCTGTGTCGATCTGCTCCGCCGTCGTGTAGCGGCCCAGACTGAAGCGCAGCGAGCTCTGCGCGAGCTGATCGCTGTGACCGAGCGCGCGCAGCACGTACGACGCCTCTTCCGACGCCGAAGAGCACGCGGAACCCGCCGAGACCGCGAGCTCGCGCAAGGCGAACTGCAGACTCTCGCCTTCGACGCCGTGGAAACTGACGTTGAGCAGCACGGCGACGCGCTCCTGCGCATCACCGTTGAGCTGGACATCGCCGATGCTTTCGATGCCCGCCCACAAGCGGTCGCGCAGCGCACCGATGCGCGTCATGTCCGCTTCGCGCTCGCGGGCAGCGATCTCGAACGCGAGACCCATGCCGACGATCTGATGCGTCGCCAGCGTGCCCGAGCGCATGCCCTGCTCCTGGCCGCCGCCGTAGATCAGCGGCTTCAAGCCGAGCGGCGGCTTGCGACGCACGTACAGCGCGCCGATGCCTTTCGGCCCGTAGATCTTGTGCGCGGTGAGCGAGAGCAGATCGATGCTCATCGCCTCGACGTTCAGCGGCACCTTGCCGAAGCTCTGCGCCGCGTCGACGTGGAACGCGACGCCGCGCTCGCGGCAGATCGCGCCGACGGCCGCAACGTCCTGCACGACACCAATCTCGTTGTTGACGTGCATCAGCGAGACGAGCTGCGTGTCGGGTCGCAGTGCCGCCCGCACCTGCTCCGGCCGCACGATGCCGTCGGATCCCGGCTTCAACCACGTGACTTCGAAGCCCTCGCGTTCCAGCTGCTTGAGCGGATCGAGCACCGCTTTGTGCTCGGTCTTGGCGGATACGAGGTGACGGCCGCGGTCGGCATTGAAGCGCGCGACGCCGAAGATCGCGAGGTTGTCCGACTCGGTCGCGCCGGAGGTCCAGACGATGCACTCCGGGCGCGCGCCGATCGCGGTTGCGACCTGCGCCCGCGCCTTCTCGACCAGCCCGCGCGCGCGGCGCCCGAACTCGTGGCCCGCCGAGGAAGGATTGCCCTGCGCGCCGCTCGGGCGCAGACACTCGATCATCGCGTCGGCGACGCGCGGGTCCACCGGCGTCGAAGCCGCGTAATCGAGGTAGATCGTAGTCGCTGTGTTCACTGCTGCGCAGAATAAGAAAATTGCGTCTCTGCGTCACTCCGTGACTTCGTGACCCTTCCTCTTCGCCGGCCGGCGCCGTGCCTGGACCGCCGTGAGCACGCCGCGCAGGATGTTCACTTCGTTCTGATCGAGCAGCGCGCGGTTGAACAGCCGGCGAATGCGCGCCATCAGGTGCCCGCCGCCGGTGCGGTCGCGAAAGTCGATGTACTCGAGCACCTGCTCGAAGTGCTCGTACAGGCGCACCATTTCCGCGGCGCTCGCCAGCGGCACTTCGCGCGGCGCGATCTCCGGCGCTCCCGGCCGGCCGGCGAGCCACACTTCGTAGGCGAATACCTGCACCGCCATCGCCAGATTGAGCGAGCTGTAGCGCGGATCGGTCGGGATCGTCGCCAGCAGATTGCAGCGCGCGAGCTCGACGTTGGTCAGGCCGATGCGCTCCGAGCCGAAAACGATCGCGGCCGAGCCGGATCGGCCGGCCTGGACGATCTGCGCTGCGCAGTCGCGCGGTTCCACCAGATCGAACGGCAGGTGGCGCTGTCGCGCGCTCGTGCCGACCACCAGTCCGCAGTCCGCGATTGCATCCGCGAAGTCCTCGTGCACTTGGGCGGCCTGCAGCACGTCGTCGGCACCGGAGGCGCGCGCCGTAGCATCTGCGTTCGGAAAGAACTTCGGCCGCACCAAATGCAGCTCGGTGAGTCCCATGTTCTTCATCGCGCGCGCGACGGCGCCGATGTTGCCGGGATGATTCGGGTCGACGAGGACGATGCGGATGGACATGGCGTCACCTGCTATTCTACCTGCCCCCGGCCCACGCCATTCATTGCAATGGCCGGCCCCGCTCTTTAACCGCTCCATCCCGCTTCCACGAGGCTCGCCCGCATGCAACCGCTGTTGAACATCGCCATTCAAGCCGCACGGCGCGCGGGTGAAATCATCGTTCGCGGCATGAACCGCCTGCACCGCCTCGACGTGCGCGCCAAGGGCCACAACGACTTCGTCAGCGAGATCGATACGGCGGCGGAGCGGGAAATCATCGACACCGTGCACCGCCGCTATCCGCAGCACGCGTTCCTCGCCGAGGAAAGCGGCCAGAGCGGCCCGGGCGGCGATGACAGCGAGTTCCTGTGGATCATCGACCCGCTCGACGGCACCACGAATTTCCTGCACGGCTTTCCGCAGTTCGCGGTGTCGATCGGCGTGCAGCGGCGCGGACGCATGGAGCACGCGGTGGTCTACGATCCGCTGCGCCAGGAGCTGTTCACCGCCTCGCGCGGCGAAGGGGCGCAGCTCGACGGCAAGCGCATTCGCGTCAGCCCGCACATCGGTCTCGAACGCGCGCTGATCGGCACGGGCTTTCCGTTCCGCTCGAACCTGGAGTGGATCGATCCCTACATGGCGATGCTGAAGGCCGTCACGCAGGCAACCGCCGGCGTTCGTCGTCCAGGTGCGGCCGCGCTCGATCTGGCTTATGTCGCAGCGGGACGGCTCGACGCATTCTGGGAACTGGGCCTGTCGCCGTGGGACACCGCGGCCGGCACCCTGCTGATCACCGAAGCCGGCGGCATGATCGGCCGGCTGAACGGCGGCGAATACAAGCGCGAGGGCGACATCGTCGCGGGCACACCCAAGGTCTATGCCCCGTTGCTCGAGTTGCTTGCGCCCTACGTGCCGGAGAGCCTGCGCAATTGACCTGCATTCCATTTGGGTTAGAGTGCCGCGCAGCGCAGCACCTGCGAAACGAGTCCTAGGATAAAACAACCATGATGAAGAATTTGCTCGCGGTGAAATCCGTCAAAGAGCTCGAAGCCGAGGGCGCGAAGGGCGAGCTGCGTCGCACGCTGGGCCCGGTTGCGCTCACCGCGATCGGCATCGGCGGCATCATCGGCACGGGCATCTTCGTGCTGACCGGCCTCGCCGCCGCCCAGCACGCCGGCCCGGCAATCGTGCTGTCGTTCGTCATCGCCGGCATCGGCTGCGTGTTCGCCGGCCTGTGCTACGCCGAATTCGCGTCGATGATCCCGGTTTCCGGCAGCGCCTACGCCTACTCGTACGCGACGCTCGGCGAGGGCGTCGCCTGGTTCATCGGCTGGAACCTGGTGCTCGAATATCTGTTCGCGGCGTCGACGGTCTCGGTCGGCTGGTCGAGGTATCTGGTCAAATTTCTCGAAGCGCTCAACATCAATTTCATCCCGCCAGCGCTCAGCAGCGCGCCGGTCGAGTACTCGATCGAAAAGGGCTTCTTCGCGACCGGCGCGATGTTCAATCTGCCGGCCGTCTTCATCGTCACGGTCGTCACCATCATCCTGATGCTCGGCATCCGGCAGTCCTCGCTGACCAACGCGATCGTGGTCGCGATCAAGGTCGGCATCGTCGTCCTGGTGATCGGCTTCGGCGCGTTCTACATCACCCAGGACTACTGGCATCCGTTCATTCCCGAGAACACCGGCGTGTGGGGCACGTACGGCTGGAGCGGCATCCTGCGCGCCTCCGGCATCATCTTCTTCGCCTACATCGGTTTCGATGCGGTATCGACGGCGTCGCAGGAAGCGAAGAACCCGCAGCGCGACGTACCGATCGGCATTCTCGCGAGCCTGATCATCTGCACGATTCTCTACATCCTGATGTCCGGCGTGCTGACCGGAATGCTCGAGTATCCGAAGCTGAACGACGCGGCGCCGGTCGCGGCCGCGCTCGAAGCCCATCCGCAGCTGCGCTGGCTGACGATCCCGGTGATCTTCGGCGCGCTCGCCGGCCTCACCTCGGTGATCCTGGTGATGATGCTGGCGCAATCGCGCATCTTCTATTCGATGTCGCGCGACGGCCTGCTGCCGCCGCGGTTCCGCGTCTGCCATCCGCAGTGGCAGACGCCGGTGTTCTCCACGGTGCTGACCGGCATCGGCGCCGGCCTGATGGGCGGACTGCTGCCGCTGGACGTGCTCGGCGAACTCGTGTCGAGCGGCACGCTGCTCGCGTTCGTCACGGTGTGCATCGGCATCATGGTCCTGCGGGTGACCAAGCCCGACCTGCCGCGTCCGTTCCGGGTCAAGTGGGTGTGGTTCGTCGGCATCGGCGGCACAGTGTTCTGCGGGCTGATGCTGGTGAGCCTGTTCGCGACGGGCGGCACGTGGTACCGGATCGTCGGCTGGACGATCGTCGGCTTCATCATCTACGCCGGCTACGGCTACAAGCACAGCACGCTGCGTAACGGCGGCGCGGCACCGGGTGCAGCCGTCGGCCAGCCGCGCCCGCAGCTCAGCAAGTAAATCCGCGAGGACTCCGCCATGAATACGGTGTGGCTCGTGATGTTCGGCGTCACGATCACACCGTGGAAGCTGGTCGGCTACGGCGGCGTGTTCCTGTTCGCCGGCCGCTGGTTCGTGCAGCTCGCCGCCTCGCAGGCGCGCGGCAAGGTCGTGATGCCGCGGCTGTTCTGGTACATGAGCGCGCTCGGCAGCGTGCTGCTGCTGTCGTACTTCGTATTCGGCAAGAACGACTCGGTCGGAATCCTTTCGAACCTGTTCCCGCTGTTCGTCGCGCTTTACAACCTGTACCTGGATGTGAAGAACAGGAACAGGGTGATGGCGAGTCAGTGATGGACGTGATGGACGTGACGACGTGATGAAGAGCGCATCACCTTCATCACGTTCATCACCTTCATCACTCACTCTTCATCCAGCCGCTTCCTCAATTTCACCGGCTCCATCTTCCTGCGCATTCTGATATTCAACATCTCCACCGCTACCGAGAACGCCATCGCGAAGTAGATGTAGCCCTTCGGGATGTGGAACTCGAAGCCCTCGCCCACCAGCGCCATGCCGATCAGGATCAGGAACGACAGCGCCAGCATCTTGATGGTCGGATGGCGGTCGACGAAATCGCTGATCGGACCGGCCAGGAACATCATCACCACCACCGCGACCACCACGGCGGCGATCATCACCTGCACGTGATCCGCCATGCCGACGGCGGTGATCACGGAGTCCAGCGAGAACACGATGTCGATGATCGCGATCTGCACGATCACGCTGGCGAACGTGGCGCGGCCGCGGCCCTCGCGCTGATGCTCCTCGCCCTCCAGGCCGCTGTGGATCTCCAGCGTGCTCTTCGCGAGCAGGAACAGGCCGCCGCCGATCAGGATCAGGTCGCGGCCCGAGATGCCGAGATCGCCGATCGTGAACAGGTCGGCCGACAGGCCCATGACCCAGGTGATCGACAGCAGCAGCAGGATGCGCGTGATCATCGCCAGCGCCAGGCCGATGGTGCGCCCGCGGGCCTGCACCGCTTTCGGCAGCCGGCCGACCAGGATCGAGATGAAGATGATGTTGTCGATGCCGAGGACGATCTCGAGCGCCGTCAGCGTCAGGAAGGCGAGCCAGGCTTCGGGACTGCTGAGGAGTTCCATGGCGTCAGCGGCTCCGCTGCTCGCGCCGCGTCGACCACAGCGACGCGACGATGCCGATCGCGAGGAACGCGACGATCACGCCCAGCGACAGCACGTGCGGGATCTCGACATGATGATGCAGCAGCATCTTCACGCCGACGAAGCCGAGGATGAAGATCAGGCTGAGCTTGATGTACTTGAACATCGTCATCAGCCCGGCGATCGCGAAGTACAGCGAGCGCAGACCCAGGATCGCGAACGCGTTCGAGGTGAAGACGATGAACGGCTCCTGGGTCACGGCGAAGATCGCCGGAATCGAGTCGACGGCGAACACCACGTCGGCGAAGTCCACGAGCAAGAGAGTCACGAACAGCGGCGTCGCGGCGCGCGCGCCGTTCACGATGGTAAAGAAGCGCTCGCCATCGAGCTGCTCGTGGACGGGATAGACGCGGCGCGCGAGCCGCACCAGCACGCTCTTGCCCGGATCGAACTGCTCCTCGTCACTGCGCAGCATGCGCCAGGCGGAGTACAGCAAGATCGCGCCGAACAGGTAGAACGTCCAGTCGAACGCGTGAATCAGCGCGGCGCCCATCGCGATCATCGCGCCGCGCAGCACGATCGCGCCGACGATGCCCCAGAACAGCACCCGGTACTGGAACTGCGCCGGGATCTTCATGTACGTGAAGATGATGGCGATGACGAAGATGTTGTCGACCGACAGCGACCATTCGAGCAGGTAGCCGGTCACGTACTGGATCGCGGCCTCGGAGCCGTCCGGCGCGTCCTCGGAGATGCCGCGCCAGCCGAACCAGTGATACTCGTAGACGCCGTACACCAGGCCGGCGAACGACAGCGCCACCAGGATCCAGACGACGGTCCAGCCGAGCGCCTGCCGCACGTGCATGGCGCGGGCCTCGCGGTGCAGGACCCCGAGATCGAGAGCGAGTACGCCGATGAAGATCGCGAAGAAGCAGAGCCAGATGAGCCAGTTCATGCGGCGAGCCCGGAGCAGGCGTCCGGGCCGGTCATGGCATCGCGTCGACTTTGGAGGTTTCCTTGTGTTCCATCAGGTCGAGCGCCGACAGCTTCATGTCGAGCGCCAGCGCTCCGGCGACGTAGATCGACGAATAGGTGCCGACCAGGATGCCGATCGTCAGCGCCCAGGAGAAGCCGCGCAGCGTCTCGCCGCCCATGATCAGCAGCACCACCACGACCAGCAG
This sequence comes from Steroidobacteraceae bacterium, assembly GCA_036555785.1. GTDB lineage: Bacteria > Pseudomonadota > Gammaproteobacteria > Steroidobacterales > Steroidobacteraceae > Steroidobacter. The sequence goes on from DATBKP010000069.1 coordinate 23,904, forward strand.
CGTGGCGCCGCTGGTGATGATGGTTCGCGACAGCGTCTGGTTGACCGAGGCGTCCATGACTTCTTCGGAGCTGGCGCGCCGGGTCTTGTGGAAATTCTCGCGCACCCGGTCGAATACCACGACCGTGTCGTTGAGCGAGTAACCGATGACCGCCAGGATCGCCGCGAGCACCGCGAGATCGAACGTGATCTGCGTGACCGCGAAGAACCCCAGGATGATGATCGGATCGTGCAGTGTGGCGATGATCGCGCTGATGCCCATCTTCCATTGGAAGCGGAACCAGGTGTAGAGCCCGATCAGCACGAACGTGAACAGGATCGCGAGGCCGCCCTGGTTGGTCAGCTCCTTGCCGACCTGCGGGCCGACCACCTCCGCGCGCTGCAGCCGCACCTGCGGATCGACTTTCTGCAGCTCCTCGGTCACCGCCTTGCTGACGGCGTTCACGTCCTGGTTCGCCTGCGGCAGCAGCCGTACCGCGACCGTGCGATCGTCGCCGAAGTTCTGCACCTGCGGATGCGTGAACTTGCCTTCGAGCGTCGCGCGGGTCTTCTCCAGGTCCGCCTTGTGCGGATACTGGAACTCCAGCACCACGCCGCCGGTGAAGTCGATGCCGAGGTTCAGGCCGTGCCAGAACAGCAGCACGATGGAGGCGATGATCGCGACGCTGGACACGCCGTACCACATGCGGCGCGTGTGCATGAACGGATACGTCGTGACTTTGTGGAAGAACTCCATGGTGCGGTTCCGGCTGCGAGGTCAGATGGGCAGGGTCGCCAGGCGCGGCCTGCGACCCCAGATCGCGTGCACCAGCGCGCGGCTGCCGACCACTGAGGTGAACAGCGACGTCAGGATGCCGAGCGTCATGACGATGGCGAAGCTGCGGATCGTGCCGGTGCCGAACGCGAACAGCACGACGCCGGCGATGAGCGTCGTCACGTTCGAGTCCGCGATCGTCGCGAAGGCTTTCTCGAAGCCCGCGTTGATCGCCGACAGCGGCGAATTGCCGCTGCGCAGCTCCTCGCGGATGCGCTCGTAGATGAGGATGTTCGCGTCGACGGCGATACCGAGGTGGAACACGACGGCCGCGATGCCCGGTAGCGACAGCGAAGCCTGCAGCATCGACAGCAATCCCACCGTCAGCACCAGATTGGCCGCCAGCACCGCGTTGGCGATCCAGCCGAAGCCGCGGTAGTAGATCGCCATGAACGCGAACGTCAGGATCAAGCCCACGCCCATCGCGTGCCAGCCGCGCCGGATGTTGTCCGCGCCGAGGCTCGGACCGACCGAGCGCTGCTCGACGATCGTCTGCGGCGCGGCGAGCGCGCCCGAGCGCAGCAGCAGCGCCAGCTCGCGCGCTTCGTTCTGCTGCAGGCCCGTGATGCGGAAGCTCGACGACAGCACGCTCTGGATCACCGCAGCGCTGATGACTTCCTCTTCGGTGCAGATGGAGCCGGTGCGCACGCCCTTGCACGGCTCGCCCACGGCGAGCTGCTTCTTCGAGATGTAGACCACCGCCATGCGCTTGCCGACGTTGTCCTTGGTCGCATTCAGCATCGATTGGCCGCCGCGCGCGTCGAGCTTCACGTTGACCTGCGGCGTGCCTTCCTGCGTGTTCATCATCGAGTTCGCGTCCGTCAGCTGCTCGCCGGTCGCGATGACGTCGCGCTTCAACAGGATCGGACGGCGCGGCTGATCCGCGGCGACCTGGCCGTTCGGACCGGTCTGCGGCCGCATGTAGTAGAGCCGCGAGCCGATCGGAATGCGCTTGGTCTGCTCCGCCTCGTAAGCGTTGTTGGCCTCGTCGACCAGGCGGAACTCCAGCGTGGCGGTCGCACCGAGCACGCGGATCGCTTCGTTCGGATCCTGCACGCCCGGCAGCTGCACGACGATGCGGTTCGCCGCCTGGCGCGTCACGATCGGCTCCGCGATGCCGAGCTCGTCGACACGGTTGCGCAGCGTCGTGATGTTCTGCTCGATGGCGACGTCCTGGCGGCGCTTGATCTCGGCCTGCGTCATCTTCATTTCGACGTAAGGGCCGTCCTGCGCTTCGCCCGAAGTGATCTGCAGGCTGCCGTCCGGCGCTTTCAGCGCGTCCCGCGCCGCCTGCTCGTCCGCGGCGTTGCGCAGGACCACGCGCACGGAGTCGCCGCTGGAAGTGACTGCGCCGTAGGGAATGCGCTTGTCGCGCAGCGTCGTGCGGGCGTCGCGCTCGAGTCGTTCCACCGCCTGCGTCAGCGCGCCCTGGATGTCCACTTCGTAAACGAAGTGCACGCCGCCGCGCAGATCCAGACCGAGGCTCATGGGCTTCAGGATGCGTACCTTGCGCATCCATTCCGGCATGCGCGGCACGCTGGAAAGCGCGACGAGATAGTCGCCCGACGTGCCCTTGTTGATGACGTCACGCGCGGCCGTCTGCTCCTGGTCATCCGCGAAGCGCAGCACCAGCCGATCCTTCTGCAGGTACGAAACCTCGGGGGTGATCTTCGCGCCGGCCAGGACGCCGAGGACGCGCTGCTGCGCGGCCTCGTCCATCGCTACGCGGTCGTTGCGCGACAACTGCAGCGCCGGACCTTCGCCGAACACGTTGGGCAACGCGAACAGCGTGCCGAGCACGAGGACGGTGATGACCAGCCAATACTTCCAGCGGGAGAACTGATACATGGAGGATGTGCGCGTCTTGCGGTGAGTCAGAGGCTCTTCAGCGTGCCCTTGGGCAACACCTGCGCGACGGTGGCGCGCTGGATCTTCACGCTCACGCCGTCCGCAATTTCGAGCGTCAGGTATTGCTCGCCGAGCTGCGTGACCTTGCCCAGGATGCCGCCGTTGGTGACCACTTCGGCGCCCACCTCGATCGCGGCAATCATGGCGCGGTGTTCTTTGGCGCGCTTGGTCTGCGGGCGGATCAGCATGAAATAGAAGACGACGAGCATCAGCGGCAGGAACAGCATGCTGGGGTTCAGCAGGCTCGGTTGCCCGGATGCGCCGCTCTGAGTCTGCTGCGCCTGGGCGGTGGAAATCAGCCAGTCCATAGTGAAAGCCTTGGGAAAAGAGCGGCGCATTATACACAGGCGCTGCCGGCGGATGGGGGCTGCGGGAATGTACACTCCTCGCACCCCAGGCCACCGGCGGGATGAGTGCCCTCCATGAGCTCCAGCCAATTCGTCGTGATCCTCCTGCTCATCCTCCTCAACGGCTTTTTCGTGCTGTCGGAGATGGCCCTGGTGTCGGCCAAGCGCTCCCGGCTGCTCGCCGCCGCCGAGCAGGGACAGAGCGGGGCGAAGTCGGCGATCGCGCTGGTGGAGGATCCTACGACGCTGCTGTCGGCGATCCAGATCGGCATCACCTTGCTGACCATCTTCACCGGCCTGTACGGCGGCGAAACGCTCGCCGGGCCGCTGGCCGAGAAGCTCGCGTCCTACGGCGTCGCGTCCGAGTACACCGAAGAGCTCGCCAAGGGCATCGTGGTGATGATCATCACCTTCGTCACGCTGATCGTCGGCGAGCTCATTCCGAAGCGCGTTGCGCTGCTGCACGCCGAAACGCTGGCGGTGCGGGTCGCGCCGCTCATGCGACTCTTCGCCACGGTCACCGCGCCGCTCGTCTGGATGCTGCGTCACACGGTGAACGCGTTCCTCAAGGTCCTGCCGGTCTCCTCGGCGCCGCAAGCGGCGGTTACCGAAGATGACGTCCGCGCGCTGGTGGCGGAAGGCACGCGCGCCGGCGTGTTCCTTGCCACCGAGCGGCGCCTGGTCGAAGGCGTGCTGGCGCTCGCCGACCGCAAGGTCGGCTCGATCATGATCCCGCGGCAGGACGTGATCTGGCTGGACATCGACGATCCGATCGAGTCGCTGTGGCAGCAGGCGAAGGCCAGCGGCCACGCCCGCTTCCTGATCGCGCGCGAGAAGCTGGAGAACCTGCTCGGCATGATCACGCTCGCCAATCTCAGCGAGGCGGTACACCGCGGTTTGCTCGATGCGGACCGCGACCTGGAGCCGCCGCTGCACATTCCGGATTCGATCTCGGTGCTGCAGTTGCTCGATCAATTCCAGAAGTCGAGCACGCATCTCGCGGTGGTGACGGACGAGTACGGCGAGATCGAAGGCATCACCACGCCGATCGACATCCTCAAGGCGATCGCCGGCGAGTTGCCCGAGCTCGGCAGCCGCGAGCGGCCGGAAGCCACGCAGCGCGAGAACGGCTCGTGGCTGGTCGACGGCCACCTGCCGATCGAGGAGCTGCAGCGGCGCCTCAATCGCCGCGACATGGTGGGGCGCGACTACCACACGGTCGCGGGCTTCGTGCTCGCGCGACTCGGCCGCATCCCGAAAGCCGGCGACACGCTGACGTGGCGCGACCTGCAGGTCGAGATCATGGACATGGACGGCGTGCGGATCGACAAGATCCTGCTGTCGCGCAAAGAGCAGAAAGGTCGGGAGTCGGACTGAGGTCCGACCTCACGCAGCCCGTAGGTCGGGCTTCAGCCCGACGACGGCGCTTCCGGGCGCCGCTGGTGCTCCTCCAGCCACTCGCGCCAGATTGCGAGCGACACGGCGAGCAGCACCGGTCCGATGAACAGTCCGACCAGCCCGAACGCGAGCACGCCGCCGAGCACGCCGAACACGACCAGCAGGAACGGCATGCGCGTGGCATTGGAGATGACCATCGGCCGGACGAGGTTGTCCACCCAGCTGACTACCAGCAAGCCCCAGCCGAGCAGCAGGAAGCCGTGCACGAGATCGCCGGTGACCAGCTTCCACAACGCGAGACTTCCCCAGACGACCGGCGCGCCGAACGGAATCAGCGCGATCAGCACCGTCAGCGCGCCCATCAGTACCGGCGCCTCGACGTCGGTAAAGAAGTAGCCGATGCCCGCGACTGTGCCCTGGGCAATCGCGCCGAGAATCAGCGCGTACACCACGGCCTGCGTCGTCGCACCGATTGCGTCGAGGTAGTCGTGTACGCGCGGCCCGAGGATTCCTTCGAGAATCGCGCGCGCCTCGCGCACCAGTCGCGGCCCGTCGCGCAGCAGGAAGAACATCGAGAGCACGGCGAAGAACAGCTTCGCGGCGTTGCGGCCGACGCCGCCGATCAGCTTCGACATTTCGACCGAGGATTGCTCCAGCGTCAGCACGAACTGCTCTTTGATCGCAGCCGGATCCGCCGACAACTGCTTCAGCATGTCCTCCGCCCACGCCCCGAGCCACGGTACGTCGCGCAGTGCCGGCGGCAGCGTCGGCTTCGAAGCGAGAAACGCCTGCACCTTGGCGTATGCGGACACAGCTTCGACGCGCACCATCAGCACGAGCCACACCAGCGGCACGACGATAGCGAGCGTCACGAGCAACGACGTCACCAGCGCAGCAAGTCCGGAACGTCCTCGCAGCAGACGCTCGACACGCTGCTGCAACGGCCAGCTCACGTACGCGAGGATGCCGCCCCAGATCAGCGGCACGATGAACGGCTGCAGCACGCTGAACGTGAGCAGCACGATGCCCAGGATCAGGCCGGCCACGAGCACGCGTCGGAACCAGGGTGCGGTCGGAAGGTCGGCGAGCATGCGGGTGCGAGTCAGTCGCTTGGGGTCCGGCGGGCGTAGAAGTCGGCCACGAAGGCGGCGAATCGTCGTTGTTCGATCGCCGCGCGCATGGACTGCATCAGGGCCAGGTACTGGTGCAGATTATGAATCGTGCCGAGCCGCGCGGCCAGAATCTCGCCGCACTTGTCCAGGTGGCGCAGGTAGGCACGGCTGTAGTTGCGGCAGGTATAGCAGCTGCAGGCGGGATCGAGCGGCGCGGTGTCCGACTCGTAGCGTGCGTTGCGGATCTTGAGCACACCGGTCGACACGAACAGGTGGCCGTTGCGCGCATGCCGGGTCGGCATGACGCAGTCGAACATGTCGACGCCGCGCCGGACCGCCTCGACCAGGTCCTCGGGCGTGCCGACGCCCATCAGGTAGCGGGGATGGTCGGCCGGCAGGTGCGGCTCGATCGCCTCGAGCATCGCCTCCCGCTCTTCTTTGGGCTCGCCGACGGCCAGGCCGCCGATCGCGTAGCCATCGAAACCGATGCGTCGCAGGCCGGCCAGCGACTCCTGCCGCAGCCCCGCGAACATGCCGCCCTGCACGATGCCGAACAGCGCGTGCGGATTGTGCAAGCGCGCGAACTCGGCGCGGCTGCGCGCGGCCCAGCGCAGCGACAGCTCCATCGACGTGCGCGCTTCCTCCTCCGTCGCCGGGTACGGCGTGCACTCGTCGAAAATCATCGCGATGTCCGCGTCCAGGTCGCGTTGCACCTGCATCGAGCGCTCCGGCGTCAGCAACACCGGGTCGCCGTTGACGGGCGAGCGGAAGCTCACGCCCTCCTCCGTGATCTTGCGCAGCGTCGCCAGGCTGAAGACCTGGAAGCCGCCGGAGTCGGTGAGGATCGGCCGCTCCCAGTGCATGAAGCGGTGCAACCCACCGTGCGCGCGGATCACGTCCATGCCCGGCCGCAACATCAGGTGGAAGGTATTGCCGAGCACGATCTGCGCGCCGCTCTCGATCAGCTCCTCCGGCGTCATGGCCTTCACGGTGCCATACGTGCCGACCGGCATGAACGCTGGCGTCTCGACGTCGCCGCGCGCGAACGACATGCGTCCGCGACGCGCGCGACCGTCAGTGCCGAGCAACTGGAACTTCATGCGCGCTCCAGGAACATCGCGTCGCCGTAGCTGAAGAAGCGGTAGCGCTCGCGCACGGCGTGACGATAGGCGTGCATGACGGCATCGTAGCCCGCGAACGCGCACACGAGCATCAGCAGTGTCGACTCCGGCAGGTGGAAGTTCGTGAGCAGCGCATCGACCACCGCGAAACGGAATCCCGGAGTGATGAACAAGCGCGTCTCGCCCGAGAGCGGCGCAACGCGTCCATGTCGAGCGGCGGCCTCCAGGCTGCGCACCACAGTCGTACCGACCGCGATGACTCGCTTGCCGGCGGCATGCGTACGCTCGATCGCTTCGCACACCGCCGCGCTCACCGTGACGCGCTCGGCGTGCATGCGGTGTTCGCTCAGATCGTCGACACGCACCGGTTGGAAAGTCCCTGCACCGACGTGCAAGGTCACGAAGGCCGAGCCGACCCCCAGCTCTGCGCAGCGCGCGAGCATCGCTGCGTCGAAATGCAGACCCGCTGTCGGTGCAGCGACTGCCCCGGGCTCCCGCGCATAGACAGTCTGATAGCGGGTGGCATCGTCCGCCTCGGCCGCGCGTTCGATATACGGCGGCAACGGCATCGAGCCGTACCGTTCGAAGTACCCCAGCGGCTCGGTGCTGAGCTCGAGCTCGAACAGATCGTCGCGTCGAGCGACGTAAGTCGCTTGCGCGCCGCCGGGCAGAGCGATCGGCACGTCGCTCCGCAACGGCTTGCTCGCGTGCGCGTGCGCCAGAATGCGGCGCCCGTCGAGGACTCGCTCGAGCAGGATCTCGACCTGACCGCCGGTCGGCTTGCTGCCGACGACCCGCGCAGGAATGACACGCGTGTCGTTGAACACCAGCAGATCACCTGCGTGCAGCAGCGCAGGCAGGTCGATGAATCGCAGGTCGTGCAGACGCGCGCCGCCGCGCTCCAGATGCAGCAAGCGGCTCCCCGATCGCTCGATCGGGGGCCGCTGTGCAATCAGATCTTCAGGCAGGTCGTAGGCGAAGTCGGCGCGCCGCATTGGGCGCGCACGGTAGACTACACCGGCTCATCCGGCAACGGCGGCGCCGGCATCGTCACGACGCCCGGCGGCATCGCCGGCACCGCTTCCAGGGTCGGTCCAGGTCCGAAGCGCATCAGCCCTCGTTCCAGGCGCGGACGGTCGAGCCGCTTCTCGAACGTGTCCTCCGGGACCGTGACCTCGAACGACATCCGCTTCTTCATGCGCAGGATGTTCAGCTTCAGTTTCTCGCCCGCCTGATACGACGACAGAATGCGCAGCGCGTGGGAGGCGCTCGCGGGCGTGCGACCGTCGATGTCCACGATCACGTCGCCGTCCTCCAGCTTGAGACGACTGTCGTCGGGTGCGCGCACCACGAGCAGGCCGGTCTCGGTGCCGAAGTACTGCCCGAGCTTCGCCGTCATCGGCACGAGCTCCGCCGAACCGAACACGCCCTCGCCGCGCATGAACACGAAGTCGGGCATGGCGGGCAGAGGCGGCATCGCAGGCATGCCCGGGCCTCCCGGGAACGTTCTCGCAAAAAACAGATTGCGCAGCGGCTGCGCCACCAGGTTCGCCTTCAGCGCTTTCTTGTCGCGCTGATAGCCGATCGCGACGGTGTCGCCGGGCTTCACCTTGCGCATCGCGCCGATCAATTTCTCGCGCGCCGATTCGTCGCCGTCGCGCTTCAACGCCGTACCGTTGACGTCGGTCAGCACATCGCCCGCCTTCAGGCCCGCTTCCGCGGCGGCGCCGCCCGGACTCACGCTCACGATCTCGACGCCGCCGTTCTTCGCGTCATCGCTGCCCATGTTGATGCCGAGGACCGCACGCGGCGGACCTTCTCTCATCACCGCGCCGAGCGCCCCGCGCATGGGCACCATGTCATCCGACAGGGACATGCTGAGGTTCGCGACCTCGCGCGCCGCCTCGTCGAGCCGCTTGCGCGCGTCCATGAGCTTGCGCTCCCGCTCGGCCTGCGACTGCGCATCGTTCTCTGCAGATTGCTTGTCCGCCTCCGCCGCGCCGCTCGCCGCCGGGACGAGCGCCAGCAGCGCCGCCAGCGTCAACGAAGCGAATCGTTCTCTCTTGCTGCTCACGGGATGCTCCTCAGAAAGTGACTCCGCCTTCGGCGTATCGCACCTTCACCAGCGAATCCATCAGCTCGACGCGCTCGCGCCACAGGCGCTGCGTCTGTTCCTCGCTCAGCCCGCTGTCCGGTGCGTCGGACAGCTGGAAGTCCAACCACTGGATCCGGTCTTCGATCGTGTCGATCATCGCTGCCGTCGAGACGCGCTCGATGCGCGGCCGCTCCGGCAGCCGCTGCAGCAGATCTTCGAGATGCTGCGACTGGGCCACCAGCTCCGGCACGCGTGCGTGCTCGACCGCGTCCACCGGCTGTTCCTGCGGCGGCGCCACCGGGCGCACCGCCACCTTCGGGGCCGTTCCATCGCGCAGGGTCACGAAGAAAATCGTCGTCAGCGTCAGGAACGCCAGCGCCGCAACGAGACGCGGCGACACCAGGCGGCGCGGCGCGACGGGCTGCGCCATAGCGCGCTGCATCTCGCTGAACGACGACGTCGCATCGAGCTGCGGCAGCGATTGCAGCGCGGCCTGCATCTCGCGCAGCTTGCGCAATTCGGCCGAACACCGCTGACAGAGCTCTACGTGTGCCGCTGTCGCGGCATCCACGGGCTGGCCGTCGCGCAAGCTCAGCAAATGGTCGATAGATGCGTGCATGGCAATGACTCGGACTGCGGGTCGAGCAGCTCACGCAGGCGCTCATGCGCCCTCGCGAGCTGCGACTTGGAAAAACTGGCGGTGCGTCCCATCAGGCGTGCGATTTCTCCATGTGTGTACCCTTCGACGTCGTGCAGCCAGACGACCGTACGCGTGAGCGGCGGCAGCGTCGCCAGCGCGCGCTCGACGTCGCTGCTCGCCTGCACCTGCGTATCCGGTCCGGACGCTGCATCGACCAGGAGATCGGCGAGCGGCTCGTTCTCGTCGGCATCGAGATACGCGAAGCTGCGATGCCACGGCGAGCGCAGATACATGAGGCACTTGTTGACCGCGATGGTGCGCACCCAGCCGCCGAACGCGCCCTCGCCGGAGTAGCTGCGCAAGCTGCGCAGGATCTCGATGAACGTGTCCTGGAACAGCTCGTCCGCGATCGCCGGCCGCGCGATCAGTCGGCGGATCAGCGAATACACCGGCCGCTGATACGAGCGGTAGATCGCTTCCTGGGCCCGGGAGTCACCGCCGCGTGCTGCGCTGAGCACTTCCGCCGTGACTTCTATTCCCGCGAACTGCGACATGTTGCAGATTAGATGCTGCTGTTCAGGAAAAGGTCGCAGGCGGCGCCGCGCTGCGCGGCTCGATCGCAGATGCAGTCAGCGCGCTAACTCTTTGAAGAGATTGACCAAGAGTGGTGCCCGAGGTCGGAGTCGAACCGACACGCTTTTAACGGCGGCGGATTTTCGTACCACTTCGGCTTTCGCCGCGCCGCGCGCGATTGCCCGCGGGTTCGTGGTCTGGAGCACGCCTTCACCCTAGCTCTTCAGCCGTAGGTGCCCGCCGTCTGCTCTCTACACCTTCCCCGAAGACTCTCCGGGGCTTGGCTCGGCGTGAGCTCGAGCGCACTGCTCAGGGCCTTCACCGAGTTTGACGGGCTTCACCTCACGGATTTCTCCGCGAGGGCTCAAGTTGTGTTGTCTGAGTCCGCTGCGTCTACCAATTCCGCCACTCGGGCATCGAGGGTGGATCAATTCGAGTCGCGAAGTATAGTGACGGCGTGGATAACAGCAAATCGGCAAGCGACTCGACGACCTTCGACGCCATCGTCATCGGCTCCGGCATCGCCGGCGGCTGGGCCGCCAAGGAGCTGTGCGACAAAGGCCTGAAGACGCTGGTGCTGGAGCGCGGCCGCAACGTCGAGCACATCAAGGACTACCCGACTGCGAATCTCGCGCCCTGGGAACTCCCGCACCGCGGCCGGCTGACGCGCAAGGTGATCGAGGAAAACCCGGTGATGAGCGTCATCGCTGCGGAGGACGTGCAGCATTTCTTCTTGAAGGACGCTGCACACCCGTACGTGCAGGAGAAGCCGTTCGACTGGATCCGCGGTTACCAGGTGGGCGGCAAGTCGATCATGTGGGGGCGCGCCTGCCAGCGCTGGAGTCACTACGAGTTCACGGCGCCGCAGCGCCACGGCTACGGGATCGGCTGGCCGATCGGCTACGAGGACATCGCGCCTTGGTACTCGCACGTCGAGCGCTTCATCGGCGTGTGCGGGACGCGCGACGGGATCGAGTCGATGCCCGACGGGGAATTTCTCCCGCCGTTCGACTTCAACTGCGTCGAGCAGCACATGAGCGACAAGATCCGCGCGCACTACGGCAATCGCTACATGGTGCGCGGCCGCTGGGCTCACCTCACGCGGCCGGAGCCGATCCACCTGCAACAGGGACGCAGCGCCTGCCGTTCGCGCAACCTGTGCTGGCGCGGCTGCCCGTTCGGCGCCTACTTCTCCTCGAACTCCTCGACCCTGCCCTGGGCGGCGAAGACCGGCAACATGACGCTGCGCCCCGACTCCGTGGTGCATTCCGTCATTTACGACGAACAGAAGAATCGCGCGACGGGCGTGCGTGTCGTCGACGCGCATAGCCACCAGCTGAGCGAGTATCGCGCCCGCATCATCTTCGTGACCGCGTCGGCCCTGAACTCCGTGCTGATCCTGTTGAACTCGACTTCGAGCCGGTTTCCGCACGGGCTCGGCAACGACAGCGGCCTGCTCGGGAAATACGTGGCCTTCCAGAACTATCGCTCTGGCGGCGGTGCGACCATCGACGGCTTCGACGACAAGTACTACTTCGGCCGCCGGCCCTCGGAATGCATCGTTGCGAACTTCCGCAACCTTGGCAAAAAGGACATGGACTTCGTCGGCGGCTACACCATGTTCTCGGGCGCGTATCGCAACCGCGGCAGGATCACGCCGGAGCGCCTGGGCGGCGCGTACAAGGATGCGCAGGCCGAGCCCGGACCGTGGCACGTCTATATGTACCTGCAAGGCGAGACTGTGCCGAAGGAGTCGAACCATGTCCGTCTGCACGAGACGCTGCAGGACGAATGGGGCATGCCGCAGCTGGTCACGTCGGTGGCCTACGACGACAACGACGAGCGGATGATCCGCGACTTCCGCACGCAGTGTGCCGAGATGCTCGAGGTCGCCGGCTGCCGCGACATCGAGACGGACGAGAACAACTGGAACCCGGGTCGCGACATCCACGAGATGGGCGGCTGCCGCATGGGACGCGATCCGCGGACCTCGCTCCTCAACCGCTGGAACCAGTTGCACGCCTGCCCGAATGTCTTCGTGACCGACGGCGCCTGCATGACCTCGACCGGCAACCAGAGTCCTTCGCTCCTCTACATGGCTCTGACGGCGCGCGCGGTGAATCATGCCGTCGAGGAACTGAACAGGCAGAACCTGTGAAACGAGCCCAATTCCCCATTGCACTGACACGGCGTGAGGCCCTGCTGCTGGGCAGCGCGCTGCTCATACCGGGCGTACTGACCAGCTGTGCGCCCAAGGGGCGCGACTCGGCAGCTGCAGGTTCCGTCAATCCCGATCAGGTATTGCTGGAGGACATCGCCGATACGCTCCTGCCCGCGACAGCCGCGTCGCCCGGAGCCAAGGCTGCAGGGGTCGGCGCAACGATGCTCCTGATCCTCAACGATTGCCTGCAGCCGGACGTGCAGCAGCGAGTCTCGCAGGGACTGCAGGCGTTCCGGGCGACTTGCAAGAACGCCGGCGGTGAGTTTTCCTCGCTGCAGCGGCCCGAGCGCGAGCGATTGCTCCGTGAGCTGGACACGGCAGCACAGGCTGACGACAAGCACTGGTTCAGCGCCGTGCGCGATCTCGCGGTCGACGCTTACTTCAGCTCCGAGATCGGCCTGACGCGAGCGATGCGCTATACGATCACCCCCGGACGCTACGACGCGTGCGTGCCGCTCGAGCCCGGGCAGCCTTCGTGGGGATGATTCGAGCGCTCGGCAGCTTGCTGCTCGCGCTCCTCGCTTTGCCTGCCGCCGCAGAAACCTTGCGCTTGCGGGCGCCGTCGGCAGCGCTGGAGGCGGTGATCCGCGCCGACGACACCCTCACCCTCGAAGTTCGCTACCGCGGCAAGACCGCGGCGCGCACGCCGGCGCTGGGTTTGGAGATTGACGGACAGCTGCGGGCCAAGTCTCTCCCTCGACTGAGCGGCCGTGCACGACGCACGGTGAACGAGACCATCCGGCCAGTCGTGCCGGAGAAGCGCGCCGTCATCCCGGATCGCTACAACGAGCTGCGCCTGTCCTTCGGTCCCACGCTCGCCGCAACCTTTCGCGCCTACGACGATGGCGTGGCGTACCGCTTCGAGACTGCGATCGATGGCGACGTGACCGTGCGCAACGAAAGCGCCGGCCTGCGCCTCGCCAAGGACGATTCCATCTGGATCGCGCTGGTGAACTGTCGCACCGAACCGGGCGTCGACTGCTTCCAGTCCAGCTACGAAGAGAACTACCAGCAGCTCGCGGCCGACGCCGTGCCGGACGGGCGGCTCGCGTATCTGCCGATCACGGTGCAGACCGCCGGCGTCTATGTCGGTTTCACCGAAGCCGATCTGCGCGACTATCCGGGACTGTGGCTGCGTCACGTGCCTGGCGAACCCGCTCTGGCCGGTGACTTCGCGCGCTATCCGCTGGAGGAGCAGGTGTTCGGCGGCGAGTTCAAGCAGTCGCTGGTTACACGACGCGCCGATTACCTCGCCCGCACGCCCGGGACGCGCACTTTCCCGTGGCGGGTGCTGATGGTGTCGCCCGACGCGGCCGGCCTGCTCGGCAACGATCTGGTCTATCGACTCGCCAGCCCGCTGGCGCTGCAGGACGTTGCGTGGATCCGGCCGGGCCAGTCCACCGAGGAGTGGATCACCAGCCGGCAGCTGTACGGCGTCGATTTCAAGTCCGGGCTCAACACCGCGACCTATCGCCACTACATCGACTTCGCCGCCGAATACGGCGTGGAATACATGATGTTCGATGCCGGCTGGTCGGACGCAGACGACAACACCCGACTCAATCCCGATATCGATGTGCCGGGCTTGATCGCCTACGCGAACAGCAAGGGCGTGGCGGTGTTGGTGTGGAACGAGGCGCACGCGCTGGCCCGCAATCTCGAGCAGGCGCTCGACCGTTACGCCGCCTGGGGCGCGCGCGGCATCATGGTCGACTTCATGGATCGCGACGACCAGCCGATGCTGCGCTTTCAGGAGCGCCTCGCGCGCGAAGCAGCGAAGCGCCGCCTGGTCGTCAATCTGCACGGCGTCGCCAAGCCGACCGGCCTGCAACGTGCCTACCCCAACCTGCTCACGCGCGAAGCCGTGCTCGGTCACGAGTACGACATGTGGAGCGAGCGCGTCACTCCCGATCACGCGCTGACGGTTCCGTTCGTGCGCATGCTGGCGGGGCCGATGGACTGGGAAGGCGGCGCGATGCTCAACGGCACCCAGAAGACGTTCCGCGTCGTCGGCGAGCAGCCGATGAGCCAGGGCACGCGCACGCAGCAACTGGCGCAGTACGTGATCTACGACAGTCCGCTGCAGTACCTGGCCGGTACGCCCTCTGCGTATCGCGCCGAGCCCGAGTTCACGCGCTTTCTGGGTAGCATCCCGACGACATGGGACGAGACGCGGCCGCTGCAGGGCGGTATCGGCGACTACGTAATCGTGGCGCGCCGCGCGGGCGACACTTGGTATGTCGCAGCGATGACCGATTGGACCGCACGCAAGATCGAGCTGCCGCTGTCGTTCCTGCCTCCCGGCGAATACACCGCGACGGTCGTGGCCGATGGCGCGAATGCCGACCGCTACGCCGCCGACTACAAGATCGAATCGCGCGCCGTCGGCCCGCGATCGTCCCTGGCCCTCGAGCTGGCCCCCGGCGGCGGCTACGTGGCCCGACTGTCGCGCTGAAGCCGGGAACGAAAGTACTCTGTACGCGTTTCGCTCGCGTTCCAGCACACCAGGGAGATCGACATGAAGACGAAGATCCAGGTGCTCACTGCACTTCTGCTCCTCGGGCCGGGCCTGGCGCTCGCCGCAGATTCCAAGGTGAGCCTGACGGGCAAGGACGAGGTGCCGGCGGTCGAAACGCAGGCAACCGGCAGCAGCTCTATCAAAGTCGGCGCGGACAAATCCGTCACCGGCAGCATCAAGACCAAGGGGGTCGAAGGCATCGCCGCGCACATCCACCAGGCGGCCGCGGGCAAGAACGGCCCGCCGATCATCGCTCTGGAAAAGTCGGGCGAAGGCGAATGGACCGTGCCGAAGGACTCGAAGCTGACGGACGAGCAACTCGCGGCTTACAAGGCCGGTGAGCTGTACGTCAACGTACACAGCGCCGCACACAAGAACGGCGAGATCCGCGCACAGCTCAAGCCTTAGTGTTCTGACATCCTCGACCTCTACTCGCGCGTGGCGCCGGACCCGCGCGCGTAGAGATCCGGGAACACCTTCGAGACTTTGCTCAGCAAGTACTCGCCGTAGGTGCCCTGCAGCGCATGCGGATCGATGCGATCCCAGCGCACGTTCGTGTGCGGCTGATCGGTAGCGGCAGCAACACCGGGCAATGGCGCCAGCTGCGCATCGAACGAGGGATCGAGAAAGAGCACCATCGATAGCCGCTCGCGCATCGTCAGATTCTTCGCGCGATGCAGTGCCGACAGGTAGCGGCCGTTCGTCAGTCGCTCCAGCATGTCGCCGACGTTGCAGACGAGCGAGCCGGCCAGCGGCGGCACGTCGAGCCAGCGATCGCGATTGAGGATCTGCAAGCCGCCGACCGTGTCCTGTTGCAACAGAGTCAGCAACCCGTAGTCGGTGTGCGAGCCAACGCCCCAGCCGGCACGCGCAACCTCGTCAGGCGGGTAGCGGAAGATTCTGAAGAGCACGGTCGGGTCGCCGGTGTAGCGGCGCTGAAAATAGTCGGCGTCGAGACGCAGTCCTTGCGCGAGCAGCGAGAGCACGTGCTGGCCGGTCGTTTCGAGCGCGCGCATGTACTCGAGCACGGTGTCGCGAAACTGCGGGATGTCGGGAAACAGGTTCGCCCCGTGCATCGGCATGCCGGCACGCACGCGCGGATCGCTCTCATCGAGCTCGGTCCCGAAATAGAGTCCTTCCTTGAGATCCGGTTGTCCTGAGGTGAGCTCGCCGCCGACAGGAAAGTAGCCGCGCCACGCGCGTCCGCCTTGCGACATGTGAATACGGAGCTTGTCGGCCTCGTCGCGCGCGAAGAAGCTGCGCGACAGCTGCAGCAGCCGCTCCGTCAATTGCTCGCTGACTTCGTGACCGGTGAGATAGAAAAACCCGAACTCGCTGCACGCGAGATCGAGCTGGTGCGCAAGCTCTGCCAGCGCAGAGTCGCCCTGCCGGGCCAGGCGCAGATCGATGATCGGCAGCGAGGTCGTCATGCCTCGCAGGATACCGCTGCGCCGGCCGGCGCGTGAATGTTAGTACGGGTTGCGGGAATCGTCCGGGCGCATCGGCTGCCGCGGCGGCGACCGGTCCATCGACGACGGGTCCTGCTGATCCTTGTGCATGCGCGCTGTGAATTCGCGCTTCGTCACGTAACCGTCGCCGTCGACGTCCAGGGCCGCGAATTTGCCCGCGACCTGGTCATCGCCCGAGACTTCGTCCTGGCTGAGACGCTGGTCGCTGTTGCGGTCGAGGCTTTCGAACTGCGCGAGCGGCGATCCGCCGTGGCGATCGCTGTTGTCGCCGGCAGCTGCGGCTCCGCAGCCGAGCGCAATTGCGAGTGCTGAAATGGGAACGAATACTCTCATCGGATACCTCCTTCACCGTGAAGGCGGGCGCGCCAGCGTATGCTGAAACTGCGCTCGCTGTACTGCGCGAATGCCTGGGCCGGATCGAAGTTCCGAGCCGTAATTTATGGCGATTCGCCGACGCGCAGTCGGTAGCCGAGACCGGCTTCGGTGACGATATAGCGGGGTCGCGAAGGATCGGGCTCGAGTTTTTGTCGCAGGTTGCGCAGACACACGCGCAGCGCGCGCGTGTCGTCGAATCGACCCGGCCCCCACACTTCGCGCAGCAGCTGGTGCGCCGTCACGATCATGCCGGCCTGCCGTGCCAGGCTCTCGAGCACGCGGTACTCCAACGGCGTCAGATGCAGTTCGTCGTTGCCGCCATGCGCTTCGCGCCGTGCGAGGTCCACGGTCAGCGTGCCGAAGTGCAACACGGGCTGCAGGTCCGTGCCGCGCGCTGTGCGCCGTAGCGCCGCACGCACGCGCGCCAGCAACTCCGGCGCGCTGAAAGGCTTCGTCACATAGTCGTCGGCGCCGGCGTCCAGCGCTGCGATCTTCTGCGCTTCCATGGTCCGCGCCGACAACACGACGATCGGCACGGGCGAATAGGCCCGCACCGTGCGGATGACCCTCAAGCCGTCGTCGTCAGGCAGCCCGAGGTCGACCAACAGCAGATCGGGTTTGTGGCTGGCCGCTTCCACCGCGGCGCGCGCCGCTGTCTCCGCCTCGATCACGCGGTAATGCTCGGCCTGCAGCAGCACGCGCAGCACGCCGCGAATGGACACGTCGTCCTCGATGACCAGGATCTGGTGCATCGCCTGCGTCATGGCGGCGCTCGGGTCGGCAGCGTGAACTGAAACCGTGCTCCGCCGCCGGGACGATCGCTCGCGACGATGTCGCCGCCGTGTGCGCGCACGATGGCGCGGCAGATCGCCAGGCCGAGACCGGCGCCCACCACCGTGCCTTCGTCCTGACCGCGCTGGAACTTGTCGAACAAGCGAGCGCGCTCGGCGCGAGGCAGGCCCGGACCCTCGTCGTCGACAGTCACGCGCACCACATCGTCTTCGGCGCGCGCGGCGATCCGCACCGGCGTCGCCGCCGGCGTGTACTTCCCGACGTTGTCGAGCAGGTTCACGAAAGTCTGCACCACGAGGTTCGCATCGACATGCAGCGGCGGCAGATCAGCGGGAAGGTCGAGGTCGACGCGGTGAGTCGCCAGCCGATCTGCGACGCGCGCCAGCGCGGAGCCGACGAGGTCGTCGAGCGTCTCCCAGTCGCGCCGCAGGACGATCTGCCCCGCTTCGAAACGCATCAGGTCGAGCACGTTGGAGACGAGCTCCGACATGTCGCGCGCCTTCGTTTCGATCGAGCGGGCGAGCGCCGTGCGCGCTTCCTCGTCGAGGTCGTGCGCATGCTCCGCGAGCGTGCTGCTGGCGCCCGCGATCACGGCCAGCGGAGTCCGCAGGTCGTGCGAGATCGACGCGAGCAGCGTATTGCGCAGACTTTCCGTCTCGGCCGCAACGAGCGCAGCTTCGGCCTGCTCCGCGAGGCGTGCGCGCTCCATCGCGAGTCCCAGCTGTCCCGCGAACGTCTCGAGCAAATGCCGTTGCTCGGGCAGCTGCACACGCCTGCGATTCTCCGGCAGCACCGCGAGCACACCGAGCCGCTGGCTCTCATCGCTCAGCGGCACGTACAGAGCGGGCGCCGCGGGCAGCGTGTCGGAATCGAGACCGGCACGCTTGCCGTGATCGACGACCCATTGCGCGATCGACAGGTCCGCCTTCGTGAAAGATCCATCGAGCGGCGCTTCGCGCGGGTAACGCAGCCGGCCGTTCTCGTCGGGGAGCAGTACGACCGCTTTGCAGTCGAAGACTTCGGCGACGTGCCTCACCGCGACGCGAGCCATGCTGGACACACCGCGCGTTGCCGCCAGCTCGCGGCTCATCGCGTACAGCAATGCCGTGCGCCGCTGGCGGGCCCCCGCGACGCGGGTCTGCTGGCGCACGCTCGCCATGAGGTTCGCGATGACCAGCGTCACGACCAGCATCACGATGAACGTCACCAGGTACTGGAAGTCCGCGACGGAGAACGTGAACCGCGGCGGTACGAAACAGAAGTCGAAAGCGCACACGTTGGCGACCGCCGCGACGATCGCAGGCCCGCGACCGAAGCGGATGCCGGCGATGGTCGAGCCCAGCACGTACGCCATGACGATGTTCGCGGGCTCGAAGTACGGATACATGGCGAAAGCGACCGCCGTGCAGACCAGAGTCGTCGCCAGCGCCCACGCATAGCGCCGCAACTGCAGCGGCACTGCCGGCTCGGGCGCAGTCGCGCTGCCTTCGGCTCGTCTGGTTTCCTCCGTCGGGCCGATGGTGATGACGTCGAAGCCGCGTGCCTTGCGCACAACCGCAATCGTGGTCGAGGGTCGCAACCAGGCACGCAGGCCGCGGCGCTTCGGCGCGCCGATCACGAGTCGCGTCGCGTTGCGGGTTCTCGCGTATTCCAACAGCGCCTGCGCCGCCGAAGGACCATCCAGAGTCACTGTCTCCGCACCCAGCGACTCGGCGAGCCGCAGCAGGTCGATGCGACGATTGCGCTCGGCCGTCGACAAGCGCAGCAGGTCCGGCGTTTCGACGTAAACCACGGTCCACTGCGCATCGAGGCCGTCGGCGATGCGCTTGCCCGCGCGCACGACTTGCTCGGCTTGCGCGTCCGGGCCGATCGCTACCAGCACGCGGTCGCGGGCCAGCCATGCGCGCGAGGTGCGGTCCGTCAATGCCGAGGCCCGCGCGGCGGCATCGACGCGATCCGCGACGCGTCGCAGCGCCAGCTCGCGCAGGGCGATGAGATTCGACTTGCGGAAGAAGCGCTCGATCGCGGTCGCGACCTGCTCCGGCACGTAGACCTTGCCGGCCTTGAGCCGCGTGAGCAGATCGTCCGGCGGCAGGTCGATCAGCTCGATCTCGTCCGCCTCGTCGAAGATGCGGTCGGGGATCGTCTCGCGCTGACGCACGCCGGTGATCTGCGCCACCAGGTCGTTGAGACTTTCGAGGTGCTGCACGTTGACCGTGGTCCAGACATTGATGCCCTGCCCCAGCAGCTCTTCGATGTCCTGCCAGCGCTTGGCGTGGCGCGGCGGCGGATCGCCTTCGATGAAGTTGGAGTGCGCCAGCTCGTCGACGATCAGGATCGCCGGGTGCCGCTGCAGGCCGGCATCGAG
Source organism: Steroidobacteraceae bacterium (assembly GCA_036555785.1). Classification (GTDB taxonomy): domain Bacteria; phylum Pseudomonadota; class Gammaproteobacteria; order Steroidobacterales; family Steroidobacteraceae; genus Steroidobacter. The sequence goes on from DATBKP010000069.1 coordinate 43,654, forward strand.
ATTGAACTCACGACGCAGCGTGCCGCGATAGTTGACCGCAACTGTCGGCAGCTGCTCCAGACCTTCGAGCAGGCGCTCGGTCTCGACGCGGCCGTGCGGCTCGACGTAGCCGACGACGATGTCGAGGCCGCTCGCGCGCATGTTGCGCGCCGCTTCGAGCATCGAGTAGGTCTTGCCGACGCCGGCGCTGGCGCCAAAAAAGATGCGCAGCTTGCCGCGCCGCGCCCGCGCCTCTTCCGCCTTGACGGTCGCCAGCAGTTGATCGGGATCGGGCCGCGCTTCACTCATCTCGGGCAAGCTGCGTGTCGAGTGACAGGTTCAATTCCAGCACATTGACGCGCGGCTCACCAAGAATGCCGAAAGTCCGACCCGCCGTTGCCTGTCGCACGAGCTTGCGCACGGCGTCCGGCGACACGCCGCGTTGGCGCGCAACGCGTGCGACCTGGTACTCCGCTGCCGCGGGCGAGATATGCGGGTCGAGTCCACTTGCCGAAGCAGTCACGAGATCGACCGGCACGGCGCTGCTGTTGCCGGGATCGACCGCGCGCAGCGCCGCGATCCGCTCCTTCACCGCAGTCGCCAGCCCGGGGTTGAGCGGACCCTGGTTGGAGCCGCTCGACCCGCCGCCGTTGTACGGCTGCGGTGACGTCGCGGAGGGCCGGCTCCAGAAATACTTCGGGCTCGAGAACGGCTGGCCGATCAATTCGGAGCCGATCACCCGACCGCCGGAAGTGATGAGACTGCCGTTCGCTCGAGCGCCGAACGCGGCTTGCGCGACGCCCGTCACCACGAGCGGATACACGATGCCGGTGAGCACCGTCAGCAGCACGAAGAGCACCCAGGCAGGACGCAGCTCGCTCATAGCACACCCAGCAGCAGGTCGATGACTTTGATTCCGATGAACGGCACGACGATGCCGCCGGCGCCGTAGACCAGCAGATTCCTGCGCAGCAGCTCGCCGGCCGAGGCCGCGCGCGTCTTCACGCCACGCAACGCAAGCGGCACGAGCATCGGTATGACGATCGCATTGAAGATGACCGCGGAGAGGATCGCGCTCTGCGGCGTGGCCAGCCGCATCACGTTGAGCGCGTCGAGCGCGGGATAGGTCGCCGCGAACGCCGCCGGGATGATCGCAAAGTACTTCGACATGTCGTTGGCGATCGAAAACGTCGTCAGCGCGCCGCGCGTGACCAGCATCTGCTTGCCGACGTCGACCACCTCGATCAGCTTGGTGGGATTCGAGTCGAGATCGACCATGTTGCCGGCTTCCTTGGCCGCCTGCGTGCCGGTGTTCATCGCCACCGCGACGTCGGCCTGCGCCAGCGCGGGCGCGTCGTTGGTGCCGTCGCCGCACATGGCGACCAGCCGGCCCTCCGCCTGATTGCGGCGTATCAACTCCAGCTTCTTCTCCGGAGTCGCCTCCGCGAGGAAGTCGTCGACGCCCGCTTCCGCCGCGATAGCCGCAGCCGTCAGGCGATTGTCGCCCGTGACCATGATGGTCTTGATGCCCATCTGGCGCAGCTCCGCGAAACGCTCGCGGATGCCGCCCTTCACGACGTCACGCAGCTCGACCACGCCGAGCGCCCTGCGTCCATCTGCGACGACGAGCGGCGTGGCGCCGCTGCGCGCAATCGTGTCCACGCTGTCGCTCACCTTCCCAGGCCAGCTGCCGCCCTGCTCTTCGATGAACTTGCGAATGGCGTCCGCGGCGCCCTTGCGCAGCCGCCGCCCCTCGATGTCGGCGCCGCTCATGCGCGTCTGCGCCGAGAACTTGTGGAACGCGTGCTGCGTGGCCCCCAGGTCGCGCCCGCGCAGCTGAAACCTCTGCTTCGCGAGGACCACGATCGAGCGGCCTTCGGGAGTCTCGTCGGACAGCGAGGCCAGCTGCGCCGCATCGGCGAGCTCCTGCTCCGTGACGCCCGGCGCAGGCAGGAATGCCGACGCCTGGCGGTCGCCGAGCGTGATCGTGCCGGTCTTGTCGAGCAGCAGCACGTCGACGTCGCCCGCCGCCTCGATGGCGCGGCCGGAGGTGGCGATCACGTTCGCGCGCACCATGCGATCCATTCCGGCGATGCCGATCGCCGACAACAGTGCGCCGATAGTCGTGGGAATGAGGCACACCAGCAGCGCCACCAGCACCGTCAGCGTGACCGCCGATCCCTGCCCTGCCGCGTCGACCGCGAACTGCGAGAACGGCGCGAGCGTTGCGGTGGCGAGCAGGAACACGAGCGTCATCATCGCGAGCAGGATCGACAGCGCGATCTCGTTGGGCGTCTTGCCCCGCTTCGCGCCCTCGACCATCGCGATCATGCGATCGAGGAAGCCTTCGCCCTCTTTGTTCGTGACCCGCACCACGATGCGGTCGGAGAGCACTCGCGTGCCGCCCGTGACGGAGGAGAAGTCGCCGCCCGCTTCGCGCAGCACCGGCGCGGATTCGCCGGTCACGGCGCTCTCGTTCACCGATGCGACGCCCTCGACGATCTCGCCGTCCGCCGGAATGATGTCGTTCGCTTCGACCAGCACCAGGTCGCCGCGCCGCAGGGCGCCCGCCTCCACCATGTGGTAGTCGTCCGGTTTCGTGCTGAACAGCTTCTTCGCGTGCACGTGGCGACGCATCGAGCGCAACGTGGAGGCCTGCGCTTTGCCGCGTCCTTCGGCGACTGCTTCAGCGAAGTTGGCAAACAACACGGTCAGCCACAACCATCCCGCCAGCGCCAGGATGAATCCCGGCGGACCTTCGCTCTGGAATTTGCCGAAGGCGGCGCCGACGCCGATCGCGGTGGTAAAGAGGCTCCCGACGAATACGACGAACATGACCGGATTGCGGATCTGCAGCCGCGGATCGAGCTTGCGGAAGGCGTCGACGAGCGCGCCCCGGACGATGTCTGCCTTGATAGCCATGCTCTGCCGCCTCAGTGCTGCGCAATCATCATCAGCTGCTCGACGATCGGCCCGAGCGCGAGCGCCGGAACGAACGTGAGGGCGCCGACCATGAGGACGACACCGACCAGCATCGTGATGAACAGCGGCGTATGGGTGGGCAGCGTGCCTGCAGTCACGGCCGTGGCCTTCTTCGCGGCCAGACTGCCTGCGAGCGCGAGCACGGGAATCATCAACCAGTACCGCGACGCCCACATCGCGACCCCGAGCGCGATGTTGTAGAAGGGCGTATTCGCAGACAGCCCGGCGAATGCGCTGCCGTTGTTGTTGCCGGCCGAGGAGAACGCGTAAAGGATCTCCGAGAAGCCGTGCGCGCCGGGATTCGCGACGCCACCGATGGCCGCTGGCGTCGCGCTCGCGACAGCAGTGCCGATCAGCACGATCAGGGGCGGCAGCAGCGCGACCAGCGAGGCCATCTTGACCTCGTAGGCCTCGATCTTCTTGCCGAGATATTCCGGCGTGCGGCCGACCATCAGGCCGCCGATGAAGACCGCGATGAGCGCGAACATCAGCATGCCGTACAAGCCGCTGCCGACGCCCCCGAACACGACTTCGCCGAGCTGCATCAGCCACAGCGGCACCAGGCCGCCGAGCGGCGTGAACGAGTCGTGCATCGCATTCACGGAGCCGTTCGAAGCCGCTGTCGTCGCGCTAGCCCACAGCGCGGAGTTGGCGATGCCGAAGCGCACTTCCTTGCCTTCCATGTTGCCGCCGGATTGCAGCGGCGACGCCGTCGCATCCGCTCCGGCCGTTGCGAGCGCTGGGTTCCCGGACTGCTCGGCGACATAGCTCGCGTAGGTCAGCGGCACGAAGATCGCCAGCATCGCGATCAGCAGCGCCCATCCTTGCCGCGTGTCGCGCACCATCGCACCGAACGTGTAGCAGAGCGCCGCCGGGATCAGCAGGATCGCCAGCACCTCCAGGAAATTCGCCGACGGCGTCGGATTCTCGAACGGGTGCGCGGAATTCACGTTGAAGAAGCCGCCACCGTTGGTGCCCAGCTGTTTGATCGCGACCTGGCTTGCCGCTGGCCCGAGCGGAATCGTCTGCTCCGTCACTGGCCCGCCCTGCGACGTCAGCGGCTCGACGAGGTGCGCGCTCTCGTAGGGCGAGAAGGTCTGAACGACACCCTGCGACACCAGCGCGAGCGCGAGCAGCAACGACAGCGGCAGCAGGATGTAGAGCGTGCTGCGCGTGAAATCGACATAGAAGTTGCCGATCTCGGCAGCCTGCCGGCGCACGAAGCCGCGGATCAGCGCTACTAGCACTGCCATGCCGGTCGCAGCCGACAGGAAGTTCTGCACCGACAGCCCGAGCATCTGCGTGAGATAGCTCATCGTCCCTTCGCCCGCGTAACCCTGCCAGTTGGTGTTGGTCGCGAAGCTCACGGCGGTGTTGAACGACGAGTCCGGGCCGATCGCGGGCAGTCCCTGCGGGTTCAGCGGCAGCGCGTGCTGCAATCGCTGCAGCAGGTACACGACCACGAAGCCGATGATGTTGACGACCAGCGCGGCGAGCGCGTAGCGCCGCCAGCCGGACTCGCTGTCCGGGTCCACGCCCGCCATGCGATAGATGAGCCGCTCGAGCGGCGCGAGCAGCGGTGTGAGAAACGTGCGCTCGCCCTGGTAGACCTTGGCCATGAATCCGCCGAGCGGCTTGACCATCGCCAGCAGCACGATGACGTAGAGAGCGATCTGCAAAACGGCTGCACTCATCCGAATTTCTCCGGCAGCAGCAGCGCGACGAACAAATAGATGCCCAGGCCCAGCGCGAGCGCCAGGCCGATCCAGCTCATGACACTCATGGGCGGGGCTCCAGCCAGACGGCCAGGCGATAGAGCAGCCACGTCAGCAACAGGAGCAGCAGCGTGGCGAGGAGGACTCCTAGTTCCATGGCCCGGGACTCTACGCAGCGGCGCGTGAGCGGGCCGTTAGCTTTTGGTATGGCTTACCTGCAACCGATACCTTGGTAACGGCCAAGCTAAAAATTACAAAGTCCGCTGCAAGAAGTGCAGCGAAGTCGCCTGGTCGCGACAGCGATTTCGCGGATTGAGCCCGCATTTCCAAGGCGCAACGGGCGCTTGTATTAAGTTCTCTTCGGAAAGCCCGTACTGGCACTGCCGGTGCACTACAGCACGCATCCGGCGGCACTGCGTCGTCGTGGAGGAGAGGCATTGCACGCTGCGCGGCTGTGCCTGGTCACCGAGATCTTTCACCCGGAGGATCAGGGGGGCCAGGGGCGACAGGCATTCGCACTCGCCCGGCGCATGAGCGCCCAGGGCGCCGTCGTCACCGTGGCGACCCGGCGCAACTTTGCCGCGTCCGCGCGCAACGAGGTCATCGACGGCATCCGGATCTCGCGCCTCGCCCCCACCGGGTTGCTCAAAGGCAAAGGCTGGCGCGCCGTGCCGCCGACGCTGGGCTTTCTCGCCTTGCTGCTGCTGCATCTCGTGCGCGAGCGCAACAGCTACGACGTGATCCTGGTGCAGGGAGTCAAGGCGGTCCTGATACCGACGGTGCTCGCAGCCTGGTTGCTGCGAAAGCGTTGCATCGTGAAGGTCGATGCGGTTGCGGAGCTGGAGCAGGAGCTCACACCCGAGAGCCTTGCGCAGATGAAGCTGCGCGAGGGTGCGAGCATCGTGCGTCTCTGGGCTCGGCTTCGCGATCGACTGCTGCGCCAGGCGCATGCAACCGTAGCAATCTCGGCAGAAATCGAGGCTGCGCTCGCGCGGCGCCTCGGTACCGCTACGCGCGTCGTGCGCATCCCGAACGGCCTGGAGCTTGGCGCGCCCGCTGGCGATCGCGCCGCGCTGCGCCGGCGTCTTGGACTGCCCGACGGGTTGCTCGCGATCTACACCGGCCGGTTGTCGCGGGCGAAAGGCCTGCCCATGCTGCTCGCAGTGTGGACGCAGATCGCGCGCGAGTATCCGGATGCGCACCTGGTGCTGGTCGGCAGCGGCGACCGTTCGTTCGACGGCTGCGAGCTGGAGCTGCGCGAGTGCGTCCGCCGCGCGCAGCTCGATTCGCGAGTCACGTTCACCGGGCATGTCGAGAATGTCCATGACTACCTGCACGCCAGTGACCTGTTCGTTTCCTGCAGCGACAGCGAAGGCTTCGGATTGTCGCTGGTCGAAGCGATGGCCGCGGGACTGCCGTGCGTGTCGACGGCCGTCGGCGTGGCGCCCGAGATCATTCGCGAGCGACATGAAGGTTGGCTCGTTCCGGTGCGCGATCCAGCCGCTTTGCACGCAGCCCTGGAGACGGCGCTCAGTCAGCGCAGCGCGTTGCCAACAGTCGGTACCGCTGCCCGACGCGCAGTCGCCAGCCGCTTCGACATGAACGATGTGGCACGACGCTACCTCGATCTCTGTCGCGAAGTGTCGCGGACGACCGCGCCGGGCATCGTCGCCGCGACCGCCCCGCTACGACGCAATGCCTCGTGGCTGCTCGCGTGTCGCATCGCTGCGGACCTGCTGAACTTCGTGCTGTTCCTGATCGTCTCACGGCGCTTTGGACCGCACGGCATGGGCGTCTATGCCTATGGGTTCGCGATCGCCGGCTTCGTCTACTCGGCGACGACGCTCGGCATCGACGAGTACGGCATTCGCGAATACACGCGGCGTGCGCCGGACCGGCGCGCGTCGCTGCTCGCCGACCTGCTCGGATCGCAAACGTGCATCGCAGTCGTCGCACTGTGTGCACTGACGGTCTATCTGATTGCGACCTCGCCCAGCGCGGCGGTGCTGACGATCATCCTCGCGCTCACGACCTACCAGCTGTGCTCGGCCTTCGCGAACACGTTGTTCGTGCCTTCGATGGCGGAGCAACGCATGGTGTGGCCGTCGCTGGTCATCGTGCTGGGCCGTGCGCTCGGGCTCGCGATCGCCGTCCCGCTCATATTCATCTCGCAGGCACCGCTGCACATCGCGGTGCTCGCGTTTGCCCTGGCCGGCGTCGTCACGGTGTCATTGGCCGCACGCTCGGCCGCAGGACATGGCTTGCCGCTGCGTCTGCACGTCGCGCTGCCGGCATTGCGCAACAACATTCACACGCTGTGGTCGTTTGCGGCTGCGGACGTGATGAGCCAGGTGTTCACACGCATCGGCGTGATCGCCCTGACGCTACTCGCGACCGAGCGCGCCGCCGGCGAATACGCAGCCGGGTTGAAGCTCGTCGAGCTCGCGTGCCTGCCGTTGCTGTTTCTGGGCCGGGCCGCCTACCCAGGACTGAGTCGCGCGTTCGGTGATCCGCACCGCTTCGGACGCATGACCCGTCAGGCACTTTGGGTGGGACTCACGCTCGCCGCGCTCAGCGCACTAGCGATGGCCGTGGCCGTGCCGCCGCTGCTGGTACCGATGCTCGGGCCGGGGTTCGCGGGCAGCGAGCCGATCATCGCAGCGATGTCTGCGCTGGTGCTCGTGCAAGGCATCGAGATCGTCATCGGCCGACTGCTGTTGTCGGCAAACATGAACGTCGCGCGTGCAGCGTGGACCAGTATCGGCGCTTGTGTGTGTGCAGTGCTCA